>NZ_JFCA01000016.1 GCF_000612585.1 Pseudomonas sp. CHM02
GGGCTTTTTTACGCTTAGTCGGCGGTCAATACACCGCGACGCACCTGGTCACGCTCGATGGATTCGAACAGGGCCTTGAAGTTGCCCTCGCCAAACCCATCATCGCCCTTGCGCTGGATGAATTCGAAGAACACCGGGCCC
The DNA here is from genome assembly GCF_000612585.1 of Pseudomonas sp. CHM02. Taxonomy (GTDB): domain Bacteria; phylum Pseudomonadota; class Gammaproteobacteria; order Pseudomonadales; family Pseudomonadaceae; genus Aquipseudomonas. Next base: position 142 of record NZ_JFCA01000016.1, read on the forward strand.
ATCAGGGTCTCGGAGAAGATCTGCAGCAGCAGGCGCTTGTCGCCTTCGACGGAAGAACCATCCAGCAGGATGCCGCGCGCTTGCAGTTGATCCACCGGCTCGCCGTGGTTCGGCAGGCGGCCTTCGAGCATTTCGTAGTAGGTGTCCGGCGGCGCGGTCATGAAGCGCATGCCGATCTTCTTCAGCGCGTCCCAGGTCTTGACCAGGTCGTCGGTGAGGAACGCCACGTGCTGGATGCCTTCACCGTTGAACTGCATCAGGAACTCTTCGATCTGCCCGGCGCCTTTGGACGACTCTTCGTTGAGCGGGATGCGAATCATGCCGTCCGGGGCGCTCATGGCCTTGGAGGTCAGCCCGGTGTACTCACCCTTGATGTCGAAGTAACGGGCTTCACGGAAGTTGAACAGCTTCTCGTAGAAGTTGGCCCAGTAGACCATGCGGCCGCGATAGACGTTGTGGGTCAGGTGGTCGATGACCTTCAGGCCTGCGCCTTGCGGATGGCGCTCCACGCCTTCGAGGTAGACGAAGTCGATATCGTAGATCGAGCTGCCTTCGCCGAAACGGTCGATCAGGTAGAGCGGCGCACCGCCGATACCCTTGATCGCCGGCAGGTTCAGCTCCATCGGGCCGGTTTCGATGTGGATCGGCTGCGCACCCAACTCCAGGGCACGGTGGTAGGCTTTTTGCGAATCCTTGACGCGAAACGCCATGCCACACACCGACGGGCCGTGTTCGGCCGCAAAGTAGGAGGCGATGCTGTTGGGTTCGTTGTTGAGGATCAGGTTGATCTCGCCCTGGCGGTACAGGTGCACGTTCTTGGAACGGTGGGTCGCGACCTTGGTGAAGCCCATGATCTCGAAGATCGGCTCCAGGGTGCCCGGCGTCGGCGACGCGAATTCGATAAATTCAAAGCCCATCAGGCCCATTGGGTTTTCGTATAGATCTGCCATGATTTGGCGCCTCATCATTCTTGTGTGTGAAGGTTTCAGTTGCCAGCAAGGATGAGGAGCACGGGCGGCGCACAGGAGAGGCCTCGCACGCTGCGGGCGAGGAAGTCACCAAAGATGAGGGGGGAGCCGAGTAGCTTCATGGTTACATCAGTCTCTGACGGCTTAGGCTTGCGTGAGCGCAAGTCCATATTCTTGTATGCGTAAATCGATTCTACACAGCGTAACCGTGTTTGTCCGTACTCTTATCAAATCCCCTTGCCTTGGCCCGCGCAAGGGGTTTATTGCGCGGGAAGATGCCCGGCATCGTTCAGTGTGTGGAGCGCGAGCTTATTTGCGCCGAGCCAACTATCATCGACGGAATCTGACCTCTGCAACAGGCCGTTTCCTTCATGCCCCTGACCGTCAACGGCCCGCGAAAACGCGCCACTCGCTACGTGATCACCGTTCTCAGTGGGTTGCTGCCGATTGCGCTCGGCGTCGTCATCCTGCATTGGCAGGCCGAACGCACCCTGCAACTGAGCACCGCCCAGACCGCGCAGGAAGCGGTGCGCCAGTTCGACCTGATGCTCGACAACACCGCCCTCGCCGCCCAGGCCTTGCTGCCGTTGGCGGGGCAGCCCTGTGATAACGGTGCACAACTGGCCTTGCGCGAACAAGTCACACGCCGGCCGTTCGTGCGTGCAACGACCTTGTCCTGGCAAAAAAACATCTATTGCAGCTCACTGTTTGGTGACAACTACGAATCGCCGGTCAACCCGGACGACTATGTCGACGGCAAGTTATGGTTGATGAATGGCAACCCGGTGACACCGGATACCGCGCTGTTGGTCTACCGACTGGTTGACGGCGACAAGGCTGCTTTTGCGTCGATTGATGGCTTCCACCTGACCAACGCCCTGCGCCTGATCAGCCGCTACGCACACTTGGTGCTGCAAGTCGGTCCAAATTGGCTGGGCGCTGATGGCAAGGTGCATGACACCGCCGTGCCGGTGTTTGCGGTGGCCCATCATCAGTTAGTGTCCGAGCGCTATCACTACAGCGTCGACGTCGGCATGCCGGCCGGCGAAGTGTGGCGCTACATGCAGGCCCGCTACCCGGCTTTGTTCAGCCTGGTGGTGTTCTTTGGGGTGCTCGCGGGCGTGTTGGCCCATTGGCTGCAGAAACGCTCTTCGGCCCCGACCCACGAGCTGCAGCGCGCATTGGGGGCCAATGAATTCATTCCGTATTTCCAGCCCGTTGTACGCGGCGATACCCGTGAGTGGGCAGGTTGTGAAGTACTGATGCGCTGGCGACACCCTAAAGAAGGCTTGGTGCGCCCGGATTTGTTTATCCCCCTGGCCGAGCATTCGGGCCTGATCGTGCCGATGACCCGCGCCCTGCTGCGCCAGACCGCTGCGCAATTGGCACCCCATGCAGCGCGCTTCAGCCCTGGGTTTCATATCGGCGTGAACATCACGGCGCGCCACTGCCAGGATTTGGCGCTGGTGGATGACTGCCGTGAGTTTCTCGCCGCCTTTTCCGTGGGCCAGGTGACCCTGGTGCTGGAGTTGACCGAACGTGAGTTGATCGAACCCACCGACATCACCCGCCAACTGTTCGACGCCTTGCACCAACTGGGGGTGATGATCGCCATTGATGACTTTGGCACCGGCCATTCCAGCCTGGGCTACTTGCGCAACTTCAACGTGGACTACTTGAAGATCGACCAGAGTTTTGTCGCCATGATTGGTGCCGATGCACTATCACGGCATATTCTGGACAGCATCATAGAACTGTCCGGCAAGCTCGACTTGGGCATCGTTGCAGAAGGTGTGGAAACCGCGGAACAGTGCGACTACCTGGCGGCTCAAGGCGTGGATTTCCTGCAGGGCTACCTGTTTGGAAAACCTTTACCCTGCGATGAATTTATTAAATCCCTGGGCAGCCATTGAATAGCCATGCACTACCTGGGCTGAAATAATGTTGTTCAAACAAAAGACATGATTTACTCGTGGCAAATTAACTACTACAATTTTTCCTGCCTGTGCAGAACTCGCGGGACGGCTTCTTTCTTGAGTCGCCTTAAAGCGCTTGGCTTATAGCTTTGTCTGCAGTTGATATCAGCCAAATACACTATTGGAGTACAGATTTTGTCCAGACTCGCCGAATTTCGCGCAGCAGAAAAAGCCCTTCAAGAGCAGCTTGCCCAGCTGGAATCCCTGAAGAACGACGCCGGCCTGAAGAAAGAAATCGAATTCGAAGAAAAGCTTCAAGCCCTGATGAAGACCTATGGCAAAGGCCTGCGCGACATTATTTCCATCCTTGATCCGAACCTGGGCAAGTCCAGCGCTACTGCCGCTACCGCACCAAAACAGCGCCGCGCTCGTGTGGTCAAGGTTTACCAGAACCCGCACACCGGTGAGTTGATTGAAACCAAAGGCGGCAACCACCGCGGCCTCAAGGCCTGGAAAGAACAGTACGGCGCCGCCACTGTAGATTCGTGGCTTCGCGGCTGATCGGCTGCACTAATAAAGAGCCCCGCTTATGCGGGGCTTTTTTTATTCAACTGTTCGAAACCGAACTTAAATAACGTTTCATAATGTTCAAAATCGACAGAAATTAAACACTTAAAGTTTCAGGCTATCGCGCACCGAACTGACTTCATCCTTGCTGGCGTCGTACGCATCCGCCTGCCCAGCGTATGAAAAAACATAGGCCTTATCGGTATCAACCGCCCCCACCAATGTTTGCGAAAGCACGTGACGCCCGTTTTCGGTAATCACACACGTAGTTTCCAGCGCATCAAGGCGGCTCAATGTTGTAGGGTGCATCTTGCTGCACACACTTTGATAACCTCCTTGGGCGAAGTCTTTCTGAATGGACTTGCGCATCTCCAGCAATACCCCCTGGAGATTAACCTTATGGCCCGCTTCAATGGGTGTTCCGGTCAACTCGATGACCATCAAGGTCGCACCATTTTCATCATTCTTGATGGCCCGTTGCCGAGACACCGGCTGTGGCGCGACTGGCGCCTCATCGTCGGGCACGACTTCTTCGACCTGCCAGCCGCTGGGCCAATGAATTTCAGGGTCGGCCGCCATCACCAGGGGGCTGGCCAACAGCAAGCACACAGCACTCAACAGCGGTTTACGAAGTTCGATCATTACGAAAAACACCCAAGGTCCAAGGAACAAAGTTTGAGCCCCGGCAGCTATGGGCCGCAAGGCCTGCGTGGGCTTTTTCATTTGGCGCACAGGGCGAGCCTTGCGTATCATGGTCCGGCTGCACGGATGCCAGCCGCAAGCCAAGGAACCGCTCACATTTTAGAGCTGCGTTTGCCCCATTTTTTCTGGAGGGCCCATGAGCCTGCACGAACTGAACACTTTCCCGGGCGTCACCGCCCAACCTGACACCGCCACCGCCAACTTCGTGTTCAACCACACCATGCTGCGGGTCAAGGACATCACCAAGTCGCTGGACTTCTACACCCGCGTCCTGGGCTTTTCCCTGGTTGAAAAACGTGACTTCCCGGAAGCCGAATTCAGCCTGTACTTCCTGGCCCTGGTGGACAAATCCCAGATCCCGGCTGACGCCGCCGAACGTACCCAGTGGATGAAGTCGATCCCAGGCATCCTGGAACTGACCCACAACCACGGCACCGAAAACGACGCCGACTTCGCCTACCACAATGGCAATACCGACCCGCGCGGCTTTGGCCATATCTGCATCTCGGTACCGGATATCGTCGCTGCATGTGAGCGTTTCGAGGCCCTGGGCTGCGACTTCCAAAAGCGCCTGACCGACGGCCGCATGAAGAGCCTGGCCTTCATCAAGGACCCGGATGCGTACTGGGTCGAGATTATCCAGCCAGCGCCGCTGTAAACAAAAAACCCCATGATCGCTCATGGGGTTTTTCATTTCCGGGCTCGGTATTACGCCGGGGCGGAGGTGCGGATCAGGTGATCGAAAGCGCTCAGGGAAGCCTTGGCGCCCTCGCCCACCGCAATCACGATCTGCTTGTACGGCACCGTCGTGACGTCACCGGCGGCGAACACACCCGGCAGTGAAGTCTCGCCACGCGCATCGACGATGATCTCGCCGCGCGGTGTCAGCTCTACGGTGCCTTTGAGCCAATCGGTGTTGGGCAGCAAACCGATCTGCACAAAGATGCCTTCCAGGTCGATGGTCTTGAACTCGCCGCTGTCGCGATCCTTGTATGCCAGGCCGGTGACTTTCTGGCCATCGCCTTTCACTTCACTGGTCAGCGCGCTGGTGATCACGTCAACGTTCGGCAGGCTGTAGAGCTTGCGCTGCAACACGGCATCGGCGCGCAGTTTGCTGTCGAACTCGAGCAAAGTGACATGGCTGACGATACCCGCCAGGTCGATGGCCGCTTCCACGCCGGAGTTACCGCCGCCGATCACCGCGACACGCTTGCCTTTGAACAACGGGCCATCGCAGTGTGGGCAGAAGCAGACGCCTTTGGCCTTGTATTCCTGCTCACCGGGCACACCCATTTCTCTCCAGCGTGCGCCGGTGGCCAGGATCACGGTCTTGGACTTGAGAGTCGCACCGCTTTCGAAGCGAATCTCGTGCAGGTCACCGGCATTTTTCGCCGGGATCAGGCTGCTGGCACGCTGCAGGTTCATGATGTCCACGTCGTACTGGCGTACGTGGGTTTCCAGGGCGCTGGCCAGTTTCGGGCCTTCGGTTTCCTGTACCGAGATGAAGTTCTCGATGGACATGGTGTCCAGCACCTGCCCACCAAAACGCTCGGCAGCGACGCCGGTACGGATGCCTTTACGTGCCGCGTAGATCGCCGCCGAAGAACCGGCGGGGCCACCACCGACGACGAGGACATCAAAAGCGTCTTTGGCGCTGATTTTCTCGGCGGCTTTTTCAATGCCGCTGGTGTCGAGCTTGGCGAGGATTTCTTCCAAACCCATACGGCCCTGGCCGAAGTTCACACCGTTCAAGTAAACGCTGGGCACCGCCATGATCTGGCGCTCATCGACTTCAGCCTGGAACAGCGCGCCATCGATGGCGACGTGGCGGATGTTCGGGTTGAGCACGGCCATCAGGTTCAATGCCTGGACCACGTCCGGGCAGTTCTGGCACGACAACGAGAAGTAGGTCTCGAAGCTGAACTCGCCTTTGAGGGCGCGGATCTGCTCGATCACTTCGACACTGGCCTTCGACGGGTGGCCACCGACTTGCAGCAGGGCCAGCACCAGCGAAGTGAATTCATGGCCCATGGGGATGCCGGCAAAACGCAGGCTGATATCGGCACCCGGGCGGTTGATGGAGAACGAAGGCTTGCGCGCATCATCGCCATCGGTTTTCAGGGTAATCAGCGTAGTGAGGCTGACAACGTCCTGCAAAAGAGCAAGCATTTCCTGGGATTTCGCACCGTCGTCGAGGGAGGCGACGATCTCGATCGGCTGGGTGACCCGTTCCAGGTATGACTTCAACTGAGCTTTAAGATTGGCGTCCAACATACGGGCGATTTCCTATTAATTCGGTTTATTGCAGACAAAAAAACGCCCGAGCGAATCTCGCCCGGGCGTTTTTGGGGGCGGATGCAGCTTACTTAAGTGCGGATTCCCGCCCTTGAGACTTCACAGACTTAGATCTTGCCGACCAGGTCCAGGGACGGAGCCAGGGTGGCTTCGCCTTCTTTCCACTTGGCTGGGCAGACTTCGCCTGGGTGGGCAGCGACGTATTGAGCGGCCTTGATTTTGCGCAGCAGCTCGGAAGCGTCACGGCCAACACCACCGTCATTCAGTTCAACGATCTTGATCTGACCTTCTGGGTTGATCACGAAAGTACCGCGGTCTGCCAGGCCAGCTTCTTCGATCAGTACGTCGAAGTTGCGGGAGATGGTCAGGGTTGGGTCGCCGATCATGGTGTACTGGATCTTGCCGATGGCTGGCGAAGTGTTGTGCCAGGCAGCGTGGGCAAAGTGAGTGTCGGTGGAAACGCTGTAGATTTCGACGCCCAGTTTCTGGAATTCGGCGTAGTTGTCAGCCAGGTCTTCCAGCTCGGTTGGGCAAACGAAGGTGAAGTCGGCTGGGTAGAAGAACACAACGGACCACTTGCCTTTCAGGTCAGCGTCGGACACATCTACGAAGTTGCCGTTTTTGTAGGCGGTAGCTTTGAACGGTTTTACTTGGCTGTTGATGATAGGCATCGTTGACTCTCCGTCAGGTTTTGTAGAAGGGGTGAAGAAGTTGATGAAGTGAATCCTACCCACTCTCTCGGCCGATGGCTCATTGGCAAACCTGATGCTGACGATTGGTTTTCCCTATCAGGTGACTGTATTAATAGAAGAAATCTCAAAGCAGCGGCTGGGTCGCCAAGGTCATGCCAAGAAAGGGCGTCGCTTCAACATAGCGCATGGCGGATTTCATGTCGCTCCAGCCGACGTAACTCATCAACGACTTGAGATCCCAGCCGCTGCGATGAGCCCAGGTGGCAAAACCGCGACGCAGTGAGTGGCTGGTGTATTGCTCGGCAGGGATGCCGGCGCGCTCCAGCGCCTGGCGCAGCAACGGGATCACGCTGTTGGGGTGCAAGCCCTCCTCCCCCAGGTTGCCCCAGCGATCGATGCCTCGGAACACCGGGCCCCGCACCAATGCCGAGGCGCTGAGCCACTCGCTGTAGGCCTGTACCGGGCACAGGCGTAACAGCGCCGGGGTGTGGTAGGTCTTGCCGAGGTTGTCGCGGTCGCTTTTGCTGCGCGGCAGGTACAGGCTGATGCCCGCACCGGGCGTAGCCTGCACATGCTCGATGTCGAGACGGCACAGCTCATCGCTACGGAAGCCACGCCAGAAGCCCAGCAGGATCAGTGCGGTGTCACGCTTGGCGCGCAGCAACCGCGGCGGGTCCTGTGCCTGCGCCGCCTCTTTCGCCTCAACGTCAAGAGACGCCACCACCTGCTCCAGATGCTTGAGCTGCAAGGGTTCGGCCTGTTTCTCCTGCGCCGGGTGCACGGCACGGATGCCCTTGAGCACCTTGCGCACCACCGGCGCCTTGGTCGGGTCGGGAAAACCCTGGCTCGTGTGCCACTGCGCCAACGCAGAGAGCCGCAGCTTCAAGGTGTTGACAGCCAGCACTCCGGCATGAGCGACCAGGTACCGCGCCACGCTGTCGCTGGTCGCCGGCAGGAAACCTCCCCAACTCACTTCGAAATGCTCGATGGCCGCGCGATAGCTACGCCGCGTGTTATCGCGGGTAGCGGCGTTGAGGTAACGATCCAGATCGCTCATGGGAGGCCTATTCGTACTGCTGGCGGGTACTTTCGCGGATTAAATGCGCATGACACGGGATAATACGCCAATATCCCATCTGTTAAACTATGAATTTAAACAGATTTTTATTCTTGTTACAGTACGTATATACATACCACGTACCACACTACGAAATCGACGGAGACCCCATGGCTCGCGGCGGCATCAATAAAGCAGTAGTTCAAACGGCACGCCTGGCGATCCTCGCCCGTGGCGAAAACCCCAGCATCGACGCTGTACGCATCGAAATGGGCAACACCGGTTCGAAAACCACGATTCATCGCTATTTGAAAGAGCTGGACGACAGCGAAACCCGCGTCACCATCACTGAGGCGCCGATCGACGACGAACTTGGCGAACTGGTCGCACGCCTGGCCCAGCGCCTGAAAGACAAGGCCCAGGAGCCAATCGACCTGGCCCTGGCACAGTTCGAACAGCAAAAAGCCGCCCTGCTCGCCCAGATAGAAGCGCTCGAAGACGCTCATGGGCAGCTCAAGCAACAGCTTGATATCCAGGCCGCAGCCCTGGCAGAAGAAAGCGCTGCCCTGCACACCGCCAGCACCAGCCTGCAGACCGAACAAACCCGTAACGCCGGGCTGAGCCAGGCGTGCAGCGATTACGAGTTACGGATCAACGACAAGGACGAACAGATTCGTTCGCTGGAAGAAAAGCACCTGCATGCCCGAGACGCCCTGGAGCATTACCGCAATGCAATCAAGGAGCAGCGCGAGCAGGAACAGCGCCGCCACGAAGGCCAGTTGCAGCAGGTCCAGGCCGAATTGCGCCAGGCACAGCAAAGCGCCATGGTGCGTCAGGATGAGATCACCCAACTGCATCGCGACAACGAGCGCCTGTTGATCGAACATCGGGTGACCGCGAAGGAGTTGGCCGCCTTGCAGGAACAGTCCCGCAAGGATCAAGCCCAGCAACTCAAGCTGAGCGAACAGGTCGGCCTGATAGACAGCGAGCGCACCTTGCTTCAGGAACGCCTACGGGTGGCCGTGCTGGAGAGCCAGTCACGCCAGGAAGCGCTGACCGAACACCAGCGCAACAACAAGAGCCTGGAACTGGAGTTGATCAAGGCCCAGGCCAGTATCGAGGCATTGCGCCTGGCGGCCGCCGTTGCAACGGCGCCAGAGGCAACCCCCAAAGCCTGATTCAGCCCGCTACGGGCGTGCGCATGGTGACGAACTCTTCCGCCGCCGTGGGATGCACGCCGATGGTTTCATCGAAATGCTGCTTGGTCGCGCCCGCCTTGAGCGCGATCGCCAGGCCCTGCACGATTTCACCCGCATCCGGACCGACCATGTGGCAACCCAACACTTTGTCGGTGTCGGCGTCGACCACCAGTTTCATCAGGGTCTTTTCCTGGCACTCGGTCAGGGTCAGTTTCATCGGCCGGAAGCGGCTTTCAAAAATCTGCACCTTGTGACCCTTCTCTTTTGCTTCCTCTTCGCTCAGGCCCACGGTGCCGATGTTCGGCAGGCTGAACACCGCCGTCGGGATCATCGCGTAATCCACCGGGCGATACTGTTCAGGCTTGAACAGGCGGCGCGCCACCGCCATGCCTTCGGCCAGGGCAACCGGCGTCAGTTGCACGCGGCCGATCACGTCGCCGATGGCCAGGATCGATGATTCAGCGGTCTGGTACAGGTCATCGACCTCAACGAAGCCACGCTTGTCGAGCTTGACGCCCGTGTTCTCCAACCCCAGGTTATCCAGCATCGGACGACGCCCGGTGGCGTAGAACACGCAGTCGGCTTCCAGCACGCGGCCGTCTTTCAGCGTCGCCTTGAGGCTGCCGTCGGCCTGCTTGTCGATGCGCTCGATGTCGGCATTGAATTGCAGGTCCAGGCCGCGCTTGGTCAGCTCTTCCTTCAGGTGCGTGCGCACCGAACCGTCGAAGCCGCGCAGGAACAAATCGCCGCGATACAGCAGGGTTGTCTGCGCACCCAGGCCGTGGAAGATCCCGGCGAACTCGACGGCAATATAACCACCCCCGACGACCAACACGCGCTTGGGCAGCTCCTTGAGGAAGAACGCTTCATTGGAGCCAATCGCGTGTTCACGCCCTGGAATCTCCGGAATCTGCGGCCAGCCACCGGTAGCAATCAGAATGTGCTTGGCGGTGAAGCGCTCGCCATTGATCTCGACCTGATGCGGATCAACCACGCGCGCATGCCCCTCATGCAGGGTCACGCCGCTGTTGACCAGCAGGTTGCGGTAGATGCCGTTGAGGCGATTGATCTCGCGGTCCTTGTTGGCGATCAAGGTCGCCCAGTCAAAATTCGCCTCGCCCAGCGACCAGCCAAAACCGCTGGCTTGCTCAAAGTCTTCGGCAAAATGTGCTCCGTACACCAGCAGCTTTTTCGGCACGCAGCCGACGTTGACGCAGGTGCCGCCCAGGTAGCGGCTTTCCGCCACGGCCACCTTGGCACCAAAGCCCGCCGCAAAGCGCGCCGCGCGAACACCGCCGGAACCGGCGCCAATTACATACAGGTCAAAATCGTAGGCCATTTCACTCTCCTCGGCAGGACATCAGCATACCGACTTACATGGGGCTGAAAAACGAAAAAGCCACCCGAAGGTGGCTTTTTTAGAGCGGACTGCTTACACCGTGAATCAGTAAGCCTTGCCAGTCTTGTAGAAGTGTTCGTAGCAGAAGTTGGTCGCTTCGATGTAGCCTTCGGCACCGCCGCAGTCGAAACGCTGGCCCTTGAACTTGTAGGCGATCACGCAACCGTCTTTGGCTTGCTTGAGCAGGGCGTCGGTGATCTGGATCTCGCCACCCTTGCCTGGCTCGGTTTCTTCGATCAACTTGAAGATATCCGGGGTCAGGATGTAGCGCCCGATGATCGCCAGGTTGGAAGGTGCGTCTTCCGGTGCCGGCTTTTCAACCATGTCACGTACGCGGATCAGGCCATCGCCAATGTCGTCGCCGGCGATAACGCCGTACTTGTTGGTTTCGGTCGGGTTCACTTCCATCACCGCAACGATGGTGCAGCGGTATTTCTGGTAGAGCTTGACCATCTGGGTCAGCACACCGTCGCCTTCCAGGTTCACGCACAAGTCATCCGCCAGGACCACGGCGAACGGTTCGTCACCGATCAGTGGGCGGCCGGTCAGGATCGCGTGGCCGAGGCCTTTCATCTGGGTCTGACGGGTGTAGGAGAACGAGCACTCGTCGAGCAGTTTGCGGATACCGACCAGGTATTTTTCCTTGTCGGTGCCCTTGATCTGGTTTTCCAGCTCGTAGCTGATATCGAAGTGGTCTTCCAGCGCGCGCTTACCGCGACCGGTGACGATGGAGATCTCGTTCAGACCGGCATCCAGTGCCTCTTCGACGCCGTACTGAATCAGTGGCTTGTTCACCACCGGCAGCATCTCTTTGGGCATGGCCTTGGTCGCTGGCAAGAAGCGAGTGCCGTAACCGGCTGCTGGGAACAAGCATTTCTTGATCATATGGGTCCTTACAAAGGGCTGTGCGTACGGAATTCGGCGCAGTCTAATCAGGCCGCAGTCACCTTACAATGGGTCCTGCTGGCGTTGCGATGTCATCATAGAGAAAAAATGTCGGCGTAAGTTCCGCTCAAATTGCACAGCGGGTTTTCACCGGCACGGCAAAAAATGCCCGCACCTCGGATTCTCAAAGGGCTGCAACCTTTTTAGCACGCTTTCGGACCCAGAACACTGACCTAGAATAACTTGCGCGGCCTCGCGACATTTGGCGCTATCATTAGGCCCTTGAACCAGACCACGAGATACTTGATAGATGTCAGAACCAAAAGGCGTGAACGGCTACCTGATCACCAAGCGAGCGGACGGTTGGCACTTGATCAACTTTCACGGCGACAGCGTTGCTGGCGCATTCGCGAGCGAAAGCCAGGCAATCGCCGTAGCAGAGGTGTTTGTGGATGAAGCGGGCCATGCCTCGAGCAAACGCCCCAAGACCAAGTAAGCATCAATGCCCTGCGCAAATAGCCCCGGTGACCGGGGCTTTTTTGTGTTTGCCTGTACGTAGATGGCAGTTCGCTATAATCTCGCCGAAACGCCCCACGACAGTGTCAGCGCCCCTCCAACACCCTCGATGATGAACACACATGAACAAGATTCTGGCACTGATTGCGGTACTGGCGCTCGCCGGGTGCACCACCACTTCTGACGTCTACCTGAAAAACGGCGAACAAGGCCTGACCATCGACTGCTCCGGCGAAGCCAATTCCTGGGCCAGTTGCTATGAAAAGGCCGACGCTTCTTGTGCGGGCACCGGCTACCGTATCGTCGGCACCGAAGGCACGCCTTCACTCAAGGAAAGTGAAAAGACACTGGGCCAGGACGTGGGCAACTACAAAAACCGCAGTGTGGTGGTGGTTTGTAAGTAGGCGTTACGTTTACAGCTGAATATCGGCGAACTTGATACCCAGGCCTCGAATGGTCTCCACCAGGTCGTCAAGACGCGGGAACGACTCGACTTCATCCTGATCGTCCACCAGGAAAAAACTGCGGCCGCCGCTTTTCTTGAAGAAGACGATCCACTCGCCCAGGTCGGCCGGGTTCTGGATGATGTGAGTGGCCGTTATCTGGCCTTCGGCCTGGCGGGCCCTGACGTGTTCACGCTTCATGAAATTTCCCGAAGAAGACAAATGCCGCACGAACAGAAGGTTTGCGCGGCATGTTTGCATTGATGGGGCGAGAGTTTAACGGATGCCCTGCCCCGTCGGCACGTCTTCTGCGGGTTGGATCGCACAGCCGCTGCCTGCTGGCCAACAAAAAAAGCCCGGCCCCACGTGGGTCGGGCCAGGCTTTTATCGGAATCGAAGTCGCTGGGTTGAACGGGCCTTATCAGCCGGAAATGCACTCTTCGCCTGCCTTCTTCACGTCACCCGGACGGATCGGCACATTTGACATGCTCTCGTAGAGCTTGATGCTGCTGCCACTGGAACGCTCATCAATTTCGAAAATCGCCGAAGGGTCGGCGGAAAATTTCTGCGGCACGATTACCTGCACACCACCGTCCTTATGTGGCTCGATCTGCGGCGGCCGGCGGGTCGCCGACAGTTTCTGCACCACACACGCGGCATATTCCTGTGGTTTCTTCCCGGAAATGACCGCCAAGGTCGGCGGGGTCTGCTTGATATCTGCAACCGAAGCACATCCACCAATCGCCAGGGCCAGAACCAACACACTCCACTTCATACAAAACCTCCGATAAAGACCCTACGACAGCGGGGATGGTATTTTTCTCCCGCCCACGTAGGATTTATCCCTGATAACTCGGTAAATAACTGTTTTAAATTGTCGACGTCGTTGAATACGGGCCGATAATAAACGCGCTGGGGCTGATAAACTCCATCTTAACCTACGTATCGTTCTGATTTTTCAGAAAAAGCCCTTCTGGAGACACCCTCATGAAATTCATCCACCAGCGCGAGCACCTCAACGAGGGAGACATTGTTGTCATCGAATGCTCGCAGACTTGTAATATTCGCCTGATGAGCGACGCGAATTTTCGTAGCTTCAAGAACGGCGGTCGCCACACCTACCACGGCGGCGCATTCGACAAGTTCCCTGCCAAAATCACCGCACCGAGCACCGGTTTCTGGAACATCACCTTGGACGTCGTCACGCGCCGTGCAATCAGCGTGACCCGCAAACCCGCGTTGTCCCACAAGATCCGCATTGTGCGGCGTACCAGCTCCAAATTGAGCTGAACCGAATACCCCACAGGAAATCACCGTGACCGCTACCACCAAATACGTGATCAAGTACAAGCTCAACGGCGAACGTCGCTTCGAGTTCGCTCAACTGCACACCAACAGCGCGGAAGAAGCCAAGCAAGCCCTGGCGAAGATTCACGATGCCAGTGACGAAATCACCGACATCAATGTGAGCAAGGCGCTGTAAGCCGATGCCTGGCCCCACCGCTGACCTGTTCGCCGATGACGCCTTGCAGCAACCTGCGGGGCGCGAGCAAATCGGCGAACAGTCCTACGTATTAAGGGGTTACGCCCTGCCCTGGATTGAGCGCCTTCTGCCGGAACTACGGCAGGTGCTGGCCCAATCACCGTTTCGGCAAATGGTCACGCCCGGCGGCTTTACCATGTCAGCCGCATTAAGCAGCTGCGGCGACCTGGGCTGGACCACCGACACCTCCGGCTACCGCTACGCGCCACTCGACCCACGCACCCAGCGGCCCTGGCCGCCGATGCCGGACGCCTTGCGGCAGTTGGCCGTCGTGGCGGCGGCAGAAGCCGGCTTTGTCGACTTTGCTCCTGACGCCTGCCTGATCAACCGTTATGTGCCAGGCGCCAAAATGTCGCTGCACCAGGACAAAAACGAGCGCCGCTACAGCGAACCGGTGGTCTCGGTGTCGCTCGGGTTGCCAGCGATTTTCCTGTTTGGCGGCCATGAGCGCAGTGACAAGCCCCAGAAAGTCTCACTGTTCCATGGTGACGTGCTGGTCTGGGGCGGCGTGGATCGCCTGCGCTTTCACGGCGTGATGCCGATCAAGGAAGGCGTGCACCCGGTCATGGGCCCGCAGCGCATCAACCTGACTTTTCGCACCGCCGGTTGATTTGACCGCAAGTTTCAGAGTGCCAGGCGCTCGCGGCACGACTAATCTGGCCAGGATCCGTCAAGAGTGCCGACCATGAGTACCGAACATGACCCCCGCTGGGCCGCCATTCTGGCCCGAGATCCCCAGGCTGATGCGCTGTTCGTCTACGGCGTGAAAACCACCGGGGTGTACTGCCGCCCCAGCAGCGCTTCGCGGCTGCCACGCCCGGAAAATATCGAATTCTTCGACACGCCGGCACAAGCCGAAGCCGCAGGTTATCGCGCCAGCCAGCGCGCAGCCGGGGATCAAACGCAGCTCGCGGCGCACCATGCACAATTGGTGGCCGACGCCTGTCGCCATATCGAACAGGCTGAAACCGCGCCCAGCCTGAACGCGCTGGCCCTGCAAGCCAACCTGAGTCCCTTCCACTTTCATCGTGTATTCAAGGCCGTCACCGGCCTGACCCCCAAGGGCTACGCCAGCGCCCACCGTTCGCGCAAGGTGCGCAATAGCCTCAAGGGTGCGCACTCGGTGACAGATGCGCTGTATGACGCCGGTTTCAATTCCAGCAGCCGCTTTTATGCGTCGGCCAATCAGTTGCTCGGCATGACGCCCAGTGACTACAAGGCCGGTGGCACCCACAACGCGATCCTGTTCGCCGTCGGGCAGTGCTCGCTGGGCGCGATTCTGGTGGCGCAAAGTGCCCGTGGCGTGTGCGCAATTCTGCTGGGGGATGACCCGGACCAATTGGTGCACGACCTGCAGGACCAATTTCCCAAGGCCGAGCTGGTGGGCGCCGATCCGCGCTTCGAACAGTTGGTCGCACAGGTCGTGGGGTTTATCGAAGCGCCGGCGCTGGGCCTGGACTTGCCGCTGGATCTGCGCGGTACGGCCTTTCAGGAACGGGTGTGGCAAGCCTTGCGCGATATCCCGCCGGGCAGCACGGCAAGTTACGCGCAGATCGCCGAGCGCATCGGCGCCCCGAAGTCCTTCCGGGCGGTGGCACAAGCGTGTGGCGCTAACAGCCTGGCGGTGGCAATCCCTTGCCACCGCGTGGTGCGCAGTAATGGCGACCTGTCCGGCTATCGCTGGGGCGTGGAGCGCAAACAGCAGTTGCTGGCGCGGGAGCAGGCGTTCAAGCCTTAGCGAACACCGATATAGATGAATGCCAGATCGCCGGCCTGATAAACCTCGAAGTCGGTGACGTAGGCACGGGCTGGGGCGCCAGGCTGCTGGAAACAAGTCCAGATCTGCTGCCAGGTCTTGATGATCGCGTCCGGCATCTGGCCACGGGCCTCAAATACCAGGTAGCGCCCGGCCTCTATCACCAAGCTCTCAAAACCGGCAGCCGGCTCAGCGGTTGCGACACCCGCCGTCACATCAAACGCGCCATTCGCATCCGACTCATAGCGGCTGTACACGCCATAGACGGGCGAGTTCGGTCGTTTCTCCGGAATCTTTTCGCACAGCCCCTCACTGAAAAAACGCTGCCACAACAGGCCGATCTTCGCACTGGACGGTGTCATCTCGTCCGCGTTGCGGGTGCGGATGCTTAAGCCCGAGACCCGGATTGCCTCAACGTATTGCTCCTGGATTTCCTGCAAAGCCATCTCCTTCAAAGCCATCTCCTTCAAAGCCATCTCCTTTAAAGCTTCAATTTGCGTTTACGAAATTCGGCGACCTTATGCCGATTGCCACACAGCGCCATGCTGCACCAGCGACGCTTGTGGGCCTTGGTGCGATCATAAAACCACAAGATGCATTCCGGATGTTCGCAGCGGCGGATCAGATTGAAATCCCCTTCCACCAACAATCTGGCTGCCGCCTCGGCAATTGGCGCCAGGAACTGCTCCGCCGTTTGTTGCTTGCGTTGGCGCTCGAGCCGTGGTGCCTCGCAGGCTGGCCAGACCAACTGCGCATGGCTCACCGCCTTGCGTAAAAAGGCGTTAAGCGCTGCTGGGTTGCCGGGCTGCTGGGCTTTGCGCACGGCCACCAGCTCACGAATCACTTCGCGCAGTTCTCGCGCAGCGCGGAGTAAAGCACCGGGTGCAAATTCAGGCAGGTTGTCCTGCTCAACCCACCGCAGTCGCACCAGCCAGGCGGCTACGTCGGCATCGCCCTGCCAGAAATCCCACGGCACACCGTCGATATTCGCCAGGGTATTGAGCATGTCCAGCACCGGATCGTCGGCCAGGACATAGGGTTCCGAGGGGGCGGCAGTCGGTGCGGAAAGGGTCATGGTCAATCCTCTTGAGAACGCTGGCATCGTAACCGCTATTTCATTTGATGGGTAGTTACACACGACAAAATACTAACCTGAATAATTCATTTGACAGGTTACTGTTTTACGCGCAGCTTTTGAAAACGGTAACCCTTAATTTAATCCAATCTAGTTACATGAGGTGCATTTTTCATGACCACTCCAGCCCCTGTCGTTCACTACCGTCACGTCGATGTCGATGGCGTTCGCCTGTTCTACCGCGAGGCTGGCGAGCCGTCCGCGCCAGTCATGTTGCTGCTGCACGGCTTCCCCAGTTCGTCGCACATGTATCGCGACTTGATCCCCCTGCTCGCCACGCGTTTCCGGGTGATTGCCCCGGATTTGCCCGGCTTCGGCTTTACCGAAGTGCCGGCCGAGCGCGATTACCACTACAGCTTCGATAACCTGGCGATCACGGTTGGACATTTTGTCGATGCGCTGGCGTTGAACCGCTACGCCTTGTACGTCTTCGATTACGGCGCGCCGGTCGGCCTGCGTCTGGCGGTAGCTCACCCGGAACGTGTGAGCGCCTTGGTGTCGCAAAACGGCAACGCGTACCTGGAAGGCCTGGGCGATGCGTGGGCGCCGATCCGTGCCTATTGGGCCGAGCCGAGCCAGGCCAATCGCGAGGTGATCCGCAACGCCGTGATCAGCCTGGAGGGCACGCGCTACCAGTACTTGCACGGGGTAAACCAGCCGGAACGGGTGGCGCCGGAATCCTACATGCTCGATGTCCTGCTGATGCAGCGCCCCGGCAATGACGAGATCCAGTTGGACCTGTTCCTCGACTACCGCAACAACCTGACGCTGTACCCGGCGTTCCAGGCGTTCTTCAAGGCCAGACAAGTGCCGACACTGGTGATCTGGGGCCAGAACGATCCGTTCTTTATTCCACTTGGGGCCCATGCCTATAAAACCGATAACCCCAACGCTGTGGTGGAACTGCTGGACACCGGCCACTTCGCCCTCGAAACCCACGCGACCCATATCGCCGAGCGGATTCACGCGGTACTGGGCAACGCCATCAACTGATGGCACACCACGAAACCGCGCGTTCGTCCAGTGAATAAAACAGACTGGCCGGGTGCCTGGGGCCCTGTTAAAACAGCGAAAAGCCTCATCAACGCTGGAGAAGCACCCCATGAGCACCTGGCCAGACACCCGCCTTATCGACCTGCTGGGCATTGATGTGCCGATCATCCAGGCCCCCATGGCCGTCGGCACCACCCCCGCCATGGTCATCGCCGCCAACCAGGCGGGCGCGCTGGGGTCATTGCCGGCTGCAGCGCTGAGCATCGAGCAACTGCGCGACGCGCTGACCACCATTCGCCAGGCCAGCCCACGCCCCATCAACGTGAATTTCTTCTGCCACCAACCGCCCGCACCGGATGCTGCGCGCGATCGACGCTGGAAGGCGTTGCTGCAACCCTACTACCGCGAATTGGGGGCCGACTATGACGCGCCAACCCCGGTGTCCAACCGTGAACCGTTCAACGAAGCGGCGTGCCAGGTGGTGGAAGAATTCCGCCCCGAAGTCGTCAGCTTTCACTTTGGCCTGCCGGAAAAAACCCTGCTGGACCGGGTAAAAGCCACGGGCGCGAAAGTGCTGTCTTCGGCCACCACCGTGGAAGAAGCCCTCTGGCTGGAACAGCACGGCTGCGACGCAATCATCGCGATGGGCAGTGAAGCGGGCGGGCATCGTGGGTTGTTTCTCAGCGATGACCTCAACACCCAGATCGGGTTGTTCGCCCTGTTGCCACAAGTCGTCGACGCCGTCAGCGTGCCGGTGATTGCCGCCGGTGGTATCGGCGATGCGCGCGGGATCGTTGCGGCATTCGCCCTCGGTGCATCGGCAGTGCAGATCGGTACGGCGTACCTGTTTACCCCCGAAGCCAACGTCAGTGCGTCCCATCATTATGCGTTGCGCCATGCCCAGGCCAGCGAGACCGCGCTGACCAACCTGTTCACCGGTCGCCCGGCGCGGGGCATCGTCAACCGAGTGATGCGTGAGTTGGGTGCGATCAACCTGGCTGCGCCCGCCTTCCCAACCGCCGGCGGCGCGCTGATCCCGCTCAAGGCCAAGGATGAAGCGGGCTTCAGCAACCTGTGGTCCGGCCAGGCACTGCGCCTGGGCAAAGACATCAGCACGTATGAGCTGACACGAGAGCTGGCGGAGCAGGCGCTGGCCAAGTTCAAATAGAACCCTCGCCCAAGGCAACTTTGCACTGTACCGGCAATGGCCAACCGCTATATATTCCCATACATAGCGGTTAAGCCTTCTACCTATAACAAGCCGTACACCCTCAAAGGAGCTGCTTCATGAAGATTCACGCCTCACGCCTGGCCGTCCTGGTCGCTGCCCTCGCCTTCGGTTCGGCCCATGCCGATGAAGTCCAGGTGGCCGTGGCTGCCAACTTCACCGCGCCGATCCAGGCAATTGCCGCCGACTTCGAAAAAGACACCGGCCATAAACTGGTCGCCGCCTATGGCGCCACCGGCCAGTTCTACACCCAGATCAAGAACGGCGCGCCGTTCGAAGTGTTCCTGAGCGCCGACGACACCACCCCGCAAAAGCTCGAAACCGAAGGCGACACCGTCAAGGGTTCGCGCTTCACCTACGCCGTCGGCACCCTGGCGCTGTGGTCTGCCAAAGAGGGTTACGTCGACGCCAAAGGCGACGTCCTGAAGAAAAACGCGTTCCAGCACCTGTCGATCGCCAACCCGAAAGCCGCACCTTACGGCCTTGCCGCCACCCAAGTGCTGGCCAAGGAAGGGCTGACCGAGAAGGTCAAGGACAAGATCGTCGAAGGCCAGAACATCACCCAGGCCTATCAGTTCGTGTCCACCGGCAACGCAGAGCTGGGTTTTGTAGCGCTGTCGCAGATCTACAAAGACGGCAAGGTCACCAGCGGTTCGGCTTGGATTGTTCCAGCCTCGCTGCACGACCCGATCAAACAGGACGCAGTAATCCTCAACAAGGGCAAGGACAGCGCCGCTGCCAAAGCCTTGGTCGAGTACCTTAAAGGTCCTAAAGCCGCTGCCGTGATCAAGTCCTACGGCTACGAGCTGGCCAAGTAAATGCCGTTATCGAGTGCCGATTTTTCCGCTATTTGGTTGACCATCAAACTGGCTTCACTGACCACCGTGATCCTGCTGGTCATCGGCACTCCGATTGCCCTGTGGCTGTCGCGCACCCGTTCCTGGTGGCGCGGCCCCATCGGTGCTGTCGTCGCCTTGCCGTTGGTGTTGCCACCGACGGTGATCGGCTTCTACCTGCTGTTGACCATGGGCCCCAATGGCTACTTCGGCCAGTTCACCCAGTGGCTGGGCTTGGGCACCCTCACCTTCAGCTTCGCCGGGCTGGTGATTGGCTCGGTGATCTATTCCATGCCGTTTGTGGTGCAGCCGTTGCAAAACGCCTTCTCCGCCATCGGCACACGCCCGCTGGAAGTGGCCGCGACCTTGCGCGCCAACCCGTGGGACACCTTTTTCACCGTGATCCTGCCCCTTGCGCGGCCAGGGTTCATCACGGCCTCCATCCTGGGGTTCGCGCACACCGTCGGTGAGTTCGGCGTGGTGCTGATGATCGGCGGCAATATCCCGGACAAGACCCGGGTGGTGTCCGTACAGATCTACGACCATGTGGAAGCCATGGAATATGCCCAGGCTCATTGGCTGGCCGGCTCCATGGTGGTGTTCGCGTTCCTGGTGTTGCTGGCGCTCTACTCCAGCCGTAAAACCAAGATGGGCTGGAGCTGATGTCGATGATTGATGTACGCCTGCACCTTACGTATTCGGGCTTTGCCCTCGACGTGGACCTGCACCTGCCTGGGCGCGGCGTGACCGCGTTGTATGGGCATTCCGGGTCCGGCAAGACCACCTGCCTGCGCTGTATCGCCGGGCTTGAGCGGGCCGAAGACGGTTTCATCCAGATCAACGATGAAGTCTGGCAAGACAGCCGCACTGGGTTGTTTGCGCCCCCGCATAAACGTGCGCTGGGGTATGTGTTTCAAGAGGCCAGCCTGTTCCCGCATCTGTCGGTGCGGGCCAACCTGGAGTTCGGCCTCAAGCGCATACCCCGCCAACAGCGGCGTGTGGACATGGCCCAGGCCACGCAGTTGCTGGGTATCGGTCACCTGCTCGACCGCAACCCCCAGCACCTCTCCGGCGGTGAGCGCCAGCGCATCGGCATCGCCCGCGCCTTGCTCACCAGCCCCAGCCTGCTGTTGATGGACGAGCCCCTGGCCGCTCTCGACAGCAAGCGCAAAAGCGAGATCCTGCCGTACCTCGAACGCCTGCACGATGAGCTGGATATCCCGGTGCTGTACGTCAGCCATGCCCAGGATGAAGTGGCACGCCTGGCCGATCACATCGTGTTGCTCAGCGACGGCAAGGCCCTGGCCAGCGGCCCCATCGGCGAAACCCTGGCGCGGCTTGACCTGCCCATGGCCCTGGGCGACGACGCGGGTGTGGTCATCAACGGCACGGTCGGCGCCTACGACGAACACTACCAGTTGCTCACTCTGCAATTGCCGGCCAGCAGCCTGAACATGCGCGTGGCCCATGCACCGCTGGCCGTCGGCAAAGCCCTGCGCATCAAGGTGCAGGCGCGTGATGTCAGCCTGAGCCTGCAGGCCGAGGAACACAGCAGCATCCTCAACCGCCTCCCAGTGACGGTCACCCAGGAGATCTCGGCGGACAACAGCGCGCATGTGCTGGTACGCCTGGACGCCGCAGGCACGCCGTTGCTCGCACGTATCACGCGCTTCTCCCGCGACCAACTGCACTTGCACCCCGGCCAGACGCTGTGGGCGCAGATCAAGGCGGTCGCCGTACTGGCGTGAACAACCTTTTGGCACGACCGCATACGGCTGCGGTCAATCAGACATACCGGCCTGATTTGTTGCCAAGGAACCCGCCCCATGTCCGACTCTGCGCTGCCCCGCGACCTGCATTACGTTGACGATACCCAGCCCGGCATCCGCCGCAAGACGGTGCGCGGCAAGTTCCAATACTTCGACCCCAAGGGCGTGCGCATCACCGACGCCGACGAGATCAAGCGCCTGAACGCCCTGGCGGTCCCGCCGGCCTACACCGACGTGTGGATCTGCGCCGACTCGCGCGGTCACCTGCAAGCCACCGGCCGCGACGCGCGTGGGCGCAAGCAGTACCGCTATCACCCGCGCTGGCGCGAGGTGCGTGACAGCGACAAGTACTCTCGGCTGCAGGCGTTCGGCAACGCCCTGCCGAAACTGCGCAGACAGCTGGAAGCGCAAATCGCCGAACCCGGCTTTACCCGCGAAAAAGTCTTGGCCACGGTGGTGATGCTGCTGGACGCAACGCTGATTCGTGTCGGCAATACCCAGTATGCGAGGGACAACAAATCCTACGGGCTGACCACCCTGCGCACCCGCCATGTGGATGTAAAAGGCAGCGAGATCCAGTTCCAGTTTCGCGGCAAGAGCGGCGTCGAGCATCAGGTCAGCGTCAAGGACCGGCGCCTGGCCACGGTGGTCAAACGCTGCCTGGAGTTGCCGGGGCAGAACCTGTTCCAGTACCTGGACGAAGACGGCGAGCGGCACACCGTCAGCTCGAACGATGTGAATGAGTACCTGCACAGCCTGACCGGTGCGGACTTCACCGCCAAGGACTACCGCACCTGGGCCGGCACCGCCATGGCGCTGGCGGTGTTGCGGGAATTGGAGTGGCAGCCGGAGTCCGATGCAAAAAGACACGTCGTGGCAATGGTCAAGGCCGTCGCCAAACAATTGGGCAACACCCCGGCGGTGTGCCGCAAGTGCTACATCCACCCCGCCGTGCTGGAGCATTTCAGCCTGGGTGAACTCTCCAGACTGCCCAAACCAAGGATACGCAAAGGGCTCAAGGCCGAAGAAGTGGCCTTGGCGATGTTCCTTGAACAACTGGCCGCGGACTTGCCGGAAAAAGCCAAGGCGGGTTAGGCGCTGCCTCCTTTCTGACTCGCAAGACGAACGCCACGCGAACAGCTAAGCCTTCCAAATGAATCTGCAACGAGCCGCCTCGCGCTTGTTGGCCTGGAAGGGTCTTGCCTGTCTTGCGGGTTGGAGCGTGCCTGAGGTCATTGCATGCGCGCTGAAAGCGTCCTACGGTAGTGGCCGGATAATCTCACCGAGGAACCCGGCCCTATGCTGCCTTCACCCCGCAAGCCTTACGTCAATGCTGCACTTGCCCATCAACAGCGCTGGCGTGGCCGAGTCGGGCTGATGCTGGTCGCCAGCCTGTCGGTACTGGCAGGCATGACAGATGCCATCGGCTTCATGGCAAGCGGCGACTTTGTTTCGTTCATGAGCGGCAACACCACACGCCTGGCAGTGGCAATCAGCGCGGGCGATCCTGGCCTGACCGGGCGCCTGCTGTTGTTGGTGGCGACATTTATCGTCGGCAACGCCGTGGGCGTGGTGATCAGCCGCATGAGCCGTCGCCATGCCTTGCCTTTGCTGTTGTGTATTGCTGCGCTGCTATGCGCGGCGGCGTTGCTGCCGTTCGCCGATACGTTGCCGGCGCTGCTGGCGGCGATCATCGCGATGGGCATGCTTAATGCGGCAGTGGAAGAGGTGAACGGACTGCCGGTGGGGCTGACGTATGTGACCGGGGCGCTTTCTCGGTTTGGCCGCGGGCTGGGTCGTTGGCTGCTCGGCGAGCGCCGCAGTGGCTGGCGCGTACAGTTGATCCCGTGGGCCGGGATGTTCGTGGGTGCCGTGATAGGGGCGCTGCTGGAGCAGCAGATGGGCTTGAAGGCGCTGCTGGTCAGCGGTGTGTTGGCGGGGTTGTTGGGGCTGCTCTCGTTGAAAATCCCCCGGCGCTGGCACCTGGGGTACATGCCGCGCTGAAGAATGGGGGATGCTCGCCCGACGTTTAGGCCTCGACGTCCGTGTGCTGGTAAAGAGCCATCATGTCGGGCGAGCGGGTGAATCATAAGCTAATGCCTCGCGGCTGTCGTGCCAGGCATTTCCTAAAACCACTAAGGCAAGGGATTACAGGCAGGTCGCGAGTGCGGCCAATCGCCGCTTGGCCGGCATATTGTCTTCTGCGGCGTAGTACTTGATGGTGGAACCGGTGCCCGCGCTCAGCACGTCGACAAAGTAATCTCCCGCAGTGGTGTAAACGGTAAAACCGCCCGCCCCGGTTGGCTCCTTGAAGCCGCCAGCGTCAACGCCGAACACACTTTCATCCTGCCAGCCGAACTGCACGCACTCGGCAACGACCAGGGTGGCCTTGTCCGAAGCCAGGGTTTTGTAAGGTGTGCCCGCACGCGCCTCTTTCATCTTCGAACCCGCGCAACCGGCCAGGGCCGCCAGTACCAGTGCGCCAATTACCACCTTGTGCATGCCATTGCTCCGTTGGAAAAAAACGCGACTGTACCACTGCCGCGCTGCCGACTGACGGCTGCATGAACTTTGTTTCACTGTGAAGGGCGCAGGTGCCACCTATAGTGGCGACGCTCATTTTTAGAAGTCTCCCTTCTGCCCGCCCTCCCGCGGGCTTTTTTCGCCTGGCTTTTCAAAGCAGCCAGCGGAACAGATAGAACAACGCCATGCTCAGCAGCACGGTCATCAACACGTTGCGCGTCCAGAACATCAACGCCACCGCGCTGATGCCCGCCAGCAGGTACGGGTTGGCCGGGCTCAGGTTGAGTTGGTGGTCGGCCAGGAAAATGATCGGCCCACAGATCGCCGTGAGCATCCCCGGCACGGCAAACCCCAGGAACTCCCGCGCGCCACGGTTGAGGCGTACCGGCAGTCGCGGTTCGATAAACAGGTAACGGTTGAAAAATACCACCAGGCCCATGGCCACAATCATGACGTAGATCATCGTTGCCCCACTCCCAATCGCTTGCACGCATACCCCGCGCTCATGCCCAGCACGCCGGACACCACCACCGCCGATTCCCAGTGCAGGAAACTCAGCCATACCGAAAACAGCAACGACACGGCTACGCAGACCACCGTCGGGAGGTCACGCACCACCGGCGTGATCAACGCGATAAACGTGGCGGCGATGGAAAACTCCAGGCCCAGTTGATCGAGGCCGGGAATGCTCTTGCCGAGCACGATGCCGGCCAGGGTGAACAGGTTCCAGGCGATATAAAACGTCAGCCCGACGCCCAGCGCATACCAGCGATTGAAGGTCTCGCGGTCGTAGTGGCTGACCAGTGCGAAGAATTCGTCGGTGAGCAGAAAGCCCAGGCTCATGCGCCAACGGGTCTTGAGCGGTGACAGAATCGGGCGCAAGTGCATGCCATAGAGCAAATGCTGGGAAGTCAGCAGCAACGTGGTCAGTACGATGGAAATCAGGCTGGCGCCGCTCTTGACCATGCCGATGGCAACCAGTTGCGCGGCACCGGCAAACACGATGGCGGACAAGCCCTGGGCTTCCAGCGGGCTGAATTGTGCATCAATGGCCATGGAACCGGCCAGCAGCCCCCATGGCGCACAGGCCAGGGACAGGGGAATGACGGCGATGGCGCCGCGAGCGAAGGCGTAATGAGGTAAGGCGGTAGGCATGGAAACGGCTCATCGACAGACAGTCGACAAGCATGCCAGCGCAACAAGGGGCTTGTCTTGAACGATCTTGCTCAGGCGAGCCGGACCGACACCTGCTCCACCGAATCACGCGCTTCGCGCAGTTCGTGGGCATCCTGATTGAGCCGGTGGATGGTATTGAGCAGGCGCTGGCGCAGCACTTCATCACCGAGTTTTTCGACGGCGCGCATCAGGTCGAACGCCGCGGTTTCGTTATTTTCCGCGACGGAATCCAGGGTCTTGCGCAGGTTGCGAGTGGCACGGGTCACGCGGGGTCTTCCTTCATCAGCAATGGGCAGGCATTTTAGGACATTCGTGTTTCATTTTAATTTCAATCACTTGTGGCGGATTCAAAGGCGTTTGATCCATATCAATTGAAACCGGGTTTGACCGTTACTTCAGCGACGACGCCATCGAATTCACCTGCAGGCGAACTTTGCGATCGCGAACTGATCCATGCTTTGCCCCACCGACCACGGCGCGCCAGCAACACTTGCTGGGCCATCGGAGCGTTAACCCATGCTTGTCGCAATTGCCATTTTCATCTTCACCATCGTATTGGTCATCTGGCAGCCCAAGGGTCTGGGGGTGGGCTGGAGCGCCACGATGGGCGCGATCCTGGCCCTGGCCTTCGGCGTGATCAGCCTGGGTGACATTCCGGTGGTGTGGCACATCATCTGGAATGCCACCGGGACCTTTGTCGCGCTGATCATCATCAGCCTGTTGCTGGACGAGGCCGGTTTCTTTGCCTGGGCCGCCCTGCATGTGGCGCGCTGGGGGCGCGGACGCGGCCGGCGATTGTTTGCCTATATGGTGCTGCTCGGCGCCCTGGTCTCGGCGCTGTTCGCCAACGACGGCGCGGCGCTGATCCTGACGCCGATCGTGATGTCGATGCTGCTGGCGCTGCGCTTTTCTCCGGCAGCGACCCTGGCGTTCGTGATGGGAGCAGGCTTTATCGCTGACACGGCGAGCCTGCCGCTGGTGGTGTCGAACCTGGTCAATATCGTTTCGGCGGACTACTTCAAGATCGGCTTCAACGAATACGCCGCCGTGATGGTGCCGGTGAATGTCGTCAGCGTCGCGGCCACACTGGCGGTGCTGCTGTGGTTCTTCCGTCGCGATATCCCGCAGACCTACGACCCTGCCGACCTCGAAGATCCCGCCAGCGCCGTCCACGACCGTGCCACCTTCCGCGCCGGCTGGTGGGTGCTGGGCATCCTGTTGGTAGGTTGCTTTGCCCTGGAGCCGTTGGGCATTCCGATCAGCGCGATTTCCGCCGTGTGCGCCGTGCTCCTGCTGGTGATCGCCGCCAAGGGCCACAAAATTTCCACGCGCAAAGTGCTGAAGGAAGCACCGTGGCAAATCGTGATCTTTTCCCTCGGCATGTACCTGGTGGTCTACGGCTTGCGTAACGCCGGCCTCACCACCTACCTGGCCACCTGGCTCGATACCTTCGCCACTTATGGCGTGTGGGGCGCGGCCATGGGCACCGGTGTGCTGACGGCATTGTTGTCCTCGGCGATGAACAACCTGCCGACGGTGTTGATCGGCGCGCTGTCGATCGAGTCCAGCCATGCCGTCGGCGTGGTCAAGGACGCGATGATCTACGCCAACGTGATCGGCAGCGACCTGGGCCCGAAAATCACCCCCATCGGCAGCCTGGCCACCTTGCTGTGGCTGCACATCCTGGCACGCAAGGGCATCATCATCACCTGGGGTTACTACTTCAAGGTCGGCATCGTGCTGACCCTGCCGGTGCTGTTGATCACCCTCGCCGCCCTCGCCTTGCGCCTGAGCCTTTAGCGGAGAATATTGCGGGCAATCAGTAAGTCTGTAGCGTGGTATTGATCTATCTGGCAGTTCTGGCGGCACAGGGCAAATGAAGTTATATACCCGTCAACTTGCGAGTGCCTCTTGTCTGAATGAACTCTGAACATCGGGCACTTTAATTAATCATGCGTTGACATTTTGTAACCGCCTGAGTAGATTGCCCCTGCCCGCCACTGGGGCCTTTTTTAAACCTCACAAAAGAAGCCAATGGACACAGTATCTAGTCGCTGTCCGAGCACCGCATCTGCGGGCATCGGGCGCCAAATCCAGAATATGACAGGACTTGCCTCCCCGGTCCGGTAAGCTGCGCTGGAGCTCGATGCTCCACCGTAACTGCCTCGCCGGTCGCCCGTCCGGTCCCGAGGTGTGTTATGACCTTGCTAACCCTTGCTTTGCCCGATGTACGCACCCTTGCCGCCGCCCTGCGCGCCAAGCTGTGCCGCGAGCCTGTTGGCTTTTCGCCAACTCGTTCAGCCTTTGCTGCACCCTCCCCCCAAGTGCGCCCGGCCCCTCCGCTGGCGCACTGGCGTGTCTGCCCTGCCACCGGCCAATTGGTCCAGCAGTGGGACCACGCCGACCCTCAAGACCCACAAAGACCGCAGGTTTCCAGACCGGCCCAGACCGGCCTGCTGCTCGGTCTTTACCTGAGCGCTCGCGCCGCCTGAACCGGCTGGAAACAGCAACTTCCCAATTAAGACCCTGGAGTTCTTTATGAACACTTCCAGTTGTAAACCGCTGCGCGCGTTTTAACTAACGCACCCGTAGAAGTTATGTAAGTACCTTATTTAAACCGATCGCGAAGTTAGCGACTCGGCATGCTTTCGCTCGCCTGCAGTCAGGTAAGTACCGGGTATGTTTTGTCGAAAATTGGCGACAGGAGTACACACAATGAGCGCCGTAAAAAACCCGCCGCTGCACAAGAAAAATGGCACCGATGCCGACACCAAACTGTCGATGCGTGCCGCCCGCGAAGCCCACAACGGCCTGTCGGCCACCCTGGCGAACGTACGTGCCACCCAGGATGGCCTGACCGAGCTGGACGCCTCTGCCCGTCTGCAACGGGAAGGCTACAACGAAGTCGCCCATGACAAGCCGCCTCACGCCATCGTCCAGTTCCTGCAGGCACTGAACAACCCGTTCATCTATGTGCTGCTGACCCTGGGCGGGATCAGCTTCTTCACCGACTGCTGGCTACCAATGCAGGAAGGCGAAGACGCAGACCCGACCAAAGTCATCATCATCATGACCATGGTGCTGCTCAGCAGCCTGCTGCGCTTCTGGCAGGAACACCGTTCGGCCAAATCTGCCGAAGCCCTGAAAGCCATGGTACGCACCACGGCCACCGTGTTGCGCCGTGAGCAGGTAGGTTCGCAACCCACCCTGCGCGAAGTGCCGATGCGCGAGCTGGTGGCCGGCGATATCGTGCAGCTGTCGGCCGGCGACATGATCCCGGCGGACATCCGCTTGATCGAATCCCGCGACCTGTTCATCAGCCAGGCGGTGCTGACCGGCGAAGCCTTGCCGGTGGAGAAGTACGACACCCTCGGCGATGTCACACAGAAATCCGCCGGGCCGGTGGCTGCCGACCAGGGCAACCTGCTGGACCTGCCCAACATCTGCTTCATGGGCACCAACGTGGTCAGCGGCCGCGCCAAAGCCGTGGTGGTCGCCACCGGGCCGCGCACTTACTTTGGCTCCCTGGCCAAGGCGATTGTCGGCTCTCGGGTGCAAACCGCCTTCGACCGTGGGGTGAACAGCGTCAGCTGGTTGTTGATCCGCTTCATGCTGGTGATGGTGCCGATCGTGTTCTTCCTCAACGGTTTCTCCAAGGGCGACTGGGGCGATGCGTTCCTCTTCGCGCTGGCGGTTGCGGTGGGCCTCACCCCGGAAATGCTGCCGATGATCGTCAGCGCCAACCTGGCCAAGGGCGCGAACGCCATGGCCAAGCGCAAAGTGGTGGTCAAGCGCCTCAATGCGATCCAGAACTTCGGTTCGATGGACGTGCTGTGCACCGACAAGACCGGCACCCTGACCCAGGACAAGATCATCCTCGAGCATCACGTCAACGCCTTTGGCCAGCGTGATGACGCAGTGCTGTCCCTGGCCTGGCTCAACAGCTATCACCAGAGCGGCATGAAGAACCTGATGGACCGGGCCGTGGTGCAGTTCTCGGAGCAGAACCCTAAGTTCCAGGTGCCATTTGCCTACAGCAAGGTCGATGAGCTGCCGTTCGACTTTGTCCGCCGTCGCCTGTCGATCGTGGTCAAGGATGCCGCTGACGACCAATTGCTGGTGTGCAAAGGCGCCGTGGAGGAGATGCTGAGCATTTCCACGCACATGCTGGAAGCCGGTAAAGCCGTGCCGCTGGATGAGCGCCGCCGCGAGGAATTGCTGGCGCTGGCCAACGACTACAACGAAGACGGTTTCCGTGTGCTGGTGGTGGCCACCCGTCACATCCCTAAATCGCTGGCACGCCAGCAGTACACCACCGCCGATGAGCGCAACCTGGTAATCCAGGGCTTCCTGACCTTCCTTGATCCACCGAAGGAAACCGCAGGCCCTGCCATTGCTGCACTGCAACAGATCGGCGTGGCGATCAAGGTGCTGACCGGCGACAACGCCGTGGTCACCAGCAAGATCTGCCGCCAGGTCGGCCTGGAGCCGGGCGAGCCGCTGCTGGGTGCCGAAATCGAAGCGATGGACGACGCCACCCTGCTGCGCCGTGTGGAAGAACGCACCGTGTTCGCCAAACTGACACCGCTGCAGAAATCCCGGGTGCTCAAGGCGCTGCAAGCCAATGGGCACACCGTGGGCTTCCTCGGTGACGGCATCAACGATGCGCCGGCGCTGCGCGATGCCGACGTGGGTATCTCGGTGGACAGCGGTACTGACATTGCCAAGGAATCGGCCGACATCATCCTGCTGGAAAAGAGCCTGATGGTGCTGGAAGAAGGTGTGCTCAAGGGCCGTGAAACCTTCGGCAATATCATGAAGTACCTGAACATGACCGCCAGTTCCAACTTCGGCAACGTGTTCTCGGTGCTGGTGGCGAGTGCGTTCATTCCGTTCCTGCCGATGCTGTCGATCCACCTGCTGCTGCAGAACCTGATGTACGACATCTCCCAGCTGGCCCTGCCGTGGGACAAGATGGACAAGGAATACCTGGCCAAGCCACGCAAGTGGGATGCCAAAAACATCGGCCGCTTCATGATCTGGATCGGGCCGACCTCATCGATCTTCGACATCACCACCTTTGCGCTGATGTGGTACGTGTTCGCCGCCAACAGTGTGGAAATGCAGACCCTGTTCCAGTCCGGTTGGTTTATCGAGGGCCTGCTCTCGCAAACCCTGGTGGTGCACATGCTGCGTACCCGCAAGATCCCGTTCTTCCAGAGCACCGCCGCCTGGCCGGTGTTGATGATGACCTGCGTGGTGATCGTGCTGGGGATCTACGTACCGTTCTCGCCGCTGGGCACCCTGGTGGGCCTGCAACCGCTGCCGATGGCGTACTTCCCATGGTTGGTGGGCACCCTGCTCAGCTACTGCTGCGTGGCCCAATTGATGAAGACGATCTACATCCGCCGCTTCAAGCAGTGGTACTGAGTTTCACACTGCCCCTCCTTGTAGGAGCCGGCTTGCCGGCGATGGCGTCCCGTTAAACAACGGTGACCCCAAGGGCCTCATCGCCGGCAAGCCGGCTCCTACGCAAAGGCAGCGTTTGCCATGTAAGGAAATTTTTATGCGCGTCTTGATCTGTGCAGGTCGTCATTACGCCGACACCCACATGTCCCGCCAAGTGCTGGACGCTTACCATCGCCTGCGCCCGGTGCGGGTACTCATTCACGGCGGCAACCAATTCCTCGGCAGCGACGTCGAGGACTGGGCGCGGGAACTGGGCATCGACGTGGTGCGCTACCCGCCCAACTGGCAACGCCACGGCAAACAGGCGGAACGCCAGCGCAACCATTTCATGCTCACCGACAGCCGCCCCGATGTGGTCATCGCCCTGCCCGGTGGGGACGACACCTGCGAGCTGGTCTGCCAGGCCAAGGCCAGCGGCATTTCGGTGCTGACCGTAGAAAGCTGAATTCACGCGAGGTGCATCATGCACAAAAAACACACCCCTGGCCGCCAGGACGGGTTCGCCAAATACCGTGCGCGTCACTACCGGGGCGCACGCCACACTTTACTGTTGCTACCGCCGGCCAGACGCCGTGCGTTGCAGCGCAACCTGATCTTTATCGGGTTGACCCTGGGCATTCTGTTGGTGATTGCCTTGCTGTCGAAGGCCAATGCAGCCGGTGGCGCGTATGGGGTCGACGATGGCGCGATCAATGCGCCAGGCGAATGCAATGTCGACGCCTGGTACACCGCCAATCGGCACGATGGCAGTACCCACAATGAAACGCTGTCGCCGGCGTGCACGTTCGCCGCGATGCCCTTGGTGCAATGGGGCGTGGCCCTGTCACGTGCCACTGACCCGGAGCAAGGTGAAACTCAGGTCAGCCCGCAGCTCAAGGCGCAGGTGTGGTCGCGGCAAGACTTGGGCCTGGAAATGGCCGTGGCTGCCGGCGCGCACATTGCGCTGGATCGCCGGCACGGTTTTGATGGCGCAGACTTCAACATTCCGTTGACGTGGCAGCCGCTGGAGCCACTGCGGCTGAACCTGAATGCCGGCTGGTCCCATGCCTATAACGACGGCGATCAACAGCATCGCCTGACCTGGGGCAGCGGCGTGGAATACCAGGTAGCGCCTGTGTTGACGCTGATCGCCGAGCGTTACGGCCAGGATGGCGGCGATCAGGCCTGGCAGGCCGGGCCCAGGTTTCATCTGGGCGAGTTTGTCGACGTCGACCTGATCGTCGGGCGCAGCCTGATCGGCGAGCGGACGCAATGGCTGACCACGGGTGCCACCTTACGTTTCTAGCCCTTGGCCTGCTGTTCCAGGTGCAGCTGCAATTGCGGGTCGATCTGCAGTTGCCCCGCCAGGTCATCGAGATAATTGCGTTCGGCGTCCTGCTGATCATCCACCAACATCACACTGGCCAGGTACACCTCCGCCGCCACCGCCGGGTCGCTGGCGAACTCGGCGAAATCCGCGGCATCCAGGGGCTTGGCGACTTCGGCGTCGAGCCACTGCTGCAGTTGCGGGTCGTCGGTATGCCGGCCCAGTTCGCTGGAAATCAGCTGTTGTTCTTTTTCATCGATGCGCCCGTCAGCCTTGGCGGCCGCGATCAAGGCGCGCAATACGGCGTGGCTGTGGGCCTCGGCTTCAGGGCCGTCAAGCTGGTCCACCGTCTGGAAGGCTTGCTGCGGCGCATGGGCTTGCTGGCGCTGCCAGGCCTGATACGCCTGAAACGCCGCCATGCCCAGGGATGCCAGCGCGGCGTAGTTCATCCCGCCGGAGCGCCCCCGTGCCGCAGGCGTGCCCGTTGCCCCTCCCAGCAGGCCGCCAAGGCCGCCCAACAGACCTCCCAAACCGCCGCCGGCCGAAGCATTGCCGGTGCTGCTGCCTTTCAATAAACCGCCGAGCAGCCCGCCCAGACCGCCTGAGGGAGCACTGCCCCCTTGCCCGGTGCGCAAGAGTTGCTCCAGTAAGTCGCTGGTGTTCATGGTGTCACCCTCCCAGGGCGCAATATTGGCGTCCAACAACCATAGCCCGCCCGTGCCGGAACACCATGACCGCCGGGCGGGCACGGCCTATCATGGCGTCATCGTGCCTTCGAGGGAACACCCAGTGAACCGGATTGAGCACATCGTATTGATGGCGAGCTACAACCAGTGGATGAACCGCAAGCTCTACGACGTGGCCAGCACCTTGTCGGATGCCGAGTTGCGCATGGACCGCCAGGCGTTTTTCGGCTCGATCCTCGGGACGCTGAACCATTTGGCCTTGGGCGACACGGTCTGGCTCAAGCGTTTTGCCCAGCACCCCGCAGGCTACGCAGCGCTGGCGCCATTGCACACGATCGCAACACCTGTCGATCTCCAGCAACTGGCCTTTGCCGATCTGCATGAGCTGGCGGTCCGTCGCGCCTGGCTGGACCAGCTCATCATCGACTGGGTCAGCACCGTGCAGGAGTCCGACCTCGATCATCGCCTGCACTACCACAACATGCGGGGTGTAGCCGCCGATAAAGACTTCTTCAGCCTGCTGGTGCATTTCTTCAATCACCAGACCCACCACCGGGGCCAGGCAACGACGTTGCTGGCCCAGGCGGGGTTGGATGTGGGGACTACAGATTTACTGGCGCTGATCGACTGAATGTGGCTGGGTGTCGACACTCATCATCGCTTCCTTTTTATTGATGGGTTGCGTGGCAGGTCAACGTCCAGGCCAGGGGTTGAACAGGCCCGCAAACCAAACCGAACGCTGTCACGCCGATGGGGTCGAAATCCCAGGTGCCGGGATTTCTATCGCCCCGCCCTCCCCGCGTGCATTGTGGGTCTACCAATGCGCGTACCCCCAAGAAGGAGACGCTTACATGGTCATTCACTTCAAAGTCGCAGGGCACTTGGCCTGTGGCCACCACGGTACCAACCTCCCATCCAGCACTGAGCTGAACCGAGTCAAATGCCGTACCTGCCGCAACACCGAAGCCTACAAGGAAGCGCGCCGCACCCAGCGCAACGCCGCCCGCCGCGCCAACCGCAAAGCCAGGACCCACTCGGTCATCGACTGGCGCAGCGCCTGGACGCAACGCCTGACCGACCTGCCCGGCTTGCAGCGTTTGCCACGCGGTTTCAGTGGCCAGCCCTTCGTCTGAGCCACAGATGCAAAAAAGCCCCGGACGAACCGGGGCTTGTTTTTACGTTCACTCAATCATCATTGGAAACCGGCCTGTTCCGCACGCGGTAGCACGGCAGCGTCGCGGCGTAGGCCAATGCCTGCTCGCGGGAGTTGAACGACGCCAACCGGTCCTGGGGCGTGCACACGCGCCACGGTCCGAAGTTGACCTGCACCACGTCGTATCCATTGATGTGCAGCTTGTTCAGCATTGGAGCGCTCATAGTCACCTCGCTTTCCTGAGATGTTGCCAGCGTTGAAACCCTACCTTACACCCGCATCCAGGGTGATGACCGACCGCGTGTCGCGGCGCCAGGTTACTTGACCTTGCTGCTCAAGGAATCGAGGCTGCGCTTGAACTCATCGAATGCGCGATCCTGCGCGTCCAGCTTTCTGTTCAGATCTTGCAGCCCGCCATCACTGCCTTTCTGCGCCGCTTGCAGCTTGTTCCCGTGCTGTGGGAATACACTGGCCAACCCCCTCAACGCAGGTGTAGATCACTGATCTGCCACGCTTTTTCAGGCGCGCCCTTGTGCAATAAACCGACCTTCCGACCTTGCGCCGAAGCGCCTGGGTCTATATATTCCCAACCCTGCTACACCGCGCTACCGCCCGAATGGCGAAACTGGTAGACGCATGGGACTTAAAATCCCCCGCTCGTAAGGGCGTCCCGGTTCGATTCCGGGTTCGGGCACCAAGGATATCAAGGGCTTGCATGATAAACTTCGTGCAGGCCCTTATCTTTTACGCTTCGCAATTTCCAAGCTTGCTCCGCAATTTCCATCTCCGGCGTCCTGCCGACGAACATAAACCACTCCAAAGACCAACTGCTAAGCTGTTCACTCCACCAGAGGAACGCCGATGCCCAACTCAGACCTGATTCCCTCGCTGCTCTCCAAGATCTACGAAAACCAACTGGCCCTCGAAGCATCGATCATGGAGCTTTCGAACTGGGTCGAGCAGCGCGGCTCCGCTGACGTGGCAGAAAATATCCGGGGCGCTCTGCACACCATCGACGAGAACGAAGAGTTCATCAAGCTGACCCTCGCTGTGCTCATGGCGCCTGACTGATCATCGGGTAAACCTGCAACGGGCTGAACAAGTGGGCATACGACAGTTGGGTGGCTTTAGGCGGGCTCGGGACAGACGTTGCGAGCGCTGACGATGTGGAAATTTATTTCCCGTCCAGGCTAAAGCAAGGTCGCCAGCGGACGATAGCATTACAACGTCTATAATCAAGGTTCTGCCATGCTAACAATCATGCCGTCCCCTCAAGCCCCCTCCCAGCCCTCCGTCCTGCCATCATCCTCAAAACCCGCCCCAGAAAGCGCTACTAAAGTATCCTCGGAGGAAAAACCAGTTGTTACGGAAGGGGTGAAAGTGACGATTTCCGGAGCAGGGCTACAAAAAGCCTCTGGATCCAAAAATGAAAATAGCGACATTGAGAATAGCGGCCTGCCAGACAGCATTCAGCAAACACTCAAGATGATCCGAGAGATAAAAAAGCAAATCGCTGAAAAGATGGCTGAACTGCAGGCGATAATGGCGGATTCCAGCCTATCGCCTGAGGATGCACGGATAAAGGCTAGCAATTTGCAAAGCCAATTGAGCTCGCTTAGTGGAGCGCTGAGTGTTGCTAACACGGCGCTATCAGAAGGCATGAAAAACCTGAAGCTAGGTCCAGATCAAGCTATAACGGCAACGACACTTGCAATGAAGTAGAGATTTTTATTTGACATCAGCGCGCTATAGCCCCGACGTACGCCTGGCACGCCCGCAGCGCGATTACGGCGTTATCCCCTTCGTTGGTGATGGCGATAATTCGTTGAGCATGCGCTGGGTCAAGTTGGGCTCGACGGGTTGCATGAACCACGCCGCCGGCTCCGGGGGCGGAAGGCACGTTGCAGCCACTGGCTGGATCCTCGGCGAGGAGGACTGACAGGCGCACATCAGCAGTAGCAAGACGGTCACGCAGGAGAGCCTGATTGCGCTGGGCATCGGATAATTCCTTGGTGTGTTGTTGGTCCTGGGCGGCGAGCTTCTGCTCTGTGGCCAGGCGCTTGTCCTGCTCGGTGCGGGCCTGGGCGGCAGCGGCATTGCTGATTGCCGCCAAATCATCCTTGTGCAGGGCGTCCTGCTCAGCGAGCTGCTTGCCCATGCGCCAGTCCTGAACCTGCCAGGTCACGCCTGCGGCGCCCGCCATCAGCACCAGGATCAGTACTACCAGGCCGGCCAGCTTCTGCACCGGCGTCATGCCAGCACCTTTTTTGCTCGCTCCCACAATTGCAGCCGATCTTCCAGGCCGTTCAGTTCACCGTTAATGCGGCGGGTGATCTTCGGGAAATCACCCTGATCCGCCAATGTGTTCAGGCCTTTCGTAGACCAGAACCAGGCCGCCGACATCGCTGCGTGCTGGGGCAGTTCAAGCAACTCCGGCTTGTCGATCAGGTCCAATCCCAGCGCTTCCCCGCACGCCGCATAGTTCGCGCGCCCGGTGATCTGGATCAGGCCGCGTCCGCGATACTTGGAGCCGTCGCCCTTAACTGTGTTACCAAGGTCGGCGCGCCCTTCGTAACCGGCCTGCTGTGCCGTCGGCCCCCAGATCTCGCGAAGCCAGCGTAACTGGCCTGACTCATGTCCGATCTGGGCAATGAATGCAGCAGCGCGCGCAGTACCCACGATGCCGTAGCGATTCATTGCGGTATTTAGAGCAGGAACAAAAACGCCGGCTTGGCGACCGGCGTTCGGGAGGATCTGCAGCAGCTGCTGCTCGGTGATCGGCATGACTTTCTCCAGGCAATAAAAAGCCCGCTCATGGCGGGCGCGGTGTTCGGGTAGCGATCAGCTTGGCGCCACTGGGCGCTTGCTGCTGTCGGGGAAGTCGTGGTTATCGCTGGTCCACCCAAGCAGGCCCAGCCAGTAACTTTTCCATTCCTCGGCGGAGCCCGGAATGTTTTTTGCGCCGTAATCAATGGCGGTAACATTCTGCTGAGCAATAGGCATCTGCTGGTCACGCCACTTGCTTTCCTCTTGCGCGGCTTTGGATGCGCTTGGTCCCCAACCAGAAGAAAGCCAAATTTGGTCGGCGTATTCCGGCGGCACGGCAACTTCAATCGAGCTTTCTGGCGGGTCTTGATCCCATCCGCCTAGAAATCTACCGCTGACATCAACGTAATATTTCATGCCGCCGCCCTGATTATCAATTGAGTATTTGTTGGTGTGCCCTGGTCCCCGGAGTTTTGGTTGACCATCCTAACCATTGTAGATCCGCACCTTACCGTTATAGAGGTTGCCGTTTTCCCATCGACTTGAGCGCCGAGATAGCTGCCACTGATAACTACGATAGCGTTGAATCGAGTCCCGACTGGTGTAGCGTTGAATGCTACCGTAGCAATTACCTCAATCTCGACATACTTAGGGATAGCACCAAGGCCATGCGTAAACGTCAGTTGCCCACCGACGGTCCATGCTGTTTGTGGGCTCTCGAAAAACTTAGTAAACGGCGCACTTAAAAGACTTTGCTTGGAGTCTAGTGCCGTCTGTAAGTCAGCCTGGGCGGAAAGCGAGCCGGTAATTGCGCCCCAGCTAGCACCTGATGAAAGCGGCACCCATGTGCCTGCCCCGCTCAACACCTTCAATCGATCAGCCACCGAGGGAGCTGGTACTAAGCCTTTCGTGCCCGCAACGCTAGCCGTCGCGCCGACCACAGGTTCGAGACCCTGCCGTACGCGGTCGAACCCATCGGCGGTTAGGGCGCGAAGTGAAGTAATGTCGTTGTTGTCGCCGCTCGCTGCCTTGCCTTCAGTAACCTCTTCAGCGTGCGCAGCCGAGTCTGCCGCTGCTGCTGCCGAGGCGGCCGCCGCTTGCTCGGATTGGATAATGGAATCCCTGGCTGTTTCTGATCGGTCGGCTGCCGCGCCAGACGCCTGTGCCGAGCCCTGGCTTTGCTGAGCGGCCAACTGCGCAGCGTCCTTGTTGTCGGTGGAGGCCTCAGCCGCAGCGCTTGCGATACCGGCCTGCTCAGTGGCATCAGCCTTCGACTGCCCGGCTGACTGTGCCGCCTCGGTCGCAGCCGCCACCTGCTCCTGCATGTCGGCCACACCACTGGCGATCACCTGTGTGGCAGCCCGCAAGGCATCAGCCGAATCTTTGACGTAGCCCTGCATTGGCGCCAGCGAGTAACCGCCAGCGGCCTCGGCCACGCCTTGGTAGTTAGGCGCGATGGATAGCGCTGTGTCGCTGGCAATGTTGGTGACTTCGTACCACTCACCATCAGGTCCGCGGAATGCATCACCGACGCGAGCGTTCGCGATGAAGGACGTTCCAGTTCCGAGCACGGCATTGCTGCCAGGTGTCACAGCAACTGTGCCTGTTTTGTACCAGGTCATGTAATACCCCTAGGAAATTGGTTTGGCCCAGACAACTGGCGTATATAAAGTTGTTTGTATATCGACACCGATCACTTGCATAACCAATCGGTTATTTCCATAGTCCCATACGGCGTACATATTTCCTTGTCTGGACGTTCCGCCCGCTACGTCCATAGCTATGTTATTAAGCAACATATAATCACCAGTATTCAACGGACTGAACGCCGTCCAGCTAAGCCTGTAAACACCAACACTCGTTTGCTCAGCGCCCAGATAACTCCAACTCGCGATAGTTCTTGTAAACTGAGCAGCGGGGGTTCCACTATCAAACAGTAGTTTTGATGTGGCATCCCAAATGCGAAACCCATACTTAGCTGTTGGTTGAGATTTGAATGCCGCGACAAACCAAGTGCCGGAGATCCCAACACCGGAAATTCCACGAAACGAGAAGCCCGTCCAGTTGCCGGCAGATCCATTGATTAAGCAGAAGCACAGAGTGTTTGACTGATTAAGCCTGACAAATACTAGCGGTGGTTCTGCGGTGGTAATCGTCACTGAAAAAGGAACAAATACACCTGAACCGTTTCCACTCCACGAGCCGCCATCCAACTTAACCAGCCTTGCAAACTCTGAATCAAGCACAACAACATCATTATTATTTGAAAACTTAACCCCAAAAGACATCACCTATACCTCATTACCATTAGACGTTGAGGTGCAGTTCCAACCGGCCCGGTATTTGTTCCTGGATATCCGTAATACAGCGTAACTCCGCCATTGCCCACAATTGGAGTGTACTGAATGGATGCAATGTTTTGAGCGGTAGTGTCATATGCAGCTATGGGTATGCAAACAGCTGAGTGAGTCGCTGGTGAAACTCCAGCTATTGGTATAAATACGCTCCTGCCGGCTACCCCAGGCCACTGAACAATGGCTGAGTAAATTACCCTCACGGTAAATGAGTTCTCGTCTAGTTCAAGGGCGCCGGTCGCGCCCCATACCCTTATGCCGTAACTCATGCCTCAAGATCCCCCCACTGGAAGCGCTTGCCGTCGTTCTCGTCGTAAACCTTGCCACCGCGATTGTTGATGGTCTGACGGCCACCCACGCCAACGGTGCTGTTTAACTCGAACTCTCCGGTTACGAAATTGATCATCAGTCCCGTTTTGCCAGGAACGTAATTTGCCGACTGGATGCTTTGAGTCAGTTTTGCCACGCCAATAGAAGCGTCCTGAATGAACGCGGAGCGCATGAAGACCTGCCCGTTTTGCACCGTGAACGGCGACGAGAGAACACCGTTGATGTCGTTCACCACAGCGAAGGTGTCAGCGCTCACCAGGAATTGGCTTTGCAGCACACCGTCGACGTTCTCGATGCCCAATCCCACGGATGCAGCTACGTACTGCCCGTTTTGGTTGAGCCTCATTTTCACCGACCACATGGTGGACAACTTGCCGTCAGTGTCAGCCTGGGCTCGACTTACTGTCTGGATGTCCGCTGAGTTGTCGTCGATCT
This sequence comes from Pseudomonas sp. CHM02, assembly GCF_000612585.1. Lineage (GTDB taxonomy): Bacteria > Pseudomonadota > Gammaproteobacteria > Pseudomonadales > Pseudomonadaceae > Aquipseudomonas. Next base: position 40,239 of record NZ_JFCA01000016.1, read on the forward strand.
TGACGCCGATCTGCTGGATGGCCTGGGCCGTCGCCTCTCTGTCGGTGACCACGACGCTTTCGAGCTCACTTACTGAGCCGCTGACCTCGCCCACCTCGGCGGTGAGTTCAGTCTGGCGCTGCACCATGGCCGCGTTCTGGGAGGCGCGCGTCTTCACTTCCTGCGCGAAACTCGCCGAGGCGTTGTAGCCCTGGAGTGCATCAGCAAGATCGCCTTCACCGGTGTCGTCTCTGTAGGCCGATTGCAAGGCCTGGAGGCTTGACGCCTGGGCCGTGACCACACCGTCCAACTCGGTGATGCTGGTGGTGTTGATCTCGACCTGGCGCGCCAGCCCGTTCGCGGTGACCAGCACCTGGCCCACGTCCACCCAGTACGCGGCGTTCGGCGGCGAGGTATCCACCGGTACCAATTGCGTAGCCTGGTAGATCCGCTTTCCAACAACCACCAGGTCGCCTTCGAGGTAGACCGACTCAGGGTCGTAGGCCGACAGCCCATCGAGCGCATCGATCTGCGCCTGCAAGCCTGGGATCTTGTCGATTTCGTCGACGATGTCCTGGCCAAGCTCCGTGCGCCCAACCTGTCCAGCAATCAAGTCCAGCACTGGATCCGCATTAGAGCTGGCCATGCCCATGACACCGTTGCCGACAGGGTAGAAAGGACCGATGTTGCCGGTGCGATCCACCAGGCGTGCCCAGAAGAAGAACTGCGCACCTGCCTGTAGGGCCTGCATGCTGTAATCCGCCTGGGGGTAGGCCAGGTCTGCCAGTTTCGATGCCGCCGACAGGTCATTGGCCTGGCCATACCAGAGCTCGGTGCGCTGGGTATCCTCGGCGCCAGCGGGGAAACCCCAGCGGATGCCGATGCCGAACAGTTCGCTGGTGGTGGACAGGAACGCCACCGCCGGCGGCAGGCCAACCTTCCCTTCCAGGTTGGTCAGGTTGGAATTCTTCCAGATCGAGGAGATCTCGAAGGCGCTCACCGAGCGAACCCGGGCCAGATAGGCACCCGAGTAAATACCGGTGACGTCCACGCTCGTCGCCCATGTGCGCTGCAGCTTTATCCAGTTGCCGCTGTCCTTGCGCCACTCCACGTCATACGCGACCGCGCCTGCCACGGCGGGCCACGAGATGTTCATGGTGCTGATCGCCAAGCCTTGATCGATAGCAACGTCAGACGTAACTGAGACGCTCTCCGGCGGCGGTACGACCGTAATGGGGATGACGCTGATCGGGCGCTCTTCCAGGCGAGCGCCAGTATCGATGCTGGGAAATTTGCTCGGTTCATACTGCAAAGCACTGATGTCGTAGTCGCCCTCTTGGGTTCTCGCGACCCTCATCACTCTGTAGAGGGGTATGGCGAGATCATCCGCATCGATAGCCCACTGAAGCTGTACCGCAGGCGATTCGCTGTAAGCAACCGTCACGGTTACGTTGCGGCCGCTCACGCTTTCGACGGTACGGCCTTCCGCCCGGCCGCCAGGTAGATTGATCACCAGCCGGTCGCCCGCTTTGGCCAGGGTATCGCGGTCCAAGGTAATGACCTTCCCCGCCGCTGCTGCAATGCGCCCGCCGATCTCACGGCCCGCCAGCAGCGAGTCGGCGACGGGGATGATAAAGCCTGGCAGCGGGATACGGCCTTCCATGCCGGTTCTGAAGCTGATGGTACGGTCCTGGTTGTTGCTCAGCACCAGCCATTTAGCGCGGCGCTGGGCTTCAGATGCCCGAGTACAGCCGATAGCACTGATCTCGGTTGGCTTGTCGCCCAGACGGCGCTGGAGCGGCAGATCGGCATAGACGGTGACGTCGGTGTCGTAATTGTTCAGTGGGTTGTCGTAGCTGACCAGGCAGCGAGTAAACCGTGTCTTCGCCGATGCGCTGCCATAGGATATCTTGCCGTCGATGACGTTCGACCGGGTGAAAACGTAGTCCATGTCCTGCGCCCGAGGCATATCAGCCTGCATGACCAGTTGGCCCTGCGCCCAATACGTCATGCCTCGGTAGATGCCGGCGATGTCGCGCAACAGGGACCAGGCATCAGCCTTGCCCTGAAGATTCATGTCGCACAGGAAGCGCGGCTCAACTCCTCCAGCCCCGTCAGACACTTGCTGGTCGCAGTACTGTGCGATGCGGTAGAGCTCCCACTTGTCCACCATCCATGGCTTGATGCGCCGGCCAAGGCCGAAGCGATCCTGGGTGCAGATGCCGAAGGTTACCCAGGCTGGGTTGTTGGTCCAAGCCTCCTTCATAGTGCCGTCCCAAGCACCTGTGTACGTCCTGGACACCGGATCGTAGTTGCTGGGCACCTGCCAGCGACGGGCCTTGCACTTCACCGTTACCGCCGGAATATTGGTGAACTGCTCAGCGTCGAATTCAATGAACAAGAGTGCTGTATTCGGGTAGCGCAGCTTGGCGTCGATCACCTCCGTGATGCCGGCGATCAGCATCGTATCCGCAACCTTGTTGCTGTTCTGGTTTGGTGTCAGGCGGCGTACGCGTATTTGCCATCCCGTGGTGGCGGGAGGCAGATCAACACGACGGGAGCGCTCGTAGCGCGTCGTGGTCTTGCCGTCTACGGCGTCCGGGAAAACTTGCTGATAAGCGCCGCCGTCCGTGGCCAGGTCGATTGCGTACTCGATACGGTATCCACCGACATTGCCCTCATCGTCCGAGCGTTGCAGCGCAGGCCATGCAAAGCGCACACGAACCGCTGACAGCTGAAGATTTGTGATCGAGCGCACCCAGGGCGTATCGCTGCGCAACTCAATGTTTAGAGAGGTCTCGCTCTCCACGGCCGGAATGCCAGGGATATAAGTTTGATCAACCGAGCCCGGGCGCCAGTCCCACTTCACGTTGGTAAAGTTGTAGTTGCCGCTGACATCGCGAATGGGCGTGTTGTCCAGGTAGATGTCGTAATCGGTGGGTGTGCCGTCAAATTCACCTTCCCCGACAGCGATGAGCAGCTTCGCTAGGTTTGTCGAGCGCAGGCTATCACTGGCTTCGACTGGCGACTTCGGCTTACTGCTGCCCCCCTTCTCGCCGCGTATTTCGATCTGTGCTGCTGCGCCCATACTTTCCTCCAGGCAATAAAAAGCCGCCTCGAGGGCGGCTCATTTGCTGCGTTACGTCTATGTCTTGTCTTCGGCGTAAATGGAAGCCGAAATAATCGCCCCGCCCCAGCGACGCTCGCCGATACAAATAGGAACGGGGTTGCCGCTGGCCGTGGTGTTCTTGGCAGAGCCGAACGCGTAGCTGGGCATGTTTTCCGGGGACGCGCTCTGCTTAAGTCCAGAAGCCTGAGGACTCAGCATCTGGATTACGCCGCCCGCGACCAGCGCGATACCTGTACTGAGGGTCGATCCGCCAGTGAAGTAGGACGCCGCAATCAGTACAACCCCGATGATTGTCTGGAGCAGGCCCGCACGTTTGGCACCCTCCACCACCGGTACAATCCTGATCTCCTTGGCGCCGCCCATGCCGAATTCATCCGCCCCAACGTTTTTGCGATTGCGGAAAATTGCGAAGCGCAGGCCCAGACGGTCAAGGCGGCGAATCTCTGCCTCGAATCCTTCAATGGTGGCCTTCAGCGCACGGAAGACTTCCCAGGTGTCGCCGGACGCAACCTGCCGCCGGTGCAGCCGGCCGAACTTCTGAGCCAGCGAGCCGGACAGCTTGATGGTGGTCATCGGTGAATAAACGATGGCGCTCATCGGGCCTCCTTGTGTCGAAGAATTAAGCGGGTGCGCTGCAGCCACGGCCCGCCGTAGACGATGACCTCAGAAGGCCGTGAATAGAGGTGGTGCAGGACGAAAGGCCCAGGGCCGAACACGCCAGACTTTTCGCCGGGCAGCGCCGGGTCAGTCCCCAGGTAGATTCCAGCATGGTTAGGGTGAACTGTGCGGCCCACCTCCATCACGATCATGTCGCCTCGCTGTGGGCTGTCGACTTGCTCGAAACCGGCGGCGGCGTAATTCGCCTCGTAAAGGCTGGTGCTGTCTGCACTCTCCCACCAGCCATCAGCGCGCTGGAAGGTCTCAAACTCAAGGCCCCACTCACGCTGATACCAATCAGCGCAGACCTGCCAGCAATCCCAGGCGCCGTGTACGAACGGGCGCTTGAGTAGCGGCGTGCTGCCGGTCGGGGTGATCGTTCGCAGGTCGCCCTCGGGCCAGGACAGAATGTGCCAGGGCATCGCCGTGGCCTCGCACATCGCAAGGTCGCGCGATGACGCGCGGCTGGTGGCGTCCGGGTGCGAGTGCACAATCCCGATCACCTGGCCCAGGTCTTCCGCCGCGGCGTAGTCCTCCGGATCAATCCTGAACTCTTCGTTTGGCTCAGTGGCTGTGTTCCGGCAAGGGAAGTACTTCTGCGCCCGCCCCACGGCCAGGATCAGCCCGCAGCACTCTTTCGGGTACTCGGCTGCCGCATGCGCCTGGATGGCCGCAATGATGTGTTTGCGCATGTTTAGCTCCGGGAAATAAGTGACACAGCTGGAAATCCACCGAATGAGGCGGGGTTTCCTATGCCGAATCGTGGGTCACAACCTTTGCCAAGCGTACCGTCGCACTCGTCTAGTTCCGGGTCATCCGTGACAACTCCGTCCTTTGTGACGTAGGGGCCGGTGTAGCCACAGTTGGGGCCTCTGTACCCCCCCGTGAGGCACCAGTGGCATAGCGTGGTCATCTGCCGCCCGATCGTTTCGCCGCCGACATCGCCCGGGCTGGCCAAGTCCCAGCTGACCGTCTCGCCGTCCTCATTGGTCTTCTGGTCGACGTACCAGACCTCAATCGATTCCTGGGTAGGGTCGGCCGTAGGGTTGCCGCCTTCGAAGTTCAGCGCGTCGAGGAATTCGGCCAAGGTGTTGCGGATGGTCAGCTTGAACTCGAGCAGGTCCTCAAAGGCCAGGCAAAGCGCGGTGATGCGCCCGTTCACGTTGCCAACCGACAACTTGGGGCGCACCGCCGTACCGTCGCCATTCGCCTCGCTGCCCTCGTACTGCATGGGCCAGGCGCCGTACTCTTCACCCTTCCACCAGATCGACTTGGCCGGCAGTTGGTCAGCATTGCCGCCGGCGGCGATCAGTTCAGCAGGCGTATGCGGGATTGCATGACCATGAAAGCGCAGCACATCGGCGCCGTAATCGCTGCCGTCCAGCTCGAACAGAATGACTTCGTTGCCAGGCTCAAGAGTCTGGATAGCGTTGATCAGCGACATGGATTGACCTTTACGGGTGGAAGGCGCGCTCAAACGTCGCCGTCACTTTGAATACGCCCCCACCCATGGGGGTCGGGGTTGGGTTTTTGCAGGTGAACAGGCCAAGCTGGCCCAGCGGCGTGGTCCACAAGAAGGCCTTGGCGCCCTTGTGACGGTCGAAGAACGCCATAATTTCCAGCGCTCTTGCCTGCCCGCCCGTGTGGGTGATCGGGTAGGAATCGACTTTGTTGTTGATCCCATCCCCGACCTCTTGCTTGTAGCCGTCCCCGAACTGCGAGGTGCGCACCCGATAGGTAATATCGGGTGCCTCTCCGTGCTGGGTGGCCCAAGTGAACGTTTCAATCGCCATGGTTATCTCCCGTTGATCACGCGCCACGTTGCGCCCCCACTGGGGCTCAACGTTCTGCGCTCATTTGCTGCGATCTCAGCCCGGATCAAGGTGAGGAACTGCGGGGCCAACTTTTGACCCAGCGCAGTATCTGCGGTCGCATCGGCTTCGCCATTACGATTGATGTTGATGGTGATCTCCGTCTTCGACTCGGTGTTTCCACCCCCACCCAATACCCCACCGCCGCTTAGCGCGCGCACACCAAGTTCACCACCAGCCGTCCTGGTCAGCGGCATGATTGCCTCTGGCCCAGCCTCGGCGAAGATGCCCGCGCCCTTTGCGAAGGCGAACATCTGCGGCTTGTCGTGCACCTGGTTGCTGAAGCTGGAAAGGCTTGGCGAGTCGTACACGCCGCCCTTGGCGTTCGCAGTAATGGCACTGCCAATGCTGGAGCCGAAGCTGGTGCCTCCCCCGCCCCATGCAGCCGCTATGCTCGAAAAAATACTGGATGCTGCCTGCCGAGTAGCGATGCGCGCCATGTCCGCCAGGATCGACTTGGTGAAGTCCGAGAACGAAAGTTTTCCGGTGATGGCAAAATTCGCGACTGCGTCTTCCATGCTGGAAAAGGCATTGGTAAACAGGCTCTTGGTCTGTCCCGCCACATCGTTTGCAGATTGCAGATAGTTCTGGAAAGCCGACGATGCTCCACTACGCCAGTCACCCTGGGCCTCCGACATCTTGTCGTAGTTATCGACCACGGTGTCGCGGTACTTCCTTTCCGCATCCTCAAGGCTGGCCAGGTCGCGCATGTAGTCTTCCTGGCTGTACTTGTCAGGCGCGGTCTTGCGACGATCCAGAAGCTTGGCGCGCTCGTCGTTGAACTTGTCCGTGGTTGCGTCGAGGCTCGCTTGCAGTGCTGCTTGCCGGTCTCCCAGGCCCAGACCGTTTGCTGCGCGGGAGCCAGCAGCTTCCAGTGCGGCACGCTGACGTTCCAGCTGATTGACGTACGCCTTTGAGGCGGCCTTCAGCTGCTCCACGCGACCCTTCTCGTTTGTGGCGATAACCGTCAGTTGGCTGTCTGCATCCTTCTGAGCCTTGACCATCCCCTGCCGTGCATCGGCAATTTTCTGGTCAAGCTGAATGCTCTGAGCCGCCGTTGTGCCTTTCTTGGCCTTGGCAGCCTCCAAAGCGTCGATCTCGGCCTGGTAAGCCGCAGTGACATCATCCTTTTCCTGGCTGATCAGGGCCGACCGTTGCTTGGCATAGTCCGACAGCGATACCACACCAGCCTTCTGCTCAGCCTCCAGCTCCTTCTGGGCATTCCGGTATTCATTGACGATGTCGGACAGGTTGTTTTTGGCGTTGTTGAAGCTGGACAGATCGACTTGAGAGCTGGCGGCCTTGGGGTCTTTGTACTTGTCGCTGACCGACTTAAGCGACACCGCGTACTCACGATTAATGCGATCCGCATCGACATTACTACCGGCAAGAGCCTTGGCCCTTTTACGATCCAACTCTTCAATTTCGAGCTTTTTCTTCTGCTCTTTATCAAGCCCGGCCAGATAACTTGTATGTAAGCCTTGGGCGGCCTCAATCGCATCGTCTTCGGTCTTTCTGCTGTCGCCTATGTACTTGTTCTTGGCTTTCTCTCCCTCAATTTGAAGCTGGAGAAAATTAATGCGCGCCTGAATGGCTGCTCTTTCTTTAGGGCTTACCTCCTGAGAGTTAATCCGAACGCCACCAACATCAAAAGCGTCAGATCCGGTTAGCTTTGATTGCAGTTCTTTTACCTGGTCTTCAAGCGTTTTCTCGCGACCGACATCTCCAAGGCCATCCAGCGCACCACTTGCAGCGCTTTTTATGCCTCTCCAGGCTTTTTCCCAGAGACTCAAATTCTGTATGACTTGGGCCGAACGAGATTGGACAGTCTCGGCATATGTATCGGTCAGCAGCTTTGTTGCGCCGATCTCGTTGCCTTGCTCTTTCAGAGCCACAATCTGCGAATAAACTGCCGCAGTCAAAAAATGATATTGATCGTTTAGGGATTTCGCTGCCGATACAGGATCTTCCGCGATTTTGACGAACTCCGCGACCGTCGCGTCAACGGATTTTCCTGTCGCCTTCTCCATTGAGAGAGCAGCTTCGGCGATCTCTACAAAGCTTTCTCTGGCCAATTTTCCGCTGGCTGCCAAGGATGCGAGAACATCAGCAGCGGCTCCCGTGGTGCCCACTGTCGCGCTCACCTGCCTGGACATTACACTTAGTTGGCCAGAGCTCGTGCCTGCAAAATTCCCAGTTTGGATAATCGCATTATTGAAGGCCTCTGTTTCCTTGATCCCGCTGTAATACGCATAAGCAAGTGCTCCAACAGCCGCTGCGGCAATGCCTACAGGCGCAGCCAAAGCCAGCATGCTAGATGCTGATGCCCCCGCTCCAGCGCCAAGTTGCGCAATAGCTCTAGCGCCACTTCCCCAGTCGCCGGCTTGGATGGCGTTCGTCAGCTGCATGACGTTTTCTTGAGCCTGGCGGGTGCCGAGCTTGAGTTTGTCAAAAGCTCCCGCGGCGTCCGTCAGCCCTGCACGATCCTTCCCAATCTTGGCCAGCGCATCGTTGTAACGATCGGCGTCAATTTGACCAGACTTGTGCAGATCGTTGAGGGCTTTCTCCTGAGCTTCAAGCTTCGCCAGCTTGGCAGTCACCGGGTCAATCCCATTGACAGTTCGTTTCAGCGCCTCAATCTGGCGGTTTTCGGCATCGATCAGCTTCTGCTTCTGCGCCAACTCCTTAGCTTCGGCCTTTTCGATTTTGTCGTAGGCCTTGCCCAACTGGTCCTGGTACTTGGCCTGTTCCTCGATAGTGACCAATCCGCCCTTGCGTGCGCGCTCAAGCAAGCCTTCTGCCTGAATCAGCGACTCCATGCTAGTAATGTTGCTGGTCATGGCTCGATCAAGCTGGCCAATCACGTTGATTTCAGAGACAGCGCTATCGGCTGCTTTGCGACTCGCACCGGATCTGCGATCTATCGCGGCAGTCGACTTATCGACGCCCTGGGCTATCTCATTTTCTGCCTGAGTGATCTTCTTGCCCGTGTTGGCCAAGCCCTCACCAGTCTTGCCCAGGTCATCAATCGCCTTTTGGGCGCCCTCTGCCGAGTCCACCAATTTATTCAGGTCGTCTGCAGCCTTTGCCGCTTGCGATGACTCAACGGCAATGCCCAAGGAGGCGAAGTTAGTGCTCATCATTTTCTCCGGGCAATAAAAAACCCGCTCAATGGCGGGCTTGTTTGAACATTGGTTTGGTGGCTATTTCTTCAAGCTGGCGTTCTTCTCAGCAAGTTGGCAGGTGGTTTTAATATCTGCCTGGCTCTCGGCGGTGAATTTCGCAACTGGGTACAGGCCAATACCCTCAACCACGTACATTGCGTACCCGCCATATCCGCCGGCGCGGTTCTTTGCGTTCACCTCCCCGCAGACCACGGCCTCATTACCCACTCGATACACTTGCTCATTTCTGAACTGCGCAGAGCCCGCATCAAATAGATTCCGCTTAACCTCTTCTCTTGCCTGCTGCACGTCGCCATTGCCGCACCCGCCAAGCAGTGCCGAAACAACAACCACGGGCCAGAGCATCGCGTATTTATTCCTCATCCTCATCCTCGCATTCCGTTTCCATAATTCTAACCAGGCCTCGAAAGCCGCCGACCTTCTCAATGAAGTCATCAAAGAAGTGACCGTCCGATCCGCACATAACCCTCATCCCCTCAAGGAGTCCAAGCTTTTCCCGGTAGCTGCATATCGTCGAGCCAATGGTCTTGGCCATGAGCAAAAAACGCAGGTAGTCGCCACCACTCACGTGAATGGAACCGATATCTGAGGACATTTGCTGCCAGCCCTTGAATTCGATCTGGCTCTTGGTGATCGGGTGCCAACCTCCCTGCCAGTCCTCTTCGATGAAGATGGGCAGCATTCCCGGGGGAATACACTCGATGCGCCCATGCTGCCGGAGGATATGAAGCCGGTTATTTCTCCAAGGCATGGCAACAAAGCGGTAGCCGACTATATTGCCCGATGGGGCAAGCATGTTGCGATATGGAAGACGGTAATACCGCTCGACAAAGGGGTTAAACGTCTCGACCAATTGAATGCGCTTACCGTCTGCGCCAATTTTCCCTGTGTCTGACACGTTGAGAACAATTTCCTCTGGCCCTGCCCACGGCCCACGCTCCAGGGTTTCGGGCGCAAATAGCGACCTCAGATACTTTTCATCAGCACCAGCAAAGCGCATGGGGAACCGAAGGTAAAGCATCGCACCGCCTTTGGTGACGTTTTCAAGGGCACGAGCTCCATGCTTTTCGATGGCCGATTCGATTTGCCGCTTGTCATCAGCCGTCAAGCGATAGCACTCTCGGTCAGTTGGATTTACTGTCTCGTGAGGCTCAAGCAAATAAGGTTGGACCAGCTTTAATATGTTCACATCGCGAGCATCCCTGTTCAAAGACGGGAGACTCTACCACTGACGGATTGACTGTTGAAACGCCAACACGAAAGCCCCGCATGGGCGGGGTTCTTCGGGATTGTGGGGGGCTAGGCGGTGTCGTTGGGAATTGCCAGATGCAAAAAGCCCAGCGCGTGGGCTGGGCCTGATCTGCACTCCGACTCCAACGCCTCATTGGCGGATCGGTTAGTCGAAATTGGAATCCAGGCTTGTACAATGTCAAAAAATAAAAGGGCGCGCAACAAAAAGCCCAGCGCAGGGCTGGGCTAGCAAACGTTTATGACTCCGCACTCCAGACCGCCAACTCATATCCATCCAGGTCAATGAAATGAAATCTTTTGCCCCCAGGGAACGAAAAAATCTCCCGGTTTATTGTCGCTCCTGCTGCGCAGAGACGACGCTGAGTTTCCTCAAGATCATCACCATAAAGAATTACTAGCGGACCGCCAGGTCGAACGGGCTCTCCAGTTGTGAATCCTCCGGTGAGCCTGCCATCGCTGAATTCGGTATAGCCGGGCCCGTAGTCTACGAATGTCCAACCAAATGCCGAGCCATAGAAAGCTTTACTGCGGGAAATGTCGCTAACGTTGAACTCGACATTGTCGATTTGATGATCGTTTCCTCTAACACTCATGATTCACCTCCTTGCTGTACAAAAGCCTCATCATGACTCGATCCTGGCCAGGCATCCAGCGTGTATGGAATGCCAGTAGCCGCTTCCACACTCTCCGTAGTAGCGTTACGACGTCATCAAGCGCCAAGGATCGGTCATGCCAGTCATCTGCCTTTTCAATAATCTTCCGAAGGATCCCGACAACTTGGGGTCTGTCCTCGGCTGGGGGGTTATTCAAAAATCACCCTGGAGATTCATCGGTATCTATGCATCTGAGGATGCAGCACGGGCTGAGGCCACCGCTAGAGGTCCTCGCAATATCGTCGAGTATGGATCTCACTGCATCGGCACCAACGAATTCGTCGGCGGCCTTACACCACCGAAATCGCATGACGATTCGCTTTTTCGAAATGGACTACCCCAGGACCAGACGCAACCTCAGCGGTAAGCCCAGGTTTGCCTGTGTAACTACGACTGTAACCACCTTTGCTCTGGCACTTGCCGGAGAATTTCATGCGATCGATCTCGGCACCGCCGTCCAGGATGGCGACTTCGGCTTCAGCCCCGCAGATATGTCCGTCGATAACGGTGAAAAGGTCGTGAATGGTTAGCAAGTAACGCTGGCTTGGCTGCATCCAGCCCCCCTTCTGCCGGGCGGGCAGTGAGAAATGAATTTAAGGATTCCCCAGTCCTTCGCCTGCAAGCCCAAGGACTGGGGTTGCGCCAATTTCGGCGCGTTTATGACCTGGAGGTCAAATGTCAAAAGACGGAATGCTCGATCCACTTGAGGGACTTAGCTCGCCAATCGGTCTAGGCACACTTGCCGTTACGATTGCACTGACTAGGGCCGTTCAACAACTGGCTGGCAAAGATAGCGATGTTGTTGTGCGTGCACTTACAGCAGCGCTCGACTCGGAGATTTTCCAAAATGCCGACCCCGAAGTTCGAAAGAACTTTGAGGCACCGATCCATCAAGCGTTGAAGACTGCCACACGGGTAAAGGCGCTCATGAATCCATCCAGTTAAAGGTGATTTAACGCTTTTTCGAGTGCTGCCGTGCTCTCTGGTGTGGCACCTATCCCAAGGGCAAGCTCGATACGGCGAAGCCGGCGCTCCAGTAGGTCGGCTTTCTCCTGCGCCTTTTCAGCTAAATCAGGCGACAAAGAAACTCCGACAGCCGAGACAAACATTTGGCCTTTCAGAATCTCCGCTTCGCTAATGAAAACTCGCCCTTCTTCATCGAATGCAAACGGCTGAGTCATATCCTGCTCCTGCGGCCATGCCGCGTCATGTTGGTTATTTTGCGTCTTTATGCCTGAGGATCAGGCGCCCCTCGCACTCTCCCGCTGCTCCGCCATCACCTGCAGGGCTTCAGCCTCCATCCGCCGGAAGTCGCTGAAAATGGTTTGTCGCTGGCTGATCGGTACGCCACTCATCCGAATCACACCGGGGAGAACGCTGTAGTCCATGCCTGTTGCGCCGCACGCGCCTGTGCGCCACTGGGTGCTCATGGCCTCGAAGACTTTGAAGGCCTCCCAGTTGTCCGGCCAGATTCCGACGTCCTTGTCGGGGATGTCCTGACGCGATAAGCCGAAAGCCATCAGATCTGCATCTGACGGCCCCGGCTCATACAGCGCGCGGGAGGCGCTTAGGAGTTTCCCAGGCGGGCTTCGCTGAAGGCTTCGGCGTAAGCATTCAACACTGCCTTCGGCGCCGAGTTGATCGAATTAACGAGGATGCGCACGTTTTCAGGCGTGAATTCCTCTTCGATATCCCATCCCACCACCACATCCAGCAACTGGTCTGCTTGCAGGGCGATCTGAGCAGCCGTGAAGTCCTTCAGGTCCATATCCCCAACCTGCTTGCCCAGCTCGTCGTGCCGCTCGTTCCAGTTGGTGTAAAGCTCGGCCAGCGCGGTTCGGTCCAGGTACTTGAACTCGAACTCCACCTTTTCGGCGTTGTAGCCTGCGCGCTGGATCATCACCGGCGCCTTGAAGGTCGGCTTCTGGATCAACTTGAACTTGGCCATGGATTACACCGTGGCCGCGTAGCGAGTTGGACGACCGGTCAGGGCGATGCTGATAACACGGGTCATCAGGTTGTTACGGGACATGGTCGGCGTCGAAGTGATCGATACGTAGCCGTTGTAGATGATGCTGCTGCCGCCAGGAAGGTTGAGTCGGAGCAGGCGTGCTTGCTTGTCGTCGTCAGCGGCCTCACAGACTTCCACATAGGGCTTGGAAGGATCATCGGCGACGGTGATGGTCAGCGTGATCGGATTCTTAGTCGTTGGCATCTGGCGATCATCGTCGTCAGCCAAGAAACCAAAGGTCAGAAACTGCTGATCGCCGCCGCTGGAATTCAGCTCGGTGATTTGCGAAATCTCAGTGAAACCGGTCACCTCCCGCACCGAGCCAATGCCTGAGCCGGCCGGATACTGCTGGACGTTGAGGGTATTCACGTTTTCCAACGCGAAAGTGCCGCTGGCGATCTCGCCGACACGAACGCCCCGCCCTTCAAGTCGGGTCCAGCCGGAGTTGACGGCAATAACATCACCCTCGGCCAGGCCATGCGCTGCCGCGGTAGCGACGGCTGGATTGGCGTTAGTCAAAGCGGTGAATGGGATCGCGGGACCATAGGTGGCTGCAATCTCGAAGGTGGCGCCGTTGGGCATTTGGATGCCGGCCATGGGTGTTTCCTCTTTTCAGAAATGACAAAACCCGCACTGAGGCGGGTTTCGGGGTTTGCCCAACGGGCGTATTCAGGTGGCGATGTCAGCTCGATACTCGAACGACACCGGCACGGTATATGTGGGTGGATCAGGAATGCCCGGTCCAGGATCTACTGGCGACATCGTAACTACGGTGAGGCCGGCCTTTGTATCTCGCGCATACAGCGGGAATAGCGCGGTCAGTTCAGCCACAAGCGGGTTCGTCTTGGTCTTGCCGGTATTGGCCGGGGCCACAATGCTGACTTGGTAGACGCCGATGAATGCTCGGTGGTCGCCAGCGAGCGTGCTGCTCGCGGTATCGCCCGGGAGCAAGAACGCCCGAAGATAGGTCTCGCCGTCTGCCGGATCGTACTGGACGTTCTCGAACACAACCTTAATCAGCTCCGCCCGGGCCTTGCTCCAGGCAATCAGCTTGGCCTCGTAGATCGAGGCGATTAGGTTATGGCTCATACCTGGTTGTTCCTGATGGCTTCGTCGACGATCTGTTGGAAGCGGGCCAGCGTGATCCGGACCATTCCGCCCGGCGCCTGTGTGCTGTGTCCATATTCTAGTGCGATACCGTAGGGCAGGTTATTCACGATGTAGGCAGTTTGACCCGCTGTCAGGGATTGAACTTGTGCTTTGAGCACGGCGATGCTGACGGTACCGCTGACATCGATCTGATCAAGCACTCCCTCGGCCGGCGTATCAATCGAAAACTGCCAGTTCCCGCGAAACCGCCCGCCTACATAATCCTTGCCCGCTACCAAACCGTTCACGTTGAAATTCTGGTCGCGCTCTGTCTTTGTCAGGGGCTTTGCGTACTTCACACCGCGCCGCAGCTTGCCGGCCTTGGTGAAGTTCGATTCGTTGAGGTTGATGATCGTGTTGCGCACTGCGACCTTGAAGTCGTAGTCATCGGCGGCTCGCTTGTTCGCCTGGCGGTGAATGACGTTCGCTGCCCAGATCTCGGGTTTGCCCACCGGTGACATGCGAATAACGCTGCTGCCGATTTCGATGACGATCTCTCGAATGGTCGCGTCGATTCCGGCCTTCGCTCTCTCAGCAAAGTCACGAATGTTCTTGGCAAAGCTGCCGTTCATGCTCGCGTACTTGTTCGTCATGACCGCACCTGCAGCTCATACAAGATGGGCGTCCCGGCTGGGTTGACCTCTTTCAGCGGAGGAACAATTGACCAGGTGCGGCCCTGGGCCACCACCTTGTCGAGTAGACCCGGTACCCAGGCCAATCCTTGTGCGGCAATCTTGAGCTTCTTGTCACCCTGCTTGATGAGGCTGTTGTTTTGAAATTCTTGGCCGGTGAAGTCGAGCAGGATGCCCTGGGCGATTTGCTCGACAGTTGCGCCAGGCGCTTCCCCGCCCGTCTCCGGGTCGTACTCGCCCGGCTCAGTCTTGCTGATGGTCACGGGCTGGCCGAACTCTGTGATCATATCCAGAGCCGTCACGGCCATTTCGTCGTAGAAGGTGGCCATGGTGGTCTCCATTGCAGCTATGCGCGAATCGCGAACAACCCGCGCTTTTGTAGGTAGTCGGCAAATTGAGTAGCGCTCGGTCGATCGGGCGCCGCCGGCAAAAGCCGATTGCTGGTGTTGGAGATCGTCGCGTATTCGCGGGTTACCGCACCTTCGACACGCTCCAGCGTCACAGCGCCCTTACGCTTGTCGATTGGGTCGATGTCGTCCTGATGGATCTCGGCGGCCAGGGCTATCTGGCCGTACTGGATCCGCGCCGGCAGGTAGTTATCTGGCTTGATCTGGCAGTCCAGCTCAACACCCCGACGCGGCCAGGCCAGCGCCTGCTCGCTGCTCATCTTGCGGCCTTTCCAGGTTTTGCCATCCATCGCCAAGGCGGCCCGGCGCAACAACGCTTCCTGCTCGGGAACGCCCGCGGGGATGACCGTGCCGAACTTCACGGCATACATGGCCAGGTCCTCGGCGCTCGCGTAGCTTTCGGCGTCCGGCTTACCGGTACCGTCCTCGATGATGAGTGTCATGCGTCAACTCGCTGGAATGGTTTGAAGATTGGCCACCGAGTCACCGGCAGCCAGCATTATCACGCCTTGGGCAGATCAGCGACGAGCTTTTCCAAGGATTCTTTCGAGGCGTTGGCCCGGTACTGCACCTTGGCTTCGTCCAGCGTTGCTTTCAGCGCCGAGATTTCACCGGCTTCATCAGCCGGCGGCGCGATTGCAGCTTTCTTGAGCGCTTCGACCTCTCCCCGCAGCGTGTCGACCGTCAGCACCAGCCCATCACGCTCGGCGGTCAGTTCGCCAACCGAGTTATGGATGGTTCCCAACACTTCAAACAAGCGCAACGCCAACTCGCCAGCTTCTGGACGGTGGATTTCGCCAGCCTCCAGGCCGTCGATCAGCAGAACCATTGCGCCGCTCTCGGCCTGCAGATCGGCCAGCAGCTTAGATAGTTCGCTATCTGCAACCGCCTGCGTGCCGACAATAGCAGGCGCCGGCAACGCGACCACCTCAACGTCGACACCGGCATTTTCGTATGCCGTGACGATTTCAGGATAATCGCCTACCACGGTTACTGCCGTAGCATCACGCTCTACGCTGCGGAACAGCCCGGGGACGCGGTAACGCTTGCCGGGCTCAAAGCCGTCAAGCTGGTTCGTGTATACAAGTTCCATCGGAATCTCCGTAGCGGCCATCGCTGGCCGCTTGCTGGGGTGGTAATCAGCCGCCGACTGGTGGCGTGGTGGTGAGGTTAATCATCACGCCTGCGGTGACCTTATTGCTGTCCGAGTGCTTAACCCAGTTCGCAGCAGAGCCGACGGCCGCCAGGGTTGGATTGGTGCCACCAGTAGTTTCCTTCCAGCTGTAACCCAGCACGTCGATGTTGACGGTGCCCTCGGCGCGGTAGCCGATTGCCAGGTTTTCCTCGTCGTTCACGTCGTACGAACGGAAGCCAGGGGCCTGGGACTCGGTGATGACCACGGCGTTCGGCAGCAGGCCGAAGATCGCGTCCACTGGTGCCTTGTCGGTCACCAGAACCGGCTTGCCAAGGGTGCCAGGCAGGCCGCCGTAGATCACGACGCCAGCTTCTTCGTAGACTTTGTTCGCAATCGCCTCATCAACGATGTCGAAGTAGGCCGACGAGTGCATGACCCACAGCGCGATGCGGCCGAACTTGTCGCCGAATTTGCGCATACCACGGGTCAGGGTCTTTTTGCCGTCGGTTTCAATGTTGGCGGAAACCACCATGGAGGCGTTCGAGCCGATGGCAGCTTTGAGCGCTCCGGTGGCGTACTCGATGAAGCCTTCGATGGTGGCATCAGCCACGTCGGCACCGATGATCTGGGAAAACTCTTCCACCGCACGGCCGCGACGTTTGAACGCCTCTTCGGTGGTTTGGTATGGGCCGTACTTCCACGGCGCCTTGACGCCTACGGCCTCGCCAGCGCCGATTTTCTTGGCGGTTACCTTGCCATCGGAGTTGACGTCACGGTGTTCCAGGCCCCCGCCGAGCTTGTAGAAAGCGCGCTTGCGGAAGTCACCCTGGATCAGTTCGTTGTCGAGGACGATTGCGCCGTTGGACGAGGCGTTGAACACGTCCAAGTTGTCCTGAATACGCTCCAGGTATGCGGTTTGCGCCTCATCGTTGTAGATGATCAGGTCGCTGTTTACAGTCGTTGGCATGGGTCTTTCCCCTTACTTGGGCAATGCGAGGTATGCGGTTTGGCCGTGCTTGCGCTGGAAATCGCGCTTCTGCTCGGAGGTCATTTCGGAGCGCTTCGATGCAGCCTGGCCGCCACCCCCGCCCGGGGCTTGTGTCCCTGAAGCCCTAGGCCACAGGTGAGGTGCGCTTTCGCGCAAGGATTCCGCCCATTCGAGCGGGGTCAGAGGAGTCTTGCCGTCTTTGCCGAGGATGGTCTGGCCATTCTCGTCAACAGCGACCGCTTCGCCCTCTTCGTTCAGCGAGAACACGCCTTTGGCGCGCAGGATGATGTCGTCGGTTGCTTCGGGGAGTGCACCAGCCTTCAAGGCCGCGCCGCGCACCGAGTCGCCCAGGACTTTGCCCTGGAACTTGGCGGCGAAGGCTTCGGCCTTCTCGGCGCGGCCGGTGACGGCCTTCAGTTGCTTGTCGTAGTCACCGCGCAGGCGCTCAGTACGACGATTGAACACTTCGTCAACCTTGCCCTCGGTCAGCAGCTTGGTTTCTTCGTCCTGACCGGCGCGGCTAAGCAAGCCTTTCACGGCGTCGATGTCGATGCCTTCGAACTGGGTTTCGAACTGGGTAAGCTTGGTGGTGGTGTCCTTCAGCTTTCCCAGCAGCTCGGAGTTTTTGGCTTTCAGGCCGGAAACAGATGCGTCAACGGCAGTCGCGATAGCATCCTTGATTGCCGGGTTTTCCAGGTCGATTGCGTTTTCTTCTGCCACGGTGATGCACCCCTTAGGTATGTTCTGCCCGCTTTGCAGGCAATAAAAAACCGGCGCATGGCCGGCTGATTGAATGTGTTCGGTTAAATTCCGGCGCGCTCGAAGGCCAAAGGCTCCAAGCCCTTCATCTGCACCAGAGTCAGCGGCGCGAAGTTGCGATCAAGTTGCAGTTCGGTGAAGCGCTCAACTGTCAGGCCACCCTCGCGAAACAGTTTTGCCCGCATCGGCCCGATTGCCTCGTCCTGAAACGCTGCTGGCTGATCTTTGAGCCAGTTGTAGTAGTCGAGACTGGCACTGACCTGCCCTGCTCCGCCTGCGCCTACTGCCGCACGTGTCGCCCCCTTGGCGAACATATCGCTGAGCTTGGTCAGCAAGACAAACGTGGTGCGGCAATTCGGATGAAACGGCGGTCGCGGCCCTGACGTTACGGGAAACCGCCGACCATCCAGTGAGCGGCATTGCTGGCTGGTCTTGCTGTCCAACGTCGCAACGATTTGGATCTCGGACACGATGTCGGTGTTGGCCTTTGCCACCTCCATGCGCGCCTGAGACGACACATGCTGAATCGCGGTGTGCACGATGGTGCTGGCATTGCGGTTGGTGGTCGCTAGGACGCCGTCTTTGTATCCGGCCGCCTTGGTGCCGCGAATGTTGCGGATGATTTGGAAGTTCGTCTGCCCTTCGAAGAAGCCCTGCCGGATGGTGCCGGTGACTCGCTCACGCTCAGCACTGGTCCAGCCCTTGATGAAGGCCTTGAGTAGCTTCCCGCCACCAGTGCCGCGCACGCTGAGTGGGTTCGTCAGCACCGCTGTGCGGATTGCCGCAGCAGTGGGTGCCACGACATCGAGCGAAACGCCCACCGGTGCAGACTTGGCCAGGCTGGTCGCCTCGAACTCAGCCTCGTAGTTCGCGATATCCACCAGGTCGAGGTTCAGTTGCGCGCTGTAGCGGTCAAAGATGCCCAGCAACAGGCTGTCCACTTCCTTCAGCAACGCTTCCAGACGCTTAACGTTGTACTCAGTCAGGTCCGACTGGGTGAGCCGGTCACGGATCGAGCGGTCAATCTCCTTGAGGAAGGGGGCGAACTTGCCCACCTCCCCTGCCTTCAGCTTTTCGAGGAAGACAGCGTGCCGGATCGTGGCATCAAGTATCGCTTGGTTCGCCGCCATCTACTTTGCCCTCATCTTCTAGGCCCAGGCCGTCGCCCTGCTCTTCCAGCTCGCCGTCGATCTGCTGGTCAGTGCGCTCCGGCGCGATCAGCCCCAGTTTGCGCAGGTATGCCCGCAGATCGGCCTTGGCGAAGCCGCCGTTCTGCCACAAGCCAACCAGGGCCGTGATCATTTGCGGATCAGCTGTCAGCTCAACGAACTCTTGGTTGACCTGGTAGGCAACCTTCTTGTCAGCGATGCCCATGTAGGCGCAGCACCACATGATGGCTCGCGTGTAGGCTTCGCTGACGTTTGCCACGCAGCCGGCAAGGACCGACGTCGATGCTGATTGATCCCCGCGCGACTCGGTGGCGGTCTTGGTGGCGAGTGATGCCACCACCATCCGGGCGCCCAGTTCGATCATCATCTGGTTCTTGTCGGCCATTGCCTCCTTAACCAGCGTGTTCGGTAGTGGCTGCGCGTAACCGAACTGGCCGCCAGCTGGCAGCATCATCGGGGCCCTGGAGCCGACATAAATGCCGTTTTTCTCCATCCAGTCGCGCCAAGACTCATCGAGTCCGCTAATCCACGGCTGGGCCTGCCCGCACCAGAACACACTGTCCTCATAGTCAGCGCTGTTGCGGTAATGGCCCAGGTTGATCATGGCAATGTCGTACAGCGGCGACTCGTCGATGCTTGGATCGTTGTTCTGCGCACCGACGAAGGTGAACGGAATTTCCTTCAGTCGCCCGCCGGCACCTACAGGCTGGAACTCTTCGACAATCGTCAACGGACCGCCACTTTCAGGACCTGACCGACGCCAGACACGGCAAACAAAGCCGTCATCCTCCAGGGCAAGCTCCCGGTATTGCTCAACCGTCTTGAAGCCGAAGCCGTCAGGGATCTCCGGCGACTCCTTCAGCACCACCAGGGTCAGAACGCTATGACCATTTACCATGCCGGTGCGCCAGTTGATGATGTCCTCGGCGCAGTAGGTGAGGATCACAGCGTGCCCACCGATACCGTTGTCTTGGTGGTAGTCGACGTACAGGCCATGCCGGCCAGCCTCCAACACCTTTTCCAGCGTGCCTTGGGAGTGCTGGTAAATGCTCACCCCGGAACCGTTGGCGTTGTCTTGCAGGTATTCCAGCTTTTTGGGCACTGTCAGCGTCGGGTCTTTATGGAAGGCCAGGCCCAGCAGCCCGTTACGGGTGTGCCCGGTGGCGTTCTTGAACACTGCCCGCTCGCGGTAGGCCCGGTTCCGGTCTTCGTTCTCCGGCGACTTGTCGTGTGCGTTGATGTACGGCAGCCGATCGACTACACGGTGCTGACCCGCGCAGACGTCGCGGACGGTAGCCCAGCGGTCCAGCACTGCCGTGTATTCCGCCCGCTTGAAGGAGACGTCGTTGCTCATCGGGCGTATCCCATTTTGATAGCGGTGACCGGTTTGATGATCGGGTACTCGCGGTGGATGAAGTAGCCGCCGGCGTCGTTCGCGTGATCGATTCCGGCGCTTTTGTCTGGCTCCCCGTTCGCGCCCCACACCTGCTGCTCCAGGCCGTCGGCGTAGGTTGGGCAGGTGAACGGATTGACAAGGTAGCGGCGCTCGCCCTGCGCATTGCAGAAGACGGCGTTCATTGCGTTGATTCGGTCCTTCACCGGCGGGTTTGCCGCTGGAGCGATGACCGCGAAACCGGCCTGTTTCAGCATGGCCAGGTCGGTAATGCTGGCGTTCACGGACTTGCGTGAATCACCCGAGGCATCCGGGTAGATCCTGATCTCGCACGTCTTCTTGAAGTCGTTGCCGTCGTGCTGCCAGTAGCGTTCCTTGATGCGGCGGATCATGTCGGGCGTGTCGTAGCCATCGATCAGCTCATCTACGGCCCTGGGCAACCCCTGGTCGCGCTTAACGTGAGTAATCGCCGCCATCTTGCCGACGTTGAAGTCCATCCCGATGAACAGGGGCTCACCAGGCTGCACGGTGTCGAAGCACTCGTTGAGCTTGCGGTCGTAGGCCGTGTAGATCGTGCCGGAAGTCAGGTTGACGAACTGGCCCTTGAGGTATGCCATGATCAGTTGTGGCGGATACGACTCCATCAGGGAGGCGATGTAGTCATCCGGCAGGTTCAGCTCGTTGTCGAACGTGCTGGCCTGCACCAGGCCATACATCTCCTTGAGCGACGGCTTGTCGCGCAGCTGCTTCACGAACTGCAGGAAGACGAACTTGAAGCCTTCCGGCGTCGTGGTGACATCCACCCCGTTCTTCAGCCCAGGCAGGTTGTAGCGCATCCGGGCAATGATCTTGCGCCAGGCCTGCTGTGCTTTGACAGCAGTCAGCACGTCCAGCTCATCCACCAGGGCATGGCCGATCTTGAAACCCACGATGGTCTGCGGCTTCTCCATCGACCGGCAAATCACAGTGCCGCGATACTGCCGTCCGCTGTAGATGTGAACTTCGTGGTTCGCCTGGTTGATCTTGGTCTTCAGCCCCCAGTCGTAGGCCACCTCATCCATGGTCGGGTAGAAGATGTCCCGGATCTGCGGGTAAGTCGGTGCGAAGTATCCAGCGTTAACGCCAGGCCACTCCATGAAGTGCTTGCTCAGCGCCGAGCACCCGACCCAGGTCTTGCCTGATCCGAACCCGGCAACAAACGCACGGAATTTGTGGGGCAGCGTGAGGAACTGAGCCTGCGGAACATTAAGGCTCGGCATTCGGCTTCCTCGCGTCCACCACGTCGACCTGGATGCGGGTCGGGATTACCGGTTCGTCGCCAGCCTCTTCTTTCTTGGAGCGATTGACGAACATATCGCCGGTTTCTTTCGCGGCCTGCTCGAGGATCTGCATGGCCAGGCCGATGTTCTTCATCGATTCGGCCTTCTCCACGAAGCGGTTCATGGCGCGGAGGCGAAATGCACGGTTGGCGATCGGGATATCGACAGTCTCTTCCCTGAAGCGCTTGCGGCACTCTTCAAAAAACGTTTTCCACTTCTGCCCTAGGTCACGACCGGAATACTTGGTTGGGTCGTATCGCTCACACAGTTGGCGGGACAACTCGATGCCGTATTGCTCCTTGACGGCCTGACAAACCTGACTGGGGGTGTCGAAGCAGGCCAGGGCTTGGACAATAAAGGCCTTCACCTCATCTTTCAGGGCTGCCATAGATTCGTTTTCCGTCAAGGGCTGTCAAGGATTAAGCCAGCTTGAGCAGACAGGTTCCGCAGGCCCTCGCAATGTTCAATTTCCCCACCTCAGCAGGACTGTTTGCAGCATCCACCAACGCTTGAACGTCAGGGCTCGCGCCGTAGCGGCGGACGACACCGACGAACTCTTCTACGTCGTGGCCGCGCATCTCCAGCTTGGGTGCGCCGTCCTTGGTGAAGACTGGTTGGCCGTACTTATCCAGGGCATGAGCGATGTGATAAAGCTCATGCTCAACAAGGGCGCAAAAGTCGGTGTCGCTGCACTCGGCGCAGTAGTCGGCAGCCAAGGTGATGATGAAGGCCGGCACGTCGCCGAACCAATCGCGCATCTGTTGCTCCATCCGTGCCTTCTGCCAACCGCCGGCGCGGAACGCTACCTGTTCGGCCTGGCCCAGGACTGTCCGGCCCTGCCTCTCGAAGCTGGACGACGCCCACATGACCCGGATGTCTGCATCCAGAAGGTGGGCATGGTCTTCGTTGTGAATGCTGCCGGTGTCGGCAAGGATCTCGGCTTGGAGCCATTCCCATACTTCAGGGGCTGGAGTAAGGCGAATGCCGAAGTCGGATAGATCGGACAGCTCAAGCAGTGTCGATGGAGGGTATGGACGAGCTATTGTCATATCACCCTCTTGAAAGCTGCGCGTAACTTGATGAGGCGACCATTTACCAGTATTGATGCTGCTCCAACACTCAAGGAGCAAGACGATGAAGTTTAAGGTAAAGGCCTACTACAACCAGTCAAAACATCGGGCGCTAGCCATTCCAGATGAGAAAACGCTGAACGATCTATCGGATGAGCAAAAGCTCTGGATAGGCCCGCAAGTGGAGGAGCAGCTCAGAGAGCTCGATACATCCGAAAAACTCATCGGCTTCGACCCCCAAACTGTTTGGGATGACTTCCAGTCTAAGGGCTTCTCTACCTACGAGATCACCGCCACGGTGAAAGTGATCAAATAGTCTTAACCTAAAAGCGTGCCGCTCTCACCTGCGGCACACCTACCCCTCCCCACCCTTCAGCAGCACATCGATCAGCTTCTGCTCCCCCAGGCGCATCGCACCCAAGCACTGTAGGTCGTCGCACTTTGGGCCAAGGCCAAATACCGTGACCTCTCCCTTCGCGCCGATCAGCGTCAAGGCGCCTACGGTGCACTCGGGATGCTCACCGGCATCAAGGTTGTCGGCGATCTTGCGCAGAGTCTTGGCAGCATCGCGCCAGCCCTCCCGCTTGAACTCCAGAACCTTGATGGTCATGCGGTCACCATCTGGTGTGTCTGAGCGTGTGCATGACCGTGGAGCAATCCGACGATCAGGCCTTGGGGAATTCCGGCAGTCTTCGCAGTGTCTACCGCCTTGGCGATGGCGCCATCCAGATCGTTCACGGCCCTGCTGATGTCAGGGCTCATCGGTAGCGCGTGGCGCAGGCGGGTGACTTTGTTCATCTGCAGAACCTCGCGCCACGATTTGACGCATTCGAAAACGTGGCGCGGATTACTGGGCTGTCCGGTTTAGAGCTTCGTCCACCTTGTCGACTGCCTGGGCTGCAGACGTTGCTGCCTTGGTGGCCTTCTCTGCTGCGGTGCCAGTCTGGCGAGTAAGCTCTTCCAAGCGCTTGTCACGCTCAGTCATCGCGGTGTCGTATGCCTCGCGGATGCCCTTGACCTGATTGCTCTGGTTCTCGGCGAGAGACCAGTAGGCAGCCTGGTAGCCGAGAACGGCGCCGCCACCAACCAGCAAAATGGCGATAGCCCAGACCTCGGCCCGTCGCCACCAGCGGCGGGCGATAAATTCCAGTGCGCATCTGTCCATCAGGCGATTCCTCCCAGCTTGGTGCGCAGGCGAGTGATCTCGTCGCTCTGCTGCGTCACGCGGTCAGTGAGTTGGGCGACTTGGCTGGTCAGTGCCTCAATCTTCCCTTCCATGCGCCCCACGGCGGCTGCCAGGTCATTCCGCTCTTTCGCGAACTGATCGGCACGGGCCTCGGCTTCTTTGCGGGCGGCTCGCTCCTGGTTCAGCAACTCGTTCAGGCGCTTCAGCGTACCGATATCGGCGCTATCCATTGCGCGATCGGTCGCATCCTTGGAAAGGAAGCGGCGCAGCCAAAGCAGGCCGCCCAGTACAACGGTGGCGCTACCGCCCAGCCAGGTAGCTGTGCCTGGGCCGAGGTCAGTAGGATCCATCGTCACTCCATGAAGAAATTGGCCTTGGCCAGTAATAGGTCAGCCCCGGCGGCACTCCCAGCTCAGAGCGAAGGGAGTGGCGGAACCGAAAACGAAAAGGCCCGCCGTTATGGCGAGCCTTAGAGTGGTTGTGCTGTATTTTCAGACTCATCCAACGACGAGTTCTGTTTTTTTATAATCGACACGATAGAAATTTCCTAATGGGACCAAAAAACAATCTCGACTATTTCTAAATGTGTCTGGCCTCGCTTCTTTTAGACCAGCGTCCAATTCCACCGGGCACCACTTACACGAGCGATCGTCCATTGCGACTTTATGAGATTCACTACATGCAAGGTCGGTCCAAGAAAGTAGTTTTGTTTCGTCGAGAAGGCATGACTGAAATGAGCGCATGGCTGATCGCATCTCTATATGAGGGCGCATTCCTTGAAGAGCTGACGTCCCTAACCACTCTAGAGCAAGCCAAGCGAGTAGCCGATCGAAGGAACATCAGAAGCGTTAGATGGAACATAGCTACCGCTTCGATAAACAGGGATCGCACTATTGATGCACTGAATTACCTTCCCTGATGCTGTCCTGGCTGCAGTGAAACTCAGGCAATAAAAAACCCGGCAACATGCCGGGTTTTAGGTATTCGGTATTATTCCACGTAACTTTTGCGCAGGTTGCTAACGTGAGTTCGGCCGTTAGGAATCGTCCCTTCACCGGCGATCACAACTACAACGTGCTCCCCAACGCAGGGCCTGATTCGGTTTTCAAGCCACTTGGTAATACTGGTACGAGAGCTGGTAGCCCGATCATAGTCATAATCTTCGACGAGCTCATTAGGGTTTCCGCGAACGACAACCCTCATCTCCTCGATTTCAAAAACCTTTTGCTCGAAAGCTGCGATAGATATTTTTGCCACTTTAAGACTCCTTTCATGAAAGGTGGAGTCTTATCAATCGGAGTAAAAAACTCAATGGCTTAATGCCATTATAAAACGAAAAACCCGACGCTTGGCCGGGTTCAGGGTTTCGTGTGCGTTTCGCGTTACTTGTGCACTATGGGAAAAGTACGCGCAAAACCCCATCATGTCAATATTATTATGCCGCCTTTTGATCTTTTTCCGAGTGAATCACCTGCCATAGTGGTTGTTGAGCTTGAATATCCACTTCCTTTATCACTTCTTTCAGAGATTCCCACAGGTCGAGCCAGTCACGCGTCCAGTTCTTCGGGTCGATGGTCACGCCGAAGAACGCATTCATCTCAGCGGCTACCCGCGCCGGCCCCCACTCCGCAGCCCCGTGCACCTCCCCCTTGTACGATTGCAGGGCCAGGGTGACCAGGTACTGCGCCTTCACGCGCTTGGCCGAAGTCAGGTCAGGCAGCGCGGCTTTGGCGGTTATCAGCAGCACCGCGTTCAACAGATGCTTCATGTTCATCGCCGGGTGGTACAGGTAGTGCCCGAACTGCTGCACCTGGAACGGAAGCGTGTCGATGGCGCGCAGTACTTTGCCGATGGTGGCCAGGTGCGCGGCGCGAGCAGTGGAGCGGCCGGCGGGCGTACCGCGCGTCTCGCTTATGCTAATCTTCTGGCGCACAACCTGAATGCGCTCTTCCTTGTCATCCCCCAGCGCAGCGAACACCGCCTCGGCCCGGCGCATACGCTGCCCCTTCTTGATCGGTGCTGATTGGGCCTTGTCGATGGCTACAGCGCTGATCGACGCATTCGATTCGTGCTGAGCCTCAGTCCATACCTGCCTTGCGTTGATCAGTTTCATGCTGCGAGCCCCTTTTTCAGTTCTCTGGTCTTTGCCCGGTAGTCGGCGGTCATCGCCTTCAGTTGCTCTATGGTGTATTTCTTCGGCTCATGCGGACCTTCCAGCCACTCAACTGCCTCGGCGCCAATCTTTTCCAGCAAGCGCGGGCGGTAGCCGAGGATGTTGCCGGACTTCGATAGGTTGCAGTTCTTGTTGCACTGGAGGTGCACGTTCAGCGGCTCAAAGCGGAGCTCTGGGCACGATCCGGTCGTCCTGTAGTGGCCGGCACAATACTGAACGTCTGCAGTGGTGCCGCATGAGATGCATGGCCGACCAGCATCACGCGCCCGTATCCAGGCGTTGAAGGCCTGTTGCGTGTCTTTGAGGTGGTCCGCCCTACTCTTCAGCTTCTCCTTGCGGACCTTGATGTCCTTGCGTTCGATGTTGGCCAAGGCCTTGCGCGCCTTCGGCTCATGCCTGGGCGCGTCGATCATTGCGCAGGCCGGGCTGCATACCGCCTGGCCCATGCGCGAAGGGACGAATGAGGCCCTGCACGTAGCAACGCGGCATTTTTTCGGCTTGGCCGGCTTCCTTTCGATGGTCATACAGCCTCCTTGGCTTTCCGCTGCTCGGGAGCAAAGTCGCCGCGCAGGGGCATCAACCACTTTTCCCAAACGATGGCCTTGTCGTCGCTCACGACCCATACCGGATCGCCACCTTCTTGCTCATACACACCTGGATCCATTGGGTCTTTGCGATCCACGGGACTCACCAGATGACGGCTTATCAACTCGACGCATGTGCCGATCACTGGTGGGAAGGTGTGATTGATAACCAGCGCCAGGTCGCCCGGCTTGAAGTTATGGCTCATGCGGCCTCCTGGCTAAGCAGGTCAGAGAAGTACACGCCCTGCGGTGCAAAGCGAGCGACGATGCGGTCGGTGTAGGCGATGCCCTGGGCACGATTGAATAGGCTGGTCACCGGGAAGCCGTCAGGGCCGAACAGCTTGCACTCCCCCATCATGGCCAGCTTCGTTTCGTAAGGAAGGTGGCGCATCACCCGGTACCACTCGGCCTGGAAGCCGGCGTCCTCGTTCAGCAGGATCTGCACGCCGATGTGCAATTTGCAGTACTGGCGGGCGTCGGCGGCGTCGCCGATCTGGGTCATCTCGGCGATGCGCTTGTACATGGCGAACCAAAGGCGGTTCTGGTCGAGGGTGCGGTCCTTGCCCGGGCGAAGGCTCACCACCACAAAGTGCTTGTCCTCGAACATCTTGGACATGCGGGTGATTGCCTCGGTGAGCATGGAGCGGCAGTTGACGGAGATTTTGTCAGTCATTCGGCACCTCCACGTCCCGACACTCTTCGCAGTAGGCAAGCCGCCCAGCATGAGTCAGGTAGTAACCAGAAACGCTGACGATGCCTTTTCGCTCGCTGCCGAACTCCAGATACCCGAACTCTTCCATCTCCACGGCAAGCTTGGATTTGGTCTGGTATGGAAGGCGGTTTTCAATTTCAGCCGCGAAAACCTTTTCCAGCATGTTGAATACGCTTTTCGCCATACCTGTCATGACTGCTGCCCCTTGCCCATGGCGGCGTCGCAGTTTGCGCAAGCCCCGTTGTTCGCATCCATGAACCCAGCGCCGTAGCTGTTCGCTGAATGACCATCACCGCACGCACACCAAATCACTTCGTCGCTTGGCTGATGCTTGCGCAGCGCATCGTTCTCGGCCCGAAGATCATCAGCTATGCGAGCGGAGGTATCAGCGAGGTGGTTAACGCCCCACTGGACCTTTCCAACTAGCTGAATGGCGGTCAGCGTTTCGGCGTTGTAGCCGCCAGCACCCAAAGTCGACGCCAGGGAGCGCATACCTTCTTCGAACACTTCGTTCTCGGCCTTGAGCTGGTCGCGCTCGACCAGCAGTGCCTGGGCTATGGAATGGAACTGACGGCGGGACAACTCGCTTTCCATTGCCATCTCGAAAGGCATTCCGATTGCACCTCTGGTGATTTCGCTCATGTCCGTTGCTCCGTGGTCTTCTTGCCAAACTTGGCCAGCAGCAGTTCGCGGGCGGACTTGCCGTCGGCCGGGATGCCCTGCTTGAGGATTCGCGCTTGGGTCCGCTGGTCAGCCAGTTCGTTGGCCAGTTCGAATTCGGTCTTCTGGCTGTCGTGACCGATTCCGGTTGCGATCCGGCCGTCGAGCGGCAACCTGGCCTGGGCACGGCGAAGGATGATTTCGTAGTTGCGGTCGAACCTGGCGCGCAGCCCCTTGTCTTCCTGCTTGGCGCCTCGAAGGTCGAATAGACCGGTAGCCTCGGCGGCCAGCTTCACCGCTTCGTGGCTGTACGTGGTCATCAGCGCTTCAATCCAGGCGTCACCAACGGCTGGCATGCCGAAGTCCTCAGGCCCTGGTGTGCACATGGCGATGAACTCACCGACGCTCGGAGCGAACGGTTTCTTGAGCTTGCGGCACTTCTGGATACCGAACTCGATCTGCTCCAGGGTGCGGATACCCTCGTCGGCGAACTCCTTGATCCATTCGGCCTTGGCGGCGTCGAGCGCTTCGGTGGATGGCCAGGCTTGGCGCCATGCAGGGAAGATCCCGCGCAGGCGACGGAACAGGTCATTCACCACTTCCGCCGTCTGCGGCGTCACCTGGAGAGGCTGGCGAGGCTCTACGGCAGGCAGGTTGCCCATGGTAGCCATCAGTTGGTTGGCTGGCTTCATGGGCTCACCACAATCCCTTCGGCCCAGGCGTTGCTGTCGAAGTCGGGCTCATTGCTTTGGCGTGCCGGGAACTGCCTGATGTTCGATGCCGCTGCGCGATTTCGGTCGTTCAGCACCCACTTCACCAGCATCTGCACCCACTCGGCCTGAGTATTCACCTGGCCGCGAGGTTCGTAGTGAGCAGTGAATGCGCGCCGCGCCTCTTCGGTGAACAGGTCCAGCGCCACGCCAGAGTGAACCGAGTAGGTTTTCAGAAGCTTGTGATCAGGATTCCAGTCGAGGGTCATTTCGCTGGGCATGCGAGGGTCAACCGACTCACGCGCAGAGAGAGGTTCTTTATTCTTCTCTTTCTCTTCTTTAGGTAACGCACTTTTAACGCTGGCAGCGTTACCTTTTGCGTTACCTGACTTATGTCCGGCAACCCTGCGAGCCGTCAAAGCCCTGTTTTTAGCGGTCTTCCCGTTATGACGGTCGAAATGAGGGAGGCTGATAACACCCTCGCACTCAACCATCCAATCGACCAGTTTCATGTAGTCGCAGAACTCGTTAACGCCAACGAGACGATCAAGTAACTTTTTAGTAACGCTCGGAGCGTTACCATTTTCTGTCTGCTGATCGAACCAGCCCCAAACGCGCATGAGCTTGCCCACGACAGCATCTGGATCGATACCAGCCCACTCCGCGATCTGGCAAACCTCTGGCTTGTCCAGGGTGCACAGTTCGAATTTTATCCAATCACCGGCCATTACTTGGCTCCTTTGCCGACAAGGCCGGCCAATTCGAGGAAGCGATCCACGTACCAGTGAGGCTGCGTCTCGCGGGGGCTTTGAGGGCTGGTGAGGTTCTTGCCGTAGGCCATGCCCTTCTCGGTCACGGACCAGAAGTCCACCATTTCCTGCTTGGAGTTTTTGCGCTGGAGCACCTTGAGGAAGCCGTGGGCCTCAAGTGCAAGGTTGAAGGCGCGGGCGGTGCTGGCGATGGCGTGATCTTTGATCAGGGCGGTGATTGCCTTGGTGGGCATCGAAGAGCCACCAGCGGCATCGGGGGCGGCGTCAACGGCGTACCCTGGGAGGAACTTAGGATCCAGGCCATTGTTCTGGGCGATCTTGGTGAGCATTGCCATCTGACAGGACGCGGCAGGCTTCAGCAGGTGCGTGAAACACTCCATGATGGCGATCTCGCCGATTACCTTGGTGCCGGTGAGTTGGACCTGTTCGCGAGCACCCTGCTGCTGTTCCAGTTCACGCCAGCGACGGATCACTTTCATGCGTAGGCCAGCGCTGTACCCTGTCAGCAGGCAATCCGTGTGTTCGCGGTCAAGCAGATACTCAACCTGCTCTCGATTCCGGCTGTCGTTGTAAATGTGAGCAAATTCGCTCACATCTACTTTCAGCTCTACGGCCATGGCCTGAATATCGCGTTTCACGTCTGGGTGACGTTTGCCGGTGAGATTCGCGATCTCGCGTGACGACATAGTCCGCGCCACGTTTTCAGATTGCGAAAAACGTGGCGCGGGATTGGCAGGGGTATTGACGGGAATCGATTGTGTATTCATTATTGCCTCGCTGATGTAGCAATGAGCCAGGCCACGAACCTGGCTTTTTTGTGCCTGAAATTCAGGCGTTATAGGTGTCCGGCGCATCCGTGGTAATTTCGAATTTCCACAAACGAAGGCCAGGAGGCCGGACATGTCATTGATAGATACTCAAAACTTCAACATCACCTGCGGCGAGTGCGCCCACCAATTCCCTCATTCGGTCGGTTATCTGAAGCTCAATGACCGAATGACCATCTGCCCCGAATGCGGGAATCGCCACCAACTCGACAAAGCCGGGTTTGAGGCTGCCGTCGCTGAGGGTGAAAAGCAGATCGAGGACCTTCAAGCGAAGGTGCGGAACATCGGAGAGAATCTGTTCAAGGGCGGCAAATAACCCTTCAAGCTCGGAAAGACCGGGCTGAGCGTTCAGTTGAAGTTTCAGTTCGGCTTTCATCAGGCGACCTTCACGGAGGCTTTCAGCTGTGCCAGAGCGCTCTCGGCATGGTCGATCTCGCGCAGGATTCGTGCGCGCTCGACCTGATCTACTCGGCCATCAGCCATGGCTGCATGCGTCTCGACAGTGACTTCGGCGAACTCCAAGGTTGCTCGCCCAAGCGCTTCGTGGATGTCGATCGCCTTGGGCTGATCTGTCTTGAGGATCGAATAACCAAACTCGCCAGCCAATGCAGCCAAGGGGCGCATGTCATCCGTGTGCAGAAGCAAGGAGTACAGGTGCTTCACGTTGAACCATGCGCCGTCGTAGTTCGCGTTGGCGCGCTGGAGCAAGCTCACCGGTGGCATGCTCATCAACGTGGCGAGATTTTTGGTGTTCGCCTCTTCGACGACGGTGTCGCAAGCCCTCAAAAAATCTTGCATGCCTAAAACCTCGAAATTCTTTACGTGGCGCCCCGCAGGTGCAGAGGCGATCATTTGCTCAATGGATCGGCGACAGAGATGTCAGGCGGCCGTCTTCTTCGGATGGGCCTCGGAAAGAAGCCAAGAAGGCTCAAATGGCTTGCCATTTGCAGAAGCCAGGGCGGCGATTCTTTCTGCGTACCGTGTCTCTCCGGTGTATTCGGTGCGGGGCAGGCAGTCGGCGGCAAGCCACTTGTAAACGGCCCGAGGCGTCTTGCCGCATGCCAGAGCAACCACCGGAACGCCGCCGGCATCATCAATTGATTTCTTAAGCGGGCTCATGTGGCCTCCAAGCGAAATATGAACTTGCAGTACATGTTATGTCGGAACTGAAAGTACATGCAAGGCCATGCGATATTGAACCTATGGTTCAAATCGAAGAGATACGCGCAGCGTTTGCCTCCCGCCTCAAAAAAGCCGTTGCCGCAAAAGGCATCGACCAATGGGGCGCTGGCGCTCGGCTGTCTGAAATAGCCAAAGTCACACCGAAGGCAGCGAGCAAATGGCTGAACGGTGAGTCCATTCCCGGTCCCGCCAAAATGCAGGCTATCGCCGAGGCGCTCGATGTGAAAATTGAGTGGCTACAGCATGGGTCGGGTGATGAGCCTGGCCATTCCAGCCTGGGCAAGTCCTCGACCCCGATGAGCGTAGACGCCCCTTCTGCAGCCGATCTAGTGCGCGAAATGCTTGAAAAGCACGGAAAAGGACTGCCAAAAGAGGTCCGTCAGCGCATTGCGACGGCAGCAAATGAACCCGCGAGCAACGTCATAACCGTCGACTTCTCTCGCCCCGGCCAGGTCGGTGACGAGGTATGGATTGCTCACTACGACGTACGCGCAGCGATGGGCGGCGGGCAGATCCCGCACGAATACCCGGAAATGCTCCAGGACATAAGGGTCAGCCCCAAGCACCTGCGCGACCTGGGCCTTACCTTCAAAGAACACTTTCACCTGAAGATGATCACCGGGTGGGGCCAGTCCATGGCGCCCACGATCAAGGACCGCGACCCGCTACTCGTGGACATCACGATCCGGGAGTTCACAGGCGACGGTATCTACCTCTTCTCGCACGACGAAATGCTGTACGTGAAGCGCCTGCAAAAGAAAGGCAAGGACCGCTTCAAGATGATTTCGGACAACAAACATCACGACCCCGAGGACATCCGTGTGGATGACACCCACATCCTGGCCCGGGTGCTTTACGTGTGGAACGGACAGCCGGTATGAAGCTATGTCTCTGACCAAGCCCAACCAAGACCTCAAGCGCGACCTGCAAGGCATTGCCTCCGATCTCAAGTGGTCAGCCGTAGAGCTGATGAGGATTGCTGAGCGGCTGAGTCTTGCAGGGAATGAAGTAGACGCCCAGGCCGTACTCAGGATGTGTACCGTGTTTCATGCGGATGAGGATCGGCTGGCGGGTTATGCGGATGAGGTGAAGAACGGCCGAATAACTCGCGCTGCGGAACAGAAAAAATAACTGCATGGCAGAGGAGAGCTTCTGGAGCAAGTTTTGGGTCTGGGCCTGGCTGGCGTTCATGGCCGTCGTTACCAGCTGCACCGGCGCGTTCTGGCTGGGTGATGGTTCATCTAATCGCAAGCGAGTCTTCAGCCCCGGCTTCGTTGTGCTCTGCACCATCGTCGCGGTGGTTGAGCTGATAGCGCTGAACCACTTTTATGGTGGCGTGTGGGTGAGGTGAAGACGGGAGGCATTGTACGGTAGGGCGGCAGCCCGGCAGGCGTGTAGAGTGATTAAAGATACCGCAGATTAAAAATCTAACGACTCGAGAACCTACAAGGACATCAACATGGCATTGGAACGCAAGCCGGTAACCATCCACTACCGAAAATTTTCTCGACCTGCCGGGGTGACGGTAACTCTTGAGGCAATGATCAGGTCAGCGATGGAGTCGATTGGGACATCCGGCAGCCCTATTAAAACTCGTTACCTTGAGAGGCTATACGAACAAGGCAACGATAGCCTATTCATCAATTGGTATAACGACTCGAACGAACAAACCACCTTCGTTTTTGGCGATATATTGCACTTTACAAAAGGCCATCTTCAGGCGCTGTGTCAGACGGCGGATGATACAGCCGAACTCGTCCCCGTCCATCAACTGCGAGCTCCAGAGCAATCGGAATATGTCCATTCTGAGATGTTCTGGATGGTAAAAGATGATCATGCGTTCATTGTGCAGAGCATGTCGCTAAAAACAGCTGAATTTGAAGAATATTTGTCGTGGCTACTTAAGAGCAAGACAACAACCCTTCCTGCAACGGCGGCAATAACACTGAACTCTAAATTCGACGTCCAAGAAGTGGGAGGCGATCTAGAAGATATTCAGGAAATTATTATTGGAGGCGTAGCCACACCACCTCCGACGGTACCTGATGAGCCACCGCGAACCGTAGAAAGAGTCAGCGAGGTTACCCAGACCGGACAGATTGATACGGGCAGACGTACAGGATGGGCAACGGCGCGGAAAATACTAAGTGAACTGCTAGGTGGTGATGCCAACGTTGCTTCCCTGATGGAGTCAGTTCCTCCTGACGCAGAGCTGAATGTCCAAGTCCATATCGGCTTTCAGACGAAAAAAAGGAAAATAGACCGTGTAGCGCTGGCACAGTTGGAAACTGGGTTGCGCAATCTTCCTGATAGCCAGCTTCAAGTTCGTGCTAAGGGTGGGAAAATAGGCGCAGACGGCTCAATCAGGCTTCATCACAACGCTTCCATTCGCCTTATCAAAGCTCAAGATGGCGACAATCAAATCATTGGCACGCTTTTGGACCCTGTAGATGTGCAGCGTGCTACAGTTGAGGCGTATTCAAATTTTCTGGCAAATGGAAAAATACCTGAGTAGGCAAAATGCGGCTTATCGTGATCTCCAGGTTAGCTGCGATTACCCTCCCTCTCGCATCAGGGGTCGCAGCGGCCTACTGGACGCCACTGGCGTTCTGGTTTGACATGAAAGAAGGATTAATCGCCTTCTTGGGTTTCCTTTGTGCAGCTGTCGTGCAGGTCATGCCCATAACGGCCAATTTCCTTCAGTCCGACCAACTGAACCCCACTGAGGCAGAGCGCCTTACTCGATCCCTCACCAAACAGCAGCACTATTGGATCGCCCTTCTGAGCAGTGCCATATTTGCAATGATGGTGATCATCATTAGTTCCGCGCTGAAGACGCGTCTTGAGACGCTCCCACAGGAATGGCATGGTTTTACATATGCCAGCATTCCATGCTTCCTGATCGCAAGTACTACGTGCTTTGTAATGGTAAAGATGCTCGGCTTATTCGAAGGTATGCTTTCTCTTCACCATCTTCGAGGCGAGTTGGTCGTCAACGCGGCTAAACGATCAGCAGCGGTGAAAGTGAAGGCTGTTCAGGCTGATGCTAAAGCGCCAAGGGCGCTGCCTGATGGGTATGGTCAAATTTTACCACCCCAGAAATAAGAGCCCGGCCCAGTGCCGGGCTTCTTGTATCTGCCTGCACCTAATGCAAGGCCTTAGATTTCGCCGGCAGCCGAAGGCGTATCTCTTTCACCAGATTCGTCGGCGAAGCATTGGCACCATTTACAACCTTGCTAAAGAGTCTAGGATTTACAGCTCATGCCCTGGAATTTGGAGGACGTATGGACACGTTAAGCAGGGCCGAGATTGAGGCCGTCCTCACCAGTCGCCTCCCCAACTGCGTAATTTCATGCACGATCAGCGCTGACAACACGCTGTCAATCGACGTGACGGGGCCGGAGTCGGATCAGTTCACAGTCGTGAATATAGATCGCCGCCAATACCATGGGGAGGCAGGTATCAATAAGCTCGCCAGGGAAATCCTTGAGGAAATGGTGATATCGCGACAGACCTCTCGGCGCTACATCACCTTTCTTGAGAAATGAATGCCAGTCTTGTCGTGAGCGACTTCTATCTGCGCCGCCCTACAATTTAGAGGCTTCGAGTGGTGAATTTCGATTTCAGCAAATTTAGCAAAACCCAGAATGCTTTAATAAAACTGAAATATATATGATATGTAATACGCACTCCTTTTGGTTCATCCCTTTTTGCCCGCGCATGCGGGCTTTTTTATGAGCTGTAAACACCGCCGTTATTTCATGAGTCTTGAGGCGCACGCCTAGCTTTTAGCATCCCTATCAGATCAAAGCCTTCAGATCCATCACTCAGGCAAGTGCCCGCCCGGCGGATAAGGTATCTCCATTCGTCGCTCGTAATAAGTTGCCTGCGCTCCATATCGTCAGCGGCGCTGAGCAGTTGGAAGTATTTGTCTTCGGCTTGATGCTGGCCCTGGTCCAAAGCAAAGAGCTCCCACCAGGCCGACATGTACAACTTACGATGCTTTTCTCTCATCTCAGCCTCTATCACGGCTCTAGGCAGATTCAGCTTAGTCGCGACGGCAATGCTAAAGCCTAGCTTTCGACCAATGGTGGCCGTACGCCACGGATGGTAGAGTGCGGGCTCAATTATGGGGGGATCCAATGAAAGAGATTGCGCAGCGTCTACGCGAAGAGCGTAAGCGCCTCGGACTCACTCAGGAAGAGCTTGGGACCCTAGGCGGGGTTAAAGTGAACGCGCAGAGCATCTACGAGCGAGGATTAAGGGTTCCTAACGCGATCTACCTGGCCAGCATAGCAACGGGTGGAGTAGACGTGCTTTATATTTTGACAGGCGGGCGAACACCCTGTTCTGGGTCGCCCAAATCCTAAGGCCCCCCCTTTGCTGAACTGAATAGCCCGCCACTGAGCGGGCTTTTTTGTGCCCGTCAGAAAGGCGCCGTCTCTTCTTCTGGCTCAAACTCGACCTCTCCCCTCCCCACTGGCTCGACCTCCTGCTGCTCCCACCTGACCGTCACGCTGCCGTCGTCATTGAGTGTCAGCTCAAGCTCGTCGGTATCAGCGATCACGCCCAGCACCTCATCCCATTCCCGATCACCATCCGTGTCAAGGCGATGAATCGTCACCCAGCGCTGCGCCTGCGCGACCGGGTGATTGATCATCGATGAGACGCGTAGTGCAAGCCGCTCAATTCCGCTCATGTCTTGCCGCGCTGCCGGTGCCGCCTGCTTCTTTGCCATGAAACTCCCTCCTGACTAAATACTGTATATGCGTACAGTTGTGGCGCGAGCATAGCGAACCGTTGGTTCAGCGTAAATCCCATTTCGTCCGCCGTTTTTCCTCCCTTCGAAAGTGAACCAGAAATTATGTACTTTTGGTACTTGACTGAACGTGAACCTGTAGTTCATATTTAATCCATCGCAGCGACACACCGCCACTGCGAAGGGCTACCGCCCGCCGCTCTTTAGCGACACCCCTTGCCGGATCACCACCGGCCCAGATTCAAAGGCAGCGATGAACCGGCCTAAACGGTTCAGAGGGTTGGCAACTGACCCGGGCGTGCAGCGTAAAGCGCCAAGAACAGTTATCCAGCGGGAGAACAAGCCGAAAGGCCCGCGGCTGGAAGAACATTTGATTCAAGCCGGTGACCGACGCCAGTAGCGAGAAGCCGGCCAACAGAAGATTTCACGTCAGCGCCTGAATCAGGCGCTTTCGGAAGCCAACTGCAGAGCAGCTACCGGCGCCTCCCTAAACCAGGGGCGCCGCCATTAACAATGCGGACCCAGCCGACGGGGCTTGATCGTTCTGGCGCAGAAGGGAGATAAGTTTCGTTGATGTCCTTCGAACATGCCGGACAAAGGCTTGGAGGCTTTTCCCAGTCAGCATGAATCGAAAAATTTGAATTACAGCGCCAGCAGGTCTTTCGAGTCCACTTTGATTCAGCCTCCTTTGTAGAAGGTTTCGTACGCTTTGATGGCTGGACTTTTTTCGGCTTTTTGGCGGCGCCAGCCTCTTTCGCCTGTTTTATCGCGTCCCTTGAAGCCTTGCGACTAAGTTTTTTACTACTACGGTCCCGGGCCATCTCCCGGAGTTCGAAGATCCTGTTCAGCAGTGCGAATTCTCTTCTGAGCTGCAGCGTCACCCTATCCAACTCGTGATCAGGTCTGGCTGCATTAGCTGGCTCAGGCGTTTCGTCTTGCGAAAATTGCTTTTGAATATCGTCGCGCTTCTTGGCCCCGACACCAGCAAAGAACCGTGCTGATTCCTCGCTGAAGCCTCGTCCAGCGACATGAGCATCTGCGACGGCATCCGAGTCAGGAGCCCCCTTTAACGACCGCTGATGCTTCTTGTGGATCTTAGCGTCCATATGGAAAAGCCCGTTCCCTGGCTGCATCGCGAAATTTGCAATTGCTCGAGATTACCAGCGGCAAAGCGCTACCACCAGCCCAGGCCGTCGCCAGTAGCGGGCCTGGGATTTCACCGATAGGCCTTCGCAAGAGGGCCTGACGGGAAATCAACCGAGGGCAGCAACATGCGCACCAGACAGTACTACCTCACCCACGATTGCCCGCAATGCGGTGCGAAAGATGCCAAGGACGAATGGGGCGGCGCACGCATGTGGAGCACGTCCTGGGGACACTGCTTCAGCTGTTGCAGCGAAGAATGCGGATTGGAATTGGCCAAAACAGTAATACCCGATCAAGAGACCAAGAAGGGCCGCAAGCGACTGAAGTCACTTTGGGAAAAATTGGCCGCACAGGCTGAGCATGGATTAACTGGAGAGCCGTACCCGGGCTACCCATGGCGGTAATCGCAAGACCAACCAGCGCCACGACAGCCTGTCGTTAACTGCCCGAGGCCCTGGTACTCCCCAGCACCAGGCTGCATCGGAGTGTGATCTGAGTGCGCAGGCTGATGCGCAATAACTGACTGGCACCCATACCGACATTGCTTCCAGTCGGACAGGAGCGTGGCGATCACGGCTCAGGCTCTGATCAAGGTCAGGACAATCGAAAGCCGGAGACCAGCACCGGCCAGATCACACCCCGATGCAGATGAACGCGCAGGCTGATGCGTGAAGACGTAGTCAGGAGGACGGAGCAAAACGAGGCTCTATGTTGCCAGCAGTTGCGTGACGATCGTTGCTAAGCGCGCTGGCAGAACCTGAAAGGCCGGGATCAGCTCCGGCATCTGCATCCCCCTTCCCCACCTCTACCCATCATCCCCTCCGCCCTACCAGATCAGAGGTGCAGATGAGCATAAGCAGCTCCTACGTTATTTGTTTGCTCCGTTACGACCCATCCGACGGCGCTATGTACTGGAAGACCAGGCAGTCGCATCAAGTTAACTGCCCCGAAATGCTTGATAACTGGAACAGGAGGTACGCCGACAAGCGTGCCGGATCGTCGAACAGCGACGGTTACGAAGTGATACGAGTGGGCGGAAATCAATTCCGTACCAACCGGCTAGTTTGGGAGCTGCTCCACGGGCCCATCCCAGATGGCATGCAGATAGACCACGTAAATGGCGATCGCCGGGACAACCGTGCCGCCAACCTGCGCGCCGTAACAATTACCGAAAACAACCGGAACATGAGGCTTTCACACCGCAACACCAGCGGACTGCACGGGGTCGTGTTCCTCCACCGCTACAACAGATTCCAAGCCCACATAGTCGTAGACAGGAAACACATCTACCTCGGCTATCACAAAACCCTAATTGACGCAGCAGCGGCCAGGAAGTCGGCAGAGTTTCGCCACGGCTTTCACCCAAATCACGGCCGCTGATTCCGCCTAACCCCAAACACTGGAGGTCGCCATGAGCGATTGGATCAAGGTTGAGGATCTGCCAGAGGCCAAGCCGGGCGCCTCATACCTGATGATTTTGGATGGTGCTGAGCAGAAGTGTGTCGAGGTGACCGAGCCTAACGACCGCAAGCGCTGGTTCTACGGCGAGCAAAACGGCGCTTACCCAATCGACGAGATCGAGCTGTTCAAGCTGATTCCCACCGAATAACGCCACCCTGGAGGCAACCATGAACGCAGCATTGAAGATATGCCAGGAGCGTTTCGACGCTCAGTTGCCTCCAGAGGTCAGCGAGGCGAGCGCGGAACAGGAGTGGCTGGAACACTCGGCGGAACAGTTGGTGTGCGGCATGGACATCAAGTGGAAGCGCCGCTATGGCCAGCCGCAGGTGGTGACGTTCGACCGGTTCTGCACGTACCTGCAGGGTGTCCTGAATCAGCGCCAGATCGAAGGACTGGATGATCGTGATTCGTTCGCCCGCCTGTTCCTATCGGCAATCCTAGGCAGCCACAGCGAGGCGCGCGGTCATGCATGTGACTTGATCGGCAATGAGCGCCCAGTAGAAACGGTCGAGAAATTCGCCATGGACCTGCTCAGGCCCTACGCCGCCGATGCAGTGGCAGCAGAGCGGGAAGAGGCCGAAGACGATGTGGATAACGACCTATGAGCCCTCACATCCTTATCGATGAAGCTCTCGAAGCCCTGGAGCATCCCGCCAGCGAGCCCGGCGCCCAGCGCGTCGTCCTGACCATGATCACCAACATGCTCACCGGCAACGCCATCACCAACGAAGAGTTCGCCCACTACTGCCAGCGCCTCCTGAAGATCACCAGGCAGCGCAAGGAGGCCGCATGAATAGCATGACCCTCGCTTTCACTCACAAGTCCTGGCTCGGCGCCCTGTCGCTGGCCTACGACGCTGGTATCGAAAACGTCCACGCCTGGAGCCGCCGAGCCTGCCTGTGCGGTGAGTGGACTGTCGCTTATGAGGTTAAGGCATGAAGATTGATCTGACCAAAAAGCCCGAAGGCGCCACCCACATAAACCCGCATTCCGGCCTTTGGATTAAATGCTTTGGTGGAAATTCTGGCAGCTATCAGTTCTTCAAAAATGGCGAGTGGGAGATGGGCTTCGGGTGCATGAGCAACTCCTATCTCGAGATTGCCCAGCCTGAACCCTGGACCGGCGGAGGCCTTCCGCCTGTTGGGACGGTATGCGAGTTCGCCGGTTTCAATCCCGAGGAAACCATGCCGACGGATCCGCGTGTTGGCGACCAAGTAACGGTGATAGCCCACTTCATGAGCGGCTCTTTCGAGGTGGCTGCATTCACCTTTTTTGCGCCTCCTGAGTTCGAATATTTGCAAGTCACTCAAGGCGCATACGGTTGCTTCCGACCCATCCGCACGCCCGAGCAGATCGCCGAGGAGGCGCGCCTCGTCGAGCTAAACCTAATGATCGGCGCAATCAAGGATCACCCTGGAGGCCGACACGGTGTTGATCATCTGACCCAGCTTAGGATTCATGAAGAAGCGTGCATCAATCTGTACGACGCTGGCTGGCGTAAGCAGGTGTAGCCATGAATACCCACCAGCGGCACCGGCGCCGCGCCATCCGCTGGACCTCGGCCATCGTTGGCCTGACCTTCCTCACCATCGTTCTACTGGGCCCAGCCATTGGCGGCCTGATCACTCAATAGGTACACACCATGTCGATCGATCCTCGGGCACACGCCCCCGAGCGCATTGCTGCGCCTGCACCGCTGCCTCACATCAGCCGCCGCGCACTCAAACGCGTGAAGAATCCAATCCCTGCGCCGACCGTTTGCCGCTATTGCG
Organism: Pseudomonas sp. CHM02; assembly: GCF_000612585.1. Lineage (GTDB taxonomy): Bacteria > Pseudomonadota > Gammaproteobacteria > Pseudomonadales > Pseudomonadaceae > Aquipseudomonas. The sequence goes on from NZ_JFCA01000016.1 coordinate 80,939, forward strand.
GTGATGAGGTCCACCTGGTGTGCAACTCAGAAATCTACAACGGCCGCAGTTATGGGGATTGGCCTTACGCCTACCTCTGCCAAGGGTGCAGGGCCTATGTAGGTCTCCACCCTGACACTGATATTCCGCTGGGCACGCTAGCCGACGACAAGCTACGAGCAGTGCGCAACAAGACCAAGGCTGTTTTTCACGACTACATGAAGAAAGCCGGCATGAGTCGAACCGGCGCCTACCAATGGCTCGCCGGCCAAATGAACATCGACGTCGGCGTCTGCCACTTTGGGTGGTTCGATCATGCCGAATGCCTAGCGGCTAAAAAGGTCGTCGAGCAGTCCTCGCCTCAGACAGCAATGGCCCAGGCGTTCGCCAAGGCTCAATAACCCACACCTTCAATCGCTGCGAGCATCGCGGCAGGGAGTCACCGTGTCCGCACAACAGCAAGTAATCACCATCGACGACATCAGCGCCGACAACGCGCCGGCCATTTACATAGCTGGCGGTCTGGGCCAGTTCTTCGACGCGGTGAAGGCCGAGGTTACCGGCGAGGTGCCTGACCTCACCACCCGCAAGGGCCGGGAGCGTATCGCCTCCCTGGCCGCCACAGTCAGCAAGTCGAAAGCAGCCGTGGAAAAGCCGGGCCGTGACTACCTGCGCCGCCTCAAGGAAATGCCGAAGGTGGTCGAGGCCGAGTTGCGCGATTTCGTCACCAAGATGGACAACCTGCGCGATTCCACCCGCCAGCCACTGACTGATTGGGAAAACGCCGAGCAGGCGCGCAAAGATAAGCACGTCGACGGTATCGACAGCATGAAGGATATGGCGCTGTTCGGCGCAACGCCTCCGGCGTCCGTAGTTGCCCGGATGATCGCCGACCTCGAAGCCATCGAAATCAACGATGGTTGGGAAGAGTTCCTGGCCGAAGCTGCCCAGGTGAAGGACCAGACCCTGGCGAAGTTGCGCACCCTGCACGCCGAGCGAACTCAGTACGAAGCCGAACAGGCCGAACTGACCCGCCTGCGGCTGGAGAAGGAAGCCCGCGACAAGAAGGACAACGAGGATCGCATTGCCCGCGAAGCAGCCGAGGAAGCAACACGCAAGGCCGAGGCAAAGGCCCAGCAGGATCGCGAAGCCGAAGCACAGCGCGTCCGTGATGAAAAGGCCGCCGCCGAAAAGCGGGAGAACGACCTGAAGTTGCAGGCCGCCGACGCCGAGCGCAAGGCAGAACAGTCGAAGCGCGAAAAGGTCGAGGCAGAGCAGAAGGCGGAGCGCGACCGCCTGCAAGGCATCGAAGACCAGAAGCGGGCTGTTGAGCAGGCCCGCTTGGACGAGAAGGCTCGCGCCGACGCAGCCGCCGACGAAATCTTGCGCCAGGCAGCAGCCCGCGAGGCCGACAAGGCTCACCAAGCGAAGATCAATCGCGCCGCCCTGGAAGCGTTCATTGCCGGCGGCATGCCGGAGGCTTGTGCCAAGCAGGCGGTCACCATGATCGCCCAACGCAAGATTCCAGCCGTTTCAATTTCATACTGAGGTTTCCATGAGCACAGAAATCATCATGCCGGATCAGCGGCGCCAAGCGGTGGTTCCCATCAGTTCCGACACCAGCATCATGGCGGTAATCAGCCGCGCCGCCTCCGATCCTTCCTGCGACATCAACAAGCTTGAGCGCCTGATGGAAATGCATGAGCGCATGCAGGCGCAGAGCGCGAAACAGATGTACGACGAAGCGTTGGCACAGATGCAGGAGGAAATGCCCGTAATCGGCGAGCGAGGCGGGATCAAGGATAAAAACGGACGCATCCAAAGCACCTATGCGCTCTGGGAGGACGTAAACGAGATGATCAAGCCGGTAATGGCGAAACACGGGTTCGCCATCACCTTTCGCACGCCTCGCAACGAGCGAGGCATTGAGGTTGAGGGCGTTCTCAGTCACCGCGCCGGGCACCGTGAAGTGACCTCAATCGTCCTTCCTGTAGATGCCACTGGCAGCAAAAACGGCGTACAGGCCGTGGCCTCCAGCGTCAGCTACGGCAAGCGCTATACCGCCGGATTGCTGCTGAACATCACCACTACTGGCGAAGATGATGACGGCAACGGGCCGGCCGCCCAGATCACGCCGCGCGTCACGTCGGCCCAAGCCACACAGTTGGCGACCTTGCTGGATAAGTGCAGCGACAAGGCCAAGGAAGCATTTAAGAAAATTCATGGTGCACCGGCTTCCGTTGAGAAGGCGGTATTTGATCAGGTGCTGGGCATGCTCACCAAGTCAGCAGCACAACACGCCGCATCTCAGGAGAACAATGATGCAGATAATCACTGAGGTTGAGCAGGGTTCGCCGGAATGGCTGGCCCTGCGCCTGGGTATCGTCACCTGCTCTGAACTGGAATGCCTGCTTACCAACGGTAAGGGCGAAGCCGGTTTCGGTGTAGGCGCCTTTACCTACATGCACACGCTGATCGGCGAGCGCATCACCGGTGAGGCCGCCGACACGTTCACGGGCAACCGCCACACAGAGCGCGGCCACGAGCTGGAAGGTGTTGCCCGCAAGCTCTACGAGCAGCGCGAGGAAGTTGAAACTAACCAGGTGGCAATCATCCTCAACCACGGCGCCGGCTATTCTCCTGACTCGCTGGTGGGGCCCAAGGGCCTGACGGAAATTAAAACCAAGCTGCCTAAATTTCAGGTCGAAGTAATCCTGTCGGGCGAGATTCCAAAAGAACACGTCGCCCAGTGCCAGGGTGGCCTGTGGGTTTCGGAGCGCGAGTGGATCGACTTTGTTTGCTACTGGCCGGGCATGCCGCTGTTCATCAAGCGCGCGTACCGGGATGAGGCGATGATTCGCAAGATCACCGAGCGGGTTAAGACCTTCTACGAAATCCTCGAAGACCGCATGAACCAAGTACTGGGGATCGCAGCATGATCAGCAACCACCTCAGCCTGGTCGAGGCACTACGGCCAGCATCGGATGAACTGGCCGCCCAGGTCGAGCAGTACCTGGCGGCCGGCGGCAAGATCGAAGTGGCCGAGCCGATCGGTTACAAGCCCAAGCCGATCACCTACAGCAACCAGATGCCGCCGGCGCCGAAACCATTTGTTCGGCGCAAAGTTGAGACTACTCCCCTGCCCCTGGACAAGACCGACATCCGCACCCAGGCGCGCCTCAGGATGGCCGAGCAGATACGCCAGTTGGGCGTAACGCTCACCCAGACCGAGGTCGCCGCTGAGCTTGGTGTAAGCCGACGGCTGATCTACAACTACGCTGCCCGGTACGACATCACGTTCAAGGCGCCAACCCGAGGCGGCGCCCACAATCTTGTGCGGAGGGAGATTGACGAAACCCGCGACGCCAAGCTCGCCGAGCGCATCCGTGCCTTCCTGGAGTTGGGCATCACCCGGCGTCAGTGCTGCGGAAAGCTGGCGATCGGCAATAAGGCCTTCGAGCGGATCATCGCCGCCCACGGCATCGACTACCCAAAAGCGCGGCGCGGCAGCACCTCATGCGCCGCATAGCCCGCACCCAGCAACGAAAACGTCAAACCTGGCTCGCACTGCCGGCCAGCGGAATAGAAGAGGTAGGCCATGGCTGTGACCCAGGAAGAACGAACGGCCAGGCTTGCCGAGAAACGGCAGGAGCTGGGCGAGCAGGAATTGCGGCACACGGTGCCATACGGCGCCCGGAAGATGCTCGACGAGCTGATGCACTGGCATAAGATCAAGGAAACGAGCGAGGCGGTGCAGCTGCTGGTGCTGAACGGTCGGGCCGACGACTTGCCGGCGGCGGCGCCGAAAGTCAAAGGCCCGTCCGACATCATCCGCCACTACTTCCGCGAGAGGATGCGTGAACGACTGGCGGCGCTCACCGCCGACCTGGGCGAGACGAAAGACCGGTCCACCATTTGGCGGTTGATCGCACACGCCCACTCGCTTGGTGCCGAGAAGTCCGCCTACCTGCTCGCAATTCCGCGCCACGATATGACCGTATCTGAAAACGTGGCGCGTAAATTACGCCAAGCAGGCTTCGCTGAATCTCTCCAAATGAACGCCGAAGACGACGGCGACGAATAACCCACCCTACTCGCTGCATCCGGCGGGTGGAGCCCTACTAAATGGAAGCTAGAAGTATCCCCTTCTTGCTCTAAATACTATTCCATACGCGCAGAAGCCGAGACCGATCTCGGCAATTGCCATCACGCCGTAAATTACGCCGGCGATGAAGGACGACGCGAGGAACGAGAGACCAACAAGGAGAATCAGGACCTGCAGAATAGTCTCAGCCCTCTTTGTCCAGAATGGTCCTTTAGAATCAACGAAACCTACGACAAAGCCGATCAGTATCCCCACAACTATTTTCGCAAACATCTTCGCTCCTTGAATTGGCCCCATGCCGGTCACCCGTAATACCCCATATGAACGAATCACGCCAGCCGGCAAGGTTGTCGGCTGCCCGGAGGATAAATGAATGAGCTGGCTCTTTTCGCAGGCTCTGGTGGCGGAATACTCGGCGGCCACCTGCTCGGGTGGCGCACCGTCGGCGCCGTTGAGCGTGATGCCTACTCCGCACAAGTTCTGGCGCAACGACAAAACGATGGAGCCCTCCCAGCTTTCCCGATTTGGTCTGACGTGTGCAGTTTTGACGGAAGACCATGGCGCGGCCTTGTTGACGTGGTTTCTGGCGGATTCCCGTGTCAGGACATATCAGTTGCCGGGAATGGCGCTGGAATCGACGGCGCCCGCTCTGGGCTCTGGCGTGAAATGGCGAGAATCATCGGCGAGGTACGACCTAAAAAGGCATACCTGGAAAACTCACCTTTGCTTGTGGGAAGAGGACTTGCCGTGGTCCTCGGTGACCTTGCCGAAATGGGGTATGACGCTCAATGGTGCATTGTTTCAGCATCCGACTGCGGAGCGCCCCATCAGCGCGATCGATGCTGGCTTGTGGCCAACGATAACCGTGCACGGCAACCACAACCAGCCTGGCAGCAGCAAGAATGCCGGCTGGGGGCTGAGTTCAGCCGTGAAGCTTTGGCCGACTCCACTGGCACGGGACGGAAAGAGCGGGGTTTTCTCCCAAGCCGGCAAAGCCAAGCGGGCCAGCCAAACACGTGGCAAGCCCCTGAACGAAACAGTCGGTGGCCAGTTGAACCCAGAATGGGTCGAGTGGCTGATGGGGTGGCCCATCGGGTGGACCGAATTAAAGCCCTTGGCAATGGACAAGTTCCTCGAGTGGCAGCAACAGCATTCCCCTTGCTCTCGATCAACAACGACTGACGCCGCATAACTCCCCCACTCCACCGCCCGGGCATGGCCCGGCAAGGACTCCCCGTGATCAACTTGTTCTGGCGCATCGTCGCCAAGCTGCTTGCGCGCCCGGCGGTTGCCGCCTGGCTCATCGCCCGCGCCCAGCGCTCCCCTTACCTGCACATCATGTCCGCCGACGGCGCCGAGATGTACATGGGCCGCTGGTGGCTGTTCAACCCCTACTCCCGCGACACGCACAAGCCGGCGCTGTGGTGGTGCCCGTGGTCGTTCCGCGTCCACCACATCATGCGGCACGACGAAGACCGGGACCTGCACGACCACCCGTGGAACGCCCGCACCATCATCCTGCGCGGCTGGTATGTGGAGCAGCGACTGCTCGATAGCGAAGACCCGGTGTTGTCGGGCATCAACGTTCCTTTAGGCGCCCAGGCCACCGAGTACATCGATCGGCGCGCCGGCGACACCGCCCGCCTCAACCACGGCGAGTACCACCGCATCGACCAGATATCACCAGGCGGCGTCTACACCCTCTTCATCACCAGCAAGTGGCGTGGTGACTGGGGCTTTCTGGTCAACGGCGTGAAGGTGCCATGGCGCACCTACACCGGCACAGACAATTGAGGTTATGAGCATGAGCAAGCCAATTCAAACGGTTGAAGAACTGGATGCGGTGCTGCACTGGCGCGGTAAGCATGCCCAGGCAATCAAGGAGCGTGACGCCCTGCAACAGCTCCTGACCGCAGCGGATGAGCGGGCGTCTGACCTGTTGATTATGTTGCGAATGGCTTGGGTCGATACCCATGTTACGGGAGAGGACTGTCGCCGTATCGACGCCGCACTCAAGCCAGCAGAGGATAGAAATGAGCCGAACTGCCTCCTGTGCCTGGACAGGAAGACCGTACCGAGCAATCTCTTGGAAGGCCATGTCATGGACTGCCCCGACTGCTGCGGCGAGGAAGGCTGATATGCACCAACTCCCCGCCTACTGCTGGTGCCTGCTGGCACTGGCACAACTGATTTGCTGAGGTGATTTATGTACTACAACCCGACCCGAAAACAACGAGCTGCCGAGCTTCTAAAGACCGCAACGAAAGGACCGAGCTACAGCATGAATTTCAGTGACGCCGGCCTGACAGAAGAACAGAAGATGCTAGTCGAGGCCGAACTTATCGAAAGATACCGGCTATGGAGCTGCTCCTGGATCTTACCGAACCTCAAGAGGCTCGTACCTGAGTTGAAGGAGCCGAAGCCATGACCACCAACCAAACGATTGACGGCGTGCCGCTCAAGATGCTGCAAGACCTCGTAAACGGTACGCGTAGCGAACACAAGGAAGCGCTGATAGGGATGAGAGAGTTCCTACGCGCCCTGCTGGATGCGCATCCGTGCCCCGTGCAACTCGACGGCTGTGATGGTTCTTGCGCGACAGCCGCCCAGCCCCAGGGCGAGCCAGTGGCAGTGAGGTTGCCAGCTCGTGACGAATCACTTGGCACAGCTGAGAACGACATGTATGCGAATGGGTGGCGGCATGGATGGAACGCATACGAGCATGCCGTGCGCCAGCTTGGCCCGCTCTACGCCGAGCAGCCCGCGCCGGTAGCGGTGGTGATGCCTGAGCGCAGAACTTTCGATCCGCTGGACTTTGTCGAGAAACGCGCAAGTGCGGACGGTTGGAACGCCTGCCTCGACGAGCTGAAACGCCTCAACCCCTATCTGTAACCACTCCCCCTTCAAAGTCAGCCGCTATAGCGGCAAGGACGAAGTCATGCCTGAAGAAACTGTTTTGATCCAATCGCAGCCAGTTGAGCGTGACGCACACGGCTACTGGACCCACCCGGCTTGGCCATCAACCGAAGACGAGTTGATCCCATACGCCTGGTTTGACTCGCGCGGTCTGGAAGCGCGCGAACTGGCTTTCGAATACGACGCGTCAGAGGAAGTGCAGGCGTCTTGGCTTGCTGAAGGTATCGCCGATTGTGCGGCCTGGCACCCGACCAATCCTCCTGGCGAAGGCTGGTTCATCTTCTCGATTCACGACACCGACGACGGCCCTATCTGCGTGTGGGTGCGCCAGGCGGTGGCACCGTGAGCCAGATCAAAGAACGCCCCATCCTGTTCTCGGCGCCGATGGTGCGCGCCATCCTGGAAGGCCGGAAGACGGTCACGCGGCGGGCATTGAAGATTCAGCCCCGCTCGAAAGCCGACATCGGCAGCTACGGCCTGGGCCAGCCATTCATTCGACACCCGGATGTTACGAAGCCCAACCCGGAGTGCCCCCATGGACGACCCGGTGACCGGCTTTGGGTGCGCGAGACCTGCCTTATCAATGACTTCCGCGACGGAGGCGTGCCCGAGGCAGAGCGAGCGGATTGCCAAATCATCTACCGGGCCGATGGAACACCGGACTGGGAGGGAGAAGAGGAACTGATCCGGTGGCGACCAAGCATTCACATGCCGCGCTGGGCCAGCCGCATCCTGCTGGAGATCACCGACGTGCGCGTCGAGCGATTGCAGGACATCAGCGAAGAGCAGGCCAAGGCGGAAGGCGTGCGTCTGTACACCGATCATGCCGAACTGGGTGACTGGTGGCACGTCGAGGGGATCGAGACATACAGCGCTGATCCGCGCAAATCGTTCGAACTGCTGTGGTCATCCGTCGGCGGCGACTGGCAAGCCAACCCGTGGGTCTGGGTGGTCGAGTTCAAGCGGGTGACGCCATGATCGCCACCCTCTGGTTCGCCTACGTGTTCATCTACCGAGGGCCCAGGCCATGACCGAGCAAAACATCAAAGAATTTTACTCTACCGAGCAAGCTTCTCAGCATGCCGCCGAGTGGTGCAAGCGCCATCCCGCATGGCGCCGCATCTGTGATATCCCCGATCACTCTGTGTTTTATAAAACCTACGATGAGATTCCGAAACGCGAACGCGCCTACTGGGAAAAGAACGGTGGCGAAGAATGCTGGCGGGAATTCGGTACCGCTGAAAGCAAGGTGCCTACGGGGTTCATCACCGGCAAGGGCGAGTTCTTCGACCACGTTCTCAAGGTCCCTCTCCATCACAACCTGATGATGGTTTTCCGCGTGGGCAAAAGCTGGAAACCGTAATCCTTTAGCCCCAACCCCAATCCCCCTACATGCCTGCCGGTGAGCGGCGGGCGGAGCTATGCACATGCCAAACCATATCACCAACAAACTCGACGCCCCGAAAGAAGTCCTCGCCTCCCTTCTGAATGCCGAAGGCAAGATCGACTTCAACACCCTGATCCCCTTCCTAGGTAAGTTTGATTGGTGCGGGATCGACGGCCTGGCCGAGACCTGCGCAGAAGCAATCACCGGAACCCCGCTGAATGATCATCCTCTAGTCGCCTCGCTGCAGCATGACAGCAGGAGCAGAGCCAGCATCTCAGGGTGCAGCGACGAGCAATTCGAACAGTTCGTGCAGATGCTGCGAAACAAGCGTGCTACTGGGCACTTTCACACTCTGGATTTCGCCCGCGATAAGTGGGGCACCAAATGGAACGCCTATAGCCAGCTGGTTGATTTAGATCAGGGCGCTTTCCAATTTGATACAGCGTGGTCATGTCCCGAACCAGTAATCAAGGCGCTCTCCGGCCTTCATCCAGAAGCCGAAATAACGCTACGGTTCGCCGATGAAGACATCGGTAGCAACTGCGGAACCCTGATTTTCAAAGCCGGCGAGATCATCAAGTCGGACGTCGCGCCCAGCTGGAACCAGATGAGCCAAGCAGAGCGGGACAAATGGAAAGCTTTCGCGCTCGATCTGACAGGGCGTACCGCTGACGACGAAGACGACGAATAAACCACCTTCTGCCGCCCAGCGCGGCAAGGACACCCCATTAACATCAATGAAGCGTGGCCCGAAATGGGCTGCGGGAGGTAGCTATGGACGGAATTCACTTCCTGTCGCACGAAGACGTCTGCACGCTCACCGGCGCCAGAACCAAAGCCGGCCAGTTGCAGGTACTGAAGAAAAACGGAATTCGCCACACCATCAAGCGCAGTGGATGGCCATGCGTCATCGCTTCCGCTCTCACTGGCGAGGCGGTTGCCGTATCAGCAGAGAAGCCAAAATGGCAGCCGCGGCTGGTGAGTTAAATGGGAAGGAAGCCAACCAACCCTGACAGCGTTACACGCCTCAGGAAGCGCAAGCAGCGCAGCGGGACCATCTATTACTACTACGACATCGGCGGATCTCCAAGGAAGGAAATCGCCCTGGGCAGTGACTACGGACTGGCGATTGTCGAATACGCGAAGCTGGAAAAGAGTCGAGCCTCATCTGCCATGGTGCAGGCAGTGCTGACGTTCGCCTATGTCGCAAACATCTACATGGACGAGGTGGTGCCCACTAAGAGCCCGGCAACACAGAAGGACAATGCGCGGGAGCTTAAGCAACTCCTGAAGTTCTTCGATGATCCACCAGCGCCTTTAGAGGCGATTGAGCCGCAACATGTCGTTCAATATCTCCGTCAGCGCGGCAAGACAGCGCCAGTGCGCGCCAACCGAGAAAAGGCATTGCTCAGCGCGATCTGGAACTTTGCCCGAAGCAGTGGCTATACGGCCCTGGCCAACCCGTGCGCCGGCGTCAAGGGACATAAGGAAGCTGGGCGTGACCAGTACATTGAGGACGAGATGTTCGCCCTCGTCTACGAGCACGCCGAACAACCGTTGCGGGATGCCCTAGACCTGTTCTACCTGACCGGGCAGAGGATCGCCGACACCCTAAAAATGGATGAGCGTGACATCCGCGAGAACCGGCTGGCCGTCATGCAGGGTAAAACCAATGTGAAAAGGAGGATTGAAATTACTGGGCAGTTGAAGGTCGTGATTGATCGAATCCTGGCCAGAAAGGCCGGACACAAGATCCGAACAAGCAGGCTCATTGTTATGGACAACGGTCAGCCAATGACCAGCAGCATGTTGCGCGGGAGGTTTGACGCGGCCAGAGAAGCGGCGGGTGTTGAGAAGGGAGATTTTCAGATGCGCGATCTACGCGCTAAGGCGGGTACTGACAAAGCGGAATCGAGTGGTGACATTCTCCAGGCGCGCGACCAACTTGGGCACACCACGGTTGTCATGACCGAGAACTACATCAGGAAAAGGATCGGCAAAAAGGTCACGCCGACCAAGTGATTTCTGCACCGCAATCATTTTTACCCCCTTTAAAACAAAGGGCTGCAAGGGAGGCAATGTCCGTGCATAGCGGTGCAGAACAATCGCTAAACTATTGATTTAACGTAAATACTTTGCGGACTTAAAATCCCCCGCTCGTAAGGGCGTCCCGGTTCGATTCCGGGTTCGGGCACCATCTCTCGGTTTCAAGACCTCCCAGGACGTCTTTGGAACCTACAAAAAAACCTGCATTGCGCAGGTTTTTTTGTGCTCGGAATCTTTGTCAGTGTGTTCCCAGCTCGCTGCCGGGTGAGTTGCTCGATGCCCCGGCGTGATGCCGCAACGCACGATTGCCGGTCAAGCCGCGCATCAGCACATAGAACACCGGCGTCAGGAACAGGCCGAAAAAGGTCACCCCGAGCATGCCCGAAAACACGGTAACCCCCATCACCCGTCGCACCTCGGAGCCGGCCCCGCTGGAATACACCAGCGGCAGTACGCCCATGATGAACGCCATCGAGGTCATCAGGATCGGTCGCAGGCGCAAGCGACTGGCCTCGATCGCCGCCTGGATCGGTGAACGGCCTTCGAACTCCAGTGTGCGGGCGAACTCGACGATCAGGATGGCATTCTTGGCCGACAGCCCCACCAACACCATCAGGCCGATCTGGGTGAAGATGTTGTTGTCGCCCGAGGTCAGCCACACCCCCGACATCGCGGCCAGAAGCGCCATGGGTACGATCAGGATGATTGCCAAGGGCAGTGTCAGGCTTTCATACAACGCCGCCAGCACCAGGAACACCAGTAATACGGCCAGCAGAAACACCCACTGGCCGGAACTGCCGGCGAGGATTTCCTGATACACCAGGTCAGTCCATTCAAACCCGATACCCGGCGGCAGCGTGCTCGCCGCCACCCGTTCCACCGCCGCCCGCGCCTGGCCACTGGAGAACCCTGGACGCGCCGCGCCGCTGACATCCGCCGCTGGAAAACCGTTATAGCGCATGGCCCTTTCCGGGCCGAACCCGGGCTTCACCGTGATCAGCGCGGACAGCGGCACCATCACCCCGTTGCCAGCCTTGACCCGCAGCTCGCCGATATCTTCGGCATGCGCGCGAAAAGGCGCATCGGCTTGCGCACGCACGCTGTAGGTACGACCGAAGCGCGTGAAGTCATTCACGTAGAGGCTGCCCATATAGATCTGCAGGGTACTGAACACGTCAGACACCTCAACCCCCAGCTGGCGCGCCTTGGTCCTGTCGATGTTGGCCTGCAGCTGCGGCACGTTGACCTGGAAGCTGGAAAACAATCCGGTCAGCTCGGGCGCCTGGCTGGCCGCGGCAATAAAGCGCTTGGTCGCCGCGTCCAGCGCCGGATAACCCAGGGATGCCAGGTCCTCCAGTTGCAGGCGGAAGCCACCCGTGGTGCCCAGGCCGCGCACGGGAGGCGGCGAGAAGATCACAATACGTGCGTCCTGGATCTGCACGAACTGCCGGTTCAACTGCGCGGCAATGCTGGCAGCACTGTGCTCGGGCCCGACGCGCTGATCGAATGGCTTGAGATTGAGAAAGGCGATCCCGGCATTCGAGCTGTTGGTGAAACCGTTGATGGACATGCCCGGAAACGCTAGCGACGCACGGACATCCGGGTTGGCCAGGCCGATCTCGCTGACTTGGCGCACGATCTTTTCCGTGCGATCCAGGGTCGCGCCATCCGGCAGTTGAATCACTGCCAGCAGGTAGGTGCGATCTTGCGCCGGCACGAACCCGCTGGGCACTTCCTTGAACAGCCACACGGCACCGGCCGTGAGCAGAATATACAGGCCCAGCATCCAGCCCTTATGGCTGAGGGCCTTGCGCACGCCGGTGCCGTAACCCTGGGAACCACGGGCGAATACCCTGTTGAACCGTGCAAAAAAACCACCCAGCAGCCGCTCCATGGCACGGGTCAGCCAGTCCTTGGGAGCGTCGTGGGGCTTGAGTAGCAAGGCCGCCAGCGCAGGCGACAGGGTCAGCGAGTTGAACGCCGAAATCACCGTGGAAATGGCAATGGTCAAGGCGAACTGCCGGTAGAACTGCCCCGTCAGCCCGCTGCTGAACGCCAGCGGCACGAACACGGCCGAGAGTACCAGCGCGATCGCGATGATCGGCACCGACACTTCGCGCATCGCCTGATAACTGGCCTCCAGCGGGCTCAGGCCGGCCTCGATGTTTCGCTCGACGTTTTCCACCACCACAATCGCGTCGTCGACCACAATGCCGATCGCCAACACCAGGCCGAACAGCGTCAGGGTGTTGATCGAAAAACCGAACACCTGCATCACCGCGAACGTGCCGATCACCGATACCGGCACAGCCAACAACGGGATGATCGACGCCCGCCAGGTTTGCAGGAACAGAATCACCACCAGCACCACCAGCGCGATGGCCTCCAGCAAGGTCTGGACCACCGCGTGGATGGAAGCGCTGACAAACTGGGTAGGGTCGAACACGATGCGGTAATCAACGCCCTCGGGCATCTCTTTCTTCAATTGAAGCATCAGTGCGCGAACATCGTTGCCGATATTGACGGTGTTCGAACCCGGCGCCTGCAATACGAACAAGGCCGCCGCCGGCTGGTTGTCGAGCAAGGCCCGAGCAGCGTATTCGGCGGTGCCCAATTCGACCCGCGCCACATCGCGCAAACGCGTGACCGCGCCGTCCGCCCCACTGCGCACGACGATGTCGCCAAACTCTTCTTCGCTCTGCAGGCGGCCCTGCACACTGATGGACATCTGCGTGTCGATATCCAGCCCGTTCGGGGACCCGCCGACAATCCCCGCGGCGGCCTGGAAGTTTTCCCGGCGGATCGCCGTGACTACGTCGCTGGCCGCCAAGCCACGTTCGGCGAGCTTCTGCGGGTCGAGCCAGATGCGCATCGAGTACTCGCCGGCACCGCGCACCTGTACCGTGCCGACGCCCTCGATGCGTGCCAGGCGATCGCGGATATGCAGGTAGGCGTAATTGTGCAGATAGGCCATGTCATAGCGCCCATCGGGGGAATACAGGTGCACCACCAAGGTCAGGTCGGGGGTGCTCTTGACGGTGGTGACGCCCAGGCGCTGCACGTCGTCGGGCAGGCGCGACTCGGCCTGGGAGACGCGATTCTGCACCAGTTGCTGCGCCAGGTTCGGGTCCATGCCCAGCTTGAAAGTGACCGTCAGTGTCAGCAGCCCATCGGTAGTGGTCTGGCTGCTCATGTAGAGCATGTCCTCGACCCCGTTGATCGACTCTTCCAGTGGCGTGGCCACCGTGTCGGCGATCACCTGCGGGCTGGCACCCGGAAAGCGCGCCGTGACCACCACCGTGGGCGGCACCACTTCGGGGTATTCGGACACCGGCAGGTTGGGTATGGCGATCAACCCGGCGACCAGGATCAGCACCGAAAGCACACAGGCAAAGATCGGCCGGTCGATAAAGAATTTGGAGAAGTCCATGGGGCGATCAAGTCCGGTTGTTATCGGGAGTGACAGGTGCGAGCGCTGCGTCCGACGCCAGCATCGGCACCACCTGCGGCGCCACGACCATGCCGGGGCGCAAGCGTTGCAGGCCGTTGACGACGACCTGTTCGCCGGGTTCAAGCCCCTGGGTGATGATGCGCATGCCATTGGCCCTGTCGCCGACCACCACGTCGCGGTACTGGGCGACGTTGTCGGTGCCCACCACCATCACGTAACGGCGATTCTGGTCAGTGCCAATGGCGCGCTCGGAGACCAGCAAGGCCGTGCGGGCATGCGCCTGCCCCAGGTTCAGGCGCACGAACTGCCCCGGCGTCAGCCTGCCATCGGCGTTATCGAAGCGTGCCCGCAACCGTACCGTGCCGCTGCGGGTATCCACGTGGTTGTCGATCAACTGCAAACGCCCTTGCCGGGAAGGCTGTGCGCTGCCGTCGACTTGCATGTCCACCGGGATCTGCGCCAGTTGGCCCTGGCGGTCTTGTGCTTGCTCCAGGCTGTTCAAAGCCTGGTTCACGGCGGCTTCGTCGGCATCGAAACTGGCATAGATGGGGTTGACCGACACCAGCGTCGTCAATACCGGCGCGTTGGGGCCGGCGTCCACCAGGTTGCCCACGGTGACCTCGCGGCGCCCTACCCGGCCGGCCACGGGCGCTCGAATGCCGGTGTAGCCGAGGTTCAAGCGCGCCATCTGCAACGAAGCCTGGGCGGATGCCAGGTCGGCGGCGGCGGTTTTCTGGGCGTTGGCACGCTCGTCGAGCTCGCGTTCCGCGATCGCCCGCGCAGGCCACAAGCGTTGCGCTCGCGCCAGGTCGGCCGCGGCCAAGCTCAGCCGCGACTGGGCGCCGGCCACTTGCGCTTCAGCGCGTTGCACCTCGGCGGCGTAAGGCAGCGGATCAATGGTCACCAGCAAATCGCCCTTGTTGACCAACTCACCTTCGGTGAAATGCAGCGCCTTTACCTCGCCCACCACACGTGAACGCACCACCACCTGCTCCACCGCTTCCAGCCGACCGGAAAACTGCCTCCAGACGCGTACGTCCTGGCGCTCCACCTGCGCCACCGAAACCGCCAGGGGCACCGCCGCGACTGGTGCAGCACCGGGTGTGGAGGACGGGCGACTCCACCCGTAGGCCGCTGCGCCCAGCACGACGACACCGACCAACGCCCCAGGCAAACGCCGTAACCACAGGTTAGTTTTCACCGCTGCACCTCTCTACGAATAAAGCCGACTCGAATATTCCGGAATCGGGCCAATCGCCACGTGCACAGCACAGCACAGCGAGACGGACCACCGGGAACATCGCAACTTTATCGGGAGGGTTGGGGCGTGATAACGGGGGAATTACCGCATACGGTATGAACTAAATCTCATCAGTCTGGCGCAGATCGATTGCCTGGCCCGTATAAGCCAAGCAGGCGCCTGTGTGGATCGTGCTGCCCGAAGCAGTGGAACCACTCGACCCTGTTGACCAGGGCGAGCAGCAATGTTTGAACCTGTCAGTTATCGGGGTGTTCGCTGGCGACTGAATCGGCGGCGTCCACATCCGACATGTCTTCTTCCAACGGTGCATCGTCGTCCGGCGGCAACGGGATATTGTCCTCGTCGCGCCTTGGGTCGTGGCCTGTTTCGTTATCGGTGCCGCGAGTGACGTCCTGCTGTGAAAGGTTGCCTGGGGCGTTCTCATTGATGTCCATGCTGGCTCTCCGGTCGTACGCTCGGGGTATCCGCGCTTACTAGTGAGAGACAGCACAGCATCCAGAGTGCCAGGCAATAGACGAATGGCGCCGGTTTCAACGCAATTGAAACCAGGTGGTTTTCAGCTGCGTGTACTTGTCGAACGAATGCAGCGACAGGTCGCGGCCGAAACCCGACTGCTTGCCACCCCCGAAGGGCACCGACACATCCAGCGCATCGACGGTGTTGACCGACACCGTACCGGCATTCAGGGCGCGGGCCACGCGGTGGGCACGATTGAGGTCATCGCTCCATACCGACGCCGCCAGGCCGTAGATGCTGTGGTTGGCTTGCTGTATGGCTTCCTCTTCGGTGTCAAAGGCAGTTACCGCCAGCACCGGGCCAAACACCTCATCCTGCGAAATGCGCATGTCGCCCGTCACGCCGCCGAGGATCGTCGGTTGCATGAAGTTGGAAGAGCCGTTGATGGTCAACTGCTCGCCACCGCACACCAGCCTGGCGCCGTCAGCGCGCGCCTCACCGATTGCATGCATGATGCGGGCGGTCTGTTCACTGTCGACGATCGCCCCGGCGGCGCTGCCGGGGTCCAGGGGATCACCGGGCATCCAGGCCCGCGACTTGCTGACCAGGCGCTCGACGAACTCGTCGTGAATGGAGCGTTGCACGTACAAGCGGGAATTGGCCGAACACACCTCGCCCTGGTTGAAAAAAATGCCGAAGGCAGTTTTCTCCGCAGCCAGGTCCAGGTCCTGGCAGTCTGCAAACACCAGGTTCGGGCTCTTGCCGCCGCACTCCAGCCACACCTGCTTGAGGTTGGACTGCGCAGCGTATTGCATGAAGTACTTGCCCACCTGGGTGGACCCGGTAAACACCAGGCAATCCACGTCTGGATGCAACCCCAGGGCTTTGCCTGCGCTTTCGCCGAGGCCGGGCACCACGTTCAGCACGCCTTCCGGGACACCGGCTTCGAGGGCCAGTTGGGCCAGGCGCAAGGCCGAGAACGGTGATTGCTCGGCCGGCTTGAGCACCACGCTGTTGCCAGCCGCCAGGGCCGGCGCCAGCTTCCAGGCGGCCATGTCCAATGGAAAGTTCCACGGCACCACGGCGGCGACCACGCCCAGGGCTTCGCGGGTGATGGTCGCCAGTGCAGTGCGGGCCGTCGGCGCCACTTGATCGTAGACCTTGTCGAGCGCTTCGCCGTACCAGGCGAAGACATGCGCGGCGCCGGGCACATCGATGTTGTAGGCATCCATCACCGGCTTGCCCATGTTCAGCGAATCCAGCAACGCCAACTCTTCGCGATGAGTCATCAGCAGCTCGGACAGCTTGATCAGGATTTTCTTGCGCTCCCCTGGGGCCATACGCCGCCAGGGCCCGTTATTGAAGGCTCGGCGGGCGGAGCGCACCGCCAGGTCGACCTCCTCGATACCGCATGCAGCAACCCGTGCCAGCAGTTGATGGTTGGCCGGGTTGATGGCATCGAACGTCGCGCCGGATAGCGACGACACTGGCCTCCCGTCGATCAGGGCTGTGTCGATGAATACCTGGCGGGCAGCACGTTGCTGCCAGTGGTTAAGGTCAAACATGGTGTACTCCCGAGTGGGTGACTTTTTATTCTGCGATCTGCAATTCAGGCATCTTCAAGCGAAAGCCACGTGTAACCCCCAGCAAACAAACGAGCCCCAAGCCCATCCAGCACAAGCCGATGGTGAACGACATGCCGGACAGGCTCGTCCACAGCCAGAGGGTGCTGAGGAACCCCAGGGCCGGCAGCACGGCGTAAAGCAGGTAGTTGCGGGTGCCGCGCAGCTTCTGGTCGCCGAGGTAGTGCTTGATCACGGCCAGGTTCACCGCCGAGAACGCGAACAGCGCACCGAAACTGATCATGTTGGCGACGGTGTCCAGGGTGATGAACAGCGCAATCAGCGAGAACAGGCTGACCAGCATGATTGCCGTGGCCGGTACGCGTTTTTTCGACACCAGCTTGCCGAGCACACGCGGCAGTGCGCCGTCGCGCCCCATAGCGAACAACACGCGCGAGACACTCGCCTGGGAGACCATCGCCGAAGCAAAGCACCCCGCCACGTAGGTGGCGGTAAAGGCCGTGACCAGCAGTTCACCGCCGACGCGCCGCATCACGTCCACGGACGCCGAATCGGGGTCGGCGAAGCTGTTCCATTCCGGAAAGACCATCTGCGCGCAATATGAAACGACGAGAAACAGCAAGCCCCCCAGCAGCGACACCGCCATGATGGCGATCGGGATGGTCCGGCGCGGGTTGGGCGTTTCCTCGGCCATGGTCGACACGGCATCAAAACCGAGAAACGACAGGCAGAGTATTGCCGCGCCGGTCATGATCAACGGTACGCTGAAGCCTTCATGGTGAAACGGTCCAAGCAGCGATACCGGCGCGGATTGCGCGCTCAGGTTATGGATCGAGAGCACCACAAACACCACGATGAACACCAGTTGGGCGACGATAAGCACCCAGTTGACCCGCGTGATCGACTCGATACCGAACAGGTTGAGCGCCGTCACCAGGGCGATGGAGCCCAGCACCCACACGGCGGTGGGCACCCCGGGAAAGTATTCGGACATGTAGATGCCGATCAGCAGGTAACTGAGCAGCGGCAGGAAAATGTAGTCCAGTAACAGGGTCCATCCGGCAATGAAGCCGAAATAGGCGCCAAACGCCTTGCGCGTATAGGTGTAGACCGACCCCGAATAAGGGTGCGCCTGGACCATGCGCCCATAGCTGTAGGCCGTCAGCAGCATGGCCGCAAGGGTCAGCAGGTAGGCGGTTGGCAGGTGCCCCTTGGTCATCTGGGTGACCAGGCCGTAGGTCGTGAACACCGCCAGGGGGACCATGTACGCCAGGCCGAACAGCACCAGCCCGACAAGCCCCAGAGGCTGGCGGAACCTGCGCGACGAAGCGGCTGCGAAGGGTGTGTGATGGGAGGGAGTATCGGCCACGTTTTTTATTGTATTCATTGCTGACTCCTGGAAATTGGAATGCAGGGCGCCGCGGTATGCGATGAGATCGATACCGTTATCCGTTCAAGAGTGAACCGCCCTATGGGCACGCTGGGCGATGCGGCGCTGTCGTTCACCCCCTCAGCGAGGGGGTGAACAGCTCACTTCACAGCGCTCCGGCGATCCGCGCGGTGCGGTCTACCGCGATGCGGGTCTTTTCAACCAGCTCGTCCAGTTCCGCCCGCGTGGCCACCAGGGCCGGCGCCATGATCATGCGGCCGAGTGTGGAGCGAATGATCACGCCCTCCTCAAAACCAAAGGTGCGACACTGCCAGGCCAGGTCGTTTTCGTTGGCAAAGCGCTTGCGCGTGGCCTTGTCCTCGGCAAACTGCAAGGCCCCGAGCAGGCCCGCGCCCTGGATGTCGCCGATCATCGGATGGCCGGCGAACACTTCGCGCAGGATCTGCTGCAAGTACGGCCCGGTGTCTTCTTTCACCGTGCGCACGATGCCTTCATCGCGCAGCGCCTTGAGGTTGGCCAGGGCCACCGCTGCCGCGACCGGGTGCCCGGAATAGGTCAGGCCGTGGGCAAATACCCCACCCCGCTCCACCAGCGCATCCGCCATGCGCTTGCTCAGTACCAGGCCGCCCATGGGCACGTAGCCGGACGTCAGGCCCTTGGCGATCGACAGGGTATCCGGCTCGAAACCGAAGTACTCGTGGGCGAACCACTCGCCTGTGCGGCCAAAACCACCGATCACCTCATCCGCGCACAGCAGCACGTCGTATTGACGGCAGATGCGCTGGATTTCCGGCCAGTAGCTTTGCGGCGGGAAAATCATGCCGCCGGCGCCCTGGAACGGCTCGGCGATAAAGCCCGCGACGTTTTCGGCGCCGAGTTCAAGAATCTTTTCTTCCAGTTGCAGTGCGCAACGACGGCCAAACTCAGCCGGGGTCAACTCACCACCCTGGGCGTACCAGTAGGGTTCATCGATATGCGCGACGTCCGGAATCAGACCGCCCATCTCGTGCATGAACTTCATGCCACCCAGCGCGGACGCCGCCAAGGTCGAACCGTGATAGCCGTTCCAGCGGCCGATCATGATCTTTTTCTGCGGTTGGCCGACCACCTGCCAATAGCGGCGCACCGTGCGGATCAACACCTCGTTGGCTTCAGAACCGGAGTTGGTGTAGATCACGTGGCTGTAGTGACCCGGCAGCAGGCTGAACAGCAACTCGGACAGTTCGATCACCGCCGGGTGGGTGGTGTGAAAGAACATGTTGTAGTACGCCAGTTGGTCCATCTGCGCCGCAGCGGCGGCGGTCAGGTCTTTGCGACCATAACCGAGCTGGGTGCACCACAAGCCCGACATACCGTCCAGGTAGCGCTTGCCTTCGCTGTCCCACAGGTACAGGCCTTCGCCACGGACCATGACGCGCGGGCCTTCGGCATTCAGCGCCTTTTGATCCAGAAACGCGTGGATATGGTGGGCCGCGTCGGATTTCTGATAATCCTCGGTCTGGCGCTTCGGTTCGAAGGGTAGGTTCATGCCTTTTCTCTCTTGTTAGTAGTGACGCAAGGGTTGGCAGACCCGCTCAGCGGATCTTGTTCATGTAGTTCTCGAGGGGGTCTTTGCTCAGCACGCCCTGGGCTTCGGCCAGGGAGTCGATAAACAAGGAAAACAGCTCCGACTGCGCGCCGATGTCGAGCTTGCTGTAGATGTGCTTGCGGTGGGACTTGATGGTGTCTTCCGACACACCAAGACGCTCGGCCAGCGATCGGGTGGAGTGGCCACGCAGGATCAGTTGGGCGATGCGGCATTCGCGCTCGGTCAGGATCGATGAGCCGAAGTTGTTCAGTGCCGAGTGAATACGCTGCTCCAACAGGCTTTCAAAGCGTGCACCCCGCGCATCCAGGCCAACGAAATGCTTGCCCAGCACCGCCAGCACCCACGGCGCGATACGCTTGAATTGCTGGGTCGTGGCCGCGTCCAGCTTCTGCGTGAACGCCAGTGACACCGACAGGCTCAACCCGGCGCTCGATTGCAGGATGTAGTTCAGCTCATCCTCCAGGTGCGAATGCCGGTAGAACGACTGGAAATACTCGCTGAGTTCGAAGTGATCGGGCGCGACATCCGCCAGGTCGTAGCAGCCTGAAGCGACGCCCTCCACGCACGCCCCATAAAACGGATCGAGCAAGTAGAAACCGGACAGGTACTGGCGCACATTGCCCTGGGGCAACCAGGGCCCTTCCAACTCGAACAATGCACTGGGCATGCCGCCGTGGGGATACAGGTACAGCGTGGTAGCCTGGATCGGCCAGATACAACCGAGGGCCTCGAACAACGTGGCGGCAAAGCTTGCCTGCCCGATGCTTTCGGTGACCCGGGCCATCTGTTCGAACCATTGCGCAGAAGAAAGCCGGTCGTTTTCCACTTCAAAGACTCGCTGAAAGAACGTGAAGGATGCTCCCACACCCGGGAAATCATCGAAATCACCCGATAGGGTGAGCTGGCCACGTTGTTAGCCCAGGCGTAGTGTTTTCGGGCGATTGCACCGGCGCGCGGTAACAATCTCACCGTGGCGTTGAAAGTTTCCTACGCTTGACACTCGAACGCAGTGATTGAACCCACTTATCGGAGACCCACCATGAACCCCCACACCACCGCCCTTGTCCTGATCGAATTCCAGAACGACTTCACCACGCCCGGTGGCGTGTTCCATGACGCCGTCAAAGACGTCATGCACACCTCCGACATGCTGGCCAACACCGCCACCACAGTGCAACAAGCGCGCAAACTGGGGGTGAAGATCATCCATCTGCCGATCCAGTTTGCCGACGGCTACCCGGAACTGACGACGCGTCACTACGGGATCCTCAAAGGCGTTGCCGATGGCAGCGCCTTCCGTGCCGGCAGTTGGGGGGCCGACATCACCGACGCGGTGACGCGTGAAGCCAGCGATATCCTCGTGGAAGGCAAGCGCGGGCTGGATGGCTTCGCCACCACCGGCCTGGACCTGGTGCTGCGCAACAACGGCATCCAGAACCTGGTGGTGGCCGGTTTTCTGACCAACTGCTGCGTCGAAGGGACGGTGCGTTCAGGGTATGAGAAGGGTTACAACGTGGTGACCCTGACCGACTGCACGGCGACGTTCACCGATGAACAGCAAAAGGCTGCCGAGAACTTCACGCTGCCGATGTTTTCGCAGACGTTGCGCCATACCGAGTTTCTTGGGGCGTTGAACGCCCAATAAGCAAAAAAAGGGGCGACTGATTGATCAGTCGCCCCTTTTTGCTTGGCCCAGGCAATCGCTTATCCGTTCAACGTCAGCCCCGGATAGGCCCGCACAGGCAGCTTGTGCCGCTGCGGTTGCTGGCGGGCCAGCTGTACCTGCACCTGCGCGACGGCATCCAGCACGCGTTGCGCCCATTGCGCATCTTCCGGGTCCACCACCACGACGCGGAAGCCGTGATCGAAGCCTTCAAGCTGTACCCCCTCGGAATCATCGACGTGCAAGTCGATGTCGAAAGCCGGCGGGAATTTCGACGGCGTTGTCGCCAGCCCACGCGCAGTGAGGGCCTGGTTGTGCCGCACGCTATTGACCACGCCGTCGACATGGATGCCATACAGCAACAACCAACGGCGGATGTAGGACGGCGTGCGACCGGACGAGGTATAGACCCAGACGCTGCAGCCCTGGCGACGCAGTTCACGGGTCAAGGCGCGGGTACCGCTGCGCAGCGGCTCGCCGAGCCAGCGATGCACACAGGCTGGCAGCCGGCTGTGTTCGGTCGCGCTGTGGTGCAACTGGCAGGCCAGCGTGTCATCGATATCGAATGAAATACGGATGCGCTGACGCTTGATCACACGCGTGATTGTGTCGAGCACTGGAAACCTTCCCATCAATGGCCCCCCTGGTAGGCGGGCGCTGGTGCGTCGTCCAGGAAAAACGCCATGGGATCAGGGGCTTTGTCTTCCAGGAACGCTGCGTATTTTTTCTTGATCTTGGGCAATTCGTACAAGGCCATTACGCCATGCTTGGCGGAGTTGCGAATGACCGAGGATGGGTTGAAATACCCCTCGGCGTTGTCCAGCGTCAGTACGAAAGGCGCCAACCCCTCGCGCATCAGCAGGTAACTGACGATCAACGACCCACTGCGGTGATTGCCCTCGATGAACAACTGCGGCTTGCTGAGCACTCGCACATAGACACCGGCTGCGCGCTTCCACACCGATTCACTGTGATGCTTGCAGTACCAGTGATACAAATCCTTGATACCGCCCTCGACATTGTTGAAAAAGTGCACTTCGGTGGCGGCCAGGTGCTGGGCGTATTCTTGCCTGCGAACCGGGTCTGTGCCGCAGAGCACGGTGGCATTGATCTCCAGCATCAGGTTCAACTGCTGGAGGTCGAACAAGTCGACGCCGCGCGCCACATAGTCGTCAATCAGGGCATAGCCTTCAAGCACATTCTGCAGCACTTCGTCTGTCAATGGGTCGCGTGGCTCGGTAAAGTCCCGGCTGAGCTGGGCAAAACGGCCCTGTACCGCACGCAATGCGCGTTCGATCGCAAGCAAATCAAGACGACGTGTTGCAGTCATTGGCAATCCTGAAGAAACGGTGGATGGCAGGATCAGCTGAACTTGCCGCTGATGTAGTCCCCGGTCATTTGTTCGCGCGGGTTTTCGAAGATCTGTGTGGTCGGGCCCATTTCCACCAGATAGCCGGTGCGCGTGCCCTGGGAGATATCCACCGAGAAAAACGCGGTGGTATCGGCCACACGGATCGCCTGCTGCATGTTGTGCGTCACCAGCGCGATGGTGTAGTCCTTCTTCAGTTCGACCATCAGCTCCTCGACCCGACGCGTGGCGATCGGGTCCAGCGCCGAGCAGGGTTCGTCCAGCAGCAGCACTTCCGGCTCGGTAGCGATGGCACGGGCGATGCACAGGCGTTGCTGCTGGCCGCCGGAGAGCGACAGGCCGCTGACCTTGAGCTTGTCCTTGACCTCATCCCACAGCGCGGCGCCTTGCAGCGCGTGCTTGACGCGGTCGCCCAGGTCGCCCTTGTAGCGGTTGAGGCGCAGGCCAAAGGCCACGTTGTCGAAAATGCTCATCGAGAACGGGTTCGGCTGCTGGAACACCATGCCGATGTAACGGCGCACGACGACAGGGTCAACGCCCTTGCCGTAGACGTCCTGGCCGAGGAAGTGCACGTGGCCCTCGAAACGGAAGCCCTTCACCAGGTCGTTCATGCGGTTGAGGCTACGCAGTACGGTGGATTTGCCGCAGCCGGACGGGCCGATGAAGCCGGTGATCTTGTTCTTCTCGATCGGCACATGGCTGTCACGGACGGCCATGAAGTTGCCGTAGAAAATCTTGTCCAGCTTGCAGTCCATGACCACAGGCGACTGGGTGATAAACGGAGCGGCTACTTGCGCAGATGACATGTTCAAAATTCAGATGCTCCCGTTCTTAATACTTGGGCTTGCCGAAAATACGGCTCACGATATTCACGACCAGCACGATCATTACCAGTACCAACGAGGCCGCCCATGCGAGCTCGAGCTGGTTGTCGAAAGGCATGCCGGAGAAGTTGTAAATCAGCACGGCCAGGGATGCCGTCGGATTCATGACTGCCAGGTTGCCGTCGTGGTAGATCCAGTAGTTGCTGAACAGCGCGGTGAACAACAGCGGCGCGGTCTCGCCGGCGGCACGCGCCACGGCGAGCATCACACCCGTGAGAATTGCCGGCATGCCGGTGGGCAAGACGATTTTCCAGATCACCTGCGAACGGGTGCAGCCCATCCCGTAGGCGGCATCCTTCATGATCTTGGGCACCATCTTCATCGACTCTTCCGCTGTCAGCACGACGATGGGCAGCATCAGCACGGCCAGCGCCACGCCACCGGCCGGTGCCGAGTAAGTCCCGGTCGTCATCACCACCAGGGCGTAGGCGAACACACCCGCCAGGATCGACGGCAAGCCAGTGAGCATTTTGGCGGCAAAGCGCGAAGCGTTCGCCAGCTTGCTGTCCGGGCCCAGCTCCGCGAGGAAAATCGCGGCCAGGATGCCCACCGGCACGGCGATGGCGGCCGCAATGCCGACCATCACGAAGGTACCGGCCATGGCGTTACCGAAGCCGCCGCCGGTCTCGAAACCGGTGGGTGGCAGCTCGGTGAACACTTCCAGGCTCAGGCGCGCGCCGCCACGGGTGATCAGCATGTAGAGCACGGAAATCAACGGCACACTGGCCAGCAGCGCGCCGAACCACACCAGAGTGGTCAACACCAGGCTGCGCAGGGCACGGCCTTCGAACCGGCGCTGCAGGCTCGGCATCGCGGTGATTGGGGATGAGAGGTCAGTCATTATTTGTTACCCCGCTGGGCGTAGACCATGATCATCGAACCGATGATATTCACCAGCAACGTGATGAACATCAGCACCAGTGCGGCGTACATCAACACTTCGATCTCGTTCGGGCCGGCTTCGGGGAAGTTCAGCGCCAACAAGGCCGCCAACGTGTTGGCCGGTGCAAACAGAGAAAGCGAAATGTTGTTGGCGTTACCCACCAGCATGGCCAACGCCATGGTTTCACCCAGTGCGCGGCCCAGGCCCAGCACCAGCGAACCGAAGATGCCGGTCGCAGCGGACGGCACCATCACCTTGAGAATCGCTTCCCAATGGGTGGTGCCCATGCCGTAGGCCGCTTGCTTGGTCTTCATCGGCACACCCGTGAGGGCGTCCTGGGAGACGGCAGCGATGGTCGGCAGAATCATGATGGCCAACACCAGCGCTGCCGGTAACAGCCCCGGCCCGCTCAAGGAGGTGCCGAAGAAGGGAATCCAGCCGAGCTCGCTGTTCAGCCACGCGGTCAGCGGGCGGATCGCCGGGATCACCACATAGATGCCCCACAGGCCGTAGACCACGCTGGGGATGGCGGCGAGCAATTCAACGATGGTGCGGAACACCGCAGCCAGCTTGGCCGGGAGGAAATCCTGGGTGAGGAAGATCGCCATGCTGACGCCGAAAAAACCCGCGATCAGCAACGCGATGAGGGCGCTGTAAAGCGTGCCCCAAATTGCCGGCAGAATGCCGTATTTGCCTTGGTTAACATCCCAGACGCTGCCGAACAGCACGTCGAAACCGTGCTTTTCCATGCCTGGAAGTGCCTTGCGCCCTACTTCGAAGACCAGCGCGAAAACCAGCGCCAGCACCAGCACCACGCCTATGCGTGCAAGCGCACGGAAGGTGCGGTCAACCAGGAAGTCCTTCGTAGAAGGTGGCTGGCACGCAGAATCCGGGTTAACCGGTACGACAAAAGGTGTGTTCATTGGCTAATTCCGGAACAAGGGGGGAACGCCCCCGGCGTGGCTGACAGCCCACACCGGAAGCGGCCTGGCGAGCCTTACTGGATGTTGGCGGAAGCTTTGCGAACTTGATCGACAACCGATGGAGGCAGCGGGATGTAGCCCATCGAATCGGCGATTTTCTGACCTTCGGTCAGGCTGTACTCGACCATTTCACGCATGGCCTTGGCCTTGGCCGGGTTGCCGTTGTCCTTGCGGAAGATCATCCAGGTGTAGGAAGTGATCGGGTAGGACTTGGCGCCATCCGGATCCGGCAGCCAGGCCACCAGGCTTTCCGGCATTTTCACCGCGGCCAGGGCTTCGGCGCCGCTCTCTGCGTTCGGTACCACGTACTTGCCGGCCTTGTTCTGCAGCTGGGCAAAGTCAACCTTGGCCAGTTTGGCGAAGCCGTATTCGATGTAGCCGATCGCGCCAGGGGTCTGGCGTACGGTGGCGGTCACGCCATCGTTCTTCGGCGACTTGATGAATTTGTCGCTGGCTGGCCAGTTGACGGTATTGCCCTCGCCCAGGTCTTTCTGGAACTCAGGGTTGATCGCGGCCAGGTGCTTGGTGAAGACGGCGGTGGTGCCGCTGGAGTCTGCACGCACCACAACGGTGATCGGCATGTCAGGCAGTTTCAGGCCTGGGTTGGCAGCGACGATCTGCGGATCGTTCCACTTGGTGATCTTGCCCAGGAAGATGTTGGAGTACACATCGCGCGGCAACTTCAACTCTTTGGGATTGCCCGGCAGGTTGAAGGCCAGCACGATTTCGCCTGCGGTCATCGGCAGCAGTTGCGCGCCTTCGGCCACCTTGGCGATGTCTTCGTCTTTCATGGCCGAGTCGCTGGCGGCGAAGTCGACGGTCTTGTTCAGAAAGTCCTGTACACCTGCACCGCTACCCTTGGACTGGTAGTCAACGGTAACGCCAGCACTTTTCTTGCTGAAATCCTTGAACCAGGTGAGGTAGATCGGGGCTGGGAAACTCGCACCGGAACCGGTCAGGCGGATGCTCTCGGCAGCAAACACCGAGGTGGCACTGAGAGAAACCGCAACGGCGAGTGCAGCAGACTTCATCAGACGTTTCATTAAGGAAAATCCTTGTGATTTCGGGCCGGGCAACTCTGCAACAATCTTGTTACGGTTTTATGAACGCGGAATGGCAAAACGCCGGGTTGTCCCCCTCTCCCGCCGTAAACACGCAGTTTGATGTAATTGGTTCGTAACAAATTGCGACTAAGACTTTGCCATCCCCCACCACGCGAGTTCCGCCCATGTCCTCACTAGACGACACCTTGATGCAGCGCATCCACCGTGAACTGCTGGATCACAGTGATGAAGAGCTGGAACTGGAATTATCCGAAGATGGGCATGACCTGAACGCGCTATTTGACGAGCACGTCGGTGAAAGCAGCGAGAAAGCCGCCCGGCGGATTTATTTCAGCGAACTGTTCCGCCTGCAGGGCGAACTGGTGAAACTGCAGAGCTGGGTGGTCAAGACCGGCCACAAGGTGGTGATCCTGTTCGAAGGGCGCGATGCCGCCGGCAAAGGGGGCGTGATCAAGCGCATCACCCAGCGCCTGAACCCCAGGGTCTGCCGGGTGGCGGCCCTGCCCGCGCCGAATGACCGCGAACAGACCCAGTGGTATTTCCAGCGCTACGTCTCGCACCTGCCGGCCGCCGGCGAAATCGTGCTGTTCGACCGCAGTTGGTACAACCGCGCCGGCGTCGAAAAGGTCATGGGATTTTGCAACGACGACCAGTACGAAGAGTTTTTCCGCACTGTGCCGGAGTTCGAACGCATGCTCGCCCGCTCCGGCATCCAGCTGATCAAGTACTGGTTTTCGATTTCCGATCAGGAACAGCACCTGCGCTTTCTCAGCCGCATTCATGACCCGCTCAAACAGTGGAAACTCAGCCCCATGGACCTGGAGTCGCGTCGGCGCTGGGAAGCCTATACCAAGGCCAAGGAAATCATGCTCGACCGCACCCACATCGCTGAAGCGCCGTGGTGGGTGGTGCAGGCCGATGACAAGAAGAAGGCCCGCCTCAACTGCATCCACCACTTGCTCGGACAGATGCCTTATGAAGAAGTGAACCTGCCGGTGATCGAACTGCCGCAGCGCGTGAGGCAGGAGGATTACTCCCGCAGCCCGACGCCACCGGAACTCATTGTGCCGCAGCTCTACTGATCACGTGTTTCAGCGGCGAGCGGGCGAGCCCGCTCACCACAAGTGAGTTACAGCGGTGAACTGCTCACCACCCGCAGTGCCAGCCCCTCATAGGCATCCAGGGTAATGGTGAATTCACCCTCCGCGGTCAGGTCGCCTTCCACCCGCTCATTGATGATGTCCACCACCATGCCCGCGGCAATATCGGGCAGATGCAGGGTCTCGGTGATCGGTGTGGCCCCAAAGTTCAGCGCGGTGATCTGCGTGCCTTTGCCGGCCGGCAATTCGTGGACCATTACCAGCAACCCCGGATTTTCAACCTCCGGCACCAGAATCTGGCGGCTGGCGGCGATATCGTAGGCGCGGCGGACCGCGAGGATCTTTTGCAGTTGCGAGGCAAACGACTCGGGGTCCTGCAACTGGCTGTTCAGGCTGCCGTAGAGGCTTTTCGAGCGCGGCATCTGCCCGGCGGACAACTGCGCGTCGGGGTTCAGGTCCACCAGGTCGTAGGCACCGCGGTGAATCCAGCGCGTGTCGCCGTCCTGCATCAAATGCTCGACTTCTTCCGGGGCCAGCGGCAGTGCGCCTACCAAATCCCAGCCTGACAAGGCAAACACCCCAGGCTGCATCGCGTTGTACATCACCAGCAGCAAATGGATCTGGCGGATCTGCTGGATATCCGCAGGTGTGATCGCTTCCAGGTCACGAATGCCCAGCGCCGCCGTGATGATGCTGGCCGTGGTGCAGGACACGCCGTTGGTCACGAACTTGAGGTTGTACGGCGCATGTTCGCCGGCCAGGCGTTCGTACATCTGTTCGCGGATGTGCTCGCGCAGGATATTGCCGGGAAAGGTCTGGCCCTGATACAGGAAGGTGTCATGGGCGTGCAGGGTCCAGAAGTGCACCAGTTCGAGCGTCAGTTCATCGTGGTTCTGCAACGCGTGGATCAGCGAGCCGGGGTCAATGCCCTGGCGGTGCATTTCACGCAGCATCAGGCGCAGGAACTCGGCGTCGCCCATCAACAACGCGTGCTGGTAGGCCGGACGCGTGATGAAGTCATAGGACAGGTCGGCACCGCCATGGGACATGGAGGCGATGTCATCCACGGTGAGGTTCAACTCCTGGAAGCTGAAACCGCCGGCCTTGCGAATCGCGCCGCCCAGCAACTGGTTGCCGGTGATCGACAGCGGATGGCTCTCGGACCACGCCGTACCATCCGGCTTGCGCTCCACACCGAGGAAACCATTCGCGTCCAGGCGCAGGATCTTCGCGCCCATCACGTCGATGGCATGCAGTGCATCACCAATGATCATCTGCTGCGCGGCGAAGCTCGGGTCCAGCCAGTTCAGCGATGGCTGGCCTTCCTTGAAATAATGCAGGTACACCCAGCGGCGCGGCTTGCCATCCACGCCCTGCACCACCTGGGTCGCGCTCCAGTCGGTCTCCTTGACGCCGGGTTCGAAGAAGATCACCCGCTGCAACTGGCCGACGATGTAGTGTTTGTCGCGCAATGCATCGACCTGCGCTGGGCTGAGGTTCTGCGCATCGCGGCCTTCGGCCACGTCGGGCAGCAACGGCCAGTCTTCTTCGCGGATCTCCACCATGTGGTACAGGCCGGGATAGTCCTCGTACGCCATCTCGGCCAGGCGGAAGTCCGCGCCCTTGCCGGTGTGGGACGGGATCACATCGTCGATGATCACCGCATTGTGCGCCGCCGCCATGCGTGTCAGCGCCTGCAACTGCGCTTCGGTGCCCAATTGCGGGTCGATCTCGAAGCTGATGCGGTCGAAATTGCCATCGATGGTCGGCGTGTGCTCCAGGCCGCTCAGGCCGCCGGACTTCTTCAGCGGGCCATTGTGGATGCCCTGGATGCCGATTTTCGACAAGGCGTGCCACAGCGTCTCATCCCCCAGCGCCTCCAACACCGTACCGCCTTCACGGGTCACGATCGACGCCGGATACGCGGTAAACCACACCGACGACAAGGCCGACGCATCACGCGGCCGGGTCTGCGCGTAAGGCTGCTGCCACAACCGGCCCTGGCCCGAATAGAGCCTGGCCCGCTGGCGTGCCGCGTGCAGCATCGATTGTTCCACCAGCCAGTTCACATGGTTGTTTTCAGCCGCGGTCATAAGTCTGGTACCTGTTCTCGTGAAACATTGCTCGTGAACATATGAGGGCTGTGTGGGCCATTCGTTGCATTGCAACGTGGCTATGGCCGGGCACCACCCACCGTAGGCGCCGGCTTGCCGGCGATGGCATTCGGGAGATCGCTAACGCCGGCAAGCCGGTGCCTACGCGGCAGTGTTCGTCAGTGGGTATCGCGATACTGCCTCGGGGTGAACCCTGTCGAGGCCTTGAACTGGCGGGTGAACGCGCTGTGGTCGGTGTACCCACACTGTAGCGCCACTTCGGTGATCGGCAGGTCGGTGTGCAACAAGCGGTGGGCATGTTCAAGGCGCACTTTCTGGATCATCTGCCGGGGCGTGAGGTGGAACACGCGTTTGCAGTAACGCTCCAGTTGCGCCACGGAAATCCCGGCGATGCGCGTCAGTTCACCCAGCGTGACGCGGCGGTTGAAGTGCGCACGGATATGCGCATCCACGGCGGCCAGGCGTTGGTAGGCCGGGTGGCTTTCGCTGGCGGTTTGCAGGTCGACCGAGATGCCGGCCAGGCCGATGATTGCACCGGCATGGTTGTACAGCGGCCATTTGTGGGTCAGGCACCAGCCGGGTTCGCGGGTGCCGTACAGGTGCAGTTCCAGCTGGTCTTCCAATACAAAGCCTTGTTCCAGCACGCGCCGGTCCTGCTCGGTGTAGCCCGGCCCCAGTTGCGCGGGAAAGACTTCGGCGCTGGTCTTGCCCAGCAACGGTTGCAATTGCTTGAGGCCGCAGCGCTGCACCAGGGTGCGGTTGGCGAGCACATAGCGGGCCTGGGTGTCCTTGATGAAAATCGCAGCATTGGGGATCACATCCAGCATCGGCAATAGCTGCGCGACGCCGGCCAATAGCTGCTCGATGCTGTGGGGAGGGTTCACCTCGCTCCCTTGGCAAAGGGTCGCAAACGCGCTCTGCATCATGACGGTTGATCCCCTGCTGATCGCCTCGACGCGTAGCAGATTGCCCGATGCCCGGGGCGCTGTCGAGCGGCGAAAACTGTGCTGATTTCGTCATCGTTGCCGGCAAAAAACATCAATCGCGCCGCCGCCCATGCGTTCACTGTATGGCCACTGCATGCCTATCCAATAACTCACAAGAAGGCGACGCTATGTCAGGTCAAGGCAAGTTCAAGAAACAACTGTCATTGATGGACCTCACCTTTATCGGGCTGGGTGCCATCTTTGGTTCGGGCTGGTTATTCGCGGCCAGTCACGTGTCTGCGATTGCAGGCCCTGCGGGTATCATTTCCTGGCTTATCGGTGGTTTCGCGGTGCTGCTGTTGGGCATTGTGTACTGCGAGCTGGGCGCCGCATTGCCCCGTGCCGGCGGCGTGGTGCGTTACCCGGTCTACTCCCACGGCCCGCTGTTGGGCTACCTGATGGGCTTTATCACGCTGATCGCGTTTTCCAGCCTGGTGGCCATTGAAGTGGTCGCCTCGCGCCAGTACGCCGCGGCCTGGTTTCCCGAGTTGACCAAGGCCGGTTCAAGTGACCCGACCACACTCGGCTGGCTCGTGCAATTCGCCCTGCTGTGCCTGTTTTTCATCCTCAATTACCGCAGCGTGAAGACCTTCGCCATCGCCAACAACCTGGTGAGCGTGTTCAAGTTCATCGTGCCGTTGCTGGTGATCGGCGTGCTGTTCACGTTCTTCAAACCGGCGAACTTCCAGGTGCACGGTTTCGCGCCGTTTGGCCTGTCGGGTATCGAGATGGCCGTGTCGGCCGGTGGAGTGATTTTTGCCTACCTGGGGCTCACGCCGATCATCTCGGTGGCCAGTGAAGTGAAGAACCCGCAACGCACGATTCCGATTGCACTGATCCTCTCGGTGCTGCTGTCGACCGCCATCTATGTGTTGCTGCAGACCGCATTCCTCGGTGGCGTGCCCACGGAAATGCTCGCCAATGGCTGGGCCGGGATCAGCAAGGAACTGGCGCTGCCCTATCGTGACATCGCCCTGGCGCTGGGCGTGGGTTGGCTGGCGTATCTGGTGGTCGCCGACGCGGTGATCTCCCCCAGCGGCTGCGGCAATATCTACATGAATGCCACGCCACGCGTGGTGTATGGCTGGGCGCAGACCGGCACGTTCTTCAAAATCTTCACGCGTATCGATGAGAAGTCCGGCATTCCACGCCCGGCGTTGTGGCTGACCTTTGGCCTGTCGGTGTTCTGGACCCTGCCGTTCCCGTCCTGGGAAGCGCTGATCAATGTGGTGTCCGCGGCGCTGATCCTCAGCTACGCCGTCGCCCCGGTCACCGTGGCGGCGCTGCGGCGCAATGCCCCACAGATGGCGCGTCCGTTCCGGGTCAAGGGCATGGCGGTGCTCGGCCCACTGTCGTTCATCATCGCCGCGCTGATCGTGTACTGGTCGGGCTGGAGCACCGTCTCCTGGCTGCTCGGCCTGCAAATCCTGATGTTCGTGGTGTACCTGCTGTGCGCCCGCTGGGTACCGACCGCGCACCTCAACCTTAAGCAGCAAGTGCGCTCATCCGCCTGGCTGATCGGCTTCTACGCGGTGACCATCCTGCTGTCCAAACTCGGCAGTTTTGGTGGCGTCGGGGTCATCAGCCACCCGTTTGACACGCTGGTCGTCGCCGCCTGCGCCCTGGGCATTTACTACTGGGGTGCCGCCACTGGCGTGCCGGCCCATCTGGTGCGCCTGGAACACGAAGCCGACGAAAGCGAAGCCGTCGACGAGCCCCATGGACGTGCACCGCTGACCCCGGCTACCCACTGATTGGAGCGTTTTATGAAGCGATTGCATGTGATCGACTCCCACACCGGCGGCGAACCGACCCGCCTGGTGATGAGCGGTTTCCCCACGCTGACCGGCAATACCCTGGCCGAGCATTTGGAAAACCTGCGCAGCGAGCATGACAAATGGCGCCGCGCCTGCATTCTGGAACCGCGTGGCAACGATGTACTGGTCGGCGCGCTGTACTGCGAGCCGGTCACACCGGGCGCCATCTGCGGTGTGATCTTCTTCAATAACGCCGGCTACCTGGGCATGTGCGGGCACGGCACGATTGGCCTGGTCGCCTCCTTGCATCACCTGGGTCGCATCGCGCCTGGCGTGCACCGCATCGACACGCCCGTAGGCCTAGTTGAAGCGACGTTGCACGATGACGGTGCCGTGACCCTGGGCAATGTGCCTGCCTACCGCCATCGCCGCCAAGTGCCGGTGGAAGTGCCAGGCCACGGTGTGGTGCTGGGCGACATCGCCTGGGGCGGCAACTGGTTTTTCCTGGTCTCCGAGCATGGCCAGCGCCTGCAGATGGACAACGTCGACGCCCTCACCGACTACACCTGGGCGATGCTCAAGGCCCTTGAAGACCAAGGCATCCATGGCGCGGACGGTGCACTGATCGACCATATCGAGTTGTTCGCCGACGACGACCACGCCGACAGCCGAAATTTCGTGATGTGCCCCGGCAAAGCCTACGACCGCTCCCCCTGCGGCACGGGTACCAGCGCCAAGCTCGCGTGCCTGGCCGCCGATGGAAAGCTCGCCCCCGGCCAGCCGTGGATACAAGCCAGCATCACCGGCAGCCGATTCGAAGGCCGCTATGAATGGGACGGCGAGCGTGTGCGCCCGTTCATCACCGGCCGCGCCTACATGACCGCCGACAGCACCTTGCTGATCGATGCGCAGGACCCGTTTGCCTGGGGCATCTGAGCCCTCCCTTACTTGACTGGAAACTGGAGTTAGCACAATGAGCGACAACATCTTCACTGGCTGCATCCCCGCCCTGATGACCCCGTGCACGCCTGAGCGCAAGCCCGACTTCGACGCCCTGGTCGCCAAGGGCCGCGAGCTGATCGATATCGGCATGAGCGCCGTGGTGTACTGCGGTTCCATGGGCGACTGGCCGTTGCTCACCGAGGCCGAGCGCCAGGAAGGCGTGGCACGCCTGGCGGCGGCAGGCGTGCCGACCATTGTCGGGACCGGCGCGGTCAACAGCCGTGAAGCCGTGGCCCATGCCGCCCACGCGGCCAAGGTCGGCGCCCAGGGCCTGATGGTGATTCCGCGTGTGCTGTCCCGTGGTGCCTCCGCTACCGCGCAGAAGGCGCACTTCTCGGCGATCCTGAAGGCGGCGCCCAACCTGCCGGCGGTGATCTACAACAGCCCCTACTACGGCTTCGCCACCCGCGCCGACCTGTTCTTCGAA
Source organism: Pseudomonas sp. CHM02 (assembly GCF_000612585.1). GTDB lineage: Bacteria > Pseudomonadota > Gammaproteobacteria > Pseudomonadales > Pseudomonadaceae > Aquipseudomonas. The sequence continues at coordinate 115,333 of NZ_JFCA01000016.1, forward strand.
CTGCGCCGCGAACACCCGAACCTGATCGGTTTCAAGGAGTTCGGCGGCGGTGCCGACCTGCGCTACGCCGCGGAACACATCACGTCCCAGGACGATAACGTGACCCTGATGGTCGGCGTCGACACTCAGGTGGTGCATGGTTTCGTCAACTGCAACGCCACCGGCGCCATCACCGGCATCGGCAACGCCCTGCCTCGGGAAGTGCTGCAACTGGTCGCGCTGAGCAAAAAAGCCGCCAAGGGCGATGCCAAGGCCCGCCGCCAGGCCCGTGAGTTGGAAGCCGCGCTGGCAGTGCTGTCGTCGTTCGATGAAGGCTGTGACCTGGTGCTGTATTACAAGCACCTGATGGTGCTCAACGGTGACAAGGGCTACGCCTTGCACTTCAACGAAACCGACGTGCTCAGCGAGGCCCAGCGTCGCTACGCAGAAAACCAGTACGCGCTGTTCCGCCAGTGGTACGCCAACTGGTCGGCGGAACAGAACGTCGCCTGACCCCATCCGCGCCGCTGCGGCTCTCGCAGCGGCCAACCCTCTTTTTCCAGGAAAATCCCATGACTCTGACGGGCAAGATGCTGATCGGTCAGCACGCCATTTCCGGTAACCGCGAGGCGATCCGGGCGATCAATCCCGCCACCGACGCCACCTTGGAGCCCGCCTACCTGGGCGGCGACGGCGAGCCTGTCGCACAGGCTTGTGCCTTGGCGTGGGCGGCGTTTGATGTGTACCGCGAAACGTCGCTTGAGGTACGTGCCACGTTCCTCGAGACCGTCGCCGCGCACATCGAAGCGCTGGGCGATGAATTGATCGAACGCGCTGTTGCCGAAACCGGCCTGCCCCACGCACGCATCCAAGGCGAGCGCGGGCGCACCTGCGGGCAACTGCGTACCTTTGCCCGCACCGTACGCGCGGGAGAATGGTTGGATGCGCGGGTGGACACCGCGCAGCCGCAGCGCCAGCCACTGCCGCGCCCAGACTTGCGTCAGCGCCATATCGCGCTCGGGCCAGTGGCCGTCTTTGGTGCGAGCAACTTCCCCTTGGCGTTTTCCGTGGCCGGTGGCGACACCGCCTCAGCGCTGGCTGCCGGTTGCCCGGTCATCGTCAAGGCCCATGGTGCGCACCCCGGCACCAGTGAACTGGTGGGCCGGGCGGTGGCGCAGGCGGTCAAGGCGTGTGGCCTGCCGGAGGGCGTGTTTTCGCTGCTGTACGGGTCGGGCCGTGAAGTCGGAATGGCGTTGGTCACCGACCCGCGGATCAAGGCCGTCGGCTTTACCGGCTCGCGCAGCGGCGGCCTTGCGCTGATCCACGCAGCACAGGCGCGGCCGGAGCCGATTCCGGTGTATGCGGAAATGAGTTCGATCAACCCGGTGTACCTGTTTCCGGCGGCGTTGACGGCCAGGGGTGACGCATTGGCCCAGGGGTTTGTGGCGTCATTGACCCAGGGTGCCGGGCAGTTCTGCACCAACCCGGGATTGGTCATTGGGGTGCAAGGTCCCGCCTTGGATCGCTTCATCAGTAGCGCCGCTGAGCGGCTGCACAGTTGCGCAGCGCAGACCATGCTGACGCCGGGAATTGCCAGCGCCTTCACTTCTGGCGTGGTCGCACTGACTGAACACGCCAAGGTCGCCGCGCAGGGCTTGGCGGCGACGGGTCCCCATCAAGGCCAGGCGCATCTGTTCGTGACCCAGGCGCAGGATTTTCTCGCCAATGAGCACCTGCAAGCTGAGGTCTTTGGCGCGTCATCCTTGGTTGTCGCCTGCGCCAATGTCGAGGAAATACGCCAGGTGTCCGAACACCTCGAAGGCCAGCTCACCGCGACGTTGCAGCTCGACGAAGACGACCTGCCAGACGCCAAGGCCCTGCTGCCGGTGCTTGAGCGCAGGGCCGGGCGCTTGCTGGTCAATGGCTGGCCGACCGGCGTAGAAGTGTGTGACGCCATGGTTCATGGCGGCCCTTTCCCGGCCACCTCGGAATCGCGCAGCACATCGGTAGGCACGGCGGCGATCCAGCGATTCTTGCGGCCGGTGTGTTATCAGGACTTCCCCGACGCGTTGTTGCCCGATGCGCTCCGGCACGGCAACCCGTTGCTGCTGCGGCGCTTGCTCGACGGCCAGAGAGAGGCATAGGCGATGTCCGATCCCGATATCGTAGTGGTCGGCGCCGGCATTATCGGTGTCGCCTGCGCACTGCAACTGGCGCGTCAGGGCCGGAAAGTGCTGGTAGTCGACGCGCAGGAGCCCGGCATGGGCGCGTCCTATGGCAACGCCGGGCACCTGGCGACCGAGCAGGTGTTCCCGATTGCCGACCTGTCGATCCTCAAGCGCTTGCCCGGCATGCTGCTAGACCCCATGGGCCCGCTGCGCCTGGATTGGAAATACCTGCCGCACGCCCTGCCCTGGTTCCTGCGGCTGCTACTGAACCTGCGTCCGGCGAACTATCAGCGCACCGTCGCGGGGATTCGCACGCTCAATGAAGGCAGCCTCGGCGCCTGGCAACGCCTGCTGCACAGCATCGGGCGTGCGGAGTGGCTGCGTGAGGATGGCTCGCTGCTGGTGTTTGAACAGGCCGACTCACGCCCGGCCCTCGAAGCCCTGCAACGGCGCATGCAACAGCAGCAAGTGCGCGTGGATTTCTGGTCCGGCGAGGCTATACGCCAAGCCGCACCGCAATTGAGCGACCACCTTCAGGGTGGTCTGTTTTTTCCCGGTACCGGGCACTTCCTCGACCCTTACCGCGTGGTGTGTGAACTGGTTGAGGCCGCCAAGGCCAGTGGGGTGCACTTCCTCAAGCGCCGGGTACTGGATGCACGCCTTGAAGAACCGGGCGTCTCACTGACGACCGATCAGGGACGCTTGGTGGCACGCCAGGTACTGATCGCCTGCGGTGCCCACTCGGCCAAACTCACCGCTGCACTCACCGGCAAAAACGTCCCGCTGGACACGGAACGCGGCTACCACCTGATGCTGCCCCACGAGCAGCACCGCCTGCCGTTTGCCGTCACTTCCCTGGAACGCAAGTTCATCATGACCCCCATGACCGAAGGCCTGCGCCTGGCCGGCACCGTGGAATTCGCCGGCCTCGAACGCCCGGCGAACATGCAACGTGCCTGGCAGTTGCATCGGTTGAGCAAAGGCTTGTTCCGGGAAAACCTGGATGCACGGGATGCAACGACGTGGATGGGTTTTCGGCCGTCCCTGCCGGACTCGCTGCCGATTATCGATCGGGTGTGCGAAGGAAAAGTGTTGCTCGCGTTCGGGCACCAGCATCTGGGGCTGACGCAGGCCGCGGTGACGGCGGAGATGGTGGCGGGACTGGCGAGTGCAAAGCCGGCACAGCCATTGGCGCCTTATCGCCTGGATCGATTCCGATGAGCTCAGCCCTCTTCATGCCAAGTGGACTATTGTGGCGAGCGGGCTTGCCCCGCGCTGGGCTGCGAAGCGGCCCCATTCAATGAGGCACACAGTGCATCAGGCA
>NZ_JFCA01000017.1 GCF_000612585.1 Pseudomonas sp. CHM02
ACAGTGATTTGCGGCGGATGTGAGAGTGGAGTTATTCGAGGTTCCGTGCCGAGTTGCTCAACGCCCGCGAACACTGCAACAACGCCGGCGCCAGCTGCCGCTCGGCATCCGCCCTGCTCCACCGACTGGTCGGCGCCACCACATGCACCGCCGCCACCGGTCGACCATTCGCGCCCAGCACCGGCGCGCCAATGGTCATGTCGCCCAGGAACAACTCCTGGCCATTCACCGCATAGCCCTGCTCGCGCACTTGCTGCAACGATTCCAGAATCTGGTCGACTTCAGTCAGCGTCTGGCTGGTGTGCGCAATGCGCTGGCTGTTCTCGATCAACACCAGCGCTTCCTCCTGCGGCAACGCGCTCAGATAGGCGCGCCCCGACGCCGTGCAATACATCGGCACCCGCGAGCCGATCGGCATGTGCACGGGCACGAAGCCCGAGCTGACGAACCGCGCGATATAGGTCATGTCGTAGCCCGCAGGCTCGGTCAGGCACGACGTCTCGCCGGTCAGTCGGGTCAACTCCGACAGAAACGGGTTGGCCACTTCGATCAACGAATGCGCATCCAGGTAACTGAAGCCCAACTCCAGTACCCGAGGTGTGAGTTGGTAATGCCGGGTGCGCGAGTGTTTCCGAAGGTAACCCAGGCTTTCGAGGGTAAATACCATGCGCTGGGCCGAGCTTTTGGTCATGCCGGCAGCCTCGGCCACCTCTGCAAGGCTCATGCTGCGGCGCTGGGCGCTGAATGCCTTGAGCACCGACAGGCCTTTTTCCAGGGATTGATTGTGCAGACTGTTGCGTTCTTCGGACATGGCGGACTCGCGGTCAGGTCGATCAAGCGTGGCGATATTTCTACCTCAAATCACAAAAATAGACCACCAAATATCGCATATCGATACGAATGGTTCATTTTATCGATTTTCTATACCGACATACGATTTTTAACAATCGAAATGGCACAGAGCTTGCGATTTCATCGGCAGCCGCTCGCGGTACTGACTTTCCGTTTTCCTTCTGGAGTAACCCGATGAACAGTCTTTCGCCCTTGTTTCGCCGCCTTGCCTTCGCTCTCTGCACCGCGTTCTGCGTCAGCGCCGTGCACGCAGAAAGTGCGTCCTCGTACAAAGTCGGTGCAACGGCCAGTGGTTCGCCGTTCACCTTCCTCGACATCAAGAGCAACAGCATCCAGGGCGTGATGGTCGATGTCGCCGAGGCGGTGGGCAAGGCCGGCGGCTTTACCAGCCAGATCGAGCAGACCAACTTCGCTGCGCTGATCCCCTCCCTCACGTCCGACAAGCTCGACTTCATTTCCGCCGGCATGCTCAAGACCGAAGAGCGCACCAAGGTCGTCGACTTCAGCGCCCCGGTGTATGCCTACGGTGAGGGCCTGATCATCAACGCCGACGACAATGCCGCCTACCCCGACCTTACCCCCCTCAAGGGCCAGGTCGTCGGCGTGCAGGCCGGTACGATCTTCTACGACCAACTGAACAAGCTTGGAATCTTCAAGGAGATCCGCACCTATGACTCCATCGGCGAGATGGTCCGCGACCTGTCCCTGGGCCGCATCAAGGCCGCCGTGGGTGACCAGCCGGTGGTGGCCTACCAGATTCGCCAGAAGCTGTTCAAAGGCGTGAAGCTCGCCCCTGACTACAAGCCCACCAACGTCGGCGAAGTGTGCCTGGTGGTGCGCAAGGGCGATGCGCAAACCCTCGAGCGCCTGAATACGGCCATTGCCAGCATCAAGGCGGACGGCACGCTGGACAGCATCCTCAAGAAGTGGGGCCTTGATACCCAGGTGCGTCCATGAACCCGGCTGAGTTCCTGCAAAACGCCCAGGACTTCTTGCCGATCCTGCTACAAGGCGCCTGGGTGACCATCCAGATCACCGTGCTGTCGTTCCTGCTCAGCAGCGCCATCGGCCTGGTGCTGGCGTTGCTCAAACTGTCGCCGATCCGGGCGCTGTCGTGGGTAGCGAGCACCATCATCAACGTGATCCGTGGCCTGCCGATCATTGTGCAGCTGTTCTACATCTACTTTGTGCTGCCCGACATGGGCGTGCACCTCACCGCGTTTTATGCCGGCGTAATCGGCATGGGCATCGCCTACTCGGCGTACCAAGCCGAGAACTTCCGCACGGGCATCATTGCCGTCGAACAAGGCCAGCGTGAAGCCGCCGAAGCCTTGGGGATGCGCTCGGCGCTGATGATGCGCCGGGTGATCCTGCCGCAAGCGTTCCGCATCGCCCTGCCGCCCTATGGCAACACCCTGGTAATGATGCTCAAGGACTCGTCGCTGGTCTCCACCATCACCGTCGCCGAGATGACCCGCCAGGGCCAGCTGATTGCTTCGTCGACCTTCCAGAACATGACCGTCTACACCCTGGTCGCCCTGCTCTACCTGCTGATGAGCCTGCCGCTGGTGTATGGCCTGCGCCGCATGGAACAGCATCTGGGCCGGAGGAAAAAAGCATGATCGAGATTCGCCAACTGCAAAAACACTATGGCAGCCACCGCGTGCTGCACGGCGTCGACCTCGACGTGGCCAAGGGCGAAGTGGTGTGCCTGATCGGCCCCTCGGGCTCGGGCAAATCCACCCTGCTGCGCTGCATCAATGCGCTGGAAGCCTACGACGGCGGGCACATCAATGTGTTCGGCGAAACCGTGCAGCGCGGCAGCAAGACCGTGCACGCCCTGCGCAGCCGCATGGGCATGGTGTTCCAGCGCTTCAACCTGTTCCCCCATCGCACCGTGCTGGAAAATGTAATGGAAGGCCCGGTGTACGTCAAAGGCGAACCGCCCAAGCAGGCCCGCGAAGAAGCCCTGGTGCTGCTGGAAAAAGTCGGCCTGAGTGCCAAGGCCGATGCCTACCCGGAACAACTCTCCGGCGGCCAGCAACAACGCGTGGCCATCGCCCGCGCCCTGGCGATGAAACCCGAAGCCATGCTGTTCGACGAACCCACCTCGGCCCTCGACCCGGAACTGGTCGGCGATGTATTGGCCGTGATGCGTACCCTCGCGGACGAAGGCATGACCATGATCGTGGTCACCCACGAGATGGGCTTTGCACGGGAAGTGGCCGACCGTGTGTGCTTCCTGCATGGCGGCTACATCGTTGAGAGCGGCGCGGCCGAGCAAGTGCTGGGTAACCCGCAACATCCGCGTACCCAGGACTTCCTGCGACGGGTGCTGCACCCCACCGGCGATACGCGGAGCCTGTCATGAAGTCATTGTGGTCAGCGACCGCGCCGTCGGTGGTGCCGACGCCTGCGTTGGGCGAGTCGGTGAAGGTGGACGTGGCGATTGTCGGCGCGGGCTATACCGGCTTGTCCACGGCACTGCATCTGGCTGAGCGCGGCGTCAGCGTGTGCGTGCTGGAAGCCAACGAGCCCGGCTGGGGCGCCTCCGGGCGCAATGGTGGGCAGGTCAATCCCACGCTCAAATACGATCCCGAGCAACTGGTGCAAATGTACGGACCGGAGCGCGCCGAACCGCTGATCTCGACTGTGTCGAATTCGGCCGACCTGGTGTTCAGGCTGATCGAAAAGCACGGCATTGATTGCGCGCCGGTACGCAAAGGCTGGATGCAGGTGTCCTACAGCGAAAAAGGCGTTGCCGGGCTGCATGCGCGGGCGGATCAGTGGGCCAGGCGTGGCGTACCGGTGCAGCGCCTGGATGCGCCGGCGGTGGCTTCGCGCATGGGCAGTGATGCCTTTGCCGGCGGCTGGCTGGACGGCCGCGCGGGTGCGATTCAACCGTTGGCGTATGCCCGTGGATTAGTGGCCGCGGCGTTGGCGGCGGGTGTGCGGATCCATGGGCAGAGCGCGGTGACGAGCTTGCAACGCCAGGGTTCCGGCTGGCAGTTGCAGACCGCTGGTGGTGCACAGGTCATGGCCGATCAGGTCGTGCTTGCCACCAACGGCTACAGCGGCAACCTGTGGCCGGGCATGGCGCAAAGCATCCTGGCGGCCAACAGTTTTATCGTCGCCACCAAGCCTTTGACCGGGCGCGCGGCCGAAAGTATTTTGCCGGGCCAGGAAACCGTTTCCACCGCACAAAGGCTGCTGCTGTACTTTCGCAAAGACAGCCATGGGCGCTTGCTGATGGGCGGACGCGGGCTGTTCAACGACCCCACCTCACCCACGGATTTTGCTCATCTGGAGCGTTCGTTGGCACTGCTCTTTCCACAGTTGGGGCCATTGGAATTCGAATACCGTTGGGCAGGCCGCATCGCGATCACGCGGGACTTCATGCCCCATGTTCACGAACCGGCGCCGGGGCTCACATTGGCGCTGGGCTGTAACGGCCGTGGGATTGCGTTGTGTACCAGCCTGGGGCAGCAATTGGCTGGGCGGTTGTGCGACGGCAACGCCGAATTTGCGTACCCGGTGACGGCGTTGCAGCGTTTGCCGATGCATAATCTGCAGCGGTTTTACATTGGCGCAGGTGTGGCGTGGTACAGCTTGTTGGATAGACTGAATGTGAATTGAACTCGCCACGCCCCCCTGTGTGTGGGCTTGCTCGCGAATGCGGCGTATCAGTCACTGCATCTGGCGCTGACCCAGCGCTTTCGCGAACAAGCCCGCTCCCACAGGAACGATCTCAAAACACCGACCAACCAATCCGCTCACTCAACAACTCCAACGCTTTCATCCCCGCCAGCGAGTTACCCGCTGCATTCAACTCCGGCGACCACACGCACACCGTGAACTGCCCCGGCACCACCGCAACGATCCCGCCACCGACCCCGCTCTTGCCCGGCAACCCCACGCGATAGGCAAAATTCCCCGCCTCGTCATACAGCCCGCTGGTGGCCATGATCGAGTTGACTTGTTTGGTCTGGCGCGCGGTCAACACCTGTTCGCCGCTGTGGGCGCTCACGCCTTCGTTGGCCAGGAAGCTGAAGGCCCTGGCCAAGTCCAGGCAGCTCATCTGCAGCGCGCAATAGTTGAAGTAGCTGTGCAACACCGCGTCCACGTCGTTGTGGAAGTTGCCGAAGGATTTCATCAGGTAGGCCATGGCCGCGTTGCGCGCGCCGTGCTGGGCTTCGGATTCGGCGACGACGCTGTTGACCAGGATCTGCGGGTTGCCGGACAGACGACGAACGAAATCGCGCATTGACAAAATCGGCACGGCGAAACGCGATTGGTTGATGTCGCAAATCACCAGCGCGCCGGCATTGATGAACGGGTTACGCGGGCGGCCGCGTTCGAATTCCAGTTGCACCATGGAGTTGAATGGTTGTCCCGAAGGCTCGTGGCCCAGGCGTTCCCAGATGGTTTCGCCGCCGTGGTCGATGGCCTGCACCAGGCTGAACACCTTGGAGATGCTCTGCACCGAGAACAGCGTATCGGCATCGCCGGCGCAGTAGGCCGAACCGTCGTTGCCGTACACGGCGATGCCAAGCTGGTTGGCCGGCACATCGGCGAGCGCGGGGATGTAGTCGGCGACTTTGCCGAGGCCGATCAGGGGGCGCACTTCGTCGAGGATCGACGAGAGCATCGCCTGCATGTCTTGTCCTGTCATCTGGGTTTGAATCGCTGGCAAACGGGTCGCGGAGGATACTTCAATGCGCCCGAAAGCCCCACACAATCTCGACCACCCGTTCGGCGATCACCAGGTACACCAGGATCAACAATACCTGCAGCGCCAGGTGATAGCGCAGCTTGGCGAGCCGGCGAATACCGTCGCTGATATTCAGGAGCATGAGCAGCGTCGACAGGATGATCAGGCCCCAGCCGGCCACGCTGGAGGCGAACACCCCGATAAACAAGTCACGCTGCCCAAGCAACGTATTGGTCCCCGCTGCAAACAACAGTGCACACACCAGCAGGTTTTTCACGTTGTCGAAGATCTGCGTGCTCAGATCGTTTTCCAACAACGCCATATAGCGTTTCCATAACGTGCGCATGGCAGGTACCGGATAGGGATCGCTCGTCAATCAAAGTAGTCCAAATGCCCGTACACTGCACCGCGGCGCTTACTCCACGAGGATTTTTGCATGAAATTGATGATCGGCCTGGCCGCCCTGCTGTTGGTATCGGCTTGCACCACAACCGCGTCCACCACGCCACCCGCCCAAGACTCCGCTGCGTCGACGTGCCTGGCCGGCGGCGGCACCATGAAGCAAGTCGGCAAGTTGCAGAGCTGGAAGTGCATCACGCCGTACAAGGATGCGGGCAAGGCATGTACCGATTCGAGCCAGTGCGAGGGTGAGTGCCAGACCAGCGTGACCACGCAAACAGGCACCACACCGATCAGCGGCACCTGCCAAGTGGATAACAGCCGCTTCGGCTGCTCGGCGACAGTGGAGAAAGGCAAGCTGGGGCGGGCGATCTGCATCGATTGACCGATACCCCCTGTAGGAGCCGGCTTGCCGGCGATGGCGTCCCCAGGTGCGATGCAAATCTTGAGGGCCTATCGCTGGCAGCCGGCGCCTACAAGCGGGGCAGCGCTTAGAAATGCGCCACATCCGACACCTGCTCGTCCAGCACATCCCGCGCCAGCGCCCAGGCGCGATCCTTGGACTCCACCACCAGCAGCGGGTAGCCCCAGGCCTTGCCGAACATCACGGCAAACGGCTTCAGCGCCAGGCGCTGCGCGGTGCTGGGCTCCACCTGAATCATGCCTTTGACATAGGTACGCAGCGCCTGCTTGTTTTTCTTCATCCAGATCGACGCGTGCTTGCGCTCCTCGTGAGAGTGCTCGTGGTTGTTTTCATCCACGGATTTCTCGTGCAGCAGCACGAAGGATTGCTGGCGGGCCAGCAGGCTTTCGAAGGCCAGGAAGGCATCTTCCGGCCCGCCCTCGGTGGGTGCATCGAAGACGATTTTCACCACTGGGAATGTTGAACTGTCGAGTCGCATGGCAAAGCCCCTTGAGTAGCCGTTGATGAGAGTGAATCTCATCATAAGGATCAACTCGCTGGACGGCATTGCACAGAATAGCCAGAATGTTTCGCAATTCAGCCAAGCCGTGAAGCCGCCATGCAACGCCACCGCCTTGATCAACATGATCCCTCCAGGGTCAGGGACGCCGACCTGCTCCCGCGTGCCGTGGTGGCCGTGAACGCCACCAGCACGTCCGAGAGCTGGGAGCATGCCCCGCATTCCCATCGCAAGGGCCAACTGATGTACACCCTGCGCGGGGTGATTCATTGCCAGATCGAGGCTGGCATCTGGATCGTGCCGCCCCAGTGCGCACTGTGGATTCCCGGCGGCCTGTCCCATGCCGCGCGCGGTTCCGGCGAAGCGCAGGTGTATTGCCTGTTGATCGACCCGGACGCCGCCGGCGACCTGCCCGCGCAATGTTGCACGCTGTCGGTGTCCGGCCTGTTGCATGAGCTGATCAGCAAGGCCGTAAGCTTCCCGCAACTGTACGAAGAAGACGGCGCACAGGGCCGCCTGATCCGCACGCTGCTGGACGAACTGGCCCAGGCGCCCATCGAGGACCTGCACCTGCCGATGCCCCAGGATCCGCGCTTGCGACGCCTGGCCGACAGCTTGCTGGCCGCCCCCGGCGACAAGGCCACGCTCGGCCAATGGGCCATGCGCATCGGCATGAGCGAGCGCAGCATGACGCGCCTGTTGCTGGAAGAATTTGGCTTGAGTTTCGGCCGCTGGCGCCGGCAGTTGCATGTGATCTTGTCTCTGCAACGCCTGGCCAGGGGCGAAAGCGTGCAGCGGGTCGCCCTGGACCTGGGCTATGAGAACGCCAGCGGCTTCATCACCATGTTCCGCAAGGCGGTAGGACAGCCGCCGGCACGTTACCTGGCGGATCGCGCCGGAGCGTCAACGGCCAACGCCGCGGCGACCATTGCGCTGCACGCACTCCAGACGCCGGATCAGCGCTGAACCGGAATGCGAATGTCACCGCGGCGGCACTGGGTCTTCACGCTTTTGGGGCAGCCGGCAAAGCGCAGTTCCTTGCTCAGGCACACCCGCACTTCGGACAGCACGGTGCCCTTGCAGATGACCGCCACACTGTGATCGCCCATCGCGGGGTTGCTCTGGCGGAACAACTGTTCGATGTCGCGTGCTTCAAGGTAATTGGGCACATTGAACGGCTGCAGTTGCTGCGGAATCTGCACCGTGGCCAGCGCCGCATCAGTGGCCTCCAGATAACGCGAGGCATCCAGGCCGCTGCAGGTGCCATGCTTGGCCCACTCATGCTTGAGCAATGCCGGTGTGGGAAACATCAGCGCGCCCTTGGCCATGTCTTCTGCCGACAGCCGCGATTGCGAATCGCACGACGCCGGCCACCCACCCCGTGCGTACTGCGGCCAAAGCCCGTGCAGCACGAACCCGTAGCCTTTGCCCGTGCACTGTTGATTGTTCGGGTGCGTCAGGCAAAACGTCGGCGACCACGACAGTGACAACACGTAAAAATCAAAATCCCCCGCCGGCCGCTGCTCTCGTGGTGCCGCGATTGCACTTGTGGCGATGGCGAGCCACAACATCATCCAGTACTTCATCCCTGTGTTCCCTTAGAAAAATGAACAGCCAGCCTATTGCGATTACCCGGGGTGATGAGGGTTACGTTGTAGCACCTTGTCGAGGATCCGATCGGTCTTCAGTGCCTCGATCGCCTGCGAAGGATGCTCGGCCTCCCCGCGAATGTGCGCATTCATGGCCAGCACATGGTGCCACTGGATATGCGCATGGCAAGGCACTTCCAGCACCTCGTCCACCTCGCCTTCAAGGCGCAGCGGCTGGTCTTCGAACACCGCAAACGTGATGCGCCCCTTGCTGCCGATCAGCTCGACCCTGTCTTCGCGGCGGTCGGCGACAAAGTTCCAGCAACCCATGCCCAGCGCGCCGGATGCGAACGTCCAGCAGGCGGTCACCGCATCCTCGGCGGCGTAGCGCCCGGCCTGTCGCGCGGTATAGCCCGAGACCTCGACGATATCCCCGGCCAGGTACTGGAACAGGTCGAACCCATGGCTGGCCAGGTCGGCAAAGTACCCCCCACCGGCAATGAGCGGGTCGGTGCGCCAATTGGCCGCGCTGGCATCGTCGGCGCCCGGTGGCTTGCACAAGGTCCAGGTCAGGTGACGCAATTGGCCAATGCGCCCGTCCTGCAGCCACTGGCGCACTTGCTGGAAACGCGGCAACGAGCGGCGGTAATACGAGACAAACAGGTGCAGGCCGGCACGTTCGAAGGTGCGCTGCATCAACGCACTTTGCTCGGCATTCAACGCCATCGGTTTTTCGACACAGCAATGCTTGCCCGCGGCGGCCACCATCAGGCTGTATTCAAGGTGGCTGTCGGGTGGCGTGGCGATGTACACCGCGTCCACTTCGGGATCGTTGATCAGGGCCTGGGCGTCGGTGTAGAAGCGCGCAATGCCATGGCGTGTCGCATAATCGCGCACGGCTTCTTCACGGCGCCCCATTACGGCCACCAGCGCAGAACCTGGCGCCTTGTAGAAAGCGGGCCCACTCTTCAACTCAGTGACACTGCCACAGCCGATCATGCCCCAGCGTACGGTGCTCATCTGCTCTCCTCGTCCGTTTTGATCAATCGGGCAGTATCCACATCCCCACACATCAGCGCCATAACCACTTAGCATGACAATTGCATTACACTTTTATGACATTCATCCCACTGCGGGGGCACAGACGATGAAAATAAGGGCCACGGTCATTTGCGAACACGAGGGGCATATCCTCTTCGTGCGCAAGGCCAGATCGAAATGGGCATTGCCGGGGGGTAAGGTCGAACGCGACGAGCGCCCGGTCGGCGCGGCGGAACGCGAACTGGAAGAAGAAACCGGATTGAACGTGGACGGCTTGCTGTACTTGCAGGAACTGAAGGCCCGCGACACCGTTCACCACGTGTTCGAAGCGTCAGTCGTCAACATCGCCGATGCAAAACCTTGCAATGAAATCATCGATTGCCAGTGGCACCCTTATGGCGCCATGGATGAACTGGACACCACCGACGCCACCCGGCACATCGTCAAATCCTTCCTACGTCGCCTGTAGCTCAGCGCTCTGCCCGCTGGCCACCAGGCCTCGCTTCACCAAGCCATTCTCTTTCTGCCGTTCGACAAAGGATCTGACGAACGCGGCAGCGCCTGCATGCGCCACCGGAACCGCCATGGCCTGGCGGATGGTCATGAAGTCATCCTGCACCAGGCGCCACTGTTCGCACACCAGGGTTTGCAGAAAGTCGCGCACGCCTGCCGCGGCGTCCAGGCCTTGCTCGCTGAACCAGTCCACGGCAGCGGCCGAAGTCGGTGCCCGCACCAGTTCGGCATGCTGCAGCGTGCGGCTCAGGTACAGGTCGTACGCCGCGCCCTGGCCAACGGCGATACGTCGGCCCGGCCCGTCCAGCTGGGCGACGTGGGTGAAGGGTGAAGCCGCTGCCACCAGGTAAGTGCCCTTGATCGCCACGTAAGGCGCGCTGAAGGCGATTTCCCGTTCACGCACCGGCTCGATCGCCAGAAATGCCACGCGCCATGCATCCTCGGCCAGTGCAGCGAAGACCTTGCCCGCCGCCTCGAACGTGATCAGTTGCAACTCGACACCCAGCTCTTCGGCCAGCGCCTTGGCGAGCGCCACGGAAACGCCCTGGGGCTTACCGCCCGGGCCGCGTTGCGCCAATACCGGATTGCCGAAGTTGATGGCGGCGCGCAGCACGCCATCGGGGGCCAGTTGTTGCAGTACCAATGGATCAGTCATCGAGCGCTCCTGGGCGGGTCCGTTGCACGGTCTTGCGGATCACAAACGGCAGCACGCCGCCGTGCACAAGGTACCCAAGCTCTTGCAGCGAGTCGAGACGCAGGGCAAGGGCGCTGTGCAAGAGGCTGCCGTCGGCACGCTCGATCTGCAGCGTGATCGGGTTTTCACCGACCTGCAGGTGTTCCAGGCCCAGGAACGTCAGGCGCTCACTGCCATCGAGCAACAAGTCCTGCACCGTTGCGCCGTCACGCAAGACCAACGGCAAAACGCCCATGCCGATCAGGTTGCTGCGGTGAATGCGTTCGATGCTGCGCGCCACCACCGCCTTGATCCCCAACAGGCTCAGGACCTTGGCCGCCCAATCGCGGCTGGAGCCAGCGCCGTAGTTGATCCCGGCAAACAGCACCGTGGGCGTACCGGCGTAGCTTTGCGCAGCGAGGTACAGCGGCTGGTAGGCGCTGTGGTCGGCAGTCCACGCCCACACGCCCTGGCGTGGGGGTTGCGTCGGGTCCAGCAAGTTGTTCAGGCGCGGGTTGGTGAAGGCGCCGCGCACCATCACTTCATGGTTGCTGCGCCGGGTCGAGTACTGGTTGAAATCCGCCTCGGCCTCCCCTCGTTCGCGCAACCACGCACCGGCCAGGCTCTCGGCCGGGATGGTGCCCGCCGGCGAGATATGGTCGGTGGTGACGTTATCACCCAACACCACCAGCGCCCGCGCATTGCGCACAACCAGGCTCGTTGCCGGCAACGGCTGCACATCCGCCAGGTACTGCGGGCGGCGCAGGTAGGTGGAATCGGGATGCCAGGCAAACTGCACGCTGCCATCGGCCTCCAGCGCCTGCCAGTGATGCGTGCCCTGCCACAGCAGCTCACGGCGTTGCTGGAACAGCGCCGGGCGCACCACCTGCGCCACTTGCGCGGCCACCTCGGCATCGCTGGGCATCAACTCCGCCAGGTACACCGGCAGGCCTTGGGCATCCAGCGCCAGCGGACGGCTGGACAGGTCGATATCGATGCTCCCGGCAATGGCATAGGCCACGCACAGCGCCGGCGAGGCCAGATAACCGGCCGGCACTTGCGGGTTGACCCGGCCTTCGAAGTTGCGATTGCCCGACAGCACCACCACGCCCTTGAGCCCTTGCTCGGCGAAGGCTTGCACATGGGCCTCAAGGCTGCCGGAATTGCCGATGCAGGTCATGCAACCAAAGCCCGCCAGGTCAAAACCCAGCGCGGCGAAATCCTCCAGCAAGCCTGCCGCTTCCAGATAGTCCGCCACCACCCGCGAACCGGGCGACAGCGAGGTCTTCACCCACGGCTTGCGTCCGACGCCACGCGCCCGTGCATTACGCGCCAGCAGCCCGGCCTGGATCATCTGCGCCGGGTTGGCGGTGTTGGTGCAACTGGTGATCGCCGACATCACCACCGCGCCGTGGGTCAGCGGCGCATCAAACGATGGCGCCACAAACTGCCGCCCGGCTTCGCCCTGCACGTGCTGATGAAACGAAGCGGCGGCGTTCGCCAACGACTGGCGTTGATGGGGCTGGTGCGGCCCGGCTACGCTGGGCTCCACCGTGGCCAGATCCAACTCGATCAACTCATCGAACTGCGGCTCCGGCTCGCCGGCCTGGTGCCACAAGGATTGCGCGGCCATATAGGCCGACACCTTGGCTAGCAACGGCGCTGGTCGCGCACTCAGTTCCAGATAGGAAAGGGTCTCGTCATCGAACGGGAAAAACACCACCGTCGCGCCATATTCCGGCGCCATGTTCGCCACCGTGCCGCGAGCCGCCCAACTCAGTGACGACAAGCCTGGCCCGGTGAACTCGACAAACTTGCCGACCATGCTGCGCTGGCGCAGCCGTTCGGTCACGGTCAAGGCCAGGTCCGTCGCCGTCACGCCGGGACGCAAGGCATTGCTCACGCGAATCCCCACCACCTGGGGGAACGGAATCGGCACCGGCTCACCGAGCATCGCCGCCTGCCCTTCCAGCCCGCCCACGCCCCAGCCCAGCACGCCGATGGCGTTGATCATCGGCGTATGGCTGTCGGTGGCGACCATGCAGTCCGGGTGCAGCAACACACCGCCGTCGGCGGCGGGACTTTCCCACACCACCTGCGCGATGGACTCCATGTTCATCTGGTGGATGATCCCGGTGCCCGGCGGGATCACCTTGAAGTTGTCCAGGCTGGCCTGGGCCCACTTGATGAAACGGTAGCGCTCGCTGTTGCGGCGAAAGTCGATGTCCAGGTTGGCATCCACCGCACCGGCTTCGGCGTAGTGTTCGACGATCACCGAGTGATCGATGGTCAGCACGGCGGGAATCGACGGGTTCACCGCCGTCGGGTCACCGCCGAGCTCCGCGACCACATCGCGCATCCCGGCAAAGTCCGCCAGGGCTGGCAGGCAGGTGGTGTCATGGAACATCAGGCGGTTGGGCTGGAACGGCACCTCGCAGTCCGGTCCCGTCCCCGTCGCCCGTGCCAGCACCGGTGGCAGGGAGGCCGGGGCGCAACGGGCGATGTTTTCCAGCAGGATGCGCAGGGAATACGGCAACCGGTGCAACTGCGCGGGCGTCAGCAACTTATGCAGGTCGATATAGGCGTAGCGCTGCCCGTCGATGTCGAGGTGGTTGAGAAAGTCGCTCATAGTTGGCCGAACACACGCTCGATACGCACCAGGCCCCAGTCCAGTTCCTCGCGGGTGATGGACAACGGTGGCGCGATGCGCAGCACGTTCTCATGGGTTTCCTTGGTCAGCAGGCCTTCGGCGAGCAGCGCTTCGCAGATTGGCCGTGCGTCGCGGTCCAGCTCCACACCGACCCACAAACCGCGGCCGCGAATCTCACGGATCACCGGGGAGTTCATCGCCCGCAAGCGTTCCACCAGGTAGTGGCCCAATTGCGCGCTGTTATCGATCAACCCCTCTTCTTCCAGCACGTTC
This sequence comes from Pseudomonas sp. CHM02, assembly GCF_000612585.1. Taxonomy (GTDB): domain Bacteria; phylum Pseudomonadota; class Gammaproteobacteria; order Pseudomonadales; family Pseudomonadaceae; genus Aquipseudomonas. The sequence continues at coordinate 13,625 of NZ_JFCA01000017.1, forward strand.
AAGGCTTCCAGGCCAATCGCGGCGGCCAGCGGGTTGCCACCGAACGTCGAGCCATGGCTGCCGGCGTCGAACAGGTCCATGATCGAGTGATCCGCGACAAACGCCGACACCGGCATGATCCCGCCGCCCAGCGCCTTGCCGAGGATCAGCGCGTCCGGGCGGATACCTTCATGCTGGAAGGCAAACCATTTGCCGGTACGGCCCAGGCCCGACTGGATTTCATCGAGGATCAGCAAGGTATTGGTTTCGTCACACAGCTGACGCAGCTCACGCAGGAACCCGGTAGGCGGCACGCGGATACCGGCTTCACCCTGGATCGGTTCGATCAGCACGGCGCAGGTGTCGGCGGTGATGGCCTGGCGAAAACTCTCGATATCACCGAAGCGCGCCTCGGTGAAGCCGTTGCAGAACGGGCCGAAGTCGGCCTTGTAGTCCGGCTCGGAAGAGAAGCCGACAATCGTCGAGGTACGGCCGTGAAAGTTGTTGTCGGCCACCACGATCTTCGCCTGGTTCGCGGCGATGCCCTTGACCCGATAGCCCCAGCGACGGGCGGCCTTGATCGCGGTCTCCACGGCTTCGGCGCCGCTGTTCATCGGCAACGCGGAGTCGAAGCCACTGAGGCGGCACAGCGCCTTGAGGAAGTTGCCCAATGGCTCGCTGTAGAACGCGCGCGACACCACGCTGATCTTGTCGATCTGCGCCACGGCGGCGGCGCGGATGCGCGGATGCACATGGCCGTGGCTGACGGCGGAATAGGCCGACATCATGTCCAGGTAGCGCTTGCCGTCATCGCCAATGGCCCAGACGCCCTCGCCCTTGACGATGACCACCGGCAGCGGCGAATAGTTATGGGCGCAGAATTGGTTTTCGAGGGTGATTGCCGGGTTGGCGTGCATGAGGTGTCCTGCCTGATAAAAATCTGAAAACATTGAAGATCTGCTGCAGGCGCTGGCTTGCCTGCGATGGCGGTACCTTTGACACACCGCTCTCGCCGGCAAGCCTGCTCCTACAGGCTTGATCGCCTTTCAATTCACGCGCTGAGAAGCTTGCCGCTGCGAATCGGTGTCGCACCGGACACGCGGCCCAGGGGGTCGCCCGGCTTCACAAAGCGCACATCACGACGCATGTACAACACGCCGTTGGTGTGGCTATGCACGGTCACCGTCTGGCCGCTATGGGGGTCGACGATATCGAACAACGCCTGCCCTGCTTCAATCCGGCTGCCGACCGCCGCACGGTGCACCAGCACGCCGGCGCTCGGTGCATAGAACTGCTCGCTGCCTGCCAGCGGCGTGGCCGGGCTGCGCAAGGCGGGCAACGGCCGTGGGGTGCCTTCGATGGCGCCCAGGTGGGTGAGGTAATCAATGATCGCGGTGGCGTCATGGTCCGCCAGTTCATAGGACACATCACGCTGACCACGGTGTTCCACGGTCACGGCAATGCTGCTGTCGGGGATCGGGAATCGATCGCCAAAACGCTCGCGCAAATTCACCCACAGCAGGTACAGCGCTTCATCAAAGGAGTTGGCTTGGGAATCGGTAGCCAGCAAAGTGGCCTCGGCACCGATGTAGCGCGCCAACGGCTCGATGGTCGGCCACACCGATTCACCGGTGTAGAGGTGCATCGCCGCTTCGCGGGAGCAGTGCAGGTCCAGCACGATGTCAGCATCGTGGGCCAGCAGCATCAGGGTCTGCTGCAGCGACTGGTATTCATCCATCGGTCGCGTGGCGCGCAGTGCCTCGCCCCAGGCGGTGCGGATCAGTTCACGGTTGGCGTCGATATCCTGGCTGAGCAGGTGTTCGATCTTGCCGGCGATTTCCGGGTACGGCACCGGGAAACCACGGTTGTAATTGCGGCCACTGCCCAGCTCGAAACGACCGCTGGGTGCGCCCATGATGTATTGGCCCAGGCCGGCCGGGTTGGCCACGGCCACCAGCACGACCTGTGCATTCAGGCGACCGGCATTCTCCAGTGCCGCCAGTTGCCGGCGCAGGTGCGCGGCCACCAGCATTGCCGGGGTTTCATCGGCATGCAGCGCCGCCTGGATATAGATTTTCCGACCCGCCCCCACTGCACCGTAATGCTCACTTTCCACGTGCCTGTGGGTACCTTGTGTCGCTTGCAGCAAGGGGTGTTGATTAAGTTTCATAAAACAGAAGTCTCGATATTCGAGTGATGGTTCTTGAGGAAACTTGCTTTTGAAAAGAGTATCGAGACCGGGTGATCGCCTGTAAGGGCGGCCAGGGCTATCTTGATCTGCAAAACCGATCAGCCGTGGGGCAAGGGGTTTTGTGGCGAGCTGGGTTGCTGTGCTGAGCACGGCGCTTGTGGTGAGCGGGCTTGCCCCGCGCTGGGGCGCGCAGCGGCCCCACCAAGGCCACCGCGTTTTTCCAGAGAAAACGCGGTGGCAGGTTTCGGGGCTGCTACGCAGCCCAGCGCGGGGCAAGCCCGCTCACCACAGCAAGCCCACTCACCACAGCAAGTCTGCTCACCACGGCAAGCCCGCTCACCACAGCAAGCCCGCTCACCACAATAAGCCCGCTCACCACAGACAACCCCTCAGGCCTCAACAAGACCGCTGGCATTCACACGCTTACCAGAGTGCCAGGGTGTAGCCCAGCAGTACGCGGTTCTCGTTGACGTCGTTGTAGAAGTTGCCCTTGGCCAGGGCGTTGCGCCAACGCATCGACACGCCTTTGAACGGGCCGGTCTGCACCACGTAGCTGATGTCCAGGTCGCGTTCCCATTCACGGCCTTCGCCGTTGAAGCCGATCACCTCAGCCGAATCACCCTTGGCGTACTTGATCCCGAACAGCAGGCCCGGCAGGCCCAGGTCGGCGAAGTTGTAGTCGTAGCGTGCGTGCCAGGCGCGCTCCTTGGTTTGGGTGAAGTTGGTGAACTGGTACTCGGTGAACAGGTAGCTGATCGAACCATCCAGGTAGGTGAACGGCGTGGTGCCGAACTGCCGCTGGAAACCGCCACCGATGCTGTGGCCGCCGTACTGGTAGGTCAGGCGCGTACTCAGTGCACGGTTGTCGACATCACCCGCCAGGCCTGCACCGTCCTTGTCCGCCTTGAAGTAGCGCACGTCGGTTTTCAGCGTGCCGGGGCCCAGGCCGAAGCTGTTCTTGAAGCCGCCGTATTGCTGGTGGTAGATGCTGTCGAGCGCTGCGTAGTGATAGCTGAGCAAGGTGTTGGGGGTGAGCGAGTAATCGCCGCCGGCGAAGCGGAACTGGTCGCTGAGGGCCGTGCTTTTGTAGACCTTGCTGACCGTGGTCAGCTTCATGTCTTCGTAGTTGGTGGAGTCGCGGTCTTTAGCCTGGTCCAACTGACCGAGGCTGATCTTGAGGTTGCTGATGTCGTTGGACACCAGTTGCGTGCCGCTGAACGACTGCGGGAACAGCCGGCTGGTGTTGGGTTGCAGGGTCGGAAGGTCCGGCACCAGGTAGCCCACACGCAGTTCGCTCTTGGCGAAGCGGGCCTTGGCGGTCACACCGAGCTTGGAGTAGCTGTCGGAGGCGCGCTTGTCGCTGTCACGCTGCAGCAAGCCGGTACCGGATTTGTCCGGACTGGAGTCGAGTTTCAACCCGAGCATGCCCATGGCATCCAGGCCAAAGCCCACCGTGCCCTCGGTAAAGCCGGACTTGATGCCGAGCAAAAAGCCTTGGGCCCATTCGGCACGCACCGACTGGGTGGCTTCTTCGCGGTAGTCACGGTTGAAGTAGTAGTTCTTCAATTCCAGCGTACCGCTGCTGTCCTTGATGAAGTCGGCATGGGCGGCGAACGGGATCAACCCGCTGCTCACGACGCCAACGCCGGTGATGAGTTGAGTCAGGGATTTTTTCATTTTTTTAAGCTCCTGGCAGTGTCATGGTTGGGGGTTTTTATTGTTCTTCGGGCATGGCTTCGCCGTTCGCGCAAATCGGTGATTTGCGCGGCGGGTGACGTCAGTCCTGGGTTACAGCGCTAGCGGTACGGGGCCCTGGCGGATGCGGTAGCCACCGTTTTCAAGTTTCTCCAAGGGGCTGGCGGCGGCCAGCAACTTGCGGGTGTAAGGGTGTTGCGGGCGGTCGAAGATCTCGTCGCGCGCGCCCATTTCCACCACCCTGCCCTCGCTCATCACCGCCACCCGGTGGGCGATGCGTTCCACCGCCGCCAAGTCGTGGGAGATGAACAGGCAGGCAAAGCCGTACTGCGCCTGCAGGCGTTCGAACAGCTCGAGAATCTGTTTCTGGATGGTCATGTCCAAGGCCGAGATCGGCTCGTCGGCAATCACCAGGCGTGGGTGCCGCACCAACGCGCGGCCAATGGCGACACGCTGGCGCTGGCCACCGGACAGCTGGTGCGGGAAACGGTCGACAAACTGCTCGGCCAGGCCGATATCCAGCAGCGTCTTGGTGACGCGCTCACGCTTCTGCTCGGCGCTCATGCCTGGCACGTGGCGCAGCGGTTCGGCGAGGATGTCGCCGACCTTCATGCGCGGGTCGAGGGACGAATACGGGTCCTGGAAAATCATCTGGCACTGCAACCGGTGTTCGCGGTTGCCGGACTTGAGGATGTCCACGCCTTCAAACTCGATGGCACCGGCACAGGCTTTGTTCAGGCCGACAATCGCGCGGCCCAGGGTAGTCTTGCCGGAGCCGCTGCCGCCCACCAGCGCCAGGGTTTCGCCCGGTGCGATGCTGAGGTTGGCCGAATGCACCACGCGCTTGAACGGCGTACGGCCCCACAAGCTGCGCGGGCCGGGGTGTTCGATGCACACGTCCCTGACCGTCAGCAGCGGGCCGTCGGCCTGAGGCAGGTCCGCCAACACCCCACGGCGTGGCAAGGCCTCGAGCAACTGCCGGGTGTACTCGGCCTTGGGCGCCAGCAGGATCTGCTCGATGGTGCCCTGCTCCACCGCACGCCCTTCACGCATCACCACCACCTTGTCGGCGTAACGCGCCACCAGGGACAAGTCATGGCTGATAAACAGAATCGCCGTGCCTTGCTCGCGGGTCAGGTCGAGCATCAGCTTCAACACATCCAGTTGCGCCAGGCAATCCAGCGCCGTGGTCGGTTCGTCGGCAATCAGCAGCGCCGGGCGCAGCAGCATCACCGAGGCGAGCATGATGCGCTGGCGCATGCCGCCGGAAAACTCGTGGGGGAACGCGGCCAGGCAGCGTTCGGCGTCCTTGATACCGATATGGCCGAGCATCTCCAGGCTGCGTTCACGGATCTGCGCGTCGGTGAGCTTGGTGTGCAGGCGCAGGCCTTCGGCCATTTGTTCGCCGATGCTCATGGACGGGTTGAGCGACACCATGGGTTCCTGGAACACCATGCCGATCTTGGCCCCGCGCAGATGGCGCAGTTGCTCCGGCTTGAGGCTGTTGAGATCGTGGCCCTGGAACCGCACCTGGCCGCCACAGTGCTCCAGCGGCGGTGGCAGCAGGCCGATGGCGGCGCGGGCGGCCATGGTCTTGCCGCTGCCGGACTCGCCCACCAGCGCGACGATTTCCCCCGGCGCGATGGTGAAACTCAGGTCATTGACCGCCAGCGGGCCGTGGGCGCCGACGCGGATTTTCAGGTGATCGACTGCCAACAGTACGTCAGTCATGCTCATTTACTCATCCGTGGGTCAAGGCGGTCACGCAAGGCATCGCCACACAGGTTGAACGCCAGCAACGCCATGGCGATGCAGACACCGGGAAACAGCCCCAGCCAGCTGGCCGTGGCGATATACGGCCGGCTGGCCGCGAGCATATTGCCCCAGGTCGCCGCCGGTGGCGGTACGCCCAGGCCAAGGAAGCTCAGCGAGCTTTCGGCGAGGATCGCCCAGCCGAACATGCTGGTGGCCAGCACGCACACCGGCGCCACGCAGTTCGGCGCGATATGGCGCAGCATGGTGTACAGCTCGGAGTTGCCGATCACCCGCGAGGCTTCGACAAACTCCTTCTCCCGCAGCGACAACACCGTGCCGCGCACCACCCGCACCACCGACGGCGTATAGGCCAGGCTCAGGGCGAAGACGATGCCGTACAAGCTCGGGCCGATGATCGCCATCAACCCCAGGGCCAGCAGGATGCCGGGAAACGCCAGCAGCGCGTCGTTGATCATCATCAGGCCACGGTCGACCCAGCCGCGCAGGAAACCGGCCAGCAAGCCGAGGAACGTACCGGCGATAATCGCCATGCTCACCGTCAGCACACTCACCCACAGGCTGGTGTGCGCGCCGATCATCAAGCGGCTCAACACATCGCGGCCGTATTCATCGGTGCCCAGCCAGTGCGCGGCGGTCGGCGCCTGCAACCGCGCCAGCAGGTTCAGCGCCAGCGGATCATGGGGCGTCCACACCAGGCCGAGCGCGGCCATGAGCAACAGCAAGCCCAACAGGAACGCACCAATCAGTGCATTCAACGGCGGCACGCGCCAGGCCCTGGGGGCACGCACCGGTGCAGGCAGCAGCACCTCGGGTGCAACAGGAAGTGGCTTATTCATAACTTAACCCTGGGGTCGAAGAGCGGGTACAGCAGGTCCACCAACAGGTTGACCAGCACATAGACAAAGGTCACCAGCAGCAGGCAGCCTTGCAGCACCGGGTAGTCCCGGGCGTAGATGGCATCGACCATCAGACGGCCGATGCCCGGCAGCGTGAACACGGTTTCCAGCACGGCAATGCCGCTGAGCAGGTTGCCGAGGATCAGCCCGATCAGGGTCAGGGTCGGCGCAAACGAGTTGCGCAGCGCATGGCGCCACAGCACCGCACGTTCCGACAGCCCCTTGGCGCGGGCATGGGTGATGTACTCCAGGCGCAACACCTCGATGGCACTCGCCCGCGCCATGCGGGTGATCGCGCCGAGTTCCACCAACGTCAGGGTGACAATCGGCAACACGATGAAGCTCAAGGCCTGCCACGGTGACTGGCCGAACGACACATAACCCACCACCGGCAACCAGCCCAGCTTGATGCCAAACGCATACAGCAACAGCAGGCCGAGCCAGAAGCTGGGGATCGACAGCAGCAGCGTCGCGGTCGAGACCACACTGAAGTCCAGCGCGCTGTCCTGCTTCCACGCCGACAGCAAGCCGGCCGGCACCGCAATCAAGGCGGCCAGCAATACCGATACCAGCACGATCCCGGCACTCACCTGGAAGCGGTCGAGGATCAGCGGCAACACCGCCTCATTGGTGGTGATCGAATGCCCGAGGTCGCCGCTGAGCACCGCCTTCAGCCAGATCACAAACTGCACCGGCAGCGGCTGGTCCAGGCCCAGGGACGCACGTGCGACCTCCAGGCTGTGGGCATCGGCCATGTCGCCAAGCATCAGCAGCGCCGGGTCGCCCGGTACCAGGCGGATGATCGCGAACACCATCAGCGAGATCAGCAGCAAGGTCGGAATCGACATCGCCAGGCGTTGGGAGATAAAACGAAACATCCTCAATTGCTCCCGGAGGCTGGGACGTTGACGGTCCACAGGCGCGGCTTGGACACCGGCCAGGTGCGCAGGCCCTTGACGTAGTCACGGCTGGCGGCGATCGCGTTGCCGTTGTACATCGGGATCATCGGCACGTCCTTGATCATCTGCTGGTGCAGTTGGTCGAACAGCGCCTGGCGCTTGGTGATGTCGCCTTCGCGCTGGGCTTCACGCAGCCACTCGCGGGCCTGGGGGTTGTCCCAGACCTTGCGCGCTTCCTTGTCCTTGTCGCCGGTCATCGAGTCGAAACTCAGGGCCGGGTCGAGGCGTTCGGAGTACGGGAACGCCATCATCTGGTAGTTGCCGCTCTGGTAGCGCTCCAACTGCGTGCCCCACTCGAGGGTTTCCAGTTCCAGGTTGATGCCACTCGCCTTGGCCATGGCCTGGACGAACACGCCCATGTCGAAAATCGCCGCGTAGCGTTTGTTGACGATCAGCTTGATCGGCTCGCCCTTGTAGCCAGCCTCACGCAACAACTGCGCGGTCTTGGCCGGGTCGAAGGTGTAGCCCTGGTCTTCGACGGCCGTGTGGTAATGGCTGCCGCTGGCGACCATCGAGTTGTTGGCCTTGGAACGCCCGCCGGTGAGCGCTTCGACGATTTGCGCCGAATCCAGGGCATGGGCGATGGCCTGGCGCAGGTGCACATCTTTGAGCAGCGGGTCGCGGGTCTGGAACAGCAACGCGTTGACCGACATGGTGCCACTGGAGGTCACGCGCACGCCGGGGTTGGCCGCCAGTTCGGTGGCGTCCAGCGGGGTGACGTCGATCAGCAGGTCGACGTTTTTCGACAGCAGGGCGGCTTTGGCGGCGGCCGGATCAGGGATCACCAACAGGCGCACGCGGTCGAGGGTGGTGGATTTGTTGCCGGTGTAACCGTCCGGCTCTTTTTCATCACGGGCGCTGTAGTTGGGGTTACGCAGCAGTTCGACGTATTGACCGGGCTTCCATTCGCCCAGCTTGAATGGGCCGGTGCCCACCGGGGCCTTCCAGCTGCCATCGGCGTTGAGCGAGTCCGAGGACAGGATGCCGCTGCCGCCACATTCAGGCAGTGCAGTGCTGGTGAGGAACAGGCCATTGGGCTTGTCGAGGGTGAACACCACGGTGAGTGGGTCCGGGGCGCTCATGTCGACGATCTTGGCGCCGCCATGGCCATCGAATTCAGGCGCGCAGCGCCATTGGGTCTTGGGGTCGAGGAAGCGCTTCCAGGTCCACAGCACGTCGGCGGACGTCAGTGCCTTGCCATTCTGGAACTTCACCCCGTCACGCAGGTGGAAGGTATACCGCAGGCCGTCGTCGGACACCTGCACGTCCTTGGCCAGCAACGGGCCGACGGTGGCGTCTTCACGGAAGGCTACCAGCCCTTCGGTGATGTGCATGATCACCGCGTCGGAGTTGGTGTCGCGGTTCACACCTGGGTCGGTGCTGCGGATATCGGCGTTGAGCGCCACCTTCAACACACTTTCGGCGTGGGCAGTGCCCACCAGCGCCGCAGACAAAGCGCCTGCCAGGATAAAAGTCTTGTTCATGGATAAATGCACCTTAAATGATCCTTACGCTTGGGGTTCGGACGCTGGCAGGACCCAAAAAGAGGCACGGCCGAACACCTGGATAGTTGTTGTTGTTTTAGTCGCCTTCACGGTTGGCGAATGTTCCTGGACCGATCTTATTCTTCACGCGGCAAGCTTGAGAAGAACGCTCCGAGTGATCAGGCTCGGCTTTTCCGATCACCCCTCGAGCCGGTCACAACCTGCCCCCAGCCTACCGAAAAATCGGGGCCCGGAGCCGTTTGCATGCGTTCAAAAATAATGAACCTGATCGGCCAGACCGATCTGTGCGCACCTATAGTCATCAGATAAGCTGGCAGTCATTCAATGGTTTAAATGCTGAAACCCGAGGCAGTCCTTCATGACACTCACCCATCTTCGTGCGTTCTGTGCCGTGGTCGAAAAAGGCAGCTTCCGCTCTGCCGCACGCCAGTTGGACGTGGCGCAAAGCACCCTGACCCAATCGATCCAGACCCTGGAAAAAGAACTCGGCGTGGTCTTGCTGCAACGCTCGAACCAAGGCATCAACCTGACCTCGGCCGGCGAAGTGTTCCTGGTACGCGCTCGCTCCATCACCCTGGACTGCGAACGCGCCCTGCTCGACCTGCAACCCTGGAAAGGCGAGCCCGAAGGCCATATCGATCTGGGCGTGACCTCCGAGCCCCTGGCCGAGCTGCTGGTGCCGGTGTTGAGCAACTTCACCCAACGCTTCCCGCGCATTCAGGTGCACGTGGCCAGCGGTACCACCAAGGGCCTGGTCGAAAAGGTCCGCGATGGCCGCCTGGATTTCGTGCTGTGCCCCCTTGCGCCGAACGTCACCGATATCGACCTGTCCATCGACCGCCTCTACAGTTCCAGCGCCGGTGTCATTGCGCGCAAGGGCCACCCGCTGGCCCACGCCAAATCGGTACAGGAGCTGGTGGACTGCCAATGGATCAGCGTACGTTCGACCGGCGTGATCGGTGGCGCGGAAAACCGTCTGGTCCAGCTGTTCCGCACCCAGGGCCTGGCACCGCCGAAGATCGCGATCACCACCGACTCGTTGCTGGAAACCCTGCATATCGTTTCGGAAACCGACTACCTGACCATCGAACCACGCATGCTGCCGGGGATGAAGCTGTTTTCCAGCGCACTCACTACCATCGCCATCGAAGAACCCCTGGCACCCCGTGATGTGTGCCTGATCAGCCGCCGTTCCGCGCCCCTCACCGGGGTCAGCCAGGAACTCACCAGCATGCTGATTTCCTATTCCCGGCTGGTGCACCGCAGCCGTTGATCGCAACCCTTGCCGAGCCTTTTCATGCCCCTGATTTCCTACGATGGTTTGCCCCGCGCCAGCGCCAGCAGCCTTGGCGTTGACCCCGACCAGTTGATCGCTTTTCTCGACACCGTCAAGGCGGCCGGCCTCGACCTGCATGGTTTTATGCTGCACCGCCACGGCCATGTCGTCGCCGAAGGCTGGACCTGGCCCGTAGACCCCAACGAGCCACGCGTGCTGCACTCCATGGCCAAGAGCTTCACCGGTTGCGCCATCGGCCTGGCCATCGAAGAAGGCTTGCTGGCGCTGGACGATCGGCTGGTCACCTTCTTCCCTGACGACGTCCCCGCGCACGCCGACCCACGCCTGGCCGACATGACCGTCGAACACCTGCTGACCATGCGCACCGGCCACGCCGGCAACACCTCCGGCTCCGTCTGGCGCGGCATCAGCACCAGTTGGATCGCGGAATTCTTCAAGATCCCCCTGGCCTACGCACCGGGCACCGAATACGTCTACACCAGTGCGGCCAGCTACATGCTGTCGGCGCTGATCAACCGCGTCACCGGCCAGACCCTGCACGACTACCTCAAGCCGCGGCTGTTCCTCCCCTTGGATATTCACAACGAAACCTGGGACCTCGGCCCCGACGGCGTGAACCCCGGCGGCAATGGCCTCACCGCACCGGTGTCGGCCGCGCTGAAACTGGCCGTGCTGCATGCCCAGGACGGCGTATGGAATGGACAGCAGGTATTGCCAGCCGCCTGGGTCAAGGCCGCGACCCAACCCCAGGGTGGCCCGGATAGCCGTTATGGTTACCACTGGATGATGAAGCCCAGCGGGGCCTTCAGCGCGCTGGGAGTGTTTGTGCAGATGGCCGCGGTGTACCGCGAGTACGGCGCGACGCTGGTACTGGTGGGCGGGATGAAAAACTCGGCGGCGATCCTCCCGTTTGTCGAAGCGTATTTCCCGGCGGCGTTTGCCAGCGGTGGCAGCCCTGGCGCGGATGCACGCCTGGAACAGCGGCTGGCGAACATGGCCGAGCGCCCTGCACTGGTGTCTTTGTGTGCTGCGCCGGCAAATGCGAAGCGCGTGTTTGAAATGGCCGACAACGGGTTGGGTGTGCAGCAGTTGTCATTTGAGTTTGCGGGGGATGGCTTGACCTTCGAACTCAGCGACGGCCAGGCCACTCATACGTTGAAAGTGGGCGTTGATCACTGGCTCAGCGGCCTTACCAGCATGCCCGGCCGGGCGTTGCATCACGGTTATGAATTCAAGGACGCGCAGGTCGTGGCCGGTGCGCGCTGGCTGGATGAAAAGACCCTGGAGATGACCTGGATCTATCCGCAGACGGCATTCAGGGACCGGGTGGTGTGCGTGTTTGATGGGGATGGCGTGAGTTTTGCGCGCACGGTTAACGTCAACAGCGCGGAGCGCGAGCAGGAAGTGTTGAGCGGCAGATCGCTCTAAGCTATCTGCCCCCCCACTGCACCCTCTCGCCACACACCACAACACGCGCCCTAGCCACAGTAAACCCGCTCACCTCAAAGAGGCTTACGCCGCTGGCTGCAGTAACAATGCCACCAGCGCGCTCCATCCCGTCTGGTGGGACGCGCCCAGTCCGCGCCCGGTTTCTCCATGGAAATACTCGTGGAACAGCACCAAGTCACGGCTGGCCGGGTCTGTTTCCAGCTGGGCGTACCCTGCCATCGACGGCCTTGAGCCGTTTTCATCGCGTAGAAACAGGCGCGTCAGGCGCTGACTGAGGCTGTCGGCGACGTCCTCCAGGGAGGACAGGTAACCGCTGCCGGTCGGGTACTCCACCGAGAAGTTGTCCGCGTAGTAGCGGTGAAATTCCCGCAACGACTCGATCAGCATGTAGTTGACGGGCATCCACAGCGGCCCACGCCAGTTGGAGTTGCCGCCATACAGCCGCGAGTCGGATTCGCCGGGCTGATAGCGTGCGCTGAGGGTGTTGCCGTTCATCTTCAATGCCAGGGGCTGCTCGGCAAAGGCCTTGGACAAGGAACGCACGCCGAACGCCGAGAGGAACTCCTGCTCATCGAGCATGCGCCGCAGCAGGTCCTTGGTGCGCTCACCGCGCAGCAGCGCCAGCAACAGGCGGTTGCCCTGCCCTGGCTCGTTCCAGCGCGAGACCAGCTTGGCCAGGTCGGGCCGGTGCTTCATGAACCCCAGCAGGCGCTCGCGCAAACCTTCCAGGCCTTCATGCTCGCGCTGCTCCAGCACCAGCACGGCAAACAGCGGCATCAGCCCGACGATCGAGCGCAGGCGCACCGGCTCGTTCACGCCGTCGGGCCGGTGCAGCACGTCGTAGAAGAACAGGTCCTGCTCGTCCCACAAGCCTTCCGCGCTGTCGTCGACGCGGTTGATGGCGCCGGCGATGTACAGGAAATGCTCGAAGAACTTCACCGCGATGTCGACATACACCCCGTTGCGCTTGGCCAACTCCAGGCCGATACGCATCAAGTCCAGTGCATAGGCGGCGACCCACGCCGTGCCGTCGGCCTGGTCCAACTGGTAACCCGGCGGCAGCCCGGCCGAACGGTCGAACAAGGCGATATTGTCCAGCCCGAGGAAACCGCCCTGGAACAGGTTGCGCCCTTCGGCGTCCTTGCGGTTGACCCACCAGGAAAAATTCAGCAGCAGCTTGTGGAAGATCCGCTCGAGGAAATCCATATCGCCTACGCCAGTCAGCGCCTTGTCCTGCTGGTACACCCGCCAGCTGGCCCACGCGTGTACTGGCGGGTTGGCATCATCGAAGCGCCATTCATAGGCCGGCAACTGCCCGTTGGGGTGCATGAAGCGGTCTTTCACCAGCAGTAGCAGTTGCTGCTTGGCATACCCCGGATCGATCAGCGCCATGGCCACTGCCTGGAAGCCCTGGTCCCACGAGGCATACCACGGGTATTCCCAGGTGTCGGGCATGGAGAGGATGTCGAAATTCGACAGGTGCCGCCAATGGGTGTTGCGGATATGCAAGCGCTCGGCTGGCGGCGCGGGTTGTGCCGGGTCGCCGTCGAGCCATTGGTTGACGTCAAAGTAGTAAAGCTGCTTGGACCACAACAACCCCGCCAACGCCTGGCGTTGCACATTGCGGGCATCGTCGTCGCCGATGCGCTGTTGCAAGGCAGCGTAGAACTCATCGGCCTCCTGGCGACGCTGTTCGAACACCTTGCGGGCGTTGACCTGCGGCGCGTCCACGGGTGCAAAACGCAGGTAGACGGTTTTGCTTTCCAGGCCTGTCAGTTCGAGGATGAAACGCGCCGCGACTTTGGTGCCGCTGTCACGGCGAATCGCCGATTGAACACCCGCGACCACGTAATCATTGATCCCGTCCTTGAACGGCCCCGGCGCCGGCTGCCCATCCAACCGGGGGAAGTTGGTCTCGTTTTCGCAGAACAACCACTCCACCCCGTCCTGGCCCCAGGCACCGAGATGCCGATCAGGCAGCTCGGGATGGCGCGCCAGCACCTGCTCCCCGTCCATCTTCAACTGCGGCTTGTGCGCATCAAACGTCCAGCTCCAGTCATTGCGCGCCCACAGTTGGGGCATCACCTGCAAGCGGGTCGACTGGTCGGAGCGGTTGTGCACGGTGACGCGCATGAACAGGTCGTCGGGCTGGTGCTTGGCGTATTCGACGCTGATATCGCAGTAACGGTTGTCTTCGAACACGCCGGTATCGAGGATCTCGTACTCGGCATCCTCCAGGCCACGGCGGGCGTTCTCGCTGATCAGGTCGTCGTAGGGAAAGGCGGCATGCGGGTATTTGTAGAGCATGCGCATGTAGGCATGGCTCGGTACGCCATCGACGAAAAAGTACAGTTCCTTGACGTCTTCACCGTGGTTGCCCTCGGCGTTATTGAGGCCGAACAGGCGCTCCTTGATGATCGCATCGCGCTCGTTCCACAGGGCCAGGCCCAGGCACCAGCGTTGCGCCTTGTCGCTGAAACCGGCCAGGCCATCTTCGCCCCAGCGGTAGGCGCGGCTGCGCGCGTGTTCATGGGGGAAGTAAGTCCAGGCATCGCCATCGGCACTGTAGTCTTCGCGCACCGTGCCCCATTGGCGTTCGCTTAAATAAGGGCCCCACTCGCGCCAGCGCTCGGCATCCTGCGTCGCCAGGCGTTGGCCTTCGGTTGTATCAAGTATTCGGGTGTCGGGGGTGGCCGTCATTGGGTCCTCCATCGCCTACCGGGTGAGAGGCAGTGTAGAGCCCAATGACGTCCGGGTGCACATGAAGACTTAGAAGAGGGCGTACGTGTAGTTGAAGATCAGGCGGGTTTGGTCCTGGTCGGCGGTGCCGGTGTTCTTGCCGTGATAGGTACCGGTACGGAAGGTGGTACCGAAGCCTTTCAGAGGACCTGCCTGCACGACGTAGTCCAGGCGGAAGTCGGTTTCGTTTTCCTTCTGGTCAGGGCCCCCGGCGACCTTCGACTTGATATCCGAACCGTCCAGGTAAGCCACGGACGCCTTCAGGCCAGGCACGTAGGCCTTGAAGTCATAGGAGTACTGGCCAAAGTTGACCTGCTCGCCCGCGCGGGAGAACTGGCCGACCACGGCGTCGGTGAACAGGTAGAAGTCGCTGCCGCCGGCGCCTTGTGCGTGCGGGTCGGCCAGGCTGCCCTGGTTCACCCACACAAAGCCGCCGTCATCACCCACGCCAATGTGGCCGAGCATCAGGCTGCTGCCACCCAACTGGTAGGTGAAGGCTGCACTGTAGGTCTTGTTGTCCACTTCGTTGGCGTGCTTGGCGTAGCCGCCGTTGTTGTTGAACTGGTAGCCGCTTTCGCCGTTCTTGCCGTCGCTGGTGCTGTCGAAGTAGCGCAGGTCGGTCTTGAACGACTGGTCATTGCCCAGCGGCAGCACGTGGACCAGGCCGAAGTAGTTCTGTTTGTAGAAGTCCTGCAGTTGCGCGTAGTAGTACTGCAACGTCAGGTTTTTCGCGACGACGTTATCGGAAGAACCAAACGGCTTGTAGTCCACCCCGCCGAATTTGAAGCTGTCGCTGTCGCGGGTGCCGCCTGCCACGCTCAAGCCGGTGGAGTTGCTGGAGGCACGGCCTTCGGCGCGGTTCAGCTCACCACCGGTGAAGGTGACATTGGGAATGTCACTGGAGGTGAGGATGCCACCGTCAAAGGTCTGCGGGGCCACGCGGCTGTCGTTGGAAACCAGGATCGGCAACACCGGCGCCAAGCCGCCACCGACGTGCAACTCGGTCTGGGAAATGCGGAACTTCACATTGCCTGCCGCGCGGCCGAAGGAATCGGCAGGCTCGGTGCCGTTGTTCTTGGTCGGGAAGAAGCTGTTGCCGTTACCGGACAAGCCGGCACCGGCCGTGTGGCCATCGCCACCGTCCAGACGCAGGGCGCCGAAGGCCATGACGTCGAAACCGAGGCCAACGGTGCCTTGGGTGAAACCGGATTTGTAGTCAAAACGCAGCGCGGTGGCGGCTTCGCGCAGATCGTTGCTGGTCCCCGAGCGGTTGTCCGCGCTGTAGTACATGGTCCGCGAACTGACGGACGCATGGCTGTCTTCCAGGAAGCCGCTGTGACCGTTGCCCGTACCCAGAGAGCCGAGCCCGAAATCATCAGCGAATGCGTGTTGTGCAAGAACGGCGGCGGTGATCGACAACGCCAGTGTAGAAATTTTCATTAACGACGGCCCCTAAACATTTTTTTATGTGCGTGGTGTGCATAACGGCGTTTTCATCCTTGCAAACGTGACGATTCTTTCATGCCGACCGGGGCGGACTCCGTGAAGAATTAGTTAGGAAAACCGCGTGAAAATGAAATTTCACGAAGGCTGTTTTTTGTCATATTTACGTCATCTCATTCATTTGCAGAATGAAGTCCTGAAGAATCTTCGTTTGCCAGTCGGCCTGCAGCTCAACAAAATCCGGGCAAAGGCCACCTTCATCGCCATAGCCATCAGGAATTTTTCTATGCCCACCACCGCACATGTCAGCCCCGACGAGATCCGCAAGGGCTTTTCCAAGGCCATGTCCGACATGTACCGAGATGAAGTTCCACTTTACGGCGCACTGATGGAGCTGGTGGCCGAGACCAACGCCCGTGTGCTCGACACCGAGCCGCAGCTGGCGCAACAACTGCAACGTACCGGTGAAATCCAGCGCCTGGACATGGAGCGCCACGGCGCGATCCGTCTCGGCACCGCCGCAGAGCTGGCGACCATCAGCCGCCTGTTTGCCGTGATGGGCATGCAGCCGGTGGGCTACTACGACCTGACCCCGGCCGGCGTGCCGGTGCACTCCACCGCTTTTCGCGCCGTGCATGAGCAGGCGCTGCAAACCAGCCCGTTCCGGGTGTTCACCTCGTTATTGCGCCTGGAACTGATCGAAAACCCCGACCTGCGCGCCTTCGCCGAAGCCGCACTGGCCAAGCGCTCGATCTTCACCCCCGGCGCCTTGGCGCTGATCGAACACGCGGAAAAGCACGGTGGCCTCAACGCCGAGAACGCCGATGAATTTATCCGCCAGGCCCTGGAAACCTTCCGCTGGCACCACACCGCCACCGTCACTGGCGCGCAGTACCAGCAACTGAGCGACCAGCACCGCCTGATCGCCGACGTGGTCGCCTTCAAGGGCCCGCATATCAACCATCTGACCCCGCGCACCCTGGACATCGACCAGGTCCAGGCCGCCATGCCCGGCAAAGGCATCACCCCCAAAGCCGTGATCGAAGGCCCGCCCCGCCGTCGCTGCCCGATCCTGCTGCGCCAGACCAGCTTCAAGGCCCTCGACGAACCCATCGCCTTTACCGACGCCCAAGGCAGCCACAGCGCGCGCTTTGGCGAGATCGAACAGCGCGGCGTAGCCCTCACGCCCAAAGGCCGCGCCCTGTACGACCAATTGCTGAACGCCGCGCGCGACGAATTGGGCGCCTTCCCGAATGAGGGCAACGCCGCACGTTATGTCGAATTGATGGAACAGCACTTCCAGGCGTTCCCGGATAACCACGCGCAGATGCGTGAACAGGGCCTGGCGTACTTCCGCTACTTCGCCACCGAACGAGGTTTGGCGGCGCGCGGCACTGCCGCTCAACCGCGCACGCTGGAAGCACTGATCGCGGCCGGCCACATCGATGTGGAGCCGTTGGTGTATGAGGATTTTCTGCCGGTGAGCGCGGCGGGGATATTCCAGTCGAACCTGGGGGACGCGGCGCAGAGTCACTACGCGGCGAACTCGAACCAGGCTGAGTTCGAGAAGGCACTGGGGCGCCAGACAATTGATGAACTGAAGCTGTATGGCGAGACGCAGCAACGCTCGATCGATGAATGCACCAGGACGCTGCTGGCATGAAATGAAGTGCCCACCCGGCTCACCAGCGCAATCCTTGCGCCGCAACAGTCCCCAGAGCCGGGTGGGCGGTCGGCATGATAGGCAGTGAGAAGAATCCTGTCCCCCAGACAATTCTGAATAAATATGTCGGGCCCTTGCTGGAGCGAGCTTGCGCGCGAAAAAACGTTAACGATGACGCAGCGCATCAGGTTTATCGCGGCGTTCTCAAGTTTTTCGCGAGCAAGCTCGCTCCTACAGCGGGCTGTTCGGGGGTTAGCCTTTCCACGATGTCGTCTTTGATCAACAGCCGCTGCTTCTTCAGCCTCTCCACATCCTCATCGCTGGCGCTTGCCGACTCCGCCTTCAACACCTCCTTGTCAGCGTCGTCGTATTGAGTGAGCAGCGAGTCCAGGCGTTTGTCGCTCACCCTGCGTTCGTGAACGACTTCCTTGCTAAACCCCAAGTCCTGATACAGGTCGTGTTTCACTGGCATGGCGTACCTCCGCAAGTAGATCAATGGCTGACGCCCTTGAAGCTAGACCATTGCGAGGGGTCTTGTCATGTTCGGGGGCAATACAGCCCCGTTCGTCGCAGCGCAGGCGTTTGGATCAAACCTTTGCCGCGCCCTGCCCTCCACTCTAGATAGCCACCCGAGGGAGACCGGTTTCATGACGCATGCTGCCACCACTGTCGACACCCAATGCATCAACACTATCCGCACCCTGGCCATGGACGCCGTGCAGAAGGCCAATTCCGGCCATCCGGGCACGCCCATGGGCCTGGCGCCGGTGGGCTATACGCTGTGGAGTCGCTTCCTGCGCTACCACCCGCAGCATCCGGACTGGCCTAACCGCGACCGCTTTGTGCTGTCCGTGGGGCATGCGTCGATGTTGCTGTATTCGCTGTTGCACCTGGCCGGCGTGGTAGAGATCGACGCCCACGGCAAGCGTTCCGGCCAGCCGGCGATCAGCCTGGACGATATCAAGCAATTCCGCCAGGCCGACTCCAAGACCCCAGGGCATCCGGAGTACCGCATGACCACCGGGGTGGAAACCACCACCGGGCCACTGGGCCAGGGGTGCGCCAACAGCGTGGGCATGGCGATGGCGCAGCGCTGGTTGGCCGAGCGCTTCAACCGTAATGACAAGGTCTTGTTCGACTACAACGTCTACACCCTGTGCGGTGACGGCGACATGATGGAAGGCATCAGCAGCGAAGCCGCGTCGATGGCCGGGCATCTGAAGCTGGAGAACCTGTGCTGGATCTATGACAACAACACCATCAGCATCGAGGGCCACACGGAGCTGGCGTTCAGCGAGGACCTGATCAAGCGCTTCCAGGCGTACGGCTGGCACACCCTGCACGTGACTGACGCGAATGACTTGCAGGCGCTGAGCACCGCGCTGGAGACCTTCAAGAGCAACACCGGTGCGCCGACCCTGATTGTGGTCGACAGCGTCATCGGCTACGGCTCGCCGCACAAGCACAATACCGCCGCAGCCCACGGTGAACCGTTGGGCGATGACGAAATCCGCCTGACCAAAGCGGCCTATGGCTGGCCACAGGACTCGAGTTTCCTGGTACCCGACGAAGTCCGCACGGTGCTACGTGACGCGCTGGTCAAGCGCAGCCAGCCGCTGTATGAGGCCTGGCACCAGCACCTGTCGCAGCTTGAGCAATACGAGCCGGAACTGGCTGACGAACTGCGCCGCATGCGCGCCGGGGAAATGCCCGAGCATTGGCAGGATGATCTGCCGCACTTCGACAGCGACGCCAAGGGCGTGGCCAGCCGCGCCGCCGGGGGCGAAGTGCTGAATGCGTTTGCCCAGCAAATCCCCTGGCTGCTGGGCGGCTCGGCGGACTTGTCACCGTCGACCAAGACCAACCTCACCTTTGACGGTGCCGGCCGTTTCAGTGCCGACGACTACAGTGGGCGCAACCTGCACTTCGGCATTCGTGAACACGCCATGGGCGCAATCGCCAACGGGCTGGCGCTGTCCTACCTGCGGCCGTACACCTCGACGTTCCTGGTGTTCAGCGACTACATGAAACCGCCGATCCGCCTGGCGGCGATCATGGAGTTGCCGGTGGTGTTCGTGTTCACCCATGACTCGATTGGCGTGGGTGAAGATGGGCCGACACACCAGCCGATCGAACACCTCACGCAGTTGCGCGCCACGCCAGGGCTGTTGACGTTGCGGCCGGGCGATGCGAATGAAACCCTGGAGCTGTGGAAGGTGGCCCTGGCGCAAACCCATCGCCCGAGTTGCGTAGTGTTGTCGCGTCAGCCGTTGCCGACGCTGGATCGCACGAAGTACGCAGCGGCGTCCGGGGCGGCCAAGGGGGCTTATGTATTGGCCGGTGCTGATCATCCCGAGGTCCTGCTGTTGGCGACCGGCAGCGAAGTCGGCCTGGCCGTGGCGGCTTATGAGCAGTTGAAGACCGAAGGGATTGCCGCGCACGTGGTGTCCATGCCCAGCTGGGAATTGTTTGAAGACCAGGACCAGGCCTACCGCGACAGCGTGCTGCCGCCAGCGGTGAAGGCACGGGTGGTGGTGGAACAGGCAGGCCCATTGGGCTGGGACCGTTATGTGGGCCAGACCGGCGCCAAGGTGGTGATGAACAGCTTCGGTGCGTCCGCGCCGTTGGCCAAGTTGCAGGAGAAGTTCGGGTTTACCGTGGAAAACGTCGTGAAGCAGGCCAAGCAACAAATCCAACAGTCCTGACCCACAATGTGTAGGAGCCCGGCTTGCCGGCGATGGCGTTCTCAAGTTCTCCCTGGAACTCAAGGACGCGATCGCCGGCAAGCCGGGCGCCTAAAAGGATTTAGAGTTCTTTGGCCAGGAACGGCGCAGTCCGGCTTTTCTTGCTCGTCGCAACCTTCTGCGGCGTGCAGCTGACCACCACCTTACCCCCCAGATCCCCGGCCCCCGGCCCGATATCAATCACCCAGTCACTCTGCGCCACCACGCGCATCTCATGCTCCACCACAACCACCGTATGCCCCGCGTCCACCAAGTGGTTCAACTGGCTGAGCAAGCGGTCGACGTCGCGCGGATGCAAGCCGGTGGTGGGTTCATCCAGCACATACAAGGTCGCGCCCCGGGCATTGCGTTGCAGTTCGGTGGCCAGTTTGATGCGCTGCGCTTCGCCACCCGACAACTCGGTCGCCGGCTGGCCCAGGCGCAGGTATCCCAGGCCGATGTCCCGCAGCACCTGCAGCGAACGCAGCACTCCAGGCTGCTCGGCAAACACTTCTACCGCCTGTTCCACCGTCAGCCCCAGCACGTGGGCGATGCTCAAGCCTTGCCATTTGATCGCCAGGGTCTCGGGGTTGTAGCGCGCGCCGTGGCACGTCGGGCATGGCGCGTACACGCTGGGCATGAACAGCAATTCGACACTGACAAATCCCTCGCCCTCACAGTTCGGGCAACGGCCCTTGGCGACGTTGAAGGAGAACTGCCCGGCGTCGTAATCACGCTTCTTCGCCGCCGGCGTGGCCGCGAACAGTTTGCGCACGTTGTCGAACAGCCCGGTATAGGTCGCCAGGTTGGAGCGCGGGGTGCGACCGATGGGTTTCTGGTCTACCTGCACCAGGCGGCGGATCTGCTCCAGCCCGGCGCTGATCCGCCCGCCGCTGGTTTGCGGTGCGTCATCTTCCAGGCTCGGCTCTTCGTCGTTTTCCACCACGCGCCCAAGGCCTGCGCCCACCAGCTCCAACAGCGCCTGGCTGACCAGGCTGGACTTGCCCGAACCGGAAATCCCGGTGACCGCCGTGAAGCAGCCCAGCGGGAAATCGACGTTCAGGCCGTTGAGATTATTGCGCGTCACCCCTTCCAGTTTCAGCCACCCCGTGGGCTCGCGACGCTGCTGATTCGCCACGCGCTTGTCGGCAAACAGATACTCACGAGTCTGCGACGCCTCCACGTCCGCCAGCCCCGCGGGCGGGCCGCTGTACAGGACCTGCCCACCGTGCTCGCCGGCGGCCGGGCCGACATCGATCAGCCAGTCGGCACGGCGCATGGTTTCCAGGTCATGCTCCACCACAAACAACGAATTGCCTGCGGCCTTCAAGCGTTCAAGCGCGGTGAACAAGGCTTCGCCATCCGCCGGATGCAAGCCTGCCGAGGGTTCATCGAGCACGTAGATCACGCCAAACAGCTGCGAGCCCAATTGGGTGGCCAGGCGCAAGCGCTGCAGCTCGCCCGATGACAGCGTTGGTGTACTGCGTTCCAGGGACAAATAACCCAACCCCAGTTCGGTCAAGGTGCTGACCCGCTCAAGCAGGTCCTGGGCGATACGCTGCGCGGCCAGGCGTTTTTCCACCGACAGTTTCATCTTGTCCTGCCCCGCCGCTACCGGCCGCAACAGTTCTGCCAATTGCGCCAACGGCAGTTGCGACAACTCACCAATGTCGACGCCGGCAAACTTCACCGACAACGCCGCCTTGGTCAGCCGCTTGCCGTCGCACAGCGGGCAGGCGCTGCCCTGCATGAACTGCGAGACGCGCTTTTTCATCAGTGCGCTTTGGGTGTGGGTGAAGGTGTGCAGGATGTAGCGCCGGGCGCCACTGAACGTGCCTTGGTAACTCGGTTCGAGCTTGCGCTTGAGCGCCTCGAGGGTCTGCTCGGGGGTGAAGCCGGCGTACACCGGGACGGTGGGGGTTTCTTCGGTGAACAGGATCCAGTCGCGCTGCTTTTTCGGCAGCTCGCGCCAGGGAATGTCCACGTCATAGCCCAGGGTCACCAGGATGTCGCGCAGGTTCTGGCCCTGCCACGCCAGCGGCCAGGAAGCCACCGCGCGTTGGCGAATGGTCAACGACGGATCGGGCACCATCAGCGCCTCGGTCACTTCATACACGCGGCCCAGGCCATGGCATTGCGGGCAGGCGCCTTGAGGCAGGTTGGGCGAAAAGTCCTCGGCATACAGCATCGCCTGGCCCGGCGGGTAACTGCCGGCACGGGAATACAGCATGCGGATCAGGCTCGACAGTGTGGTCACGCTGCCCACCGACGAGCGCGCACTTGGCGTACCGCGCTGCTGTTGCAGGGCCACGGCGGGCGGCAGGCCTTCGATGCTGTCCACATCCGGCACACCGACCTGGTCGATCAGGCGCCGCGCATACGGTGCCACCGACTCGAAATAACGCCGCTGGGCTTCGGCATACACCGTGGAAAAGGCCAGGGACGACTTGCCCGACCCCGACACCCCGGTGAAGACCACCAAAGCGTCCCGTGGGATGTCCACATCAACGTTATGCAGGTTATGTTCGCGGGCACCGCGCACACGGACAAAGCCGTATTGCAGGGCAGTGATCGGAGGGATATCGCGCTGTGAAGTCATGTGCAACCTTGTCGGACAGAGAGCACGCGGCGCACCCGTTGCGTCAAGGCGTCGGGGCTCTAGGGCTTGCTCAGCAGATGAATGTCAGGACCAGCAGATACGGAGGCTGGCTTCCGGCGAAAACCGAGTCACTGTCGTTGTCGATCATGTACCCGCCCAGCCTTCACCACCATGGGTGCACACAAGCATGGCATGGTTGGGCCTGTGCAAAGAGAGGACGGGCGCAAAATTTTGAGCGCGCGTGAGGCGGATGGTTTCATCTCATATGACGCAGGGGGTAATAAGCGCAGAAGCCGCTGGCCTCAGTGAAAATCCCGACTGCGCACATGGATGCCTTCCAGCAGCGGCGTCAGGTCGGTCAAACGCCCGGCGATCAAGTGCCGCACCTCGCCCACCGCCTCCCAGCGCCCATCCACTTTCAGCAGCCGCGCCCCCACCAGCGCCTGGCGTTGGCGCTCGGCCAGGTCGCGCCAGACCACCACGTTAAGGTTACCGAACTCATCTTCCAGGGTCACGAAGGTCACGCCGCTGGCGGTCCCTGGGCGCTGGCGGCCCGTCACCAAGCCGGCGACGCTGACAGGGCGACCGTGCTCGACCGCCCTCAGCTCCTGCGAACTGCGGCAACGGCGCTTGCGCAACTCGGCGCGCAACAGCGCCAGCGGATGCGGGCCCAGGGTGGTGCCGACCGTAGCGTAGTCGGCGTGCAGGTCCTCGCCCACCGTCGGCGCGGGCAGCTCCACCACGGCTTCATCGGGGCTCGGCAGGCCGGCAAACAACCCCAGTTGCTTGTGCACGCCGGCCACCTCCCAGCGCGCCTTGTGGCGGTTGCCGGCCAGGGCCCGCAAGGCGCCGGCATCCGCCAGCAATGCCTGGGCGCGCGCATCCAGCCCGGCGCGGTCGTCCAGGTCGGCAATGTCGCTGAAAGCCCGACGCTGACGCGCCGCTTCGATACGCCGCCCGTCCTCTTCGCGAAACCCCGAGATCATGCGCAAGCCCAGGCGAATCGCAGGCTGCGCAGCGTCGATGGGTTCCAGGCTGCAATCCCAGTCGCTGGCCTGTACATCCACCGGACGAATCTGCAAGCGATGGCGCCGCGCATCCTGCAGGATCTGGTCCGGGCTGTAGAAGCCCATGGGCCAGCTGTTGATCAGCGCACAGGCAAACGCGGCCGGTTCATGGCACTTGAGCCAGCAACTGGCGTAGGTCAGCAAGGCGAAACTGGCCGCGTGGGACTCGGGAAAGCCATAGCTGCCAAAGCCCTTGATCTGCTCGAAGATCTGCGCGGCAAAAGCTTCGCTGTAGCCCTTTTTCAGCATGCCGGTGCGCAAGCGTTGCTGGTGCGGCTCCAGGCCGCCGTGACGTTTCCAGGCGGCCATGGAGCGGCGCAACTGGTCGGCCTCGCCGGGACTATAGTCGGCGGCGACCATGGCGATCTGCATCACTTGCTCCTGGAACAACGGGATGCCCAGGGTGCGCTTCAGCACCACTTCCAGCTCCGGTGACGGATAAGTGACTTCTTCTTCCTTGTTACGCCGACGCAAATACGGGTGCACCATGCCGCCCTGGATCGGCCCGGGCCGCACGATGGCGACCTCGATCACCAGGTCATAGAACGTCTGCGGCTTGAGCCTTGGCAGCATTGACATCTGCGCCCGCGACTCGATCTGGAACACGCCAATGGTGTCGGCCTTGCTGATCATTGCGTAGGTGGCCGGGTCGTCCTTGGGGATGTCCGCCAGGGAAAAGCCCCGGTTGCGAAGGCGGCGCAGCAGATCGAAGCAGCGGCGGATCGCGCTGAGCATGCCCAGGGCGAGAATATCCACCTTGAGCAGGCCGACGGCGTCGAGGTCGTCCTTGTCCCACTGGATGATGGTGCGCTCGGCCATGGCGGCGTTTTCCACCGGCACCAGGGTGTCCAGCGGGTATTCGGAAATCACGAAGCCGCCGGGGTGCTGGGACAGGTGCCGGGGGAAGCCGATCAATTGCTGGGTCAGCGTGAGCACACGTCGCAGGATCGGGCTTTGCGGGTCGAAGCCGCCTTCGCGCAAGCGCTCCAGGGGCGGTGCGTCATCGCTCCAGCGCCCGCAGCATTCGGCCAGCGCGTTGATCTGGTCCGGCGGCAGCCCGAGGGCCTTGGCCACATCGCGCACCGCGCCGGCCGCGTGGTAGCTGCTGACCACCGCCGTCAATGCGGCACGGGTGCGGCCGTAGCGCTGGAACACGTACTGCAGCACTTCTTCGCGGCGCTCGTGCTCGAAGTCCACGTCGATGTCCGGCGGTTCG
Source organism: Pseudomonas sp. CHM02 (assembly GCF_000612585.1). Lineage (GTDB taxonomy): Bacteria > Pseudomonadota > Gammaproteobacteria > Pseudomonadales > Pseudomonadaceae > Aquipseudomonas. The sequence continues at coordinate 38,822 of NZ_JFCA01000017.1, forward strand.
TTACGCTCCTTGGACAGGAAGCGCTCGAACAGCATGCTCGTCAGGCTCGGATTGATCTCAGTGATGCCCAAGGCAAAGCACACCGCCGAGTTGGCCGCCGAGCCCCGGCCCTGGCAGAGGATCGAACGGCTGCGGGCGAAGCGCACGATGTCGTGCACCGTGAGGAAATAACTTTCGTAGCCCAGTTCGCTGATCAGCGCCAGCTCGCTGTTGATTTGTTGCAGGGTCTTGGCATCGACCCCCTGGGGCCAGCGTTGGGCGATGCCCTCTTCGGTCACGGCGCGCAACCAGGATTTGGCGTCATAGCCACTGGGCACCAGTTCGCGTGGGTAGTGGTAGCGCAATTGGCTGAGGTCGAAGGTGCAACGACGGGCAATGGCCTGGGTCTCGTCGAGCAAGCGTTGCGGGTACAACGCGGCCAGGGCGTCGAGGCTGCGCAGATGGCGCTCGCCATTGGGGTGCAGGCGCGTGCCGGCCTCGGCCACCGATACGTGATGGCGGATGGCGGTCATGGTGTCTTGCAGCGCCCGGCGACCGCGTGCATGCATATGCACATCGCCGCAGGCTACGGCGGGAATGTGCAGGCTGGCGGCGAGGTCCAGGCGGTGTTCCAGGTGCCGCGCATCGTCCTGGCCGCAGTGCAGGTGCACCGCCAGCCACAGGCGTTCGGTGAAGGTGCGGCGTAGCCATTGGATCGAGGCCTGGGTGTCGCTGTCTTCGGCGACCCACAACGCCAGCAGGCCGGGCAGCGGTTGTTCGAAGTCTTCGTGCAGCAGGCGATAACGGCCTTTTTCGGCACGCCGCCGGGCCAGTGTGATCAAACGGCACAGGTGCTGGTAGCCGATGAGGTCTTCCACCAGCAGCACCAGTTTCGGACCGTTCTCGATGCGCACCTCGCTGCCGATGATCAACGGCAAATCCACCGCCTTCGCCGCCTGCCAGGCGCGCACGATACCGGCCAAGGTGCACTCGTCGGTGATCGCCAGGGCGCTATAGCCTTGGCGCTTGGCCCGCTCGAACAGCTCCAGCGCACTGGACGCACCGCGCTGGAAGCTGAAGTTGGACAGGCAGTGCAACTCGGCGTAACTCATGATCGCTACTGCCCGTAGGCGCTGGCTTGCCAGCGATGGTCGTTAACGGTGGCGTGGGCTCCCAGAGGGAACGCGGTGCCTGTGCGATTTTCGCCGGCAAGCCGGCTCCTACAAGGGGGGGTAGTGTTCATGAGAACCAGCCTTGCAGCCATAGCCCATCGGTCTGCCCTAGGGTGCGGTAGGCCCAGCCTTGCTGGCCGGCGCGGGTCTGGATCAGGTAGTAGTCGCGGCGGATATCGGCACCGTCCCACCAGCCGGATTCGATGCGCTCCGGGCCCATCAGGATCTGTACGCCCTGCTCGGCCAGCAAGGTCGGCTCATTCAGCAGCCAACCGGGGCGTCGCACCCTGTTCAGGCTCGGGCACGGACTTTTATCCGCCGTCGCTTGCCAGGCGCATTCGGGCCGGTGGTCGGCGTGAAAGCGCAGGCCCTGCACAGCCTCATCCCCCAGGCGAGCACGCAGGCGCTCGCGCAATTGCTCCCAGGGCAAGGTCTGTTGCGGGCGGTCGTCGAACAGGTCCTGGCGCTGCGGCACGAACACCGGCAGGTCCTGGGCCACCAGGCGAAAACCGCGCACCGGCGAGGTGACTTGGACGTGCTCCAGGCGCCCCCGGGCCAATTCAAACAGCATCGCCGGTTCGCGTTCGGCGCTGAGCAGGCCGACCTTGATCACCGTGTCCGGCACCTGCGCGTGTTCCAGGTGCAGGTCGAAGCGTTGCACGCCACTGTCGCGGCCACAGAGGAAGGCGGACAGATCACCGGTCAGGCGGCGCAGGGGAAACAGCAACGCCTGATGGGATTGCACGTCGAAATTCAGCTCGATGCGCACGTCGAACTGGTCCGGCGGCTGATAAAACGCCAGGGCCAGCGGCCGCTGCCCGGTCAGTGCATCCAGGTGCCTGAGCAGGCTGGCATCAAAGCGTCGCGCCAAGGTGTGCCGAGGCAGCGCCTGCACGTGGGCCAGGGTGCGCAGGCCCATGCGCGACAAGGCCGTGGCGGCCTGCGGGTCGAGGCCCGCGCGGTCGATGGGCAGCGGCGCCAGCGCCTGCATCAAGCCGTCATCCTGCACCGCCAGGCCATCGTAGATATTCGCCAGTACCCGTGCCGCTGCTGGGTTGGGTGCGGCAACGATACGGTGACGAAAGCCCAGCTCGCTCAACGCCTTGCGCAAGCGCGCTTCGAACTGCGGCCATGGCCCGAACAAGCCCAGGCTCGACTCGATTTCGAACAACAAGGCACGCGGGTAATACAGGCTGACCTGGGAACTGAACTGATAGGCCCAGGCGGCCAGGAATTGTTGGTGACGTTCGATCTCGGCCGGGTCGTATTCGGCGCAGGCAAAGGTCTTGACCAGGGCATGCGCCGCGGTCAGGGATTGGCCGGGGCGCAGGCCCAAGGCGCGGGCCGCGTCATTGACCGCTTGCAGCACACGTCGCTGCGGCGTGCCGGCCAGCAGGACCAGCGGTTGGGCAGGTTCGGGATGCACGCGCAGCACTCCGTCCAGCGCCAATTGCGGGAAAACAATACACACCCAGCGCATGGCAACCTCAATGCCCCGCCAGCGCAATCGGCGCCGGGTGGGCCAGCCCGCCCCGGCACTTGAGCACCCTTACTTGAGCGGGTTTGGCTTCGACCGCCAGACGCAAAGCCGCGGGCGAAGAATTGACCGCCTCACTCAAGGCACGCCAGGCAAACGCCAGGGTCTGCCCGGTCTCTGCCGCGACTTGCAGGCGCCGCAGCGCCCGGTCGTCGGCCTTGCGCGGCCAGCACAACACCGCGCCGCAACTGCCGGAACGCAGGCACTGCTCCACTGCCCACAGGGCATCGCGCTCCTCGGCCTGGATCACCGAGAGCAGACGCAAATCCACCCCGGCGTTCTGCCAGGCATGGGGGTACGGCGTATAGGGCGGCGCGACCAATACAATGCGCTCCCCCGCCGCCGACAAACGCGCCAGGGTCGGCAGCACCAATTGCAACTCGCCCACGCCGTCCTTGGCCATGAGGATTTCACTCAAGGCCGCCTCCGGCCAGCCGCCCGTGGGCAACACTGCATCCAGCGCCGCCAGCCCAGTGGGGTGGACGCTGGCCGGTGGCACGGCGGGCCGGCCCTTCCAGACGCGCCCACCGTTGAACAGCGCGTCAAGGGCAACCACGGCGCCCATCAGCCTTGCCTCACCAGGCCGCAGAACACCCCTTCGATGGCCAGGTCCTGATCGGGCCCGACCACGATGGGCTGGTACGCGGGGTTGCGCGGCAGCAAGCGCACACGGTCACCACTGCGTTCAAAGCGCTTGATGGTCACTTCGCCGTCCAGGCGCGCTACCACAATCTGCCCGTTCAAGGCCTCGGCACTCCGACGTACGCCGACCAGGTCACCGTCGAGGATGCCGTCCTCGATCATCGAGTCGCCCTGCACCCGCAACAGGTAATCCGGGGTTTTCGCGAAGGTCGACGGGTCCAGTTGCAGGCGGCTGTGCACTTCGGCATCGGCACCGATGGGCAAGCCTGCGGCGACCCGGCCCAGCACCGGCACATCCAGCCATTCCGGGCGCGCCGGTTGGTTGAGCAGGCGAATGCCACGGGCCTGGTTGGGGTTGACCTCGATAAAACCGGCTTCAGTCAGTGCCAGCACATGCTTGCGCGCCACGCTGCGCGAGGCAAAGCCGAACGCCTCGGCGATCTCGGCAAGGCTGGGAGGTTGGCCCTGCTGCGCGATACGGTCGCGGATAAACGTCAGGATGGCGGTACGGCGGGGAGTTAGAGTCGTCATGGAGTACATTTGTACTCCTGTGGGAAATTTCTGACAATAGCCGCTAGTCGCGCAGGAATTGACGAGAGCTGTCGAAACTTCCCACGTAACGGCCGGATAAGCTCTACTCCCCTCCCCTGAAAAGGTCCGCAAAGTCCCTCGCCTGATTACACAGTGCGAGGGATTGCGGATGACGTTATTTGTTTGGGCCCCGGTTGATGGGGCTGCCTCATGATCGAAGTGACCAGCCAAACCATTGGTTATTTGGTACTGGCCGCCATGGATTCAAAGACGCGAGACGTCGAATCCGTCATCAGCGATTTCAAGCGCTGCCTCAATCACTACGACGCCTGGGCGGAGAGCTTTTTCAGCTTTTCGGCGCTGGATATCGAGCAGGTCTTCAAGGTCGGGGATGAGGTGGCGCTGATAGCGCCGATCGACCGCTCGCTGTTTCCCAGCACAATCACCGCGACCTGCCAGGCAGACGGCACGTTGACCCTGGTGCACCTGTTCCAAAGCACGCGATTTGTACCCATCGGCAACACGCCGGTGGTATTGCAGCGCGTCGACCCCAACGGCGGCCCACTGGGCGAGCCGATCCACAGGACCATCGGCCCGAGCGGCATTCTCGAAATCAACGCGTGTGAGCGCGACCAGCAGTACCGGGTCAACTTCTATCCCAACGTTTCCAAGGCGCATTTCAAGGCCCTTTACGCCTCTTACCAGTCGATAATCGAACCGCTGGAAGGCTGGCTGCGCAGTGAATGGGCCACTACCTTCGCTCCCTTGTGGAAGGACTATTCCGAAGCCAACTTTCTCAAGCGCTACCTCTCACTCCACCAAGCCTACGCTCGCGGCTTTGGTGAGGCGCTGTATTCGCTCTGGGACAACATCAATGCACTGTTTCAGTGGCTTTTGAACCCATTGGTTTATGCCGAAAAGCTACTGCATTACCTGTCCCAGGATGAATTTGAAAAGCTGCTGAAGCTCGGTACCGAAAGCATCGCAAAAGGCTTGCTGGTGCTTAGCGATGAGCCACTGCTGTTCGTTTATCTGTCGGCAATGGTCAGCTGGATGCGGATGTTGCCGCCGCCTTATATGAATGAGTTGCTGGGTGAAATCAGCGCCGAAATACTGATCAATTGGCTGCTGTGTCTCGCTACCGCCGGGATGGGTATGGCGGTGCGAATGAGTGCGAAGGTGCTAGGCAGCATCAAGTCTCAGCGTGTGCGCAGATGGTTGGAGCACATGGCCGCGCAGCTCGGAAAGTTTCGTGTGGATGATCACACGGAGGTGGCTAAGCCGGTATTGCTCAGTAGCCAGGCCACGACAATCAAGACGATCCCGGATGCGCCGTTGAAGGCGGGGGATCAGGTGGTTTCCAACGCGGTGCCGGTGGTTCGGGACAAGGCCACGCAACGGACGGTGTTGGTGCGGCAGGAGCTTGTGGATGACGCGCCTGCTTCTGCTCGAAACCTGAATGGTGATGCCGCCGCGTCTTCGGACAAGACCGCTACCAACGGCTGCCCGGTGTCCATGGTCACGGGCGAAGAACTGCTGACCCTCACCGATGGGGCGCTGGACGGGATATTGCCGTTTGAGTGGACCCGCTTGTACCGCACCAGTGCGGTGGAAATGGATTGTGGGTTGGGCTTTGGCTGGAGTCATTCGCTGGCGCATCGGCTGAGTGTGTCCGGGGATTCGGTAGTGTGGACCGATCATGAAAACCGCTCCACCACCCTGCCCTTGCCGACTGCCTCTCGACCTGCGATCACCAACAGTCTTGCCGAAGCGGCGATCTATTTGGGTACTGCGCCCGATGAACTGGTGCTGGCGCAGGCATCACGTTTCTACCACTTCCACGACGGTGTGCTGACGGCGATCAGCGATGCGTATGACAACCGCCTGCGTATTTCCCGGGATGTTTTGGGGCGCATTGAGCGGCTCGATAACGGCGTGGGGCGCTCGCTGTTGTTGCGCTATGCGTCGGGCCGCATTGAGGCGGTGGACTACCAAGTTCAACGCATCGTGGATGAGGGTCCGTATGTTTGGGTGACGGAACAGACCGTTGTTTCCTACACCTATGACGACCTTGGACGACTGATTTCAGCGACCAACACAGTCGGCGAAAGCGAGGTTTATCGGTACGACCAACAGCACGTGATTCTTGAACGCGGCTTGGCCGGTGGGGCGAGTTTCTTCTGGGAGTGGGAACGGTCTGGCAAGGCGGCGCGATGTATTCGCGCATTGGGCCAGTTTTTCGCAGATGGACACGCGGTATGCCTGGGATGACAACGGGCAGGTCACGGTGTTTAACGCCGATGGCAGCCAGGAAGTCTACGTGCATGACCAGCGGGCGCGGCTGGTGCAGCGGGTGGATCCTGACGGGGCCGAGCACTTCAAGTCCTACGATGACAAAGGCCGGCTGACGGTTGAGCAGGATCCGCTGGGCGCGATCACGGCCTACCAGTACGACGAAGCCGGGCGTCTGGTGGCGTTGTTTCCGGGGGATGATGAGCCGACGACCTACGAGCATGACAATGGATTCGTACGGGTGGTGCGCCGTGGTGAAGCCGTCTGGAAGTATGAGCGCAATGATCAGGGCGATGTCACTCGTAAGACCGATCCTGATGGTCACGTTACGGACTACAGCTACAACAAATATGGGCAGCTGATTGGGGTTTGGTACCCGGATCACAGCTGTCAGCGGCTGGTATGGAATGAGCGTGGGCAGTTGCTTGAGGAGCAGTTGCCGAATGGTGAGATCAAGCGTTATCGCTATGACGATCTCGGGCGGCAGATTGCGCGGGAAGATGAGCACGGCGCGCTGACCCAGTATCAGTGGGACAGCGTGGGTCGGTTGACTCGCGTTGTGCAGCCAGGCGGCGAGTTCAGGGAATACAGCTACAACCCCTACGGAAAAATCACCGCCGAACGCGATGAACTGGGGAACATCACCCGCTACGAATACGCCGACGGCCTGCACCTGATCAGCCGCCGCATCAATGCCGATGGCAGCCAGGTCAACTACCGCTACGACAACGCGCGTTTACTGCTGACCGAAATCGAAAACGAAGTTGGCGAAACCTACCGGCTCCAGTACCACAACAACGGCCTGATCCAGCAGGAAACCGGGTTTGACGGTCAGCGCACCGCTTACGTCTACGACCTCAACGGCAACCTTTCGGAGAAGACCGAACACGGCGATGACGGCAGTCAGTTGGTTACCCGCTACGAGCGCGATTACGCCGGACGCCTCGTCAGAAAAACCCTGCCCGACGGTGGCAAGGTTGATTACACCTACGACCGCCAAGGCAATCTCTTAGGCGTCGAAGACGGCCACTGGGCCCTGGCCTACGAATACGACACCCAAAACCGCCTCACCGCCGAACACCAAGGCTGGGGCACCCTGCGTTACGGCTACGACGCCTGCGGCCATCTTCAAAACCTACGCCTGCCGGACAACAACCGCCTCACCTTCAATCACGACAAAGGCGGTCACCTCGCCACCGTCGAACTGAACGGCGCAGTACTCACCTCACACCTCTTCACCGCCGGCCGCGAACAGCAACGCCAACAAGGCCAACTGCTCAGCACTTACCAACACGACCACCAAGGACGCCTGTTCAACCAGAGCATCAACGACGCCGAAGGCCCGCTATACCGCCGCCACTACGACTACGACCCATCCGGCAACCTCACCCGCCTGCTCGACACCCGCAAAGGCGAACACCGCTACCACTACGCCCCCCTAAGCCGCCTCACCCGCGCCGACCACACCCAAGGCGAGCAAGAACGCTTCGGCCACGACCCCGCCGGCAACCTGCTCATGCAAGACCGCCCCGACATCGTCGCCGGCAACCGCCTGATGATCCAGGGCGATCACCACTACGACTACGACGCCTACGGCAACCTGATCCGCGAACGCCGCGGCAAAGGCCATCAACTCGTCACCGAATACCGCTACGACTGCCAGCATCGCCTGATTGGTATTAAAAAACCCAACGGCCAGACCACCAGCTACCGCTACGACCCGTTTGGGCGGCGTATCAGCAAAACCGTCGATGGCATAACCACCGAGTTCTTCTGGCAAGGCGACACACTCATCGCCGAACACCACGAGAACCGCCACCGCAGCTACCTCTATGAACCCGACAGCTTCCGTCCACTTGCCTTACTGGACGGTTTCGGTCCAAAGGAAACCAAGCCCTACCACTACCAACTCGACCACCTGGGCACGCCGCAGGAACTCACCGCTCTGGATGGCGAAATCGTCTGGTCCGCGCATTACCGCGCCTACGGCGAAATCAGCCGCCTCGACATCGGAAAAGTCGACAATCCGCTGCGCTTCCAGGGTCAGTATTTCGATCAGGAAAGCGGGCTACATTACAACCGCCATCGCTACTACAATCCGGATATTGGTCGCTACCTGACGCCGGATCCGGTGAAGCTGGCGGGTGGGATCAATGCGTACCAGTACGTGCCTAATCCTACGGGATGGGTTGATCCGTTAGGGTTAAGCTCATGTCCTGGCGGAGATGGTTGCAAGCCAAGCGCTACTGCTAAAAACTCTGCGCCAAGTGTTAATGATGGAGAGCCAGCTTTACCACAACTGACGCGTGCTGAGCGTCAGGCAAGAATTGATGAGCTGGCTGAGTCAAACATTCATCGCCGATTATCGGAACTCGAGATATCAATTCCAGGAGCACACTTCTTGGAAAAACATGGAGCTCAAACCTCATTGGAGTCCCAACTTGAACGGGTGACAACAGCTAGAAATCCAACTACCGGAAGAATCGAGACCTTTGACAGAGGAAGAAGAGCAGGTACACCAAGACCACCCAGTGCTGCCACGCACTTTCTTAGTCACAGAGATCAATTCAATGCAATTGAGCGAGCCATTCTGATATTCAAACTTAATGGCCGAGCACAAACCCCAAGACCAATGAACATGGGTAAAGTTATCGGGGATGGTTATAAGAGAGACGGACTAGAATATGGAAAACAAACTAAAGCAGTTGTGCATTTGGATAGAGACGGAAAACCAATCACAGCCTATACGGAGTTCGACAGATGAAAAAGAAACCAGACATCGCTATATTGCAAGGCTTTTTATTCACATACAGCATAGAGAACACCATTGATTTAGAAAGAGAAGAAATCATAGTTTCAAAAAACGTAAACAACAACGCTGAACTCTCAGAGCTTTTCGATATTCTAACCAAGCCCGAATTCCTCTCATACAGAGAGGATGAGCAAATATGGTTCATAGAAACCATCGAGCATTACCTATCAAAAGGGGATGATTTCGAATCTGTCTTTTATCTATTTGACACACACTTCGAAAACGACATAACTGACAAAAGAGCGTTCATGGCAATACTGCTTGAACGTCTCAAGAGTTACCACAACGAGGCCGACACACACAAATCAAAAGCTATTAAATAAACACAGAAAAATGAACCGTATTAGTTTAAAGGGCCAGCCTCGAAGACCAGTAAATTTGGTAACACCCCCCCTGTAGCACGCTTGCTTGCGTTGGGCCGCGCAGCGGCCCCAGTGCAGGCAGTGGGTACTCAGGTAAATCGGCATCTTCTGTTTTGGGGCTGCTGCGCAGCCCAACGCAGGGCAAGCCTGCTCACCACAAAAGGGTGTCAATCAGCGGAAAATCACCGCTTCGAAAGCTCCATAATCATCCGACTAAGCAGATAAACCCGCGGCACCACACTCTCCACCTCCGCGTACTCCTCCGGCGTATGAATATTCCCGCCAACAATCCCAAACCCATCCAACGTCGGCGTCCCTACCCCGGCTGACAAGCTGGCATCCGCCGCGCCACCACTGCCCTCAATCGTCAACGTCTTGCCCAGTTCCCCATAAATCTCCTGGGCAATCGCCACCAACTTGTCCGACTCCGGCGTCTGTGGCATTGGTGGCAGCCCACGCTGCAGGCTGGTCTTCACTTCGGTCTCGGGGATCAGCTTGTTCGCCGATACGCGAGCGAGGTCTTTTTCGATGCGGTCAAATTCTTCTGGCAAGGCCGCACGTACGTCGGCCTTGGCGGTGGCCTGGTCGGGGATGACGTTGGTGCGGTCGCCGGCCTTGATCACGGTGAAGTTGATGGTGGTTTTCTTCTCTTCGTCGCCCAGTTTGCCCAGCTGCAGGATCTGGTGCGCCGCTTCCATGGCGGCGTTGCGGCCGAGTTCCGGGGCGACGCCGGCGTGGGCGGCCTTGCCTTTGACTTCGACCACGGCGGTGGCGCTGCCTTTGCGCCACACCACCAGGCCGTCGGCAGGGCGGCCGGGTTCGAGGTTGAGGGTGACGTCGTGGGCCTTGGCGGTTTTGCGGATCAGCTCGGAGGCGGCGTCGGAGCCGGTTTCTTCGCTGGCGTCGAGCAGGAAGGTGATCTGCGCGTAGTCCTTGAAGCCCTGGTCCTTGAGGACTTTGAGCGCATAGATGCCGGCGACGATGCCACCCTTGTCATCCATCACGCCGGGACCATAGGCGCGGCCGTCCTTGATATGAAACGGGCGCTCGGCAGCCGAGCCTTCCTTGAAGACCGTGTCCATGTGCGCCATCAGCAGGATCTTGGCTTTGCCGGTGCCCTTGAGGGTGGCAATTACATGACTGTTGTTGGCCGCTTTATCCGGCACCAACTCGATAGTGAAACCCAGCTGTTTCAGCTCATCAACGGCGATGTCGCGCACTTGAGTCAGGCCCGGCTCGTAGCCCGAACCCGAGTCGATGTTCACCAGGCGCTCAAGCAGTTTCAGGGCGTCGGCCTTGTACTGCTCGGATTGGGCCTGGATCTGTTTATGGGGTTCGGCGCTGTAGGCCGGCACGGCTACGGACAAGGCCAGGGTGGCGGCCAGGAGGGTACGGGAGAAGTTGAAGAGCATGAACCGATCCTTGATTGTTGTTGGAGGGTGCCGCCACACCCTACCCCACTAGACCGATCGCAACCAACTCCCCTGTACGGAACTGACGCGGTTTCGCCCGCTGCTCTTGGCCTCGTACAACGCCTGGTCAGCGTCATTCAGCCAACTGGTGGAATCGGCGTGGGTCGGCTGATACGGCGCCAGGCCGATGCTCAGGCTGACGCGCAGGGTCGGGTCCTGGGCGTAGGCCAGGGCGTTGAAGCGGTCGCGCAACGCGTCCATCACTTCGGTGGCACGGCTGAGGTCCATGTCCGGCAGGATCACGCAGAACTCGTCGCCACCGTAACGCCCGGCCAGGTCGGTGGCGCGCAGGTTCTGGCGCAGTACCTTGCTGAGTTGGCGCAGGACGATATCGCCGGTGACATGGCCGTAGGTGTCGTTGATAACCTTGAAGTGATCGATATCGATCAACGCGATGGCAGCGCCTGCCGAACCGCGGCGGCAGCGTTGGAATTCGATCTCCAGATGATCTTTCCAGGCGCCGTGGTTGAGCAGGCCGGACAAACTGTCCGTGCGGCTCAGGGCCAAGAGCTCGCGCTTGTGTCGCGCCAGGGTCACCGCCTGGCGGTAGCAGATCCAGCCCAGGGCCAGCGGATACAGCATCAGGATCGGCAGGCAGGCGTAGAGCTGCGCCTGGGTGGTCACGGCGATGAAGGCCGGGGCAAACATCAACAATGCCGTGCCGATCCCCAGCGCCTGCGCCATCCATCCCGCCAGCATGAAACGGGGGCCGCCAATGGCCACGTTGTTCATGGTCATCATCGACAAGGTGGTCACACTGGGCAGTGGATTGAAGTGCATGGCGCCGACCCAGAACCCACCGCAAAACGAGTCGAACAGCAAGTTGCGGCGTTCGCTTCGCAGTGCGTTGGCGGTGCGCAACGTCAGTTGAAACGCCAGGTGCGGCCAGACAAATGCGTTGATCAACATCCAGGCCCACACCCACCCGGCGGGATCCAGGGGATACATCCCGAACACCACGCAGACGAATCCGAGCGTCAGGCCGAGCATGCGGGACTTGTACAGCCGTGAAGCGAGCGGAAGTCCGTGTCCTTCTGCAGCTGACATGGCGGGATGAGATCCTGAGTGAATGCCAGGAGTCTATCAGGGGACCGGCAATTCGCCACTACCGCTCATAAGCTCAGCGCCCTCAGCGGGAAAAGCCCCGCGCCAGCATCACCGCCACGCCCAGCAACAGCACCGCCGTGATGCGCTGCCACAGCACTCGGCGCCTGGGGTTTTCCAGCACATGCTTGATGCGCTGGCCGAAGTAGCCATACAGGCAGCCACTGGCGAATTGCAGTACCAGGAACGTCAGCCCGAGGATGGCGATGTCCATCGTCGAACTGTGCTCCCCGGCCCCGGCGAACTGGGGGAACACCGCACTGAACATGATGAGGGTCTTGGGGTTGGAAAAACCAGTCAGCAACCCTTTGCCAAACAGACTGCGCGCCCCCTCTGCCGCGCCGCCGCGGTCCAGCGACAGGCCGCTGCTGGTCCACTGCTTGTAGGCCAGGTAAAGGATGTAGGCCACACCGACGATCTGGATGCCCTGGGTGATGGCAAGGTTGCCCTTGATCACTTCAGAAAAGCCCACTGCGAAAACCAGGATCGAAATCAGGTACGACACGCTGGCACCGATTTGCGCCGGGATCGAACTGCGCAAGCCGTCGCGCAGGCCCAGGCTCAACAGCAGCAGGGTCATGGGGCCGGGGCTGAAGGTCATGGTGGCGCAGAACAGCAGGAAGTAGAGAAATGAAGAGAGGGTCAATGTGCTTGTCATGGCCTGGAACCTGGGAAAGAGAGCCGGCAGTCTAGGCAGTTGGCATTGCACAGGGCAGGTAAAGTGAGGCCTAATCCGCCCGAACTTCACCGGTAAAATCACCGGCAAAGACAAGGAAGCTGCATGTTCGTTTCGGCCATAACCTTTGTAGAGGGCACCCCCAAGGTGCAGCAGATCGTGCAGGCGTTCAGCCAGGCTATCGAAAGTGGCGAATGGACGCCCGGCAGCAAGCTGCCATCGGTGCGCGAACTGACCCAGACCCTGGGCGTGAGCAAGTTCACCCTCAACGAAGCCCTCGACCGCCTGCGCGGGCGCAACCTGCTGACGTCCAGCCAAGGCCGGGGTTATTTCGTGGCAGTGGACAGCGTCCGCCCAGCCCTGGCGACGTGGGTGGAACTGCTGCCCCAAGACCTGCTCAGCGTATTGCGTCGTCCCCTTGCCACGGCCTACGGCGACCTGCGCCCCGGCGGCGGCCACTTGCCCGAGGCCTGGCTGGACAACGACGCGATTCGCCAAACCCTGCGCAGCGTGGTCCGAGCGCCGTCACTGCGCATCGCCGGGCTGGGCACGCCGGCCGGTTTACTGCCGTTGCGCCAGGCCCTGCAACAGAAACTGCATGGCGAAGGCTTGTCGGTGTCGCTGGAACAGATCATCACCACCCCCAACACCGTGCAAGGCCTGGACATGCTGATGCGCCTGCTGGCACGCCCCGGCGACACCGTGCTGCTCGACGCCCCGTGCTATTTCAACTTCCATGCCAACCTGGCATTGCACGGGGTCAAGGGGGTGACGATCCAGCGCCGGCCCGATGGCTTTGACTTCAACGCGCTCGAACAACTATTGGCGGAACATCGCCCCAGCCTGTACCTCACCACCAGCGTGCTGCAGAACCCCACCGGCCATTCCCTCAGCCCAAGCCAGGCGTTTCGCCTGCTGCAACTGACCCAGCAATACGCTTGCCATATCATCGAGGATGACCTCTACGGCGACCTGCACCCCAACCCACCGCCGCGCCTCGCCGCCCTCGCCGGCCTGGACCAGGTCACCTACCTGTCGGGCTTCTCCAAGATTCTCAGCGCGAACACCCGCGTCAGTTTCGTGGTCGCCGCTCCGCAATTGGCGGCCAACCTGACCAATATGAAGTTGATGAGCGGCGGCGTGACCTCGGAGCTGTTCGAACAGATCGTGTACCGCATGCTCAGCGAAGGCAGCTACGCCAAGCACCGCAAGCGGATGGTGCAGCGCTTGATGGAGGCCGGTGGACGGGTCGAGCAATGGCTCAAGCGTTGCGGCTGCGAACTGCCGATGGGCTATGAAGGTGGGATGTTTATCTGGGCGCACCTGCCGCCGGGCATCAACGGCGAACTGCTGGCCCAGGCGGCATTGAAAGAAGGCATGGTGTTGGCGCCGGGCGCGTTGTTCGGCTATGACCCGGCACACCGCGATTCGATGCGTTTCAATGTGGCCCACAGTGATGAGCCACAGGTACAACAGATGTTCGAAACGCTGTTGATCAAGGCTTCGCACGCCCCTTGAGCATGCCGTGATTGACCAGCAAGGTACGCATGGCGTTACGGGTGATCCCCAGCAGATCCGCCGTGCGCAGTTGGTTGAAACCACAGAATGCAAAAGCCTCGCGCACGATCAAGTCTTCGATATCGTGCAGCAACGTATCGCCGGGCACGTCGAACAACCGCAACAACTGCTCGCGTATCACCTCCTGGGGAATGCGCGGTGCACTGCCGTTGGCGCTGGCGTGCAGTGCACTGAGCCCGGCGGAAAACTTGAGGTGGCTGGGCATGATCGGTTTGTCACCGGCCACCAGCAGCGCCAGGTGCACGACGTTTTCCAGCTCACGGATATTGCCCGGCCACGGGTAGTCCAGCAGCGCCTGGGTGGCGGACTCGGAGAGCATCGGTTCGGCGATTTTCAACTTGGCGCTGTACAGCCGGCGGAAGTGCTCCACCAGCGGCAGGATATCCAGCGGGCGTTCCCGCAAGGGCAGCACCTGCACCTGGGCGACGTTGATGCGATAGAACAGATCGAGACGGAAATTACCCGCCTCCACCGCCTGTTCCAGGTCGATGTTGGTGGCGGTCACCAGGCGGATATTGATCTTGATCGGTTTGCGCGAGCCCACGCGCACCACTTCCTGCTCCTGCAACACCCGCAGCAACTTCACCTGCAAAGGCAGCGGCAGGTCGCCGATTTCATCGAGGAACAACGTGCCGCCATCGGCTTCTTCAAACCAACCGATACGCCGCCCCGAAGCACCGGAAAAAGAGCCGGCTTCATGGCCGAAAAATTCACTCTCCGCCAGGTTCTCGCTGATCGCGCCACAGTTCACCGGCACAAACGCCCCGGTGCGACCGCTGGCACTGTGGATGTAACGCGCCACCAGCTCCTTGCCGGTACCGGTCTCGCCATTGATCAATACCGGCGCTTCGCTGGGACCGACGCGTTTCAAGTAATCGAGCAGTTGCAGCGAGCGCGGATCGGAAAATACCAGGGCCTTGGCGCGAATCGACAACGGGTCTTTTTCACCCTGGGGCAAGGTCAGGATCGGCGTGGGCTGCCCGTGGGGACGGTTCATGAACAATTTCCCGGCGGCGAGATAAACAGAGTGAGGGTGACTTTACCCAGCCGCAGATATAACTAGAAATATTAAAAATTCATTAGTACATAACCGTTTATCGGAACTACTCCACAGCCAGACCCTGTCATTCCGGCATTTTTGCTTCGTCGTGTATCTCCCCATCGCCAGATACACTGCAATACAAAGGGCACAAGGCAAGGCTGCCGCCACTGGCTAGACTGCGCCCCAATGAGAATTTACGAGGAAGGCAGCATGGATCATGTCGATCACATCCTGATCGTCGATGACGACCGGGAGATCCGCGAATTGGTGGGCAACTACCTGAAGAAAAACGGTATGCGCACCACTGTGGTTGCCGACGGTCGCCAGATGCGCAGCTTCCTCGACACCACGCCGGTGGACCTGATTGTGCTGGATATCATGATGCCCGGCGACGACGGCTTGCAGCTGTGCCGCGAACTTCGAGTAGGCAAGCACAAGGCCACGCCGGTGCTGATGCTCACGGCGCGCAATGATGAAACCGACCGCATCATCGGCCTGGAAATGGGCGCCGACGATTACCTGGTCAAACCTTTCGCCGCCCGTGAACTGCTGGCACGTATCAACGCCGTGTTACGCCGCACGCGGATGCTGCCGCCGAACCTGGTGGTCAGCGAGACCGGACGCCTGATCCGCTTCGGCCGCTGGCGCCTGGATACCACCGCCCGCCACCTGCTCGACGAAGACGGCACCCTGGTGGCCCTGAGCGGCGCCGAATACCGCCTGCTGCGAGTGTTCCTCGACCACCCCCAACGCGTGCTCAACCGCGACCAGTTGCTGAACCTGACCCAAGGCCGCGACGCGGATCTGTTCGACCGCTCCATCGACCTGCTGGTGAGCCGCCTGCGCCAACGCCTGCTGGATGACGCCCGTGAACCGGCCTACATCAAGACCGTACGCAGTGAGGGCTACGTGTTCTCCCTGCCGGTGGAAATCCTCGGGGCCGATCAATGAAGCTACGATTTGGCTGGCCACGCACCCTGGCGTCGCAGCTGTCGCTGATCTTCCTGATCAGCCTGGTGTGCGCCCATGGCTTGTCCTTCAGCGCGCAGTTCTACGAGCGCTATATCAGTGCGCGCACCGCCATGCTGGGCAACCTGGAAAACGATGTGTCCACCTCGATCGCCATTCTCGACCGTTTGCCCGCCACCGAGCGCGCCAGTTGGCTGCCGCGTCTCGACCGGCAGAATTACCGCTACCTGCTCGATGCCGGCGAAACCGGCGCGCCGATGAGCAGCGACGATGCCCCCATGGCCGCCACCTCGATCGCGGACGCACTGGGCGAACACTACGCGCTGACCTTTCGTGACATCCCCGGCATGCAGAAACACTTCCAGGCGCACCTGACCCTGGCCGATGGCAGCCCGATCACCATTGATGTACGCCCCGCCGCCCTGCCCGTCGCCTATTGGCTGCCAGTGGTGCTGGTACTGCAACTGGCGCTGCTGCTCGGCTGCACCGGGTTCGCCGTGCGCCTGGCCATCCGCCCGCTGACTCGCCTGGCTCGCGCTGTAGAGACCCTCGACCCGAATGCCCACCCCACGCCGCTGGACGAAAAGGGCCCGACCGAAGTCGCGCATGCCGCCGCCGCGTTCAATGAAATGCAAAAACGCATCGCCGAATACCTCAAGGAACGCATGCAGATCCTCGCGGCGATTTCCCATGACCTGCAAACCCCGATTACCCGCATGAAGCTGCGTGCCGAATTCATGGAAGACTCCGCCGACCGCGACAAACTCTGGAACGACCTCGGCGAAATGGAGCACCTGGTGCGCGAAGGCGTGGCCTATGCGCGTAGCGTTCATGGCGCTACCGAAGCCAGCCACCGGATCAACCTCGACGCTTTCCTCGACAGCCTGGTGTTCGACTATCAGGACATGCACAAACAGGTCAGCCTCAGTGGCAAAAGCGCGGTGGTGCTCGACACCCGCCCTCATGCCCTGCGCCGGGTGCTGGTGAACCTGGTGGACAACGCACTGAAGTTCGCAGGCAGTGCCGAGCTGGAAGTGGGCTCGACGGCGAACGGAGAATTGTCGATCAAGGTACTGGACCGTGGGCCCGGGATCGCCGAGGACGAACTGGTGCAGGTGATGCAACCGTTTTACCGCGTGGAGAGCTCACGCAATCGCGGCACCGGTGGCACCGGGCTGGGGTTGGCGATTGCGCAGCAACTGGCGGTGGCGATAGGCGGCTCGTTGACCTTGAGCAATCGAGCGGAAGGTGGCTTGTGTGCCGAGATTCGCCTCGTGCTTTAATTTGAAGCCGGGTTAACGGCTGCACTGCAGCCTCCCGTCTAACTGATAATATCTAACCGCCTGCTGCCGCTAACCCATTGACGTAAGATATTTATCGCACACTAAAAAACTGCACTAGCATATGTGCAACATCGTACAAACTTCTCCATATCCCCCTCTCTGCCGCGCTCCGCTACCCCGAAACAAGTGGCAAATGTTAAAATTTGTCACGTTTTGGCGGAATCAATTCGATTAGTATCTAAACGCTAGCCGCGATTGATCTGACGGCCTTGCATGCCGGAAAAGGGAGTAGGTGATGCATTTTTCCAATGTCCTCGCTATTGCACGGACTCAGTCTAAATCGGAGGATTTCAGAGAGCTTATAGTTCGCACTGTAGCGGATGATTTAAAAGTCGATACACGTTACTACGAGCAACTAATTGACACCCAGGAAAGTCACGGAAATTACCGCGCGATCATCATAGAAATCGATACGCCCTCGGCCAGCAATCTAACGCTGGACATAATAAGAAAAACCCGAGACAAAAACCCAGGCTGCACCATATTTGTCGTTGTCACCTTTGCCTCTACCCTGAGCAAAACAAAATACTACCTGGCGGGTGCGGATTACTGCATCAAGGTGGTAGAGACCTCCCCCGAAAAAAAGTTGAGTCTGTTTGACGCTTTTCTCCGCGAGGGCGCTCGACTGAATCGTTGTGGCCTGGTACTCGATCAGGACCGCATGTGCATTTACGGTGATGGCAAAAAGCTAGAAATCTCCTTCGTCGAGATGAAAGTATTGGAAGCGCTTATCCAGCGTCGACTGCTCAGTCATAATGAAATCGCAGCTGTCATGGGGCTGAATACCAAGTACTACGACTCCAGAGCACTGGAAAAGTCTATTAGCCGCCTGCGCAGCAAAATCAAGGCACACTACGGTGAAAATATCATTCAGAATATTCGAGGCTATGGCTACAAGCTAAGCCTGGGCCTTATTTGCGCCAGCCATTTTCAATCCGCCAAGGAGAGGTCGAATCGTGAATAGCGACAAAATATGCCGTGACCAACTGATGGACTTCAATCTTGCCAGGCAAGCCATCGTTGATCGCAGTCATGCACTGTGGGGCAGCGAAATAAGCATCGTGTGCCCGCACAATCATGCACGGTCTGAAAGTGCCTACAACGAGGCCTTGCAACGTATAAGCGCACGGCATAAAGCGTCCAATCCAGCGTTGAGTCATAAGTTTCTATGCATCGACCAAGCGGCCTTGATGAATGAAGATCTGCACAACAAGATTATTCAGACTGCCCGCGCTCTGGAAAAGCACAAACAACCGTTGACCCTCAGTATCAATAACCCGTTGGACGCACTTCCCGGCCCGGTTGAACGCAGGGCAATGGTCTACCAGTTATATAAGTTGAAAGACCAATGCGGCCTATCGCTGGCTTACAATAATTACAGGCTTGATACAAAACAGACCGACCTGCTGATTGACCTCGAGCTCTACGACTATATAAAAATGCCTTTTCCGGACTCCGCCCTTCGGCTGAGTCTGAATACCCGCTCCGATCTGTTCGACCGTCTCTACGACCGCATGCTAGAGCTGATCAGCGCGACGCGGGTGTGCTTCATTGCCGACACTGTCGAGTTCGCCGACAGTGCACTATTGGCTAAAAACCTGCCGTTCGAATACTTTCAGGGCGGTTATTACTCGCCTGCTGATTACCTATAACACCTGTACCTTCCTACTCTCGGTGGACACTATGAGCTCCCTCAAGAAATACGCCTTCACGCCCACACTTCCCGCTATTGCATTGCAGGATTTTTCGCCCAATGCAGAGTTATTTCATTACGATGTAAACGCACCAACCATGACAGAAACAGGCGATAAAAAACGCGAATTCAATTCGCGCCAAGCCAGGCACAGCGATCACCCGCGACTGAATACTTATGTCATTACTCATACCATCAACTTACCCTCTTACCCTTTTAACGCTGTGCGACAAGAATCCAGGACGCCAATGCCAAAGGATCATGACAGCGCGCCGAATAACCATGTTCATCCTCCGGAAATAAACGCCGACCGAAGTCAACTTTACCCACAGGATTTCTGGCTGCTGACCCAGCATGACCGAATCCTGGCGAAGGGTGGCCTGCGTATTTCATTGACCGCCATTGAATCCGCACTGATAAAAAAGATGCTGCACCATGAAGAACGCGTGGTCAGTAAAGAGGAGTTGATCCGTAATATCGGGCGCGAACCCGAGTTATATCGCGGCCTGGAAATGTGCCTGAGCCGCCTGCAGGAAAAGTTCAAGCGGGCCAACGACGGGGAACGTCTGTTTCGTGCGGTAAGGAATCGGGGTTATTGCCTCACGCAGAAAATCAAGAAGCCACTCGAGCTGACTCAATCGCGCCGTTAACATAAAAAACACCACATAATTTACCATTCACCCTGCCTACTGACACACTCTTATACCTGCCTTTTTTTAACGCCCTCTTCTAATAATAGTACGCCGACCTTGTTATAAGTCGTCAGCCAATGCCCCCTGCCGTTCATTACTATCCGTGGGTACGCGACTGCGCGTGCCTGTCGTTTTTGTGCGGTATTGCGCCGCGTGTTTAAACCCAGCCACCACGTGCGTGGTTACCACCGGGAGCAGAACTATGCTGAATAATACTAGAATGCATCGCAACCTGACCCCCAAGGGTTTGACGTTCTGGGGCCAGTGGACGCTTGCATCGGGTTTGGTTGTAACATTATTGTTTATGTTGGTCTTTTTGAAGACCGGCCAACTTGAGTACAACTATCGAATCCTAGCAGCCTTTACCATACTGGCCTCGCTACCGGCTTATAGCCTGTGCGATGTTTACAGCAAGAAAGATGACTATGGCGTAGGACTCGGGCGATTGTTCATGGGCTGGCTACTTACCGTGGGCATATTGTTTGCAGTGGGTGTCGCCTGCAATGCCAGTTCATTGTTTCCCTTGGAAATCTTACTGTTATGGGCCGCGGTCAGTTACCCACTGTTGGCACTGTGTTATATCCCTTTGCACAGCCTGTCCCGGTATTACCATCGACAACTTCATCAACGGCACAAGTCATTGATTGTGGGCACCGGCAAACTCGCCGTCGACCTGGCCAAAACCCTCTCCCGCCAGAAGCGTTCACCCTTGGTCGGGCTGGTTGGCAGCTACGCCGATGCTGTCCACGATGCGCAACCGCAGATACTCGGTGAGTTGCCACAGTTGCCGCAATTGATCCGCCAGCATGGCATTCGCCGGCTCTACATCACCCACTCACTGCAGGACGCCACCCACATCGAGGCGTTGTACCTCAACCTGCTGGAGATCAGCGTGGATGTGATCTGGGTACCCGACCTCAACAACATGCTGCTGCTCAATCATTGCGTGGCCGAAGTGGATGGGCTGCCGGCGATTTTCCTCAATGAAAGCCCACTCACCAGTCGCCCCACCGCCGCCTTGAGCAAGTCATTGCTGGACAAGAGCCTGGCCTTGCTGGCCATCATCGCTCTGAGCCCGTTGTTGTTGCTGTTCGCCTTGCTCATCAAGCTCACCTCACCCGGCCCGGTGATTTTCAAGCAGGACCGGCATGGCTGGAATGGCCAGGTGATCAAGGTGTGGAAATTCCGCTCGATGCGTGTGCATGACGACCACGAGGTACGCCAGGCCAGCCGTAACGATTCGCGCATCACCCCCGTGGGCCGGTTTATCCGCCGTACCTCCATCGATGAGTTGCCGCAGCTGTTCAACGTGCTGCAGGGCGATATGGCACTGGTCGGCCCCCGCCCCCATGCGATTGCGCACAACGACTACTACTCAGGGAAGATTCACGCCTACATGGCGCGCCATCGCATCAAGCCGGGTATCACCGGCCTGGCGCAAGTCAGTGGCTGCAGGGGCGAGACCGAGACCCTGGAGAAGATGCAGAAACGCGTGGATATCGACCTGCGTTACATCAACACCTGGTCGCTGTGGCTGGATATCAAGATCCTGATCAAGACACCGTTTACGCTGCTCTCGAAGGACATTTACTGACCCTCTGGAAACGCGTTCGCTCGCGAAGAACGTTAACGATGACGCGGGTTGCCTGGATGCCCCTTCGTCCTCAGTTCTTCGCGAGCGGGCCACCCCTACTCGGTGATCTTGTCGATATTCTTGTAGAACAGCTCACTGTCGCGCCCATCCGTCATCGAATGCAGTGAATAAGCACGGTTCAAGCGTGCCCCGCCGTCGCGGGTCAAAGGTGCCCACACCAGATTGGCGCGGCGCATGGTCGACAGGCTCATCAGCTCATCGAAGGGAATGGACAGGTAGAGCCCCTTGTCGAAACTGCCTTCACCAAACTCCTCCTTGGAGACGTTGGTACGCGTAACCCATGCCCCGATACGCACGCCGTTGTTGAATTCCCGCGACAGGTCCAGCGTCGCGCCCCAGTCCCTGGCCAGGTAGCGGCCGACACTCAAGGCGCCCTGCAGGTTGAACGGCAGATCGGTATAGCCGGTGATATGCCCGGTCACGGTACGGTAATCACGCAGGCTGAAATCCTGCTCGAAACCGCGTTGGCGCACGTAGTTGAGATCCGCACCCACCGCCCACCCCTTGCCCATTGGCCGGTACAGCACTTCACTGCCGACACCGGCATACATCGATTCCAGCAAACCGCCATAGACCATGCCGTACAGGTCCTGGTCCAGGCGCTGAGCATGGTTGAGCTGGAAGGTCGGCAGGGTCACATCGGCGCTGGTCATGTATTGGCGCAGGTCGGTGCGTACCCGCGGCAAGCCGCTGGGCGCGTCGTAGGTGAAACCGTCGTAATTGTTCAACAGGTTGACGCTCAGCAAGCCACTCCACCAGGTGTTGCGGGTGAAGCGGTATTCAGCGTCGAGGTCGGCGGATATCTGGTAGAGCAAGCCATCCGGCCCACCGACGTTCTGCTTGTAGCCAAGGCCTGCGCCATAGCTGAAGGCTTTGGGAGGCTGGGTGTAGAGCACTGTCTGTGTGCGCTCGCTGGCGCGATTGACCTCGACTTGGCGGTGCAGGGTCTGCAGGTCCTGGCGGTTGTTGACCACCTCGCGAAAGGTCGCTCGGGGCACGCTGGTTTCCTCGATCGGCATGGCATAGCGCTCGCTGACCAGGGTGAACCAGTCGATCTGGTCATTCACGCTGTTATCCAGGATGCGACTCGCGCGCCCCACGGCCTTGGCGCTGTAGAAATAGCGCTGCTGTTCGCCATACACCAACAGCTCCGGCCCTCGCTGGGTAATGCGTTGCACGTTGTAGCCCGCATTGTCATGCAGACGCTGGGACACGGCGGCCCAGTCCACTTGGTCCATCGACGTAGCGGGCGCCTGCGACGGCAGCTTGGGCGCCGGCGGATCGTAGGTTTTCGCAGGCGCCTTGCGGCTGACGAAGTTGGTGTGCAGGGTGATGCCGAACATCGCGGTGTTGCCACGCTCCCAGGCAGCACTCACGTCGATGGAGTCGGCGACCTTGTAGACCAAGCCGAGGTTGACCGGCGAATCCTGACGAAAACTGTTGTCCCGTGGCTCGTTCTTGTAGTCGTTGCCCTCCACTTCGAGCTTGAGGCTCAGCGGCGCCCAGGGTGTCTGGTAGGCAACACCGCCAAACAGCGCGGGCCGCCCGCGAAAGTAGCCGTTGGAGAAACTGCCGGAGCCTTCGGCGGTGGGCCGTTCATTGAAGCGGTCATCCAGCGCGCCGATCGGGTTGCCGAAATCGCCGCGACTGCCCAGGTAACCCCAGGCAATGCCGGCACTGAAATCCAGATCACCGTAACGTTTGCTGGCCACCAGGTACTCGCTGGAAAACAGCCCGGTGCCACCCAGGTCCATGAGCCCCAGTGCCACTTCCGGTAGCCAGTGGCTCTCCTGATAAAGGCGCACTTTGGCATCGACGGCCTTGTCCTTGTAACTCTGGCCGCCGCTGAACGACTCGGGCCCATAGGGGCGGTTGGTGATCGCGGTGTAGCGGAAGGTGCCTTCCAGCCAGTCCAGCGGCTGCGCCGAGAAACTGTAGCGGCTGTACGGTTCGGTACGGTTGGCGTTCACGCTGAGTTCGCCGGCGGGCGCCATGCGGGCGGTGGGGGTTTGCAGCAAACCCACGCCGCCGAAATCGCTTTGGGTGTAACGGGGATCGCCGTGCACGACGCCACAAGGCACCAGCAGCACGGCTGCAATACATAATTTCAAGGCGTGACCTCGGCCAGGGGTTGGGTGGCGAGAAACTCGGCCAATTGCTGATTCAGTTCAGGCGTGGGTGGGTCCAGATCGTCGCTACGGATCGGCACCAGCAGCGTGCTGCCGGGCGCCGGCGGCAGGCCGTCTTCGCGATTCCATGGGGCAATGCCCAGGCGCGTGACGCGGCCGTCGGGCTGGATCAGCCACAGGTAATCGGTGTCCGACTCGGTCAATGAGGGGCAGGCGCGGAGGTAGTCGCGGGCCAGTTGCAGCGACTTGAACGCCAAGGTGCAGGCAGTGGGGACAGCGCCCAGCACGCGGACACTGTCGGGTCGCGGTGGGTAAACCAGGCGATCGCCATCGCTGACCGGCAGATTGGCCGCAAAGCCGACCTCCACTGCCACCGGGTCGAGCATGGCCACCTGGCGGCCGGTAATCGGTAATGACAACACCTGTTGGTAGAGTCGCGCCGCAACATCAGCGCGGTTCTCACGCCCGGCCGCCAAAGCCGCCTGGCGCAGGGTGTTCAGGTCAAACAGCACGCCGGCCTTGAGCCGCGCCTGGCGTTCGAGCAGCGGCTGGTGCAGCCAGGCCGCCCCCAGCCAATAGCCTTGGGCATCCGGTTGAGCCGCCGTGATCACGTCCAGCAAGCGCGCGTCCGGTTGTACTTGGATCGCTCCCGGATTGCGCACCTGGCCACTGACCGTGATGGTCGCGGCCAGGCACACAGGGGCACAGCTGCATAACAGGAGCAACGCCCCGAGTCGTCGAACAGTCATCGGGCGTCCTTGCGGGTCGGTTGCAGCTGGGTGATGGTCAGGCTCAGGTTGGGCGTGAGGTGCTGTTCGCTCTGCACGATAAAACCGTCGTCGGGGTCGACCCAGTAACGGTTGCGTGCATGAAAGCCGGCGACCTCTATGTCTTCGTCCACGCGCAGCAAGGCGTAGGGCTTATCGAGGATCTCGACGGTTTCGATACCCTTGCGAGTCATGCGGCTGGTGACCGTGAGGCCCACGCGATAACCACCCACCAGGTCGATCTGCCGTGTACTGCGGTAACCGTCCGGCACACGGTGCAACCCCTGCTGGAAGGGTGATTGGCCCTGCCAGCGCGTACCATCCAGGTCGGTGCCGAGGCCCACCGTGCGCACCACCAGGCCATCGCGCACCAGCAGCACCTGCTTGCCGGACGCAACCCAGAATTGCAGGTCGCCGCGCTGGCGAATCAGCGCCATTACCCCTTCGCTGGACACCGTGGTGACCTTGACCTGAGGAAATGGCACGGCATCCACCTGAGCCTGGGTCAGCACCAGCGGCGAAGGCCCGGCCACGGCGGCCTTGAAGGTGTCCACGGAAGCCGTCATCAGCGGGTTGCAGCCACACAACAGCCACGCCAACCCCGTGTAAGTCGCGAATTTCAGACTGTTCACGCAGGTACCACCTTATCGGCTGCTGGCTTCGCTCAGGTTGTTCTGGGTCGATGCGCCGATACCGACGATCGTGGCGGAAGGGATCAGTTGGCTGATAAAGCGGTTCCACCGGGTGATATTGGCCGGGCCGACAAACACCACATCCTGTGGCTGCACATCGAAACGCGTGGCCAGGGCCATGGCCGAAGGCGAAGCAGCTTCCAACTGGAACACCTTGGCCGGTTCCACATTGATGTTCTGCGCGCCGCGGATCACGTAGATGGCGTCGGCATTGGAGGTGTTCTGGTTGACCCCGCCTACCGAGCCAAGCACGTCGGAGAGGTTCATGCTGCGGGTCTTGAAGCTCAGCGCACGGGGCTGCATGACCTCGCCCATCACATAGATGCGCTTGCGGTCGTTGTAGGCGAGATACAGCTGGTCGCCGTCCTTGAGGTAGATATCGTTCAAGCGCGACGGTTCAAGGGTGAGCGTGTCGAGGTCCAGGCTGTAACGCTTGCCACCACGGCTGAGGGTCAGGTTCGACAGGTCGGCATTGATTGGATCGATGCCGGCAGCACCAAGGGCCTCCGTCACGTTCATCGCAACGGTGCTGATCGGCACCGGCCCGGCCTTGAGCACCGCACCCGTGATCACCACTTTCTGGCTGGCAAAGCGCAGCACACTCACATCCACTTGGGGGCTGTCGATGTACTGGCGCAGCTTGTCAGTGATTTCACTGCGCAGCGCTTCAAGGGTGCGCCCCTTGGCATCCACCTCGCCCACATAGGGGTAGAACAGCTTGCCCTCAGGGCTGACCAGCCGACCGTTGGCATCGATCTGTTGTTGCGGACCGGAGGGGGCCGTCAATTCCGGGTGGTCCCACACCGTGATATACAGCACGTCATTCGCGCCGATCAGATAAGGGCCCGGTTTATAACTCAACAGTTCTGCCGGAATGGAATATGGCACTTGGGTTGCCGCCGCCATGGCGAGTAACTTTGGCGTTATTGGAATTAAATCCACCCGGCTACTTTCAGCGCCACCTTCTTTGGTCATCGCCGCCGTGTCCATATATTGGCCGGGGGCAAACATGCAGCCTTGCAACAATGCAGCGGCCACGGCCGCAACAGAAAAAATACGCATCATAGTGCTAGGACACTCGCGATAATCGACAAGAAAAAAAGACCACTTGGGCGGGGATTCCAAGCGGTCTGAAAAGCGGAAGGTTTACAACTTAGTTGCCGGTACCTGTAGTGCCGGTCGTGCCGGTGGTACCCGTGGTGGTGCCGCCATTGGAACTGCCGCCGCTGTTGGATGCAGCAGCAACGCCGGCAACAATGGCGCTACCGACCAGCAGGGTTTCCCCTACCGTCACAGACCCCACCACGGCGGTGTCGAGCCCCAACGGCAACTCGGCAGCCAACGCGGACGTACTCAAGACACTGAGCACAATAATAGCCAGTGGTTTCCTCATAACAGACTCCTTATCGTCAGTGAGTAGTCAGGCCGATAGTGCCACCCAACTAAACTGCACACCAGACAGATAACTTCCACGCTAATTAGTTGAAAATAACGTTTTCCCAGCGAAGCGCCCGGCCCTCAATGCATTGCTCGCTATCGAAGTTATATAAAACGTTATTAATTGTCGGAAACGTCAGGCCCGGCCGTACTTGTCTTCAAAGCGCACAATGTCGTCTTCACCCAGATAAGAGCCGGACTGCACTTCAATCAAC
The DNA here is from genome assembly GCF_000612585.1 of Pseudomonas sp. CHM02. Classification (GTDB taxonomy): domain Bacteria; phylum Pseudomonadota; class Gammaproteobacteria; order Pseudomonadales; family Pseudomonadaceae; genus Aquipseudomonas. The sequence goes on from NZ_JFCA01000017.1 coordinate 65,612, forward strand.
TCCAACGGAATCACCCCAGGGTTCTCCAGCGCGTGCACCTGGCCGATAGGGATATAGGTCGACTGGTTTTCCGAGACCAGGTAAGTCTGCTCGCCATTGGTGACCCGGGCCGTGCCGCTGACCACGATCCAGTGCTCGGCGCGATGGTGATGCATCTGTACCGACAGCTTGGCCCCCGGCTTCACGGTGATGCGCTTGACCTGGTAACGCTGGCCGTTATCCACCGAGTCGTACATGCCCCAGGGTCGATACACCTCACGATGGTTGAGATGCTCATGCCGCCCAGCCTGCTTGAGCTGGTCGACGATGCCCTTGACCTGCTGCACCTGGTCCTTGTGGGCCACCAGCACCGCGTCCTTGGTCTCGACGATGATCAGGTCCTGGACCCCGACGGCGGCGACCAATCGGCTATCGGCGTGCACATAGCTGTCGCGGGTATCCAGTAACAACCCATCGCCACGCACCACGTTGCCGCTGGCGTCTTTTGCACTGGCCTCCCACAGCGCCGACCACGAGCCGATATCGCTCCAGCCCGCCTGCAGCGGCACCATCACCGCATCGTCGGTTTTTTCCATCACGGCGTAGTCGATGGAGTCGTCCGGGCACGCGGCAAAGGTCGCCACGTGCACACGGGTGAACGGCAGATCCTGGCTGCCACCTTCAAGCGCCACGCGGCAGGCTTCGAGAATGGCCGGTTGAAAGCGCTCCAGTTCTTCCAGGTAGCGACTGGCACGGAACATGAACATGCCACTGTTCCAATAGTAGTCACCGCTGGCCACGTATTGCGCCGCCGTGGCGGCGTCCGGCTTCTCGACAAAGCGCTTGACCCGGTAACCACCCTCGCCCACGGCCGCGCCTTGTTCGATGTAGCCATAGCCGGTGTGCGCACTGGTGGGGGTAATGCCGAACGTTACCAGCTTGCCGGCCCTGGCCTGGGGCAACGCCACTTCCAGGCAGGCATGAAACGCCGGGATGTCTTCGATCAAGTGGTCCGCCGCCAGCACCAGCAGGATCGGGTCCTCGGACTCGGCAACCGCCTTGCACGCCGCCAGCGCGATGGCTGGTGCTGTGTTGCGCCCCACCGGCTCCAGCAGGATGCTCGCGTGTTCCATGCCCAGCTGGCGCAATTGCTCAGCCACCAGGAAGCGGTGCTGTTCGTTGCAGATCAACTGCGGCACGGCCACGTTGGCGCCCGTAAGCCGGGTGATGGTTTGCTGCAGCATCGACAGCTGCGCATCGGTCAGGCGCAGAAACTGCTTGGGGTTCAGTTGCCGCGAAAGCGGCCACAGGCGCGACCCCGAACCGCCAGCCATGATCACGGGTATTAACATGAGGGCATCCTTGGGCAAGAGTCAGAAATAGGCACGGGTGTTGGCATGCACCCGCTGGCTGAAACGCAGTTCATCCTGTGGCCACCAACGGTACTGCTGGTGTTGCTCGGTGGGCGGCTGCAGGGTTGCTTCGGTGTCCAGCTCAAGGCAATAGCTGAGCACCACATAGTGGGTGTCCGGCCCGGCGCCGGCATTGGCAAACACGCTGTCATCGTAAAAATGTTCGAATACCCCCAGCAGCCGCGCGCTGGTGCGCTCGAACGTGTGCCCCAGTTCGTCGTGGGTGATGCGCCGAAAGGCGCTGTCCAGGCTTTCGTTTTTGTGGATACGCCCGCCGGGCACGAACCAGAAGCCATAGGCCGGCCGATTCACGCGCAGGCCGAGAAACACATCGCCACGGCTGTTGCGTACCACCAGATCGATCGCCACCAGGGGCGTCGACGCCACGACCGTCTTGAAGGTCGGTAAATCAAGCCACATACGCGTCAAACCTGTGCCAGAAAGCGTTGCAGAATGCGTTCCTTGTCGAGGAACTCCTTGGCGTAGTTCAACGCCACCTCATTGCATACCGGCAATGCCAGAACCTGCTCGATCCCGGCGTTCAGCGCTGCGACCGATTCCGGTTCGATCAACACCGCAATGCCCTGGTGTTCCGCGCACAGGCGGCCGAGGGTGGTCTCGGGGTCGGCGGTGATAATTGCATTGCCGCCCACCGCCAGAATGTTGGTGAGCTTGGATGGCAACACCGCATCCGCCACGCCGCGCTTCTGGATCACCAGGTGCGCATCGGCCGAGGCCAGCAGCGCCGGCAGATCCTCGTAGGCCTGCAAAGGCGCGAACAGCACGTTGCGCAGGCCGTCGCGCTGTACCCGCTCGACCAGTCGCGCCTTGCCGGTGCCCTGGCCGACAATCAGGAAGACCAGCTCTTCACGATGCGCATGGGCCTGGGCGGCATCGAGAATCAGTTCCAGGCCCTGCTTCTCGCCGATATTGCCGGAGTACAACAACACCCTTGCCCCACTCGGGACACCCAGGCGCTCAAGCAACGCGTGGTTGTGCCGCACTTGGCGAAAACGTGCGGTTTCCGACCAGTTGGGAAAGAACAGCAGGCGCTTGCTCTGCACGCCCTTGCTACGGGCCTTGTCGAGCATGCCGCTGGAAATCGTCGAGACCCGATCAAAACGCCGCAACAGCCAGCGCTCGGTGCCAAACGCCAGGCGTCGCAGCAGCGAACCGCCTCCGATGCCCAGGCCGAACATCGCATCCACTTCATAATCCTGGATATGCAGCACCGAACGCGCGCCACTCAGCCTGGCCAGCAGCAACGCCTGGGGCGCGCAGAACAGCGTGGGCACCACCAGGATCACCAGGTCGGGTTTCCAGCGCAGTTGCCCCAGCACGGCCAGAAACGAGCTGGCGGAAAAGCTCACCAGGTGCAGCAGGCGCGTCAACGCCGTGGGCTGGCGCGGCACGTACAGCGGGCAGCGAATCACCGTGACGCCGGCGTCCAGCTCGGTGCGATAACGCCACGGCGAATAGCCCTCGCCGACCTGCCACTGCGGGTAATACGGCGGTGCCGTCACCACGCGCACCTCGTGCCCTTGCGCTGCCAGCCAGCGCGCCTGTTCACCGCTGTACTTGCCGATACCGGTCAGCTCCGGGCTGTAATTGATACCGTACAGAAGGATCTTCATCACTGGCCTCGAGGCTGTTCGAGGGCGGCAAGATAAGCGTTGTAGGCGTCACGCAAGCCCTCCTCCAGCGGCACGTAGGCTTCCCAGCCGAGAGCGTTGATACGGCTCACATCCAGCAACTTGCGTGGCGCGCCATCGGGCTTGCTGGCATCGAAACGCAAACGGCCCTGGAAGCCGGTGACCCGCACCAGAGCCTGCGCAAGCTCGGCGATGGTGCAATCCACCCCGGTGCCGACGTTCAGGTGCGAGCGCATCGGCTGGGTCTGCTCGCGGTAGCGTGCGGCGTCGAGTTCCATCACGTGCACGCTGGCCGCCGCCATGTCATCCACATGCAAAAACTCACGCCGCGGCCGACCACTGCCCCAGATCACCACTTCGTCATCGCCGCGCTGGGTCGCCTCATGGAAGCGCCGCAACAGCGCCGCAATCACATGGCTGTTTTCCGGGTGATAGTTATCGCCCGGCCCGTACAGATTGGTCGGCATCACGCTGCGGTAGTCGCGGCCGTGCTGGCGGTTGTAGCTCTCGCACAGCTTGATTCCGGCGATCTTGGCCACGGCGTAGGGCTCGTTGGTGGGCTCCAGCGCACCGTCCAGCAACACCGCTTCGATCATCGGTTGCGGCGCATGCACCGGGTAGATGCACGACGAGCCAAGGAACAACAGTTGCTGCACGCCATGGCTGTGGGCGGCGTGGATCACATTGGCCTGGATCATCAGGTTCTGGTAGATGAAATCCGCCGGGTACGTAGCGTTGGCGTGAATCCCGCCGACCTTGGCGGCCGCCAGATACACCTGGTCCACACGCTGCCGGGCGAAATACGCCTGCACCGCTGCCGGGTCGAGCAGGTCCAGCTCATCGCGGCCGGCGGTGAGGATCTGCGTATACCCCAGTGCCCACAATCTGCGCACAATGGCCGAACCGACCATACCGCGATGGCCGGCGACAAAAATCCGCGCATCAAGATCACGTGCCATGTTCAGTTCTCCACGGCGATCGGTGCGTCATGCCCGTGCAGGCGCAGCAAGGCATGGCGCTGGGCGATCTTCAGGTCTTCGCGGACCATCTCGGCGCACATTTCCTGCACACTGATCTCAGGCACCCAACCTAGAGCGCGCTTGGCCTTGGACGGGTCACCCAGCAGCGTCTCCACCTCTGCCGGACGGAAATAACGCGGGTCGACGCGCACAATCACATCCCCCACCAGGATGCCGGGTGCCAGGTCGCCATCGATGTGCTCGACCACCGCGACCTCATCCACGCCCTCGCCGACAAAGCCCAGGCGCACCCCCAGCTCAGCTGCTGACCAGCGAATAAAGTCGCGCACCGAATACTGCACGCCGGTGGCGATCACAAAGTCCTCGGGGCTGTCCTGCTGCAGCATCATCCACTGCATGCGCACGTAGTCCTTGGCATGCCCCCAGTCGCGCAAGGCGTCCATGTTGCCCATGTACAGGCACTGCTCCAGGCCCAGCGCGATATTGGTCAGCGCACGGGTGATCTTGCGCGTCACGAAGGTTTCACCGCGACGCGGCGACTCGTGGTTGAACAGGATGCCATTGCACGCATACAGCCCGTAGGCCTCGCGGAAGTTCACGGTGATCCAGTAGGCGTACAGCTTGGCCACCGCATACGGCGAGCGCGGGTAGAACGGCGTGGTTTCCTTCTGCGGGGTTTCCTGCACCAGGCCATACAACTCGGAGGTGGAGGCCTGGTAGAAACGGGTCTTCTTTTCCAGGCCCAGCAGGCGGATTGCCTCAAGAATGCGCAAAGTGCCCAAGGCGTCCACATCCGCGGTGTATTCCGGCGAATCGAAGCTCACCGCCACGTGGGATTGGGCACCGAGGTTGTAGATTTCGTCAGGCTGAATCTGCTGGATGATTCGCGTCAGGTTGGACGAATCCGCCAGGTCGCCATAGTGCAGGATCAGGTTTTTATGCAGGGCCTGCGGGTCCTGGTAAATGTGATCGATGCGTTGGGTATTGAACGACGATGAACGTCGCTTGAGGCCGTGCACGGTATAGCCTTTTTCCAGCAGCAGTTCCGCCAGGTACGAGCCATCCTGACCGGTAATCCCGGTAATAAGCGCGACTTTGTTCATGTCTGTCTCCCGATTGATAGGCGAGCGAAGGCCTTCACCCAAACTTGGGTGTTTGTTAAAAACAGTCAGTTACTTCGGTGTGGGCAGGTTCAAGTTATGTCCGGTCAACTTTGATAGTTCCCGGACAATGGCTTCCTTATCGTTTAAATGAGCAATCGCGGTTTCCAGTTCGAGCACCTTGGCGCCCACCAGGAAGCGGTACCAATAGCCCTGCAGCAGGTGATAGACCAGACCGCTGCGGCCATCGAGAAAACCCAGCTGGATGATGTAGCGCCACAAGAAATAGGCGGTCGAACTCAGGGTGAACGGCACACGGTTATATATGCGGTTCTTGACCAGGCGCTTGGCCTTGGCCTGGAACGAACTCTGCCCCACCTGCACGTCATCGCGGATCGCAAACAACCCAAGGCGCGCGTTGAGCACTTCAATTGCTTCACGGGTGGCGTACTGGTTGTGCTTGTGAGTGAAGAAGGTCAGGTCATGCAGGTTATGGTCGGCAAACCCGCCTTCCAGTGTGATGGTGCGGCCCTCGGCCACCGAGATGTGCTCGTCCATCCAACGGTCTTCCATGCGCCCCAGGCCCGTGCGCCACAACCGCAGCATCTTCAACGGGTAACGCCCGCCATGGCGCACCCAGCGGCCCATGAAAATATGCTTGCGCTTGAAGTTGATGCCCGTGATGTCGCGAGCCAACGTCGGCAGGCGGTTATTGATCGCGGCAGCGAGATCGGCCTCGATGATTTCGTCGGCGTCCAGGCGCATCGTCCAATTGCCAGTGATCGGCAAGTTATCCAGCGCCCACTGGAACTGCTTGGCCTGGTTGATGAACGGGTTCTGCACCACCAGCGCGCCGTGTTGACGGGCGATCTCGCAGGTGTCGTCGCTGGAGAATGAATCCACCACCAGCACTTCGTCGCTGAAGGCACGCACCGAGTCGATGGCCCGGGCGATGTGCAGGCTTTCGTTGTAGGTGAGGATGATGACGCTGATGGTTTCGCGCTTCATCTCAGGCCCCATGCAGTTGCAAAACTTCACTGCACAACCGGCGCGGTGAGCGCGCGGCGCGGAAGTGGCTTTCCAGGGGCAGGCCCACGGCGATCATCATGATCAACCGTTCGCTGGCCGGGATGGCGCCGATGCTACGGATCTTCTTTTCCACCGAATTGAGGATCGCCAGATTCAGCGGGCAGGCGCCCAAACCATTGGCGTGGCAAGCCAACAACAGGCCCATGGAAAACAGTGCACCGTCCACATAGAGCTGGTTGCGTTGGCCAGCGCCGCCCCACGCGGTGACTTCCGAAGTGACCACGAACAGGTTGTCCACCGATTGCGCAAAGCCGCGCGAGCCACCTTGCAACTCGAGCAACTGCGCGATCACTGCGCGGTCCTGGTACACATGCACGCGCGACGATTGACGGTTGCACTGCGAGGGTGACGACTGCGCCAGTTCCACCAACGACGTCAGCAAGCCACTGTCGATCTTGCCGGGCTGGAACATGCGGCAGCTGGAGCGCGATTGCAGGAATGCCTTGGCGTCCAACTCTCCACTGCCGGGCCAGGTCGCGGCGCGCTTGATCCCGCCCGTGCCGGGAGTACCGTCGCGCTTGAGGTGCTCCACATAGGCTTCCAGATAGAACACGAACTCGTCGCTGATACCCAGGGTACGGTGCAGGTCGAGGTAACCCTGGAACGCGCCGAGGGCCATCTCCAGCGGCAGCGCCGAGTAGGTACGGTCATAGTCGTTGAGCATCCGGATGATGCCGTTGATCTTGTCCTTGCCGAACAGCGGCTTGGGCTCCTTGAGGGACAGGCCCTTTTCGACCGTGTGGGTTTCGATGAGGATCTTGTAGAACAGCTTCTTGTTGCGGCTTTCCAGCGGCGAGTAACCGTTGTGGCGAATAAACGTGAGCATGTCGCGAAAGAACTCGCTGACGAACAACATCAACTTCCATGCCTTATCCATCATGCGTTTCACCTGCTTCATAGTGCGATGTCTCTCGGTTTGAGGGGGCGGCACGGCGCACCGACGCAAATCATCCAGGCCGGCAGGCTGGTGATGACCACCGACCTCGCGCCGACCACACAGCCCTCTTCCAGCACACAACCGGGGTGAATGAAGGACTCGGCGGCAACCCACACGTGATCCTTGATCACGATGTCGCGAGTCACCAGCGGGCGCAGCAGGCTGCGGGTGTCATGGGTGCCGGTGCACAAAAAGCTGCGCTGGCTGATGGCGACCTTGGAGCCCAGGGTGATCCTCGCCATGGCGTACACATCCACGCCGTCGGCGATGGCGGTGTAGTCACCGATCTCGAGGTTCCACGGTGCCCAGATGCTGCACGTGGGCGCGATCCGACACCCCACGCCGACCTTGGCGCCAAAACGGCGCAGCAACCAACTGCGCCAGCCGTGCAGCATCCAGCGTGGCGTGGGACGAAACAGCAATTGGTAGACGATGCTCCACCACAGGCGACGAGCCTTGTCACTGCGAGGCAAGGTGTCGACGTACTTGAGTTGGGCGAAGTCGCTCATGGCTTGAGCGCCGCCAGTTGCTCCAGCAGGTAGCGTTCGCCCACCTGCTGCAAGGCCTGGCGGCGGGCCCGCACCGCCACCCAGTCGATGGGCGCCGCGATCAATGCGTGCACCTGGTCGGCATCGTCCGCCGGCAGGAAACGCTGGGACAGCTCCAGCTTCTGCAAGAGGTTACGCACCCGTGCATTCAGCGAGGCCTTGTTGCCCGGCAAGCCCACCGCAATAAAAGGCTTCTCGAAAATGATCGCGAACACCGTGGCATGGAACGAGTTGGTCACCACATAGGCCGACTCCTTGAGCAGCTTGAGCCAGTCCTGGGGGCCGACCTGCACGGTCTCGCCAATCTGCCGCCAACGCCGGTGCGCGTTGTACGGCGAGATAATCGGCCCGGCCACATGCTGCGACAGCGCTTGCGCTACCTCGCGCACGCCCACGCCAGTGCGCAGCGCGTAGCAGAACACATGACCGGTGCGGGTCTGAGTGGCCGTGGCGAGCAATGCCGAATAATCGCGATGCAACAGCGTCGGGTCGGGCACGCATTGGGCCGTCAGGCCCGCGACCTGTTGCACAATGCCCACCCCGCTCTCTTCGCGTACGCTGATGGCCGACAGTTGCTTGAGCAGGCCTTCAGCCTCGGCGTGGTACTCGGGCTCCAGGTACTCCTTGCCGAAACTGGCGGCATAGGAAATACGCCGGGTGGTCTGGTCGCAATCGAATGCCAGGAAGTACGCCGGGTCCAGGCCTGTCTGGCCCGAGGGGTTCCAGATCTGGTCACTGCCTGCCACCAGCAACTGCTGACCGGCTACCGCCTGGTTGAGCTGGTTGGCATGGGCGTAGCGCGGCTCCTGGATATTCAGGAAACGCGACTTGAACGCCTGGAATTGCCGGGACTGGGCATTCGGCCCCAGCACCCGGGTTTTCAACGCGAGCGCCTTGAGGTAAAGCGCCTTGATATTGGCCTTGAGCTGGCGCGGGTTGAACAACTGGCGAATCTCGCTGCCATCTTCCACATAGGCCGGGTGGTAATTGATCAGGCTCACCTGTAGGCCCTGCTGCTGCAACCAGCGCTGCAAGGCATAGGCTTGCAGCACGGCGCCGAAGTTCTCGCTGAAATGGTACGTCAGTATCCCGGCCCTGACGGGGCGTGCAGATGCGCTCATGATCCAGCCTGTCTTAATAAGTAATGTGAAGGAACGGCCTGGCGTGCGGGCGCGGCTTTGTTGAGCAAACCGATGAACATCGACCACACCAGCAAATAGCTGCCATCAAAGGTGGTGAAGAATTGGTAGCTGGTCTTGAACGAGAAAATCAGCAGGATCGCCACCACCGCCAGTGACACGGGGTTACGCGGCAGGCCACTGAACAGCAGGCAGAACAGCGCCACGCCGACCACACCCAGCTTGGCAGTCACTCCCCAGTAACCGTTCTCGATATCGAACTTGGAGTTCTCGAACCAGCGCTCGTCGTTGGTGGGCACGCCAGGTGTCAACTGCTTGGCCAGGCCATTGCCGAGGAACACCGTGGCCGGGTTCTCCAGGAACGACTCCTTGGCATGGGCGATCTCGAACGCACGAGTCACGTCCTCCCCCTTCTCTTCGAACAGGTACGTGGCAAAGCGCGACACTGCCAGTGGGCTGGCGTAGAACGTCAACGTGCCGAGGGCGCCAATGGCGACCACCAGCACCGCGAGGGACTTGAGCTTGCGCTGGGTGATCGCCGACAGCAGGATCATTACCGCCATTGCCGCCAGGATGGTCTTGGAACCGGCCGCCAACAGCGTGACGGCCAGGATCAGCATCAAACCGACCTTGCGCTGGCAACAGGCGTAGAAAAACAGCAGCACCGCCGAACTGGTGGGGAATAGCATGATCCGTCCCACTTCGTCGCTGGACTTGGAGGCGGCGTTGGTCAGGTCGATGCCGACCCCATACAGACTGACCTGCAGCAACTGGCCGAGGGCGAAGATGTAGATGACCCGTTCAATGATCCGGCGGCAATTGAAGCTATGGGCCCGGGCGATTTTTTCCACATTGGCCGCCACATAGCTGTACCCCGCCAACAGCAGCACAAAATAGAAAAATGGAATGCCCGAACGCAGGAACTGATACAGGGAAATTTTCGCGCCGCTGCTGACGAGTACCTGCAACACGCTGGAAGCCACCACCAGCGCCAGCAAGGGTAACGCCCGCGTAAAGCCTCGCGCTGCATACACCACGAACGGCAGCAACAACAGCAGCGCCAAGGGCTGCGACAAGTTGTTGCTCAGCGCCAGGGGCAAGGCGAAAAACGTCAGCGGCAAGTAGAGGGTCAGGCGCGCCTGGGACAACATCATGGGCCCACCTCCCCGACACGGATCACCCGCAGGTACACCAGTACGACCAGCTCCGGTAGCGACAGCAACAGCGAGGCGCCCAACAGCGGATCAATGTGCTCCTTGCACGCCAGCCACAACAACAAGGCCCCCGCGCTGCTCAAGGCGTAGATCAGCGAGGTGCGCGTGTGGCGGTTGGTGGAAATCAGCAGCGCCGCCAGGATGAACCAGGCCACATTCAAGATCGTATGTGAACCGATCAGCGCAAGGGACAACCGATCAACCTGCACCAGCCCATGGCTCCACAACAGGATGATCTGCGGCCCGGCCCAGATCCCGGCCGCGTACACCAGCACGCACAGGCCCAATACCCGTGAACTGGTGCGCCGGGTAAAACGACGCGCCTCCTCGATCTGTCCACGCCCGGCCAAGCGCGAAATTTCCGGTGTGAGTGCATTGCTGCAGGTGATGCCCAACTGGATGATCAGCCGCATCAGGGTACGCGCCATGGTGTAACCCACCACCACCGCCGGGCCGGCGATCTGGTTGAGCACCTGCAGCCCGCCCTGCAGGGTAATGGCCTGGGCCAGCGGGATTGCCGCACTGCCCACCGCCGGCTTCCAGATGCCGCGGAATTCGGCCCAAGAGGCCGATGCCAGGCCCAACAGCGGCCAGGGCGAAATGCGCCGCACAAACAGGGTCACCAGCAGCAGGAACAGCACCTGGCTGAAGAACATGCCTTGGGCCAGTTGCAGCTCCGAGCCACCGAGCAGCAACACAACGATGGACAGCCCGATATCCACAGTCCGGCGGTTGGCCATGATGAAGACCCCGCCGACAGTCCTGTCGATGGTGCGAAACCATGCATCGATCGGCCCACCCAGCAATCGTGTGCACAGGTAGCCGGACATGAACAGCACCACCAGGCTGGCCTGCTCGGACGCCAGGGTCTTAAGCTTGAGCAGCGCTACCCAGTCGAGCCACTGGCCGAGGGTCAAGGCAAACAGCAGCACTAACGCGACCACCGCCAGGGTAAACGCCAACGCTGTCTGCACACTGCGCCGCGCCCCCGGCACATCGCCTTGGCTGGCGCGCAAGGTAGCACTGGTGGCCGACGCCTGGGCCACGCCCAGGTCGAGCAGGCTGAGCATCGACGGGATACCCGTGAGCACCAGCCAATCAGCATAGCGACCGGTGCCCCAGGCATACAGAAAGAACGGCACCAGCACCAATTGCGCCGCCAGCGTCACCAGTTGGGTGTAACCGTAGCTCAGCACATTGAGGCGAAAACGACGCGACAACGAACGAGGCATTTCAAGCACCTTGTTCATCGTTCATCAGGCCTTGTCGGACTGATAGGCGTAGCTGTAGTAACCGTAGTCGCCATAGCCATGACTGGCAGAACGGCGTTTTTCCACGCCATTGAAGATCGCGCCCTTAAGCTCGATGCCGTTCTGATGGAAGCGTCGCAGGGTCAGCTCGATTTCCTTCGCCGAGTTCACCCCGAATCGCGTCACCAACAGGCTGGTACCCGCCTGACGCCCGACAATCGCAGCGTCGGTGACGGCCAGCAGTGGCGGTGTATCGATGATCACCAAGTCATAGCGCTCGCTGACCTCGGCCAGCAACGCAGCAAAGTTGGGGTGCATCAACAGTTCCGACGGGTTGGGCGGAATCTGCCCGCGACCAATGAAATCGAAGCGCTCCACCGCCGTCGGGTGAATGGCCTCCTGCAGATCGCAGCGCTTGACCAGCAGGTCGGACAGTCCCGCTTCCACCGCCTTGCCCAACATTTTGTGCAGGTAGCCTTTGCGCATGTCGGCATCGATCAGCAGTACGCGCTGGCCCGACTGCGCGACGATGGCTGCCAGATTGGCCGAGACAAACGTCTTGCCCACCTCGGGGCTGGGGCCGGTGATCATCAACCGGTTGTTCTTCGCCTCGAGCATGGCGAAATGCAGGCTGGTGCGCAGGCTGCGCATGGCCTCCATCACCAGATCGTGTGGGTGGTTCACGGCCAGTAACGACGGTGCGGCCGAGCGGCCCTTGCCGGCATTGGTTTCTTCGGCCTTCTGCAACAGGCTGAAAGGAATCGACGCATACACCGGCAAGCCAAGCTTCTCGATGCCATCCGGGCTTTCCAGGCCACGGTTGAGCAAGCTGCGCACCAGCACCAGCCCCACCGACAGCATGCCGCCGAGCAGCATCGCCAGCAGCACCACGATGACTTTGCGCGGTTCCACCGGTTTGGCCAGGTTGGCGTCGGCGCTGTCGATCAGGCGCACGTTGCCTACGGTGCCGGCCCGCATCACGTCCAACTCCTGAGAGCGGTTGAGCAATTGGGTGTAGATCTCAGTGCCCACCTGCACGTCGCGGGTCAGGCTGAGCAATTCCTGCTGGGTGCTGGGCAAGCCTTCGACGCGCTTGGTCATCTGCGCCTGCTTGGCGTTGAGTTCAGCCAGTTTGGCGATCAATGCACGGTAAGCCGGGTGCTGGGGGGTGAACTTGCGGTCCATCTCGGCCTGTTGCAGTTTGAGTTCGGAGATGCCGGTGTCCAGGGCCACTACCTGGTCGAGCACCGCCTTGGCTTCGAGGCTGATGTCGATGGATTTGCTGCGCGTCTGGAAACGGTTCAAGGCGTTCTCGGCCTTCTCCAGGTCACGACGCACCTGGGGCAACTGGTCATTGAGGAACGACAGGCTTTGCGCCGCTTCGGCCGAGGTACGGTCGACGTTCTGCTTCACATAGAGGTTGGAGATTTCATTCAGCGTACGCACCGCCAGGGCCGGACGCGTGCTTTCCAGGGACAGGCTGATGATGCCCGACTCCTTGCCGCGCTCAATGACCGTCAGCAGGTCCTGATAGTCGGCCACCGCGTCCAGGCGTGGCTTGCGCACGATCTTGAAATGCGCACCTGGGTTGGCGCGCAACGCCTTGACCAACACCTCGACACCGCCGCCGGCAAACGCCTCGCCGACGCGGCCTGCGGCAATCTGCCGGTCATCTTCATCAAACAGGCTGTAGGTCTGGGCCTCGCCGGCCACCAACACCAGGGGGGTGCCGAGCAACGCGGTGGGCAGCGTCAACGTGTCCAGCACCAGTTGCTCGCCACCCGCCGAGTAGCGACTGAACCCAAACAGCGGCGGCGCGATATCGCCCTCGTGCTCTGGGGCATAACGCCGCGCCAGAAAGCCTCCGATCAACGGAAAATGCTGCGGGGTGATGGTGATATCCAGCGCCAGGGTGTCGACAGTCTTGCCGATGATGGTGCGCGACTTGATCAGTTCGATCTCGGTCACCGCCGGCGACTCCTTGCCCAGCAAGCTGCTGACATCGGAGAAACCAAGCATGTCGTTCTTCTTCGGTTCCACCTGGATCAACGCATTTGCCTGGTACACCGGCGCCGCCAGAACGGCGTAGGCCGCACCGATCAGCATGCAGGTGCCAGTGATACCGGCAATCAGCCATTTGTGATCGATCAGGGTGCCGAGCATGCCGAGCACATCGATCTCGTCGCGGTGGGGGCTATCCGGGGAAGCGTTCTGGGGTGAATACATAAATCGTGTCTTCGTCCTTGCAATCATTTAAAGAGGAGCATCAGCGCGCCAGGCGCTGGGCCCAGGCCTGGGCGGCTTGTTCAATCAATGCATAGGCCTGCAAAAAGGCAGGCTTGCCCTGGCGATAGGGGTCGGAGATCTCGCGGTCGTGCTGCCACTTGCCGAGCAGGAACACCTTGCCCCGCGCCTCGGGTGCCAGGCTGAGCACGCCGTCGATGTGCCGTTGCTCCATCACCAGGACCAGGTCGGCCTCGCTCACCGCTTGCGCGCTGAGTTGCCGCGCTTTGTGCGCCAGGGGCGCATGCCCGTGCTCCTGCAACACTTGCCCCGCCAGCGGTTCAAGTGGGTGGTCACGCAACGCCGCCAGGCCGGCCGAACTCACCGTGATCCCACAGGGTGCCAGCGCGGCGCCCAGCAACTGTTCCGCCGTGGGGCTGCGGCAGATATTGCCAATGCACACAATCAGTATGTTTTTGAACAAGGCAACCTCCCACGCACCGCACACTTATTCTTCGGCAAAAGGGATGACCTTATTTAAATAACGAGTAACTAACGACCGAGCAATTATGACCACAGCCGATAAACATCGACCATCTATCGCGCAAGACAAAAAATAACAATCGTGGCATTAACCGACTAAAAATAACATTCCAGTACTTTTCCTATTTCCCATAATAAAGTGCCGCCTGACAGCAACAACAAGGGACGGCCATGAACACTTCAAAGTTATTGGTAGAGCGTATTGGCCTATTTCCTTCTTCGGGAAATATTCATGTCGAAGTGAATAACTCGACCCGTGTCGTCGAGCGCATGCAGGTGTTGTATGGCGATAACTCCCTGGACATCGACGAGTCCTGCTCCGGGTTGTCGATGGTGTTTGCCGATTGGCGCTTCAAGTTGCAGGTCAGTGATGCGCTGTCGGTGTGCCTGTGCGTGGAAAGTCGCGGGGACAGTCAGTTCATGCAGGTCAAGACCGCTGAATTGCTGGCGAATATCTCCGGCACCGAGGAGCGGCCATGAGCGTGTTGGATGATTTGATACGCAGTTATGCGCTGAGGAAGCTTACGGGGATGTTCGAAAGCTTCGCCGAGCCAGCGGTGGGCGCGCAGTATCGGCGCAATACCCAGGCGATCAGCCGGTGGCTGGAACAGTTGCAGGGCAGTTCGCCGCTGCAGATCACCCATACGCTGTTCAAGCAGATGAAGGAGGCGCGGCGTCGTGGTGATATACGGCGGCTCAACGCGCAGACGGTGTTGCTGGAACTGATGGTGGACAGCAACCGGGCGCTGGACCTGGTGACTTACTCGGCCTTTCCATGCGCCGCATCCAGCCGCCAGGAAGGCTCTTGATGGGCTTGATCGGCACCTGACAGGGTGGTGGCGACGCGGTTGAGCAGCAACTCGGCGCTGTACTTGGGCACCAGTGCGCAGGCCAGCAAGACCACCAGGCCAACGCCGATAAACGAGGGGGCAACCTTGATGTCGGCGCGTTCAATGCGCCACAGGAAGGCAATCGCCGCGATAGCACCCAGTATTGCGCCGGCCAACGCTTCATTCAGCGGATGGATGTAAGGCGCCACGCAATAAGCACTGAACCAGGCACTGGCGAGTAACCCCGCCCCCGCTGCCGGCCAGCGTAATGCCGGGTTGAACTGACGCGCCAAAAGACTGAGTCCCACGGTCAGCATCAGGCATGTATTCATGGCATGGCCACTTAATACGGCAATATCCAACGGCTCAAACGATAAGCCCCAACCTTTGAACAGCAACTTGCTGAGCGCCACAATCGAATACGTCACGCCGACGGTTATTACCCAGGCGCGAAGTGCCCAAGGGTTGGAATACCTCAGCCACACCGCAATGATAATGGCGGCCGGAATCATGACGGTAATGCCGCCATAGTGCGCAAGCTCTGCCCGCATATATCCTCAACCTGACGTGCCCGTTTCGGCGCCCATCAGACCTCAGCGCAGGGGAAAACACAACGTTATCGATGGTCAGCCTTGGGCGACCCGACGCAAGCTGACCGCCGCCGGCCGTGCTGCCGGTGTATCCACTTCCACGCCAAGCAGGCCCAGCAGCCGTGCGCGAATCGCCTGGAAACCGTCCTGGCCGGTGTCACGGGCGCGGGGTAGATCAATCGTCAGCTGTTCGGCAATCCTGCCGTCCGCCAGCACGATCACACGGTCGGCCAGCAGGATCGCTTCGTCCACATCGTGGGTCACCAGCAGCACCGCGGGTGTGTGCTTGCGCCACAGTTCGATGATCAGCCGGTGCATCTTGATGCGGGTCAAGGCATCCAGCGCCGCGAAGGGCTCGTCGAGCAGCAGCAACTTGGGCTCGCGCACCAGCCCACGGGCCAGCGCAACACGTTGGGCTTCGCCACCGGACAAGGTCGCCGGGTAGGCTTCCAGGCGATGGGCCAGGCCGACCTCGGTCAGCGCTTGCACGGCGCGTGCCTTGGCGTCGGGAATGCGCAGGCCCAGGATCACGTTTTTCCAGGCGCGCTTCCACGGCATCAGGCGCGGCTCCTGGAACACCGCCGCCCTCGCCCTGGGCACGCGCAGTTGTCCGCTGTCGATGCTGTCCAGGCCCGCCAGACTGCGCAGCAAGGTGGTCTTGCCGGAACCGCTGGCCCCGAGCAGGGCCACGAATTCACCGGGGGCGATGTCCAGGTCCAGGCCATCGATGACCCGTTGCTGACCGAACTGGCGGACCACATTGCGCAGTTGCACGGGCGCTTCTAACGTCGACATGTCAGTTCCTCACAAAAGATGGGCGCCAGGCCAGGGCAAAGCGTTCGAGGGTGCGAATCAGGCCATCGATCAACAAGCCGAGCACGCTGTAGATCAGCAGGCAGATCACGATCACGTCGGTGCGCATGAAGTCGCGGGCGTCACTGGCCAGGAAGCCGATGCCGGCGGTGGTGTTGATCTGTTCGACAAACACCAGGGCCAGCCATGAAATGCCCAGGGCGTAGCGCAGGCCGACGAAGAACGAAGGCAACGAGCCCGGCAGGATCACATGCCAGATCAGCTCGCGCCGGTTGAGGCCCAGGGTGTTGGCCGCCTCGATCAGTTTGGGGTCGATATTGCGGATGCCGGCGAACAGGTTGAGGTACACCGGAAACGTGGTGCCGGTGACGATCAGCGCGATCTTGGTGAATTCGCCAATGCCGAACCACAGGATAAACAGCGGCACCAGCGCCAGGGACGGAATGGTGCGCAGCATCTGCATCGGCGAATCGAGGATCACCTCGCCGCGCCGGGACAGGCCGCTGATCAGCGCCGCCACCACGCCGATGCTCACACCGATACTCAGGCCGAACAGCGCGCGTTGCAGGGATACCAGCAAGTGCTTGCCGAGTTCCCCGGAAACGATCATCGCCCACAGCGTGCCGCCGATCTGCGAGGGTGCCGCGATGATCCGTGAAGGAATCCAGCCCAATTGCGCGGCCAGTTCCCACAGCAGCACTATCACCAGGGGACTGACCAGCCGCAACACCGCATCCGGGGTGCGCCAATTGCGCGCCACCTTGGGTTGAGCATCGACCTTGTTGATGGAGAGCGTCTCGGTCATCGGGCTTTTTTTCCTTGAAAGTCACGGCCGGGCGCGCCGCCATGGGGTTCATGCTAAGCGCATAAAAAACCGCCGTGAAAGTCTTTCTAGGAATAACCTAATACGCTCAAAATGCAAATTACTGATACATCAATCAAATCATGATTCAACATTTTAATAATTAGGTTAGAACCAATCGGCATTTTACAGCCCTGGCCCCTGCCCCTACTTTGGACGCGAATAACCGACCCCTGCCCGGTGGAGGTGTCCATCCCGCACAAGACCACGCCCAAGATAAGGACAGACCATGAGCATCGAATTCATCGGCTACATTGGCGGCCACCACGCTTCCGAAATCCATCCACGCAGCGGCCCTACCCTGCAACCCGACTACGTCGAGACCGTGGCCCGCGCCCACGAAGAAGCCGGCTTCGACCGTGCGCTGGTGGCCTTCCACTCCAACAGCCCGGACAGCACATTGATCGCCTCACACGCCGCCAGCGTGACCAAAAAGCTGCAATTCCTCATCGCCCACCGCCCCGGTTTCACCCAGCCCACTTTGGCCGCGCGCCAGTTCACCACCCTGGACGTGTTCAACGGCGGGCGCACGGCGGTGCACATCATCACCGGCGGCGACGACCGTGAACTGCGTGCCGATGGCAGCCACATCGGCAAGGACGAGCGCTACGCGCGCACCGACGAATACCTGAGCGTGGTGCGCCAGGAATGGACCAGCGAACAGCCCTTCGACTTCAAGGGCGCTTACTATCAGGTCGAAGGCGCGCACTCCACGGTGAAATCACCGCAGCAGCCACACATCCCACTGTATTTCGGCGGCTCCTCCAAAGCGGCGATCGAAGTGGCGGGCAAACACGCTGACGTGTATGCGCTGTGGGGCGAAACCTACGAGCAAGTGCGCGAGATCGTGACCCAGGTACGCGCCGAAGCGGCCAAGCATGGGCGCACGATTCGCTTCAGTTTGTCGTTGCGGCCGATCCTTGCCGAGACCGAAGAGCTGGCGTGGGCAAGGGCCGACAGGATCCTGCAGCAGGCTACCGAGCTGGCCGAGAAGAATGGTTTTGTTCGGCGTGAACCGCCGAATGAAGGCTCACGCCGGTTGTTGGCAGCGGCGGCGCAAGGGTCACGGCTGGACAAGCGTTTGTGGACAGGGATTGCAGGGTTGCTCGGCGCGCAGGGCAACTCCACCTCACTGGTCGGCACCGCTGAGCAGGTCGCGGAGGCCTTGGTGGATTACTACGACCTGGGGATCACCACGTTCCTGATTCGTGGGTTTGATCCGCTGAGTGACGCGATTGACTACGGCAAGCGCCTGATCCCTCTCACCCGCCAACTGGTCGCAGAACGCAAACAGGCACAACAAGTAGCCTGAGTACAACGCAAAACCCAATGTGGGAAGGGGGCTTGCCCCCGATAGCAGGGTGTCAGTCACCACATGTATGACTGATCCACCGCTATCGGGGGCAAGCCCCCTCCCACATTAAGCTCAGTTTTTGTAGTCGGTATCACTGCGCTCCAACTGCCGAATCAACGCATTCCAATGCCGGGCCACGCCGGGTCCTTCGCCGCTGGCAAACACCTTGGCCTGTTGCTCGACCTTCTCCACCACTTCCGCTGGCGGGAAGATCAACTCCGCATTCCCCGCCGCCTGCGCCGCGACCTGGATATTGCACGCGCGCTCCAACTGCTGCAGTTGCTGAAACGCATGCTCAACACTCACACCCGCCGTCAGCAAGCCATGGTTACGCAGGATCATCACGCTCTTGTCGCCCAGGTCCGCCACTAGGCGCTCACGCTCGTCCAGGTCCAGGGCAACGCCTTCATAACCGTGGTACGCCACGCGCCCGGAGAAGCCAATGGAATGTTGGGAGATCGGCAGCAAACCGTCTTTTTGCGCCGACACCGCAATGCCGTCGCGGGTGTGGGTGTGCAACACCGCTTGCAGGTCGTGGCGTGCGCCGTGGATGGCACTGTGGATCACGTAACCGGCGTAGTTGATGCCAAGGCCGGTGGGATCGTCGACGATGGTGCCGTCGAGGTCGACCTTGACTAGGTTAGACGCGCTGATTTCATCGAACAGCAGCCCAAAGGCGTTGATCAGGAAGTGCTCATCCGGGCCTGGCACGCGGGCGGAGAAGTGGGTGTAGATGTGGTCAGTCCACTTGTACAAGGCCGCCAGGCGATAGGCGGCGGCCAATTTGACACGCACTTCCCATTCTTCCGGAGTGACGCGTTGGCGAACGGTGTTGGAAACGCTGGAAATCGAGGTGACGCTGCTCATGGCAAAACTTCCTGGATGGCCTTAAGGACTTCCAGGCAAGCCTATGGGATGCAAAAAGATAATAAAAAGCACATTTTAATCTAAGCTAATTATTATTTTTTTTCATAACAATCACAGCACCGCATTCGCCTGCAAGAGCCCGGCTTGCCGGCGATGGCGCCCTTGAGCCATGCACGTATCTCGGGGGCCTCATCGCCGGCAAGCCGGCGCCTACAGGGAGAGGGTGTTCTGGGGTCAGGCGGCGTTGCGGATTTTGTGCAGGGACGCGGCCACCAGCTTGCCGAATGCATCCACCGGCCCTTGCAGGTTGCCCAGGAAGTGGGGGTAGATCAGCCACAAATCCATCACCGGCTTGAAGTCCTTGAGGGGCATCACCGCCAGTTGCTCGCGGTGGGCGCTGCGCTCCAGCAACGGCCGTGGCACCAGCCCCAGGCCCAGGCCGTCGGCCACCAGGCCCAATTGCAGCTCGGTGCCGAAGGTTTCCAGGTTGACCCGCAACGCCAGGCCCTGATCGGACAAGGTCCGCTGCAGGCCCGCACGGAAGCCGCAACCATCCGGGTTGAGAATCCAGCCGTTCTGGTACACATCCGCCAGCTTGCAGGGCTTCTTCGGCAACTGCGCCTTGGCGCACACCACCACCAGCTCCATCTTGCCGATGGACTCGCCGATGATGTTGTCCGGGAAGATCTTGCCCGCCGGGAACAACGCTGCAGCTGCATCCAGCTCGCCGCGCTCGATCTTGCCCACCAACTGGCTGCCCCAGCCCGTGGCGACCTGGGCCCGCAGCTCGGGGTATTCGCTGCGCAGGTGCTTGAGCGCATCCAGCAGCACCACGTCGCCGATGGTCTGCGGCACGCCCAGGCGCAATAGGCCGGTGGGCGGTGCGTCGGTGGCCACCAGCTCGCGCAGGGCGTCCATCTCGCGCAGGATCAGCCGGCACTGTTCGTAGACACGGGTGCCGATCAGCGTAGGCTTGAGGGGCTTGGTATTGCGGTCGAACAGCTCCACGCCCAGCGCCTGCTCGAAGTTCTGCACGCGGCGGGTGATGGCCGGCTGGGTCAGTTGCAACGACTCGGCGGCATGGCTGATGGACTGGCAACGAATCACTTCGACAAAGGCATCGATATCGTCAATTTTCATTTGGGCCGCACATAGAGAACAGTCATTAAGATGTGTGCGAAGCATAGTTGCAGGAAAGCGGTCTGGATAGCCCACCCTGTGATCGATAACGTCTAACGCTATTCAGACCGGTTCTAAATTACCTTCAGCTATAAGCTAATCATTAAAAAATAGCATATTAACTATAAACATTATGCTTAGATAAACCCTTCACCACCGACCACACGATGGAATTGTCATGACCCAGGCCCGACACCCCGAGAGACTCAGAGCCTTCATAGGCGCCCTGGCGGAATTGATCGACGGCAATCCACGCGAAGGCGACCTGCTGCACCGTGGCGGCAAGCTACTGGCGCAACTGGTCAGCCATGATGACTGGCTCCCCGATGAATACGCCCAACCTGACCCCGAGCGCTACCAGCAGTTCTTGCTGCATGCCGATTCGCGCCAGCGTTTCAGCATCGTCAGTTTTGTGTGGGGGCCGGGGCAAAGCACGCCGATCCACGACCATCGCGTATGGGGATTGATCGGGATGTTACGTGGCTCGGAGTTCTCCCAAGGTTTTGAACGCGCTCCCGATGGCAGCCTGATTGCCGAAGGCAAGCCGATCCAGTTGGTGCCGGGCCAGGTGGAGGCCGTGTCGCCCAAGGTCGGTGACATCCACCAGGTGAGCAATGCCCACAGCGACCAGGTGTCCATCAGCATCCATGTGTACGGCGCCAATATTGGTGCGGTGCGCCGCGCGGTGTACCAGCCCGACGGCAGCGAGAAACTGTTTATCTCCGGTTATTCCAACGCCTTCCTCCCGAATATCTGGGATTTGTCCAAAGAAAAGAGCCCTGCCCTATGACCACCGTATCCACCCGCAGCTTCGCCCAGATTCGCCAGGCCCTGTTGGACCATGAAGAAGTCGCCCTGGTCGACGTGCGCGAAGAAGCGCCGTTCGCCGAATCCCACCCACTGTTTGCCGCGAACATTCCGTTGTCCAAACTGGAACTGGAGGTGTATTCGCGCATTCCACGGCGCGATACCGAGGTCACCGTCTACGACAACGGCGAAGGCCTGGCCGCCCGCGCCGCCGAGCGCCTGGCCGAGTTGGGCTACACCCGCGTCAGCTTGCTCGAAGGTGGGTTGGACGGTTGGCGCAAGGCCGGTGGCGAGCTGTTCATCGACGTCAACGTACCGAGCAAGGCGTTTGGCGAATTGGTCGAGAGCGAGCGGCACACGCCGTCCCTGGCCGCCGAAGAGGTGCAGGCCCTGCTCGACAGCCAGGCCGATGTGGTGGTGCTCGACGCGCGGCGTTTCGACGAATACCAGACCATGAGCATTCCCACCAGCATCAGTGTGCCGGGCGCCGAACTGGTGTTGCGCGCCCGCGAACTGGCGCCGGACCCGGCTACCCGTATCATCGTCAACTGCGCCGGGCGTACCCGCAGCATTATCGGTACCCAGTCGCTGATCAATGCCGGTGTGGCCAACCCGGTTTCGGCCCTGCGTAACGGCACCATCGGCTGGACCCTGGCCGGGCAAACGCTTGCCCATGGCCAAGCACGGCGCTTTGCACCGACCGCCGAAGAACACCGCCAGGTCGCCGCCGTGGAGGCGCGCCGCGTCGCCGACAAGGCGCGCGTGGGCCGTGCCACCCTGGCCGACCTGCACGCCTGGCAGCAGGAAAAAACCCGTACCACCTACCTGTTCGATGTACGCACCCCGGAAGAATTCGAAGCCGGTCACCTGCCGGGCGCGCGCTCCACTCCGGGCGGGCAACTGGTGCAGGAAACCGACCATGTCGCCAGCGTGCGCGGTGCACGCCTGGTGCTGGCGGACGATGATGGCGTGCGCGCGAACATGTCTGCATCCTGGCTGGCCCAGTTGGGCTGGGAAGTGCATGTACTGGATGACCTGCAACCGGCGCACTTCAGCGAGCAAGGTGCCTGGGTCGCGCCGGTGCCGGCACCGCTCCAGGCCGAACTGATCAGCCCCCATACCCTCGCCGAATGGCAGGCCCACGGCGACACCGTAGTACTGGACTTCACTGCCAGCGCCAACTACGTGAAGCGCCATATCCCCGGCGCCTGGTGGGTACTGCGTGCGCAACTGCCCGAGGCCCTGGCCAAGGCACCCGCCGCCCAACGCTACGTGCTGACCTGCGGCAGCAGCCAACTGGCGCGCCTGGCGGTGGCCGAAGTCGAAGCCATCACCGGCAAGCAAGTGTTCCTGCTGCAGGACGGCACCGCTGGCTGGATCAACGCGCAGTTGCCGCTGGAAGAAGGTGAAACCCACCTGGCCTCGCCGCGCATCGACCGCTACCGCCGCCCGTACGAGGGCACCGACAATCCCAAGGAAGCCATGCAGGCCTATCTGGATTGGGAATTCGGCCTGGTCGACCAACTGGCCCGCGACGGCACCCACGGTTTCTACGTGATCTGAAATCCCCCAACCTGCCTGTACCCACACCCGGTGCAGGCTTTACATCCGACCCCTCTCCAGGCGGAGGCTGAACCCACACACGAGAGGACACCCGCATGACCCTGCATATCACCCGCCTGGAACCCACCATCGGCGCCGAAATCGCCGGCATCGACCTGCGCCAGCCACTCACCGTCGCCTTGCGCGATGAACTGCGCCAACTGCTGCTCAAGCACAAGGTGCTGTTCTTTCGCGACCAGGCGATCAACACCGAACAACAGATCGCCTTCGCCAAGGAATTCGGCGAGCTGTACGTGCACCCCACCACCCAGCAGAACGACCCGACCCTGCCGCACGCGCACCTGATCGAAGCCCAGGACGAACGCAAGCTCTACGGCCCGCGCATCAGCGGCCGCTGGCACACCGACACCAGCTGGCTGCTGCAACCCACCCTTGGCGCGGTGCTGCGTGCAGTGGATTTGCCGGAGGTCGGCGGCGATACATTGTGGGCCGACGCCGGTGCCGTGTACCGCGCCTTGCCGGATGAACTGCGCGCCGAGATCGACAACCTGCACGTGGTGCACGACTTCAAGAAGGCGCTGGACAAGGTCGGCTACGACTACCCGATCCTCGCCCACCCGCTGGTGCGTACCCACCCGGAAACCGGCGAAGACGGCCTGTTCATCAACTTCTCGCAGAACCCGTCGGTGATCGGCTGGACGCCCCAGCAAAGCAAGCAGTTGATCGACCGTCTCTTGCTGGAATTCAACAAGCCGGAACACCAGGTGCGCTTCAAATGGCGCCCCGGTTCGGTGGCGTTCTGGGACAACCGCTCCACCCTGCACTACCCGGTCTACAACTACGGCGACTACCCACGTCGCATGGAACGGGTGCTGATTGCCTATGACGATATTCCGCACCGGGTAAGAGCGGCCAACGCGGCCTGATCCCCTTCGTTCTCCCTGTAGGCGCGAGCTGGCTCGCGCCTACAGGAATTCGTGTGCCTGTCTTTTTTCAGGAATTCGTCATGACGTCAACGCGTTTCCATTACTGCGCAGCCGCCCTCAGCCTGCTCGCGGTGAGCCTTCCGGCCCAAGCCGAAGACCCGGACAAAACCCTCGGCACCGTGGTGGTCACCGGCAACCGTGGCAACCAGGCCCGAACCATTGCCGACAGCCCCTCGCCCATCGACGTGATCAGCGCCGAACAGCTGCAAGCCAGCGGCAAGGTCGGCCTCAAGGAATTGCTCGCGCGCCTGCTGCCCTCCTTCAACCTGCCAGCCATCAACGGCGGCGGCACGTCATGGTCGGTGCGCGGCGTGACCATGCGCGGCTTGTCGGGCGACCAGGTGCTGGTGCTGGTCAACGGCAAGCGCCGCCACAACACCGCGCTGATCAACAACCTGGCGCGCATCGGCACGGCAGCCGTGCCGGTCAACCTGGACCTGATCCCGGTGTCGGCCATCGACCATATCGAAGTGCTGCGCGACGGCGCGTCCGCCCAGTACGGCTCGGATGCGATTGCCGGGGTGATCAATATCATCCTCAAGGAAAACGACAGCGGCGGCAGCGCCGAAACCTCGTTCGGCCGCTATGGCGCGGGCGACGGCGACACCGTGCACCAGACCGTCAACTACGGGCTGTCCCTGCCCAACGACGGCTTCGCCAACCTGGCGCTGGACAGCAAGGAGCAGGAGCCCTTCGACCGCACCGGCAGCGCCACCGGCCGCCTGTACGGCACCGCCGCCGCACCCGACAGCCGCGACCAGACAGTCAACCGCCACGGCTGGAACCCCAGCTACGGCCTGGGCCGCGAAAAGGTCACCAACGCCAGCTACAACCTCGAACTGCCGCTGCAGGACGCCCTCAAGTTCTACTCGTTCTCCACCGCCAGCTACATGGAAACCACCAAGGTCACCGGCAACTATCGCCCCAACGAAATCACCTCCCTGGCCGGCGACCCGAACACGCCCTACCCCGATGGCATCCACGCACAACGGCGCAACCGCACCCAGGACTTCCAGGTCGCCGGGGGCTTCAAGGGCCTGGTCGGCGGCTGGGATTACGACATCAGTTCCACCTGGGGCGAAGACGATTCCACCCTCAATGCCAACAACACGCTGAACCCGTCACTGGGGCCCACCAGCCCGACGTCGTTCAACCTGGCCTCGCAGATCTTCGACCAGTGGACCAACAACCTCGACCTCAGCCGCAGCTTTGATATCGGCCTCGCCCACCCACTTCAAACCGCATTCGGCTTTGAGTACCGCTGGGAGAAATACCAGATCGAGGCTGGCGACTACGCCTCCTACACGCCAGGCAATTACGTGCTGCCCAGCGGCCCGTTCGCCGGGCAAACGCCACTGCCGGGTCTGGCTTCGTACAACGGCACCAGCACGGCGGATGCCGGCGAGATCAGCCGCAGCAACGTCGCCAGCTATGTCGACCTGGGCCTGGACGTGACCGACCGCTGGTACATTGGCGCCGCCGCGCGCTACGAACGCTACACCCAGGACATTGGCAGCACGTGGAGCGGCAAGCTGTCGACGCGCTTCAAGCTCACGCCTGAATTTGCCCTGCGCGGCACGATCAACAATGGCTTCCGAGCACCGTCGCTGGCCCAGACGATTTACGCATCGTCCACCTTCACCTCCGGTGGTGTGGTCAACGGCCAGCAGGTCTCGGTGCCGGTCAAGGTGCTACCGGTGGACACCGCCGAAGCGCAAGCGCTGGGGGCGGAAAAACTCAAGCCCGAGAAGTCGCTCAACTACAGCTTCGGCTTCACCTATGAACCCACACAGAACTACCGCCTGACCACCGACCTGTACCAGATCGGCATTCGTGATCGCATCGTCTCCACCAGCCTGCTCGGCGGGCCGGCGGTGTCGCAGATCCTGGTCGCCAACGGCTTGTCCCCTGGCCTGTATGCGCAGTACTACACCAACGCGGTGGACACCCGCACCCGTGGCATCGACATCATCAACGAATACCGCCAGCAATTGGACCAGTACGGGCAAGTGCGCTGGAGCCTGGCCTACAACTGGAACCAGACCAAGATCGAAAAGCTCCAGGACACCCCGGCCAAATTGGCCAGCCTGGGTTCCGGCTACCAGATCTTCGACCGCCGCCTGCAAAAGGACCTGACCGTCGCCACGCCGCAATCGAAACTGATCCTGGCGGCCAACTGGAAGGTCACCGCCTACACCCTCAACCTGGCGCTGACCCGCTTCGGCAGTTACACCGAAGGCGACAACAACCCGATCAACGATCGCACGTTCAGCGCCAAATGGATCAGCGACGTCGACGCCGCCTACGACATCACCAAGCACTTCACCGTGGCCCTGGGCGCCAACAACCTGTTCAACGTCTACCCCGACAAAAAAGGCATCAAGGACTGGGCCGGCGGGTATGAATACGGGCAGTTCTCGCCGTTCGGCTTTGGCGGCGCGTATTACTACACGCGCCTGGCGTACAACTTCTGAGGCGTTGCGATGACTGACTTGAGTTGTGATGTATTGATCGTCGGCGGCGGCCTGGCAGGCACCTGGGCCGCTGTCGCCGCGGCCCGTGAAGGGGTCAAGGTGATCCTGGTGGACAAAGGTTACTGCGGCACCAGCGGCGTCACCGCCACTGCCGGGCCCGGACACTGGTGGGTGGCGCCCGGCGCCCGCGAAGCCGCGATCGACAAACGCCTGGCCAGCGCCTACGGCCTGGCCGATGCGCGCTGGATGGCGCGCGCCATCGACACCACCTGGACCAGCCTGCCCGGCTTGAGCGACTACTACGCGTTCCCGCAGAACGAACGCGGCGAAACCCAATACCGTGGCCTGCGCGGCCCCGAGTACCTGCGCGGCCTGCGCCGTCGGGTGCTGGACAGTGGCGTGACGATTCTGGATCACCACCCGGCGCTGGAGCTGCTGCGCGACGACCACGGTACAGTGGTCGGCGCACGCGGTTGGCGACGCCAGGCAGGGGGCGACTGGTCGATCCGCGCCGGCGCGGTGGTGCTCGCCACCGGCGGCTGTGCGTTCCTGTCACGCCTGCTGGGCAGCCATACCAACACCGGCGACGGTTACCTGATGGCGGCTGAAGCCGGCGCCGAACTGTCGGGCATGGAGTTTTCCAACTACTACTGCATCGCAGCGGCGGACAGCAGCATGACCCGCTCGATGGTGTACAGCTTCGGCGAGTACTTCGATGCGGCGGATCGGCCGCTGAACATTGCCACCGGCCCACGCTTTACCGACGACCTGGCCAGGGCGCTGCTCAATGGCCCGGTGTATTGCCGCCTGAATCGCGTGCCGGCCGACATCCGCGCGCAACTGCCCAGTATCCAGCCCAACCTGATGCTGCCGTTTGACCGCCGTGGGGTCGATCCCTATCGGCAGCGGTTCGCCGTGACCCTGCATCCCGAGGGCACCATCCGGGGCGTCGGCGGGCTACGGGTGATGGATGACGATTGCCAGACCAGTGTGCCCGGCGTATTCGCGGCCGGCGATGCCGCCAGCCGTGAGCCGATTGCGGGGGCGACATCGGGGGGCGGCGCGCAGAACTCGGCGTGGGCCTTGTCCACCGGGCAGTGGGCCGGGCGTGGCGCGGCGCGACTGGCACGCCAGAAGGCGGCGTATCACGGCGCACTGCGCGGCTTTGACGGCGCGGCTGGAGGTAGCGCCGAGCTGATTCAACGTATCCAGGCCGAGGTCCATCCGCTGGACAAGAACCTGTTTCGCAGCGGCGATCAACTGCAACGCTCATTGCGGGAGCTGGATAACGTCTGGGACCGGATCAGCGCCGGCCCGCCCTGCGCCGACACCCCACTGCGCGCCCGCGAAACCGCCGCCATGGCCGCCACCGCCCGCTGGTGCTACACCGCCGCCGCGCTGCGCAAGGAAAGTCGCGGCATGCATCAGCGCAGCGATACGCCGGGGCAGCACCCGCAGTTTGACGCGCATTTGCGCCTGTCTGGCGTGGGCCAGGTGCAAGCGCGTTTCGACCCTGTTGCCGCCATGACCTGAGGACCTCTGTGGTGAGCACGCTGCCCTGCTCACCACAAAAAACACCCCTGACGGGAGATTCAACCATGCTCGAACTGATCTACTCCGACCTGTGCAACGGCTGTGGCCAATGCGTCGCCGTCTGCCCCACCAATGTGCTGGTCACCGACGCCTTGGGCAAACCCGTGATCACCGAACAGCAGGCCTGCCAGACCTGCTTCATGTGCGAGCTGTATTGCAGCAGCGACGCGCTGTATGTCGACCCGGACGTCGACCAGCTGCGTCATCCCGACCCGGTGGCGGTGCGCGAAGCCGGGCTGCTCGGCCAATACCGCCGCGACTCCGGCTGGGACGAATGGGCCGATGACCCCGCCCACCGCAACGAGCACTGGCGCATGGGTGGCATCTTTGCGCTCGCCCGCAGCACCCCACCAAATGCAATTAGTGAATAATCAAATCACACATAATCAAATATTTTAATAATTAACATATAACCAAAAAGAACTTCACAGCGAGTTTTTATGGGCATAACGTTAACCCCTCACCGACCCCTTCTCCAGGCGGAGGTAGCCGAACTTTCTTTCGATCTGCCTGGAGCCTGCATCCCATGGTCTTTACCACCCCTTTCAAACGCCTGCTCCTGGGCACCGCCCTCGCACTCGGCCTGACCGGTGGTGCCCACGCCGCCGACCTGCAACCGCTGCGAGTGGCCAACCAGAAATCCACGATCAAGGCGCTGCTGGAAGTCTCCGGCGAAACCAAAAACGTGCCTTACGACATCCAGTGGTCGGAGTTCCCCTCCGCCTCGCCCCTGGGTGAAGCACTGAATGCCGGCGCCGTGGACATCGGTGCCCTCGGGGATGCGCCGTACGTGTTCGCCCTCGGTGCCGGTGCGGCGCTCAAGGTGGTCAGCATCATCCACGCCGAAGGGCGCAACACCACCGCACTGCTGGTGCCCAAGGATTCGCCGATCAAGACCGTCGCCGACCTCAAGGGCAAGAAGATCGTCACCGGGCGCGGCTCCATCGGTCATTACCTGGCAATCAAGGCCCTGGCCACTGCCGGCCTGACCACCCAGGATGTGCAGTTCATTTTCCTGCTGCCGAGCGAGTCGCGCCTGGTGCTGGATAACGGCACCGCCGACGCCTGGGCCACCTGGGACCCGTACACCACCGTGGTCACCTCGCAAAGCCAGGCCCGCGTGCTGATCAGCGGCAACAAGCTGCTGAGTAACCACCTGTACCTCGCGGCCACCAGCCAGGCCATCGCCGACAAGCGTCCGCAACTGGACGACTTTGTCGCCCGCCTCGACCGCGCTTATGCGTGGGCCAACACCCACCCCAATGAATACGCCGCCGCCCAGGCCAGGATCACCGGCCTGCCACTGGAAGTGCACGTGGAAGTGGCCAAGGACACCCACCTGACTCCGGTCGCCATCGACGACTCGGTGATCAGCGGCCTGCAAGCGACCGCCGACACCTATCAAAAAGAAGGCCTGCTGACCAAGCACATCGACGTGTCACAGGGCTTCGACAAGAGCTTCAACGCCAAGCGTGTCCAACTTTCCCAGCAAGCCTCGCGCTAACAGGAGCAGAACATGAGCAAGTCACAACAATCCAAGCCACGCCACTTGAAATTGGGCGCCATGGTTCACGGCGTCGGCCACGGTTGGGGCGAATGGCGCCACCCGAATGCCCAACCGAATGCCAGCACCAGTTTCGGTTTCTACAAGCAACAGACTGAACTGGCCGAAGCCGCCAAGTTCGACTTCGTGTTCATCGCCGACAGCCTGCATATCCACGCCAAATCCAGCCCGCATTACCTCAACCGTTTCGAGCCGCTGACTATCCTCTCGGCGCTCGCTGCGGTCACCTCCCACATCGGCCTGGTGGCGACCGTAACTGTCAGCTACACCGAGCCCTACCAGGTGGCGCGCCAGTTCTCGTCCCTGGACCATATCAGCGGCGGCCGCGCCGGTTGGAACGTGGTCACTTCGTGGCTGAGCGGCACCGCCGACAACTTTGGCAAGGCCGAACACCCACCGCATGCCGTGCGTTACCGCATCGCCAAGGAACACGTGAACGCAGTCAAGGGCCTGTGGGATTCCTGGGAAGACGACGCCTTTGCCTACAACAAGCAAACCGGCGAGTTCTTCACCCCGAGCAAACTGCATGCGCTGAACCACAAGGGCGAGTTCTTCTCCGTGAAGGGCCCGCTGAACATCGCGCGATCGCGTCAGGGCCAACCGGTGATTTTCCAGGCCGGCACATCGGAAGACGGCCGCAACTTTGCAGCGGAAAACGCCGATGCGATCTTTGTGCATGTGGACAGCATCGAGGAAGGCCTGGCGTATTCCCAGGACCTGAAACGCCGCGCCAAAGGCTTTGGTCGCGACGCGGACAGCCTGTCGATCCTGCCGGGCATTCGCCCGATCGTCGGCCGCGACCAGGCCGAAGTGGAAAGCCGCTATCAGCAGGCCGTGGAGCTGGTCACCGTGGAAGATGCCATCGTCGCCCTTGGCCGCCCGTTCAACGATCACGACTTCAGCAAATACCCGTTGGACGCGCCCTTCCCGGAACTCGGCGACCTAGGCTCCAACAGTCAGAAAGGCGGCTCCGACCGCATCAAGCAACTGGCCAGGGACGAAGGCCTGACACTGCGTGAAGTGGCCCTGCGTTTCTCCCGGCCAAAACGTGATTTCGTCGGCACCCCGGAGCAAGTCGCGGACGCGATCCAGACCTGGTTCGAGACCGGTGCCAGCGACGGTTTCATCATCAACTCGGTACTGCCGGATGGCCTGCAGTACTTCACCGAACTGGTCGTACCGGTGCTGCAACAGCGTGGCCTGTTCCGCACTGAATACAGCGGCCATACCCTGCGCGACAACCTGAGCCTGGACGTACCTGCGAACCGCTACAGCGTCGACGCCGAGGTTGAAGAAAAACAGGAGGCACTGGCATGAGTGAATCCCTCAACCGGCAGTTGGCCGATCTGCACGCCGAGCGTGTGGCCACCTGGGCGCCTGCGGCGTTGCAGGTCAATATCGACCAGCGCCAGCGCCTGGTGGCTGAAGCACGGCCCGACGACTACGTACAGGTCGGCGACGAACTCGACCCGTTCACCCTGCTCACGGTGGAAGGCCGCGAACTGAACCGCGAGCTGCTGCTGGCCGACGGCCCGGCGGTGCTGGTGTTCTTCCGCTTTGCCGGCTGCCCGGCGTGCAACATCGCCCTGCCCTATTACGAGCGCCGACTCTACCCACGCCTGCGCGAACTGGGGGTGCCGCTGGTGGCGGTGAGCCCGCAAGTGCCCGAGCGCCTGGTGGAGATCAAGACCCGCCACAACCTGCAACTGCTGGTGGCCAGTGACCCCGACAACAACCTCGGACGCCGCCTGGGCATTCTCTACAGTTTCGACGAGGCGTCACGCAATGCCGCGTTGGCCAAGGGCAACCCTATCGGTGAAACCACCGGCACCGGTACCTGGGAACTGCCGCAACCGACAGTGGTGGTGATTGCCAGGGACGGCACGGTGGCGTTCGTGGACGTCAGCCCGGATTGGTTGGTGCGCACCGAAGCTGAGCCGGTGTTGCAAAGAGTGGAGCAACTGCTGGGCCAACAGCCCGTAAGACTGGCCATCTAAGCCCCGATCCCCTGTAGGAGCCGGCTTGCCGGCGATGGCGTCTTCAAGATCGCTATCGCCGGCAAGCCGGCTCCTACAGGGGGCGGGTGTCTACCTATCGACCGAGTGAAACAACCATGAGCCAATCCTCGCAACCTTCCTTGCGCTCCGTGGAAGTCGCCAACTTCGAAGCCCTGCTCGAACGCCTCAGCGCGGAGCTGGCCAGCACCGCGCACGTCTATGACGAGAGCGGCGCCTTTCCCCATGCCAACTTCAAACGGCTGCACGAACACGGCCTGGTCGCCCTCACCGTGCCCAAGGCCCTGGGCGGCGGCGGTGCCAGCCTGCCCCAGGCGCGCAAGGCGATCAGCGCGATAGCCAAGGGCGAGCCTTCCACCGCGCTGATCCTGGTGATGCAGTACTTGCAACACACGCGCCTGCAAGACAGCAAGACCTGGCCGGCGCACCTGCGCACGCAAGTGGCCGAAGACGCGGTGCGCAACGGCGCGTTGATCAACGCCCTGCGCGTCGAGCCCGACCTCGGCACACCGGCCCGTGGCGGGCTGCCGGCGACCATTGCCGTGCGCACCGCCGAAGGCTGGCGCATCAGCGGGCGCAAGATCTACTCCACCGGCAGCCACGGCCTGAGCTGGTTCAGTGTGTGGGGCCGCAGTGATGACACCGACCCGCTGGTGGGTGCCTGGCTGGTGCCGAAAGACAGCCCCGGCGTGACCATCATCGACACCTGGGACCACCTGGGCATGCGCGCCACCTGCAGCCACGAAGTGGTGCTCGACAACGTGCTCGTGCCGCTCGACCACGCCGTCAGCGTCAGCCCGTGGAGCGCGCCGTCGCCGGAGCTGGATGGCGAGGGTTTCCTGTGGATGTCGGTGTTGCTGTCCTCGGTGTATGACGCCGTGGCCCAGGCTGCGCGGGACTGGCTGGTGAACTGGCTGGAAGAGCGCAAACCGTCCAACCTCGGCGCAGCGCTGTCGACGCTGCCGCGCTTCCAGGAAACCGTCGGCCATATCGACACCCTGCTGTTTGCCAACCGCAGCCTGCTCGACGCCGCCGCCGAAGGCCACACCCCGGCGGCCAATGCCGCGCAACTCAAGTACCTGGTGACCAACAACGCCATCCGTGCCGTGGAGCTGGCCATCGAGGCCTCGGGTAACCCTGGCCTGTCACGCCACAACCCATTGCAACGGCATTACCGCGACGTGCTGTGCAGTCGCGTGCATACCCCACAGAACGATGCGGTGCTGCAAGGCGTCGGCAAGACGGTCTTCGCCCAACGCCAGAAGGAACGCACATGAGTCAGGTGATTATTGCCAGCCAGCTGGACGAAGATTACAACGACGTGATCCGCCAGCGCCTCGCCTCGATCCACCCCGCCGCCCAAGTGATCGGCGTACCCGCAGGCGTGCCCAGCGACCTGCCGCCCCAGGCGAATATCCTGTTGCTGCGCCCGATCAACGTACGTGGCTACACCGCCCCGGACACGCCGCCACCGGGCTGGCCTTACGGCGCGCAGTGGGTGCACCTGGTGTCGTCGGGCATCGACTTTTACCCGCAGTGGCTGTTCAACGGCCCACCGGTGACCACCTCACGCGGCAGCGCGGCCGACAACCTCGCCGAGTTTGCCTTGGCGGCGATCTTTGCCGCCTCCAAACATTTGCCGGATATCTGGGTGAAGGACGCCCAATGGCATTTCACCCCGTTGCGCCCGCTCAAGGGCACCACGCTGGGCATCCTCGGGTTTGGTGCGATTGGCGAAAGCCTGGCGCAAAAGGCCCTGGCCCTGGGGATCAACGTGGTGGCGCTGCGCCAAAGCCCGGCGCCGTTCAGCACGGGGGTGGAAGCCGCCAAGGACATCCACGACCTGTTCGCCCGCGCCGACCACCTGGTGGTGGCCGCACCGCTGACCGCGTCCACGCGGCACATCATCAACCGCGATGTGCTGGGCAGCGCCAAGCCTGGGCTGCACCTGATCAACATCGCGCGGGGCGGGTTGCTGGATCAGGAGGCGCTGTTGGAAGCGCTGGATAACGGGCAGATCGGGCTGGCATCGCTGGACGTGACCGAGCCGGAGCCGTTGCCGGATGGGCATCCGTTGTATACCCACCCGAGGGTGAGGTTGTCGCCGCATACGTCAGCGATTTCCACCAATAGCCGCAATGAGATTGCCGATACGTTTCTGGCGAATCTGGAGCGGTATGTGGCCGGACTTGAACTCCATAACCTGGCGAGTACCCCCGTGTAGGAGCGGGCTTGCCGGCGATGGCGTCCTCATGATCACCACCAGGCTCAAAGGCCAATCGCCGGCAAGCCGGCTCCTACGGGGGTTATTTGATGCGGTAGTGGAAGGTGTTGCGCACCGCCGGTACGGGGACAGCCTTGCCATCCACCACCCTCGGCTGGTAGCGAAAGGTGTTCGCCGCCGCCAGTGAAGGCCGCATGAACAACGGGTGACAGCCCTCCAGCACCCGGGGGTTTTCCACGCGCCCCTGGATGTTCACGGTGTACTCCACCGAACAATCGCCTTCGATGTTCTTGTCCAGGGCGCGCTCGGGGTAGTCGGGCGCTTCCTTGCTCAAGGGCTGGTATTGGCGGCTGTCAAACGCCGGTACCGGAGCGGATGTCGCGGCTCGCGCTTTTTCAGCGGCCAAGCGCTGCTGCTCAACACGCTGTTGTTCCAGCTCACGGTTGCGCTGTTCAGTGGCCAGTCGTTCCTGTTGCTGCTCGAGCTTCTTTTCCTCGACGCGCTTGCGTGCCAAGGCGGCCTTCTCGAGCTTCTGCGCCTGGATCTGTGGATCAACAGTGGGCTTCACCGGTACCTGTGCAGGAACCACGACGGGCTCCGGGGGTGTGACAGCCACCGGCTCAGGTGCGGGTGCGGGAGCTGGCGCAGCCGGCATCATCACCAACTGGGTGTGCATCACCCTGGGCGCTTCCACCGGCGTTTGTGCCGTCGACCACCCCAGCATCAACGCTGCCAGCACACCGACGTGCAGTGCCACCGCCAGGCTCGCCGCAAAGCTGTTTCTCCAGAACCCGGACGGCCCCCGTGGCGTCATCGTCAACGTTGGACTGTGCATGATCATCGCCGTCATTGCGGGGCCTCGGTCACCAGCCCCAGGTTGCTCACACCACCCTTCTGCAACACCGCCATGGCCGCTACCACCTTGCCGTATCCGGCGTTGTCGTCGGCGCGGATGTACACCTGGGTATCACTGTGCGCCGCCACCACTTGCATGACCTTGGCACCCATTTCATCCAGGCTCACGGCGCTGTCGGTCTGGTGCCGGGTGTCGAGTTCGCCGCCCAGGTTCCAGTAGTAACCACCGTCGGCCTTCACCGACAGCGTGAGGATCTGCTGGCGGGTGTCGGTGGTCAGCGCCTCGGCGGCGACCTTGGGCAGTTCGATCTTCACGCCCTGGGTCAGCATCGGCGCGGTGACCATGAAGATCACCAGCAGCACCAGCATCACGTCGATGTAGGGCACCACGTTCATCTCGGCCTTGGGCCCGTGCTTGCGTTGCGGCCTGGTCAACATCGGTCTGCTCCTTGTTCAGGCGGCCACGGCCAGGTTGAGCGGTGTGCCGCGCAAGGTGCGGTGCAGGCGCACTTGCAATTCATTGCCAAAGGCGTAGTAGCGGATGAGCAAGGTCTGGCCGCGTGCCGCGAAGCGGTTGTAGGCGATCACTGCCGGGATGGCGGCAAACAGGCCGATGGCCGTGGCGATCAATGCTTCGGCGATGCCCGGCGCCACGGTGGACAGCGTGGCCTGCTGTACCTGGGACAAGCCGATAAAGGAGTTCATGATCCCCCACACGGTGCCGAACAGGCCGATGTAAGGGCTCACCGACCCTACGGTCGCGAGGAACTGCAGGCCCTTTTCCAGCTCGATTTCCTGTTCGGTGATCGCCACCTGCAAGGCACGCTCGACACCTTCCAGCACGGCCGGATCATGGCTGTGCAGGTGCTGGTATTCCTGCACGCCGGCGATAAAGATCGGCGCAATGCCGCCCTCGCCTGCCTGCACGGTGTCGCGGTACAGCGGCTGCAAGTCGGCAGCGGCACGAAAGCGCTGCACAAAGCCGTTCAATTGGCGTTCCAGACGCCGCAGCACACTGCCGCGCTGGATGATCAGGTACCAGCTGAGCAAGGACGCCAGCAGCAAAGTGACCATCACGGCCTTGACCAACAAGCTGGCATCGCTGATCAGTCCCCAGATCGTCATATGTTCCATCGTCGCGTGCATGATTGATCTCCTATTCGATTAAAAAGTGATGACCGGGTGATGACGGTTCACGGCAACTTCAGCGCGCGGGTGACATCCGCCCACGGCACGAACTTGAAGTTCTGGGTCTGCTCGGGCATGCGCTTGCGCCCGTCCTGCACCACCAGCATGCCTTGGCTCCACGGGCCGCCGAGGTTGATGGCGGTGACTTCCAGGCCATCGGTTTCCGAAGCGCCGTCGATACCGGCAGCGGCATTCAGGCCGACGCGGAAGGCACCGTGGGTGGCAAACGGCGGTTCGGCATCCACTACCAGGTAGCTGTCGTTGCCCTGGCTGGAGATCACCAGGTAGTCGCGGTTTTCGCTCTGATACAACGCCAGGCCCTCGACATCCGCATGCAGTTGCGGGCCGACCTTGATCACGCTGGTGAGCGTGGCCGGTTGGTCGGCACGTGCATCCACTGCCCAGACGCCGACGTCTTCCTCGCCAATGAACAGGCGCTGGCGCTGGTCGTCGGCCACGCAGCCTTCGGGTTGACTGTCGACGTTGAACCGGCGCACCAACTCGCCCTGCACACGGCCGTCCGGTGCGCTCAGGCGGTATTGCAGGAAGGTGCCGTCCTTGCCATTGGCAATCGCGTAGATCTCGCCGCTGGCGGGTTGGAACAGGCAGATACCATAGATGTCCTTGAGCGGCGTGGGCACTTCACCGGCTTCACGCAGTTCGCCGCTCTGGCGGTCGATGCTGAACAGGCTCAGGCTGTTGTGATCGCGGTTGCTCGCCACGGCCAGGTCGACGGTGGTTGCGCCGAGCTTGAAGTTGGGGCGTACGTCAACGTTGTTGAGGCGGCCGACCGCCAGTTCCTGCAGCAGCTTGCCGTCGAGGTCGTAGGCCAGCAGGCCTTGTTTCTTGTTGGTGCCGAGCACGCGGCTTTTTTCCGGCTGCGCGGGATGAATCCAGATCGCCGGGTCATCCGCCGCATCGCCCTGGCGGCCGACCGGGTCGGTCTGGCGCAGCGCAGCGACTTCAGCCAGCACGGGCTCGACCGGCACAGGCTTGGCCTTCCACTCGAATGTGCCTTGATAGAGCTTGCCGCTGTCGTCGTCACGCACCAGCAGTTGCTGGCCATTGACCGAGAGTTGTTCCGGCTCCTTGAGACCTGGCAGCGTCAGGCTCGGTTGTTCTGCCCAACGCTTGCCGGTGTGCTGGAACAGGTGCAACTGGGCGGTCTTGGGATCGAGCGCCACCATGCCGCCCGGCACCAGTGCCATGGCCCCGGCTTCACGCTTGGGATTGTCAAACAGCGCCACGGGCGTGCGTTTTACCTCAGCCTCCGGGTGCGCCGGGTAGGCCCACCAGCCGACGTTTTCTTCATTCACCACCAACTGTTGGGTGGCGTCGTCCACCTGGCAGAACTGCGCCGACGGCGGCAACGGCAGGCCGCGTACGCGCTGCGGTTCGCGGAGCAAGGTCGAGCCGTTACCCACCAGCCACTGCTCGCCCTTGCCCTCTTCACCCACCAGGAACACAAACAGATTGGCCGTCCCGTCGCGGTACAGGCACAGGCCGTTCACCGGGTAGTCGCGGGTGGGCAGGTACAGCGGCTGGCCAAAGGTCTTGGTGGACGCATCCAGGCTGATCAGCAAGGCTTGCTGGCGGTCGTTATCGAGGCTGGCAACGAGCATCTTGGCGCCTGCAGTACGGGTGTCGAGGCTGCTGAAGCTGCCTTTGAAGCGGGCCAGTTCCGCGCCTTTGCTGTCGAGCAATTGCAGGCCGTCGCGGGTGCTGGCGACCAGGCGTTGGGTGCCGCCAGGTAGGAAGGCCACCGCTTCGGCATTCAGGTTTGGCGCCCAAGGGACCAGCGCCAGGTCGGCGGCCATGGCTTGACCACAGGTAGCTAAAGCAATCAGCAAATACAACTTGGAAATTCTCATGAACAAGCAAATCCTTTGAAAACACTGGAGATCTACTGTGGGAGCTGGCTTGCCTGCGACGGCATCGACGGGGTCTGCCTGAAACAGCGAGGTGTCTGCATCGCAGGCAAACCAGCTCCCACATTCAAATCGGGGTTGGTGCTTAGAAATGAGTGAAGGTCAGGCCCAGCTTGTAGGTGGGGCCGTACTCTTCGTACTGGCCGTTGTAGCTGCGGTGGCCGGTGTAGACGAAGTACGACTCATCGGTGAGGTTCTGGGCCTCGAAGCTGACTTGCAGGTTCTTGGTCAGCGAGTAACGCGCGCTGAAGTCGACGAAGGTCTGCGCGTCGACGTGCAGGTCATGGGCCTTGTCGTTGATCGAGGCCAGTTCGTAGAGGTAGGCCGATTTGTAGTTGGCCGACAAGCGCAGGCTGAGCGTGTCATCTTCCCAACCGAGCATCAGGTTGCCGACGGTGTCGGACTGGTTGGGCAGGCTGATATTGCGTTTGCGGTTCGTCCCGCTGGCGCTGTCGAAGCCTTCGATGTCGGCGCTGGAACGGCTGAACGTGGTGTTGGCACCGATCAGCAGGCCGTTCCACGGCGCGGGCAGCCAGTCGAACTTCTGTGAGTAGGCCAGTTCCAGGCCATAGAGCTTGGCGCTGTCGCCATTCGCATAGGTATGCGCCTCGGCGAAGTTGGTCCAGGCGCCGGTGCCGGCCAGGTCGGTGTTGTAGACGAAGTTCTTGATGTCCTTGTAGAACACGAACGCCGAGACGGTGCCGGCGCGGCCCATGAAGTGTTCGATGCCGAGGTCGAGGTTGCTCGATTCCAGCGGCTTGAGGTCCGGATTGCCGAAGGTGGCCTCGTCATCGTCGATGACAAAACCCGGCGCCAATTGACCGAAGGTCGGGCGCACCACGGATTTGGTCCACGCCGCACGCACCTGGGTGTTCTTGTCGATCTGATAGCGCGCATGCAGGCCCGGCAGCCAGTGGTGATAGCGGCGCTTGGTCTCGGTGGGCGTGAACACGCCATCGGTGGCACCGGTGCCCTTGGCTTCGAACTCGGTGCCTTCGTAACGCAGGCCGGCGATGAAGCGCCAGTCGTCGATATCGACGGTGTTCATCAGGTAGCCGGCGTTGATGTCTTCACGAATGGTGAAATCGTTGACCCGGGATTCGGTCTCGTCATAGAAGTCTGCCGGGTTGAGGCTGCCGATCAGCTGCTTGATCGCACTGGGGCTGATGCCCGGGCCGTAGTGGCCGAGGCGATAGTCGACGCTGCCCTTCTGGAATTGCGTGAGGTTGAGCTGTTCGTCGGTAAAGCCAAGGGTGTCGAAGTCTTCGTAGACCCAGGCTTCCAGGTCGTTGTCCTTGTTGCGGCGGCTGACCTTGCCGCCGAACTTCACTTGGGAGGCATAGCCGCTCAGGTCGTAGTCGCGGGCCAGGTCCAGGCGCAGGTTTTTCTCGGTGTCCTTGGTGTTCTGTTTTTCCCAATCGACTTTGTCGAGGGTGAAATTGCGCGCGTCGTATAAGCCACTGCCGATGATCGGGCGTGGCTTGTCCTTGTCATAGAAGCCGCTGTTGGCAAAGTCGCCGCCATCGAAGGTGGCGCCGGCGATGTGCGCCGGGCTGTCTTCGCTGGATTGGCTGTAGCCGGCCTGGCCGCTCAAGGTCCACAGCCCGAACATGCGTTCACCGCCGAACACGTAGGATTGGATCTCCTGGGTTTCTTCGCGGTTTTTCAGCTTGCGCTTGGCTTCGGCATCGCCCAGCTCGCCGGCGGCCTGTGGGTCGGCAAATTCGATGCTGGCGGCGTTGCGAGTTTCGGTGTCTTTGTAGCGGCTGTACAGGGTGCGCAGGTAGTAGCTGCCGAGGTCATCCGGCTTGTAGTCGAAGTTCAGGCCGCCCCCGGCACGTTCGCGGCTGATGTCGTAGTCGCGCTGTTCGAATTCGTTGAGCTTGGCGCCGTCGGTGAAGTCCCAGGCGCCACCGGTCTCGACGTTGTCCGAGCCGAAGTCACGCTTCTGCCAGCTCAGCGCCGCGGCCACGCCGAAGTTGTCGATGCCATCGCCGAGGCTGAAACGGTTACTGGCCGCGCCGGAGAATTTCGGGCTGGTCTGGCTGGAGTTCTTGTCGTAGCTGGCTTCGGTGCTGCCGGTGTAGAACAGGCCCTTGTGGTCGAAGGCCGAGAGGCTTTGCACATCGACCGTACCGCCCAGGGAGTTGGCGTCCATGTCCGGGGTGAGGGTCTTGATCACCGACAGCGACTGCACCAGCTCCGACGGCAGCACATCCAGGGCCACGGCACGTCGCGCACTCTCCGGGGCCGGCACCAGGGTGCCGTTGATGGTCACGCTGTTGAGGTCCGGGCCCAGGCCACGCACGCTGACGAAACGCCCTTCGCCCTGGTCACGCTCCACACTGATGCCCGGCAGGCGCTGCGCTGCTTCGGCGACGTTTTCATCCGGCAACTGG
The DNA here is from genome assembly GCF_000612585.1 of Pseudomonas sp. CHM02. Taxonomy (GTDB): domain Bacteria; phylum Pseudomonadota; class Gammaproteobacteria; order Pseudomonadales; family Pseudomonadaceae; genus Aquipseudomonas. Next base: position 105,769 of record NZ_JFCA01000017.1, read on the forward strand.
GCCACGCCGTCGGCATGCACCACACTTTTGATGGTGTCAGAGCTGCGCTGCTCCTTGAGCGCCTGGTCAATGGCGGCGGCCTGGCCGACCACTTCGACGTGCTCGGTGTTGGCCACTTCGGCCGCATTGAGCCGCTCGCTGGCAATCGCCAGGGCCAAGGCAGTAAGCGTGAAGCTGACGAGCCCGGTGCGCTTGTACATGCAATCCTCCCCAAGAATCCGTTGGCGCCAGGCAAGAGGCCCGGCAACTGGAAGGGCACGCTAGGGGTGAGGGATGACGGTTCTGTGACAGGAATCGGCGCAAAGGCCCGTAAACCGGGGTTCAGAGCGGTTTTAAGCGAACAAATGAGCTGAATTGACCTCGGCTTAAAGTGTGGGAGCTGGCTTGCCTGCGATAGCGGTCTGTCTGTTAAAGCTCGATTGCCTGACCCACCGCTATCGCAGGCAAGCCAGCTCCCACATTTGTTCTGTGTTTGGCCGGGGATCGGGTGTATGGCATGAGCTGATTCGACCCTCCTCCATCGTCACGCAACCGTCACATCCATCTGCTGTGCTGGCGCCCATCGCTTATTTGCCCAAGGACTCGCGGCCATGTTTTCCGTGCTCAAGCCTCACCGCTGGAAACTCTCCCTGTTGCTGATCGCCGCCAACCTCGGGCTGATCCTGCACCTGGCCTGCGGCGACTTGAAAAGCGTCAGCGAATGGGTGTGGCTGGATATCTTCGGCGAAGGCGGTTCCGCCCTGCTCGCCCTGGTCTGGCTGGGCCTGGTGCTGAAAAGCCGCCCGGCCGGGCGCGTCACCAACTACCTGGCGCTGGGCCTGTCGTGCATTTTCTTTTCCTGGTGGATCGACAGCCTCGACGAGTTCATCCGCCTGCCCGACAGCATCACCTGGGACCACTGGCTGGAGTCAGGGCCGATGCCGGTAGGCATGATCCTGCTGACCATCGGCATCTACCACTGGCACCGCGAACAATTGGCGATCAGCGCACAGATGGAAAAACGCGAGCGGTTGTTCCGCGAACATCGGCTGTTCGACAAACTCACGCCCCTGGCCGGTGCCGACTACCTCAAGCGCCAGTTGGCCGCCAGCCTGCAAGACAGCCACGACCAGCAGCAACCGCTGTCGCTGCTGGCGCTGGACCTGGATAACTTCGCGGCCATCAACCAGGCCTACGGGCATGCCGAGGGCGATGCGGTACTGCAGGCCCTCAGCCATTTGTTGCTGCTCAACCTGCGCCGCCAGGACCTGCTGTGCCGCCTGGCCGGTGATCGCTTTGTGGTGCTGTTGCCCAACACCGGCGAGCGCCAGGCCAAGGAGCTCGCCCTGGAGCTGCAACAAGCGGTACGCGGCCTCGCGCACAAGACCCGGCTGCACGGCGAACGCCTGCAACTGGCAGCGACCACCGCCGTGGTCATGGCCCTGGACGAGCCGCCCCACGACTTGCTCAAGCGCCTCAACCTGGCCCTGGCCAGGGCCAAGCAACCCCTGGCGAAAAGTGCCTGAGATGGCCGTCAAGACCAACTGGTATGAAGCCGACAGCCGCTTCATCCCCGGGCACTACCAACCGGCCACGCTGATCGACCTGGCCTTGTCCCGGGACATCGACAGTCATCGCCTGCTGCGCGGCACCGGGCTGTTCCACGAGGATATCCTCGCCGGCACTGCGCGACTGAGCCCGCAGCAATTTCTCGGGTTGATCGGCAACAGCCGCAAATTGCTCGACGCCGATGACAGCAGCTTCCTGTTTGGCCAGCGACTGTTGCCGGGCTATTACGGCGCGGCCAGCCACGCCCTGGGCCATGCGCAGAACCTGCACCAGGCCCTGGAGATCCTGATCCAGCAACAGGTGCTGCTCAGCCCGTTGGTTACGCTGCAACTGGAGCTGGATGAGCACCACGCCTACCTGTACTGGCTGGACAGTTGCGGTGCAGGCGAACACTGGCGCTTTTTGCTCGAAGCCAGCATGACCTCACTGGTCGCCATGAGCCAATGGCTCGGCGGCGAACGCTTGCCGTGGGTGTGCAGTTTCAGTCATGCCGAACCGCGTTATGTCGAGCAGTACTGGGTGCACCTGGGCGAAGGCACACGTTTCGAGCGGCCGCTGGACATGATGAGCCTCCCGCGTGAATACCTGATACGCACCTGGCCGGGCGCCTCGGCCACCGCCGGCCAGGTGGCGCGCCAACAGGCCCGCGAGCAGATCGAACAGCTGGGCTTCGCCGGCAGCTTTCTCGACTGCCTCTACGACTACCTGCACGAGCAGGTACGCCAACCGCCGAGCCTGGAACAGGCCGCGCACGCCTTCGTCATGAGCCCGGCCACCCTCAAGCGCAAGCTGCACAAGCACGACACCGGCTTTCAGCAGCAGGTCGACCGTGTGCGCAAGCAAGTGGCATTGCACCTGTATCAGGTCAAGGGCTACAGCAATGATGAAGTGGCGGCATACCTGAACTTCAACGATGCGGCAAACTTCCGGCGCTCGTTCAAGCGCTGGACCGGCAGCACGCCGAACCTGATCCGCCAGCTCTTCAACAGCCGCTAGCCAGGCCCAACTGTTCGGCGGCAGCGGCGTGGCCCACAGCGAGTTCAACCATAGCCAGACCCGTGGCGTGGCTGACCTGCGCCCGCAGGAACTGCCGCAGATGCCATGACCGGCCCCGCAATGGCTCGCCGGTGCGAGCCATCGTTGGCGTCGATAGTCACCATCAGCCCAATGAAGTTCTCTTAAAAAATGCAACGCGTAACATTAGACCCATACCAGGCAGCACCCAGATCCAAACCCAAACCAGACATTCGGAGCACACTCTCATGAAACGCCAAATCTTCCTTAGCCTTGCTTTCTCGGTACTCGCTGCAAACGCATTTGCTCATCCTGTGGTCGCTGAAGGCGGCTCGGATCGCCTGATCGAAAGCCGTGTTGCCGAGGGTGGTTCCGACCGCCTGCAAGGTAACCGTGTTGCCGAAAATGGCTCGGACCGCCTGCTGGAACGTCGTGTCGCCGAAGGTGGCGCTGATCGTCTGCAGGAACGCGGCCTGGCTGAAGGCGGTGCTGATCGTCTGCAAGAACGTGGCCTCGCCGAAGGCGGTGCTGATCGCCTGCAAGAACGTGGCCTCGCCGAAGGTGGTGCTGATCGCCTGCAAGAACGTGGCCTCGCCGAAGGTGGCGCCGATCGCCTGCAAGGCAACAACGCATAACCCCGCGCTGCTGGCGGGAACCCCAAACCGGCCTGATCAGCCGGTTTTTTTTCGCCTGTGATTGGCGCCATCCGCCATATGGTTGGCCAGTCACGATCACGCTGGTGAAAGGAGTGATGGCGTTTCTGGTGGCATGCCTCGAGGGCGACACCCGCTTACGTCGCTGAATCACGCCGGGTGCACGAGGAATTTCTTGCGGTACGCCGCTGGCAACAGGCCCACCCGTTGCTGGAACAGTCGGCGGAACGAGTTGCTGTCTTCGTAGCCCACAGCGTAGGTGATGCTTTCCAGGGTCATGCGGGTCGACTCGAGCATTTGCTTGGCCCGCTCCAGGCGCAGGGTCTGCAGGTAGGCAATGGGCGTGTAAGCGGTGGCTTCCTTGAAGCGCCGCTTGAAATTGCGCACGCCGAACCCGAAGCGTCGGGCCACGTCGTCGATGACCAACGGCTCGGCAAAGTGCTGCTCCAGCCAGTGCTGCACGCGCAGGATCTCGCTGTCGCCATGGCTTTTGGGCAGCGACCACATGGCATACACCGATTGCTCGCTGCGCACATTGTCGATCAGCAGGTATTTGCCACAGGTATGGGCCAGTTCCGGCGAACCGAAACGGCGGATCAGGTGCAGCATCAAGTCCATCGCCGCACTTGCACCGCCACTGGTGATCACCCGGTTTTCTTCGCAGAGGATTTGCGCATCGTCCAGGCTTACGTCCGCATAGCGGCGGCGAAACAGCTCGGCCAACGCCCAGTGGGTCGTGGCGCGCAGGCCCTGCAGCACACCGGATTCAGCCAACATGAAGGCCGCAGTGCACATCGACGCCAATACCGCGCCGCGGGCATGCTGTTCGCGCAACCAGGGGGCGTAGGCCGGAAACGTCGGCAGCGCCTCCTTCAAGGTGAACAGAAACCCCGGGATCAGCACCAGGTCGGTCTGTGCGATCTGCGCCACCGAGCCGTCCACCTGCAGACGCTGGCCGCCCCAGGCATTCACGGCCTGGCCGTCCAGGGAGGCGACCATCACGTCGAAGGGCGGGCTGTCGGCAAACAGGTTGGCGGCACTGAGCATCTCCAGGGCCGTGGTGGCACTGGCAGCCGAGCAACGATCAGCCAAGAGCAAGGTGATGTGCATGAAAGGTATCCATTTGCGCTTTTCGCATGCAATAAGTCATTTGTGCACCTACCTTAGCCGATTCGGCGCCTTTACAGTGTCGCTATCGATCAACTGTGTGGCGTCCTTATGAACCTGTGGTTTCGCTTGCTCTTCATGTTGTCCCGGCGCCCCTGGCGCAAACCCGTCCACGGCCTCGCCACCACCGTGGTGCGCATGCGTGTCTGGCCGCTGGACCTGGATATCAACCGGCATGTCACCAATGGCCGCTACTTTTCCCTGGCGGACGTTGCACGCATGGATTTCGTGTTGCGCACCGGCGCCTTTCGCGTGGCGCTGCGCAACAAGGCGCTGCCGATCGTGGGTGACACCTGGGGCAAGTTCCGCCGGGAGCTGAAGCTGTTTGAAGTGTTCGAAGTGCACACCCGCATGCTCGGCTGGGACCACAAGTGGAGCCTGATGGAGCACCGCTTTGTCAGCAGCGGCCGAGTGGTCGGCGTGGTGGTGATGCGCGGGCTGTTCCGCTCGGCCAAAGGCACCCTGCCCCCGAGTGACTTTGTGCGCGAGCTGGGCCTGGATGAAACCTCGCCGCCGATGCCGCAATGGCTCAGCGACTGGGCGCGTAGCTGTGATGATATGAGTGTGCAGTTGCGCGGGGAGGAGCAGGCTTGAATGCAGCCCGCTCGCTCAGCGTGTCAAGCCTTGGCCCCTTTCACCAACTCTCCCCCAACCCCAGCAGACCCAGTATCTGCCGCCGCAGGTCCACCAGATAAGGATCGTCGCGATGCCGGGGGTACGGCCGGTCGATCTTCAGTTGTGCCTGGATCCTGGCTGGCCGGTCGCTGAATACAATCACGCGGTTGGCCAACAGCAAGGCTTCTTCCACATCGTGGGTGACCAGCAGGGCCGTATAGCCCTGGCGTTGCCACAAGTCGATCAACTCTTTTTGCATGGTGATGCGGGTCAGGGAGTCGAGCTTGCCCAGAGGTTCGTCGAGGATCAGCAGGCGCGGTTGGTTGACCAGCGCGCGCGCCAGTGCCACCCGTTGGGCCATGCCGCCGGACAACTGCCGGGGATACGCACGCGCGAACTGGCTGAGGCCGACTTTTTCCAGGGCTTCGTCGACCTTGGCCGAATGGGTCTTGAGCAAGCCCTGAGCTTCCAGGCCGACGGCGACGTTGTCCCAGACACGTCGCCACGGGTACAGGGTCGGGTCCTGGAACACCACCACGCGGCTCGGGTCCGGGCCGGTGATGGCTTCACCGTCGGCCAGCACTCGGCCGGAATCCGCAGGTTCCAGGCCGGCCACCAGGCGCAGCAAAGTGGACTTGCCGCAGCCCGACGGCCCGAGCAAGGCCACAAACTCGCCCGGCGCCACGTCCAGGGACACCCGCTCCAGCACCGGCAGATGCTGGCCGTCCAGGGCAAAGCCATGGCTGAGGTGTTCGATGCGCAGCGCCAAACCTTCGGGCGCCGATACCGCGTGTGCCAGGGCTACCATTTCATCGTTCCTTTCTGCCAGGCCAGCAGGCGGTCACGCACCAGGAACAACCCGGTGATCAACCCCGAACAGGCGAGTGCCATGATCAGCAAGGCGGCGTACATATTGGCGTAGGCGGCCCAACCCTGGGCCCATTGCAGGTACCAGCCGATGCCGGATTTGACTCCCATCATTTCCGCTACCACCAGGGTCGAAAACGATGCGCCCAGGCCCATGAACAGACCGACGAACACGTGGGGCAATGCAGCTGGAATCGCCACCTTGAAAATCAGGAAGCATTGCTTGGCGCCGAGGGTACGGGCCACGTCGTAATAGGCTTTGTCGACGCTGGCCACGCCCGACCAGGTCAGCACCGTGACCGGGAACCAGGTGGCCAGGGCAATCAGAAAGACGCTGGCGCTCCAACTGCTGGGAAACAGGAAAAAGCACAGCGGCAACAATGCCGTCGATGGCACCGGACCGAGGATGCGCAGCACCGGGTGCAGCCAATAGCCGATGCGCGTGGACCATCCGATAGCCACACCGGCAATAAACCCGGTAATCGCACCCAGGGCCACGCCCGAGCCCAGCAGCAATGCCGAATGCAGCAGGCTGTCGGCCAGCCGAGAGTAGTCTTCGATGTACACCGCCAGCAACGCCTGGGGCGGCGCGAAAAACGGCACCGGCAACAGCGCCAGCTTGGCGGTGAGCAATTCCCAGAGGCCCAGCAGCAGCGGCAAGGCGATCAGCCAGGGACCGGCATTGCGCAGGCGCTGGCCCAGCTTCGGCACCTTGCGCCCCAGCAGGCTCAGCACGATGAACAGCGCTGCGACACCCACGCACAGATTGGCCAGGCCTTGGGTCATGGGCCAGTTGCGCGTTGCGTTGGGCCAGTAGCTGATCAACAGCGCGACAGCCAGCCAGGCTGCCACCACGGCTGCGCCCTGCCAACCGACCCTCAAGGTCAGCGGCGGGTTGAGGGTGGTTGCGTCAACTGAAGACATCGGCGGTGATCTCCTTGGCAAACTCCAGCGGATCGGTGCTCTTGCTGATCACTTCGACGGTTTTCAAGTCGGTCACGTAGGTGAGGATTTCCTGGGTCAACGCCGCGCCTACTGCGTGATGCCCGTGGGTGTGATCGTGGAGGATGGCCTGCACTTCTTCCACCGACGTGTTCAGCGCATGGGCCTGGAAGCCCTTGGCGACTTCCTCCGGGTGCTGCACGGAATAATCGTGGGCTTCCAGGATCGCCTGGGTCAGTGCCGCGACCACGCGTTTGTCTTCGCGCACCAATTTGCCGGTGACCCCCACCACGCAGCAACTGAGGTTGGCGTATTCCTCCACCAGGTTGGTGGACAGCTCACGCGCCACTCCGGACTTGATCAGGCGGTACATGAACGGGTCACTGCCGCTCACTGCCTGCACTTCGCCGCGCTCCAGCGCAGTGCCCAGCAAGTCGGCGGGATACAGGCGCCACTCCACATCGCGCACGGGGTCCACACCGTGTTTTTTCAGCAGGATCGAGAAGAAATTGCGGTCCGGGCTGGCCATGTCGGTTACGCCGACGGCCTTGCCCTTGAGGTCTTCGAGCCTGGTCACGCCGCCGTTCGCGGCACTGAGCAAGCGCAGGCAGCCGCCGTGGGTGCCGGCGGTGAGCTTCACATCAAAGCCCTGTTCCAGGGCCTTGAGCCAACGCAGCGCCATGCCCACGCCCGCATCGGCCTTGCCGGTGGCAATGGCTTCGAGCAGCACTTCGGTGGAGTTGCCGAAGTTGACCAGTTCCACGTCCAGGTTGTGCCTGGTGAAGAAGCCTTGGCCATGGGCGATCACCACCGGAGCCAGGCACACCGCGTTGAGGTTGACCGCCAGTTTCAGCTTGCGTGGCGCGTCGAGGCGGATGAACTCACCGGTGCCGGCGGGTTCCTGTGAGGTGTTGTGGCCGGCGTGTTCGTCGGCGGCGAAGCCCAGGCGTGGCAGCGACAGGCTCGCCAGGGTGATGCCGGCCAGGCCGAGCAGGCGGCGGCGGGTCAAATGATCGAAGTCAGCCATGCAAAATATCCCTTTTATCAACTCAGTAATAAAGCCGGTGAGCAGCCCTTCTGTGGTGAGCGGGCTTGCCCCGCGCTGGGCTGCGAAGCAGCCCTAATCCGGCCACCTCGTTTTACCTGCGAGAACACAGCGGCCGTGATGGGGTCGCTTCGCGCCCCAGCGCGGGGCAAGCCCGCTCACCACAACTCATCAGATGAACAGCCACTCAAGCCTGCAGCCCAGCCAGGCCCAGGTGCTCGCGCAGCGTCGACCCTTCGTACGCGGTGCGGAACAATCCCTTGCGCTGCAAATGCGGAATCACGCTCTCGACGAACTCTGTGAACGAGCCCGGCAAATACCCCGGAGAAATCACAAACCCATCGCAACCGCCCTGCTCGAACAACTCCGCCAGCTGGTCGGCAACCTGCGCGCCAGTGCCCACCAATTGCGGCACGCGCACGCTGCTGGCGAAGATGCGCCCGAGTTGTTCCAAGGTGGTTTCCGGGCCTTGCATCAAGAGCTTTTCAGCCGCCGCCGGGTGGATCAGTGGCGACTGGGCGATCTCGGCCAATGTCGCGGACAGCGGGAATGGCGACAGGTCTACATTCAGCTGCGAGGCCAGTGTCACCAGCCCCAGTTCCGGGCGTGCCAGCGCGTTGTGCTGATCGCGCTTGGCGCGGGCCTCGGCTTCGCTGCCGCCAATGAACGGCATCACCGCCGTCAGCACTTTGCAGCTGTCGGCCTCGCGACCTTGCTGCACCACCTGGGCGCGCACGTCATCACGAAACGCGCGCATGGCCGCCAAGTGCGGGTGAATGGTGAAGATTGCCTCGGCCCAACGCGCACCGAAGCGCCGGCCACGTCCGGAGGATCCGGCCTGGATCAGCACCGGTCGGCCCTGGGGTGTGCGAGGGATATTCAGCGGACCTTCAACCTTGAACCACTCGCCCTGATGCTGCACCGAACGGATCAACTCGGGGTCCGCCAGCACACCGCTTTCGCGGTCCAGTTTCAGGGCGTCCTTGCCCCAGCTGTTCCAGAGTTTCAACGCGACTTCGACAAACTCATCGGCGCGGTCGTAGCGCAGGTCGTGCTCCAGGTGCTTGTCCTTGCCGAACAGACGCCCTTCGCTGTCGTTCATCGAGGTGACGATATTCCACGCTGCGCGACCCTTGGACAGGTGATCGAGGGTGGCGAACTCACGGGCGATATGCGCCGGTTCGTAATAAGTGGTGGAGCGCGTCGCACCCAGGCCCAGCTTGTTGGTCTTGCCGACCAGATAAGACAGGATCGGCAACGGATCGAGGCGCGTGGCGTCCTGGGCGCCGTAGCGCAGGGCAAACTCGCGGGAGCCGCCCATCTGGTCGCCCACCGCCAGGCGATCGGCGAAGAACAGAAAGTCGAACAACCCCTCCTCCACCACTTTGGCCACCCGCGCGTAGTACTCGGGGTCGAGGTAATTGCCGACGGTTTCCGGGTGGCGCCACACCGCATGGCTGTGCACCACCGGGCCACTCAACAGGAACGCGGATAAATGGATTTGGCGGCTCATGGTTTTGGCGTCCACACGGTGATGGCGTTGATCTTCAGCGCCTTGGGGATCAGCTTGGCGGCGTAGTAGGTGTCGGCGATACGCTGTTGCTCGGCGAGGTTTTCCAGTTTGACCGGGATGATGTCGTAGCTGCGGCGGCTATTGGTGCGCTCCACCGTGGCCGGGGCGATATTGCCCCACAGCGGGCCGAGGATTTCAGCGGCTTCCTTGGGATGGGCCTTCACCCATTGGCCGGTTTCGCGCAGGGTGTCGAAGGTCACCTGCAACACATCCGGGTGGGCCTTGGCGAACTTCGTCGTAGCCAGGTAGAAACGGTTGTAGTCGGCCAGGCCGTCCTTGCCGTCGGCGATCACACGTACGTGGTGATCCAGCTGTTGGGTGGCGAGGAACGGGTCCCAGATCACCCAGGCGTCGACACTGCCATTGGCGAAGGCGGCGCCGCCGTCCGGGGCTTCCAGGTAACGCGGGGTGATATCCGCCAGGGTCAGCCCGGCCTTTTTCAGCGCGGAGATCAGCAGATAATTGCTGCCCGAGCCTTTGGACACGGCGACGGTCTTGCCCTTGAGGTCGGCGATGCTGTGGATCGGTGATTGGTCCTGGACGATGATCGCCTGGGCGCCCGGCGATGAGTTTTCCTGGGCGTAGTAGGTCATCGGTGCATCGGCGGCCTGGGTGAACAGCGCAAAGGCGTCGGCCACATCCGCGTGCAGGTCGACGCTGCCGGCGTTCAACGAGCTGAGCAGGCCGGTGCTGAATTCGTGCCAGTTCACCGTGAAACCGAGAGGCTTGAGGCGTTGCTCCAGCTGGCCATTTTGCTTGAGCAGGATCCACAGGGTCGACGAGCGCTGGTAGCTGATGTCCAGGGTTTGCTCGGCATGGGCAGCGGCCCCGGCGAACAGCAAACTGGCGGCAACGATAAGTTTCTTGAACGTCATGAAAGGCCTTGGCGTAGGTGAGAGGAAGACAGCTGCATATGCCAAAAAACCGCGTAAGGCCTGGCAGTAAAGCGAATTCGATTATATTAATGATGAGCGATGATGAAAGAATCTTATAATTCTATGGTTATGCCCAATTCATTGGATGGTGGTAAAAGCATCCTAAGCTCAGATCGAAAGAGTATTTAACGAATGGTTTTTAGAACCTTAAGCTCGGGACTATTTCGTCAGAGATCGAGCGCGCCATGTCCATTCGTCGTCCCCTTGCCGCTGTACTCGGGTTGCTGGCCTTGTCTGTCGCCGTGAGCGCCGAGGCCCAGGAAACCGTGCGCATCGGTTACCAGAAATCCTCGACCCTCATTACCCTGCTGAAGACCCAGGGCACCCTGGAGAAAGCCCTCAAGGCCGATCATATCGACGTGAGCTGGCACGAGTTCCCCAGCGGCCTGCCGCTGCTGGAAGCGTTGAACGTCGGCAACGTCGACATCAGCGCCGACGTGGCCGACACCGTGCCGATCTTCGCCCAGGCGGCCCAGGCCAAACTCACCTACTTCGCCCAGGAAGCGCCCTCGCCTTCGGCCCAGGCCATCGTGGTGCGCAAGGACTCGCCGATCCAGCAACTGGCGGACCTGAAGGGCAAGAAAATCGCCGTCACCAAAGCCGCTGGCACGCATTACCTGCTGATCGCTGCGCTGGCCAAGGCAGGCCTGGCGTTTTCGGATATCGAGCCGGCCTACCTGTCGCCCGCCGATGGTCGCGCAGCGTTCGAGAACAACAAGGTGGACGCCTGGGTCACCTGGGAACCCTTCCTCACCAGCGTGCAGCGTCAACTGCCGACGCGCACGCTGGCGGACGGCGCCGGGTTGGCCAGTTACAAGCGTTACTACCTGACTGGCACGCCTTACGCCAAGGCGCATCCCGAGGTGCTGAAGGTGGTGTATGAGCAGTTGGAAAAGGCGGGCAAATGGGTAAAAACCAACCCGCAGGATGCGGCAAAAGTGCTCGGGCCGTTGTGGGGCAACCTGGACGTCCCCACGGTTGAAGCCGCGAATGCACACCGCAGTTACCAGGTGCAGCCGGTGACGCTCGATCAGTTGGGTGAACAGCAGAAAATCGCCGATGCCTTCTTCAAGGCCGGCTTGTTGCCCAAGGCGGTGGATGCCAAGGATGTGCAGACCTGGAAGCCCTGATGGGCCGGGCAGGTGAACACAGGGCCCGGTAAGTGGTAAAACGGTCGGGCCCTGCCCCTGCTTTCCGGACGCCCCACCCATGACCGCTATCGCCCCACTTGCCCAACCCCGCACGCTGGTGTTCCTGGCCTATCCGCAAATGGGCCTGCTCGACTTGACCGGCGCCCAGACCGTGTTCTGGGCCGCCACCAAGGCCATGGTTGAACGCGGCTTGCCAGGCTACGTGATGCACACCGCGAGCCTGACCGGTGGCTTGATGCAGACCGCCGAGGGGTTGAGCGTGGACACGGTGGCACTGGCACAACTGGACGACACCGGCATCGACACCTTGATCGTGCCCGGTGCGCCGGCGATTCAACAGGCGATGGCGGCCAACACCGACCTGGTGGAATGGCTGCGCGGGGCGTCCACCACCGCCGGGCGCACGGCTTCGGTGTGCAGCGGTACCTTCCTGCTGGCCATGGCCGGCTTGCTCGACGGCCGCCGCGCCGCCACACACTGGGCTATGTGCGACCTGCTCAAGCAGGGCTTCCCGGGCATTGTCGTGGACATGGACGCGATCTTCATCCAACAGGGCAATGTGTGGACATCGGCCGGCGTGACCGCCGGTATCGACCTGGCGTTGGCCCTGGTGGAAATCGACTGCGGGCGCGAGGTGGCATTGCAAGTGGCGCGGGAGCTGGTGGTGTTCCTCAAGCGTCCTGGCGGGCAAGCCCAGTTCAGCCAGCTGCTGCAGGCACAGACCGATGACAGCGCTGGCTTCGATGAATTGCACCTGTGGATCGCCGACAACTTGCAGGACTCGGCTTTGTCAGTGGAACGCCTGGCACAACAGGCGCAGATGAGCCCGCGCAACTTTGCACGGGTCTACAAACAACGCACGGGCCGTACGCCGGCCAAGGCCATTGAGCTGTTCCGCCTGGAAGCTGCGCGCCGCCAGCTGGAAGACTCCGACCGCAATATCGACCAGATCGCCCGGCTGTGTGGGTTCGGTGATGAAGAGCGGATGCGGTATACCTTTCACCGGCACCTGTCGATTTCGCCTCGGGCCTATCGGGAGCGGTTTTCGCGGTAGGCGAGCTTGTTGTGGTGAGCGGGCTTGCCCCGCGCTGGGCTGCGCAGCGGCCCCAAAACCTGCCCGCTAAAATCTTCTGACACACCGGGCCGTTCTCAATGGGGCCGCTTCG
>NZ_JFCA01000018.1 GCF_000612585.1 Pseudomonas sp. CHM02
AATTAGAACGCGGCGGTAGATTTTTGGGCGGCTACGCCACCCAGCGCGGGGCAAGCCCGCTCACTACTGCTTGCAACGGTTTAGATGCTCAGGCGCATCGACAGATCCACCGCCTTGACATCCTTGGTCATTGCGCCGATCGAGATGTAGTCCACCCCGGTCTCAGCAATGGGCAGCAGGGTGCTTTCATTGATCCCGCCGCTGGCCTCCAGCTTGGCCTTGCCGCCGTTCAGGCGCACGGCTTCACGCATATCGTCCAGGCTCAACTCGTCGAGCATGATGATGTCGGCGCCCGCCGCCAGCGCTTCGCGCAGTTCGTCCAGGCTTTCCACTTCGATTTCCACCGGCTTGCCGGGTGCGATCTTGTGGGCGGCCGTGATCGCCTGGGCAATGCCACCGCAGGCGGCGATATGGTTTTCCTTGATCAGGAACGCGTCATATAAACCGATACGGTGGTTGTGGCAGCCGCCGCAGGTGACCGCGTACTTCTGCGCCAGGCGCAGGCCCGGCAGGGTTTTGCGGGTGTCCAGCAGCTTGACCTGGGTGCTGGCGACAACGTCCGCCAGGAATTGGGCGCGTGTGGCGACGCCGGAGAGCAGTTGCAGGAAATTCAGTGCGCAGCGTTCGCCACTGAGCAGCGAACGTGCCGGGCCTTCGAGGTGGAACAGCACCTGGTTGGGGCTGACGCGTTCGCCGTCGGCCACCTGCCAATGCACGGCGACCCGTGGGTCCAACTGGCGAAACACCGCATCGACCCAGGCCGTGCCGGCGATCATCGCGGCGTCGCGGGTAATGATGGTGGCCGTGGCCAGCCGTTCGGCCGGGATCAACTGCGCGGTGATGTCGCCGCTGCCGATGTCTTCCAGCAGTGCGCGGCGCACGTTGGCTTCGATTTCGGCGGTGAGGTCGGCAAGACGGAGGTTCGGCATAACAGGCTCCACATACAAAGTGTCCCGATTATAGGGGCAGTGTGCGTTCGAACCCAGACTCGCTACTCATTTACCGCGCAATGGCAGAGTTTGCTGGCGCAACCCCCCTCATTTGCAAGATAATCTCGCGCCTTGCAATTGGCGTCATAGCTTTGACGTCCTGGTGATAACCGGTTATCCCTGGTTCCCGACGGGGCCCGTACCGATCTTTCCCACCCCCAATACCGCCGTTTCAGGAGGCCAGGATGCACAATGACGGAAAGGTGGTGCCAATCAACAAGGCACACGCTACGCCATCGCCGCTCGCCCGACTGCCGGTGGTGTTGCTGCAGGTCCGCGACAAGGCGGCGCAACAGTTGCAGCAAGGGCTGCAGGACCTGTTCGATAACGCCGACGACACCTTGTTCGAGATGGCCGACAAGGCGCGCAACACCCTGGATCACCATATTTTCTTTGAAGCCATGCGCGACCTGCGCCTCAAGCGCAAGAATTTCGAGCGCGTGTTCATGGAGCGCCTGTTCGAAGCCTTCGCCAGCCTGGGCCAGGCGGGGCGGGGCGAGCTGCAACTGGTGCCGGTGCTTTCCTATGACGCGGCGCCGGGTTCGTCCAAGGACAACCTGGAGAAAACCGTGGCACTTGAAGGCATGCTGGGTCGGGTGCGGCATCGCGATGGCCTGGCGCTGGGGCAACTCACCGCGCGGTTGAGCGCGTTGCTGGGCAACCGCCTGGATGATCGTGAGAACCCCCTGGGCCCGGCACTGCTGTGTGACTGTTTCCTGCGGGCGGGGCGCAGCCTGGGTGTGGAGATCCGCGTCAAACTGATCATGCTCAAGCTCTTTGAAAAGTACGTGCTCAGTGACGCCGACCAGTTGTACGGCGAAGCCAACCAGTTGCTGATCGCGACGGGCGTGTTACCTGGGCTCAAGGCCGTACCGTCCCGCCGCCTCGAGGGGCGTGCGGACCGAGAACATCGCCGTGAAGACGCCTTGCCGGCCGCCGACCTGCCCGTCGACGAGAATGGCCAGGAAGCCTTCGCCGCCCTCCAGCCGTTGCTCACGGCGGTACGCGGTAGCGTGGCGCCGACACTGGAAGCCAGCGCCGAACCGCTGCCTATTGCCACCCGTGACCTGTTGCGCCTGCTCTCCCACTTGCAGCAGTACGTGCCGGAGCCGGAGGTCGAAGATGATTTCGACCTGCGTAGCCAGCTTGAACAGTTGCTCACCCGTGTCAGCGTCAAGAGCGGCAAATCGCGGGTGGTGGAGGAGGCGGACGAAGACGTGATCAACCTGATCGCGCTGCTGTTCGAATTCATCCTCAACGATCGCACCGTACCCGATGCCTTCAAGGCTTTGATCGGGCGCCTGCAGATCCCGATGCTTAAAGTGGCGGTACTGGACAAGAGTCTTTTCAGTCGCCCCAGCCACCCGGCGCGGCGCCTGCTCAATGAAATCGCGGCCGCCGCCATGGGCTGCAGCCCGCGCGATGATTATCAGCGTGACCCTGTCTACCTGCGTATCGAGCAAGTCGTGCAGCGCTTGCTCAATGAATATGTCGAAGACCCGGCGATTTTTTCCCAATTGCTCGCAGAGTTCGGCGCGTTTACCGCTGATGAGCGTCGGCGCAGCGACTTGCTGGAACAGCACACCCGCGATGCCGAAGCCGGGCACGTGCGCACCGAAGCCGCCCGCCAGCGCGTGGCTGAAGTGCTCAATCGGCGGTTGTTGGGCAAGGTCCTGCCGCGTCCGGTCGTGCAGTTCCTGCAGCAGGCCTGGAGTCAGGTGCTGTTGCTGGCCAGCCTCAAGCACGGCGAGCAGTCGGTGCAGTGGCAAGCGGGGCTGCGCACCATGGACGAACTGATCTGGAGCGTCAGCCTGCAGCAGGACACCGAAGCCGGGCGTCATTTGCTGGAGCAACTGCCGGGCCTGCTCAAGGCTTTGCGCGATGGCCTGACCAGCGCCGCGTTCGACCCCTTCAGTACGCGTGAATTCTTTGTGCGCCTGCAGGCCCTGCATGTCCAGGCGCCCGAGGGCGTCGATGAGCTGATCGAAGTGCGCGAGCCGTTTGTGCTGAGCGCGCTGCCCGACCCGGTCAGCGACCTGCCGGACAATGACCCCGACTTGCTCAAGGCTCACCAGCTCAAGGTGGGTGGCTGGGTGGTGTTCGAGGAAGACGACACCAGTACGCTGCGCTGCAGGTTGACCGCAATCATGGCGCCGGCCAACACCTATGTGTTCACCCGTCGCACGGGGCTCAAGGTGCTGGAGAAAAGCGCCGGCCAATTGGCCGTGGCGTTCAAGCGTGGCGCACTGCACACCCTGGATGACGGGCCGCTGTTCGAGCGTGCGTTGGCCGCTGTGGTGGTCAAGCTGCGTCAACTCAATCGCGGCAAGTGATCGCAACCAGAGGGTCGAACGCGGCATACTGGTCACACTTTGTCTCGTTCAAGGAACCTGTATGCAGTTGGACCCCACCAGCGGTTGGTGCCAGGGCATCCGTCATTGCCCGTCGCCCAACTTCAACGAGCGCCCCGCCGGCGAAATCTCACTGTTGGTGGTGCACAACATCAGCCTGCCACCGGCGCAGTTCGCCACTGGCAAAGTGCAGGAGTTTTTCCAGAACCGCCTGGATGTCACGGAACATCCCTACTTTGAAGGGATTGCCGACCTACGGGTGTCTGCGCATTTTCTGATTGAGCGTGATGGCGCGGTGACGCAGTTTGTGTCTTGTCTCGACCGGGCCTGGCATGCCGGGGTCTCGACGTTCGAGGGGCGGGAAACCTGCAATGACTTTTCCCTGGGGGTGGAGCTGGAGGGCACGGATGATCAACCGTTCACCGATGCCCAATACGCGTCGTTGATCGACCTGACCCGCCAGTTGCTGGCGGCCTACCCTGGCATCACGTCCCAGCGCATTTGTGGACACAGCGATATTGCTCCGGGACGCAAGACCGACCCCGGCCCCGCTTTTGATTGGACGCGCTTTCGCAGCGCCCTGCAGGATGGAGGACACGCACGATGAGTTTCCTGGTGTTGGTGCTGGCGGTATGGATCGAGAAATTCTCGGCCCTGCGCCAGCGGTTGCAGCGTGATGGCGGTTGGTTGCGTGAACTGGCCAAGCTGGAATCAAGCCCGCGCATGGGCAAGCAGCCCTGGCTGATTCTGGCGTTGCTGGTGTTGTTGCCGGTGGCCTTGCTGGCATTGTTGCTGCTGGTGCTGGAACCGGTGGCCTACGGACTGCTGGCGCTGCCGGTGCACCTGCTGGTGGTGATCTACAGCCTGGGCCGCGGTGATCTGCTCGCCGGGCTTGGTCCGTTTCGCGATGCCTGGCGACGTGGCGACCTGCAGGCCGCCGAGCATGTGGCCGAGCGCGACCTGAACCTGAGCGCCGACAGCGGCGAGCAATTGCTCGAAGGCGTACAGGGCCATTTGTTGTGGCAGGCCTATCAGAGCTTTTTCGCGGTGATTTTCTGGTACTTCCTGCTGGGCCCGGTTGCCGCGCTGGCCTATCGCTTGCTCGCACTGGCCAGTGAACACAGCAAGAACCCTCTGGTGGCCGAACGTGCCGGGCAACTGCGCCATGCCTTTGACTGGTTGCCGGTTCGCCTGCTGGCAGCCAGTTTTGCCCTGGTGGGCAACTTCGTCGCGGTTGGCCGAGTAATGCTCCACGAACTGCTGAGCTGGGACATCAGCGCCGCCCAACTGGTGGAAAAAGTCGGCCTGGTCGCCGCCGAAATCCCGCCACCGGCAGTAGGCCCCGATGGCATCAACAGCCTGGACCGCATTTGGGAACTGCTGCTGCGCGCGGCGGTGCTCTGGTATGCCGGGTTTGCGATCTGGACCGTGTTGCCCTGACTGCGAACAAGGTCAAAAAATGTGGGAGCGGGCTTGCTCGCGAATGCGGTATATCAGTCGATGAGTCTTTGTCTGACACACTGCATTCGCGAGCAAGCCCGCTCCCATATTTGTTTTTGCCGCGTCCTTTCTGTCGTTAACCTTAAGTTACAAAACTTCCTTTCAAATTGAGCTATACAGATGCTGGCTAACTGCCGCCCTGCGCCTCAATAAAAATAAAAGAAAGGGAGTTCACCTGTGAAGAGCTTGCTCTATCCCGCCGTCGCCCTGATGAACCGCCTGAGCTTCGGCATGAAGTTCAGCTTGATCAGCGTGTTATTCCTGCTGCCCATGCTGGCGACCAACTATTACCTGGTGCATGACTCGTGGCGTGAATTCCAGGGCACACGTGTGGAACTGCAAAGCCTCGACTTGCTCGGCAGCAGCCTGGCCCTGCGCCGCGACCTGGAAACCCTCAACAACCAGGTGCAGATCAACGCGACCCTTGGCCAGTCCGGCAAGGCCGGCGACCTCGAGAGCAAGATCAGCGCCTTGGAACAAAGTGTGCTGAACCGCCTGCAGGGCCTCAGCGCGATGGCCACCGAGCCCGAGCAAATTGCCGCCTTTGACGGCAAGCGCGATGAGTTGATTGCAGCCTTCAAGGCCCAGCAACAGGAAACCTCGTTGCAGAGCAAAAGTGCACTGATCGGCAAGCTGCTCAACAAGGCGCAGATGCTCAGCCAGATCATTGCCAGCCAATCCGGCTTGAGCCGCGACCCCCAGAGCGACCTGCGCCAGCTCAGCGAACTGATCACCAGCGTGACACCGCAAATCACCCAGACCCTTGGCGAAGGGCGGGCCATGGGCGCGTATTCCCTGGGCCAGGGTTTTCTCAATTCGGCATCCAGCACGCGCTTTGACGAGTTGTTGCAGCAATTGGAAAAACTCCAGGCCGAATATGGCCTGAAGTTGCAGGATGCCCTGGGCTCCAGCAACGCGGCCCACACCGCGCTCGACAGCCTGGCCAAGGCCAGCAATGCCAGCCTCAAGCAAGGCAGCGAGTTGTTTGAAGAGCAGGTGGTGATGGCCGAAACCCTCGACGCGCCCTGGCAGGGTTTCTACGACAGCGTCAGCCAGTTGATGGCCCAGACCTACCAGCTCGATGCCGCCACGCTGACGTTCCTCGGCCAGCAGTTGGAACAACGCCTGGCGCAGAACCGCACGCACATGGTGGTGCTGGTCTCGGCCCTGTCGGCGGTGTTCTTGCTGATCTTCTACCTGTACGCAGGGTTCTACGCGTCTACGCGCACCACGTTGCGGCGCCTGGGCGCGATGATGGACAAGGTGGCCGCTGGCGACATGACGGTCACCTTTGTGGCACACAGCCGCGACGAGTTGGGTGACCTCGGCCAGGTGTTCAACGGCACCGTGGCGAAGATCCATGATTTGATCGAGCGCGTCGGGCATACCGTCAGCCAGGTTGAACTCCAGGCTGGCCAGGTGGAAACGGTGTCGGCCCGGAGCAACCTGGCCGTGTCGGGCCAGCGTACCCAGATCGAGCAGGTGGCGACGGCGATGAACCAGATGTCGTCGACTGCCCAGGAAGTGGCGCGCAGTGCGGCGGCAGCGGTCAGCAGTGCCCACAGCGTCAATGATGAGACCGTCAGTGGCCGTGGCCTTGTGCAGTCCCAACAGGGCAGCATCGCGCGGCTGGCTTCGGAGATCGATCAGTCGGTGCGGGTGATCAACCAGTTGGCCACCGACAGCCAGTCCATCAGCAGCGTGTTGGAAGTGATCAAAAGCATTGCTGAGCAAACCAACCTGCTGGCCCTCAATGCCGCCATCGAAGCCGCTCGGGCCGGTGAGCAGGGCCGTGGTTTTGCGGTGGTGGCCGACGAAGTGCGCACCCTGGCTCGACGCACCCAGCACTCCACAGAAGAAATCGAACAGATGATCAGCCGCTTGCACGGCGGCGTGGCGGCGGCCGTAAAAGCCATGGGCAGCAGCCATGAAATGGCGAATGGCACCGTGGGCCAGTCGGAAAAAGTCCAGCAGGCCCTGGAAAATATCCTCGGTGCCGTAGGAATGATCGTTGATCAGAACCAGCAGATCGCCGCCGCCGTTGAGCAGCAGACCGCTGTCGCCCACGATATCGACCAGAATATCGTTGCAATCAATCGTGCCGGCGAGCATGCCGCCGAAGGCGCGCATCAGACCGAAGCGGCGAGTCGGCAGTTGTCGATACAGGTGGTCGAGCTCAAGCAATTGATTGGTGCGTTTCGCGTGTGAGACCTGTGTGTAGGATTTGTCGTTTGCTGGCGTGGTGTCCGTCCTGATTTCACTGCGGCTCTTTTCTGGGTCCCTGAATGGGTGAAAATTGTTTCACTCGATTTCACGCTTAGGGGGGCACAGTGATGACCGTTGTAATCGGCATCAAGGGGCACTGCGCTCATTGCGACATCACGTTCAATCTCAAGCCTTGGCAACTGAATGCCATCGCCATTGAGGAACCGTTCGATTGCCCGTATTGCCAGCAAATAACCTTGGATCTGCAACGGGTCACGCCGGCGCTACCAATTGAACAGCTCGCACGCATTGCGTGTGCTCGCCTCAGCCAACAATAGCGGGCGGATGCCCATGCGCTCGGCCAGGGCGGTGCAGATCGCCGGCAGGTGCTCGGGGCTGTTGCGTTGGCCGGGGTGCATGGCGGGTGCCATATCGGGGGCGTCGGTCTCCAGCACCACCGCTTCCAGCGGCAGTTGCGCCAACACCTTGTGCATCCGCAGGGCCTGAGGCCAGGTGGCGGCACCGCCCAGACCCAGCTTGAAGCCGAGCTTGATGTACTCACGGGCTTCTTCGTGGCTCCCGGCAAACGCATGGATAACGCCGCCGCGGGGCAGGCGGATGCGCTTTAGGGTGGCAATCACGGCGGCGTGGCTGCGACGTACATGCAGCAACGCAGGTAACTGGAAGTCCACCGCCAGCTTGAGCTGTGCTTCAAACAGGCTTTGCTGGCGTTCGCGGTCCAGCTGTTCCAGGAAATAATCCAGACCGATCTCGCCCACCGCGCAGAGTTGCCGGTGGCCGTGCAGGCGGGTCAACCAATCGCCCAGTTCCGTAAGATCAGCGGGGCGATGCTCCTCGAGATACACCGGGTGCAGGCCAAAGGCCGCGAACAGATCTTCATCCGCCTGCACCAGGTCCCACAGGCGCTGCCAATTCTGCTGATACACCCCCAACACCACCATGCGTCGCACGCCCAATGTTCGGCTGCGGTCGAGGACGTCCCGGCGATCGCTGTCGAAATCCGGGAAGTCCAGATGAGTGTGGGTGTCGATCAGCTCCACGCTCAAGCCTCGTGAATACGCTGCTTGAAGGTCCGGCCGATGGCATGCACGCCAGGTTGGTACTGTTCCTCTTCGATAGCTGCCAGTGCCAGGCGCAGGGCGGTATCGGCGATCAACTGATGTTGCTGGGCCATGGCGTTGACCGGCAGCGGCAGGAAGTCCAGCAATTGGGTATCACCAAAGGTGCCCAGGCGCAGCGGGCGTGACTTGAGCGGGAAGTCATGCAGCGCGTCGAACACGCCTTGCAGCAGTACGTAGGACGTGGTCACCAGCGCGTCGGGCAAATGCCCCAGTTGATTCAGAAGTTGCTCCATCAGCTGTCGGCCGCAGTCGCGGCTGAAGGCTTCAGCATGCTCGATGATCACCTCGCCGGTGAAACCTTCGAGGGCTTCACGGAAACCCGCGGCACGTTCCTGGCTGATACTCAGCTCGGGGTGTGCGCCGATCAGTACGATCTGTTTGGGCAGCGGTTGCAGCAGGCTGCTGGTCAATTGCTGGCACGCCTGGCGGTCGTCGCTGACCACCGAACAGAACTGGTCCGGGCCCATCACCCGGTCAATGGCAATCACCGGCAGCCCCTTGGCTTGCAGCTCGCGGTAACTGTCATCGCTGGCCGGCAGGCAACTGGCGACAAACAGGGCATCACAACGTCGGGCGCGGAACAGTTGCAGCAATTGGCGCTCACTGTTGGCGTCGTCGTCGGAGCTGGCGATCAGCAGTTGATAGCCACGCGCCCGTGCGCCTTGCTCCAGGAGCTTGGCGATGCGTGCGTAACTGGGGTTTTCCAGGTCGGGCAGGATAAAGCCCAAGGTGCGCGTGTGCCGACTGCGCAGCCCGGCGGCCTGTGGGTTTGGGGTAAAGCCGTGGGCTTCGACGACAGCGCGCACCCGTTCGACGGTGGCGTTGCTGATGCGTTGCTGTTCGGCCTTGCCATTGATGACGTAGCTGGCGGTGGTCACGGACACACCGGCGAGACGTGCGATATCACTGAGTTTCAAACCGGGATTTCCTTGTTTTCTGGAGCTTGCCCCGACATTTTGTCCAATCGTAACCGATTCCAGCACCCGACCAATGTCCCAGCTCAAGTGCCGAGTGGTTCTTCAAGGATGCGCAATTAACGCGTAGTCTTCCATAAACTCTAGATTAAACGTTTCAGCCAGCGTATTTTTACGACGTTCGCGACTGAGTCGCTACTGCCAATTGACTGCTCAGTCAATAAATCATGAACACCCCTTACACTGTTTGTTTAAAACAATACCTAGTGCGCCACTGCACTAACTAGGAGAACGGCATGCTTGAGCTCACTGTAGAGCAGATTTCCATGGGCCAGGTGGCTGTGGATAAATCTGCTGCCTTGCACCTGCTCGCTGGCAAACTGGTGGCCGACGGCCTGGTCGCCGAGGGTTATCTCAGCGGTTTGCAAGCCCGTGAAGCCCAAGGCTCGACCTTTCTCGGCCAAGGTATTGCCATCCCCCACGGCACCCCCGAAACCCGCGACCAGGTGTTCTCCACCGGTGTGCGCCTGCTGCAGTTCCCCGAAGGGGTGGACTGGGGCGACGGCCAGATCGTATACCTGGCCATCGGCATTGCCGCCAAATCCGACGAACACCTGCGCCTGTTGCAACTGCTCACCCGTGCCCTTGGCGAAACCGACCTGGGCCAGGCGCTGCGCCGTGCCGGAACTGCCGAAGCCTTGCTGAAACTGTTGCAAGGCGCGCCGCAGGAACTGGCGCTGGATGCGCAGATGATCAGCCTGGGCGTGTCCGCCGACGACTTCGAGGAGCTGGTTTGGCGTGGCGCACGCCTGTTGCGTCAGGCCGACTGTGTGAGCAATGGGTTCGCCGCTGTGTTGCAGCAGGTGGATGCGCTACCGCTCGGCGACGGCCTGTGGTGGTTGCACAGCGAGCAGACCGTCAAGCGCCCGGGCCTGGCGTTTGTCACCCCGGACAAACCCATGCGCTACCTCGGGCAGCCTCTCAATGGCCTGTTCTGCCTGGCCAGTCTCGGTGAAGCCCACCAGGTCTTGCTTGAGCGCTTGTGCGCCTTGCTGATCGAAGGTCGCGGCCAAGAGCTGGGGCGCGCCACCAGCAGCCGCGCCGTCCTTGAAGCGCTCGGCGGCGAATTGCCGGCGGACTGGCCCAGCGCACGCATCGCCCTGGCCAATGCCCACGGCTTGCATGCGCGGCCGGCGAAGATCCTCGCGCAGTTGGCGAAAAGTTTTGACGGCGATATCCGCGTGCGCCTCGTCGATGGCCCGGTGGGCGCCGTGTCGGTGAAAAGCCTGAGCAAACTGCTGAGTCTCGGCGCGCGGCGCGGCCAGGTACTGGAATTTGTCGCCGAGCCGGCCATTGCCGGTGATGCACTGCCCGCGTTGCTGGCAGCGGTGGAAGAAGGCTTGGGCGAAGACGTCGAGCCACTGCCGACCCTGAGCACCCAGCCCGAAGCCCTCGATATCGAACCGGTGGTCAGCGCGCCTTTGGCCGGAAGCCAGATCCAGGCCATCGCCGCCGCACCGGGCATTGCCATCGGCCCTGCGCATATCCAGGTTCAACAGGTATTCGATTACCCGCTGCGCGGCGAATCCTCTTCCATCGAGCGCCAGCGCCTGCACGGCGCCCTGGCCGAAGTGCGCGGTGATATCCAGGGCCTGATCGAGCGCAGCCAATCCAAGGCGATCCGCGAGATTTTCATCACCCACCAGGAAATGCTCGACGACCCGGAACTCACCGACGAAGTCGACACCCGTCTCAAGCAAGGCGAAAGCGCTGAAGCCGCGTGGATGAGTGTGATCGAAGTCGCTGCCAGGCAACAGGAATCGCTGCAAGACGCCCTGCTCGCCGAGCGTGCCGCCGACCTGCGTGATATCGGCCGTCGTGTGCTGGCGCAACTGTGTGGCGTTGAAACCGCCCAGGCGCCGAACGAACCCTACATCCTGGTGATGGACGAAGTCGGCCCGTCCGATGTTGCACGGCTTGATCCGGCGCGCGTCGCCGGCATCCTTACTGCGCGTGGCGGCGCAACGGCGCACAGTGCGATCGTCGCCCGTGCCCTCGGTATTCCGGCGTTGGTCGGCGCAGGTCCAGCGGTGTTGCTGCTGGCTCCCGGTACGCCGTTGCTGCTCGATGGCCAGCGCGGACGTCTGCACGTGGACGCCGACACCGCCACCCTGCAGCGCGCCACGGTTGAGC
This sequence comes from Pseudomonas sp. CHM02, assembly GCF_000612585.1. Lineage (GTDB taxonomy): Bacteria > Pseudomonadota > Gammaproteobacteria > Pseudomonadales > Pseudomonadaceae > Aquipseudomonas. The sequence continues at coordinate 11,295 of NZ_JFCA01000018.1, forward strand.
GCGACACCCGCGAACAACGCCTGCAAGCCGCCTCGGCGCAACGCCATGAACCCGCGCAGACCCGCGACGGCCACGCCGTGGAAGTGTTCGCCAACATCGGCGAGAGCGCCGGTGTGGCCAGCGCGGTGGAGCAGGGCGCCGAAGGCATTGGCTTGCTACGCACCGAACTGATTTTCATGGCCCACCCACAGGCGCCCGACGAAGCCACCCAGGAAGCCGAATACCGTCGTGTCCTCGACGGTCTCGCGGGCCGGCCGCTGGTGGTGCGCACCCTCGATGTGGGCGGCGACAAACCGCTGCCGTATTGGCCGATTGCCCAGGAAGAAAACCCCTTCCTGGGCGTGCGCGGCATTCGTCTCACCCTGCAACGCCCGCAGATCATGGAAGCGCAATTGCGTGCGCTGCTGCGTTCTGCGGATAACCGACCGCTGCGCATCATGTTCCCCATGGTCGGCAGCGTCGATGAATGGCGCGCAGCCCGCGACATGACCGAGCGCCTGCGCCTGGAAATTCCGGTGGCGGACCTGCAACTGGGCATCATGATCGAAGTGCCGTCGGCGGCACTGCTCGCGCCGGTGCTGGCCAAGGAGGTGGACTTCTTCAGCGTCGGCACCAATGACCTGACGCAGTACACCCTGGCCATCGATCGTGGTCACCCGACGCTGTCCGCCCAGGCCGATGGCCTGCACCCGGCGGTGTTGCAACTGATCGACATCACCGTGCGCGCCGCCCATGCCCATGGCAAATGGGTCGGCGTGTGCGGCGAGTTGGCGGCGGACCCGTTGGCGGTGCCGGTGCTGATCGGGCTGGGGGTGGATGAGTTGAGTGTGTCGGCCCGCAGCATTCCTGAAGTGAAGGCGCGCGTGCGCGAATTCAGTCTGAGCGAGGCCCAGGGCCTGGCGCAAAAAGCACTGGCGCTGGGCTCGCCTGCCGAAGTGCGTGCCCTAGTGGAGGCCGTGTAGATGGCAAGGATTCTGACCCTGACGCTGAACCCGGCGTTGGATCTGACGGTACGCCTGGCGCGCCTGGAACCCGGCGAAGTGAACCGCAGCGAAACCCTGCTGACCCATGCCGCCGGCAAAGGTGTGAACGTGGCGCAGGTGTTGGCCGACCTGGGCCATGAGCTGACCGTGGGCGGCTTCCTCGGTGAAGGCAACCCGCAGGCCTTTGAAGCGCTGATTGCACAACGCGGTTTCATTGATGCGTTTGTCCGTGTGCCCGGCGAAACCCGCAGCAATATCAAGATTGCCGAGCAGGATGGCCGGGTCACTGACATCAATGCACCGGGACCGCAGGTGACCGAGCAGGCGCAGAACGCCTTGCTGGAAAAACTGGCGCAGATGGCTCCTGGCTTCGATGCGGTGGTGGTGGCCGGCAGCTTGCCGCGCGGCGTCAGCCCGCAGTGGTTTCAAGGGCTGTTGGAACAGTTGAAACGCTTGGGTTTGAAAGTCGCCCTGGACACCAGCGGTGAAGCGCTGCGCGCCGGTTTGCTGGCCGGCCCATGGCTGGTCAAACCCAATACCGAAGAGCTGGCTGAAGCCCTGGGTGAGACCTCGGATGCAATCCGCCAGTTGCATCAGCAAGGCGTGGAACATGTGGTGGTTTCTGATGGTGCCAATGGCGTGAGCTGGTACAGCCCAAATGCAGCGCTGCATGCCACGCCGCCCAGGGTCACGGTGGCCAGTACCGTCGGCGCCGGCGATTCGCTGCTGGCCGGGATGCTCCACGGTCTGCTCACGGGTGATACGCCGGAGCAAACCTTGCGCCGCGCCACGGCGATTGCCGCGCTGGCGGTGACGCAAATCGGTTTTGGCATCAGCGATGACGCGCAGTTGGCGCGCCTCGAAAGCGGCGTTCTTGTGCGCACGCTGACAGAACAATAAGAGGGTTTGTGATGAAGTTAGCCATTGTTACCGCCTGCCCGAACGGCATGGTCACCAGTGTGCTGTGCGCCCGCTTGTTGGACGCCGCCGCGCAGCGCCAGGGCTGGAGCACCAGCGCTGAAGTGGTGGATGTGCAGCGCCCGGAGCGCCAATTGTCCCAGGCGATCATCGATGACGCCGAATGGGTGTTGCTGGTCAGCAGCGCCCCGGTGGACATGCAGCGCTTTGTCGGCAAGCGTGTGTTCCAGAGCACACCGGCCCAGGCGCTGGCAGATGTCGAAGCGGTACTGCGCCGGGGGGCTGAGGAGGCGCAGGTGTATGTCGCTGCCCAAGCGCCAGCCAAGCAAGCGCCGCGTATTGTCGCGATCACCGCCTGCCCGACTGGCGTCGCCCATACCTTTATGGCGGCCGAGGCCTTGCAGCAGACCGCCAAGCGCCTGGGCTACGACTTGCAGGTCGAGACCCAAGGCTCGGTCGGTGCCCGTACACCCTTGAGCCCGCAGGCCATCGCCGAGGCCGACGTGGTGTTGCTGGCCGCCGATATTGAAGTCGCCACCGAGCGCTTCGCCGGCAAGAAGATCTACCGTTGCGGCACCGGCATTGCCCTCAAGCAGTCCGAAGCCATCCTCAACAAGGCTCTCGCTGAAGGTGCGGTGGAAAGCGCGGCCAGCGGTACGGTGGCCAAGAAGGAAAAAACCGGCGTCTACAAACACCTACTCACCGGGGTGTCGTTCATGTTGCCGATGGTGGTGGCGGGCGGGTTGCTGATCGCCTTGTCGTTTGTGTTCGGCATTCACGCATTCGAGCAGGAAGGCACCCTGGCGGCAGCGTTGAAAACCGTGGGTGATCGCGCCTTCATGCTGATGGTGCCGTTGCTGGCGGGCTACATCGCCTACTCGATTGCCGACCGTCCTGGCATTGCGCCCGGCATGATTGGTGGATTGTTAGCCGGTACATTGGGGGCGGGATTTATCGGCGGGATCTTCGCCGGTTTTCTCGCCGGCTACTGCGTCAAGCTGATCACCCGTGCGGTGAAGTTGCCGCAGAGCCTGGAGGCGCTCAAGCCGATCCTGATCATCCCGTTGCTGGCGAGCCTGTTCACCGGCCTGGCGATGATCTACCTGGTCGGCCCGCCGGTGGCGCGCCTGCTCACCGCGCTTACCGACTTCCTGAGTACCATGGGCACCACTAATGCGGTGCTGCTGGGCATCCTGTTGGGCGGCATGATGTGTGTCGACCTGGGCGGGCCGATCAACAAGGCGGCGTATGCGTTTTCCGTCGGCTTGCTGGCGGCGTCCAGCGGCGCGCCGATGGCGGCGACCATGGCGGCGGGTATGGTGCCGCCGATTGGCATGGGCATCGCCACGTTGCTGGCACGCCGCAAATTCGCCCAGACCGAGCGCGAGGCCGGCAAGGCCGCGATGATCCTCGGCATGTGCTTTATCTCCGAGGGCGCGATTCCATTTGCCGCCAAGGACCCGTTGCGCGTGATCCCGGCCAGCATTGCCGGCGGCGCCTTGACCGGTGCACTGTCGATGTACTTCGGCTGCAAACTGGCCGCGCCCCACGGCGGCCTGTTCGTGCTGGTGATTCCGAATGCGATGAACCACGCGTTGCTGTATTTGCTGGCAATCGTTGCCGGTAGCCTGCTGACGGGGTTGGTGTACGCGTTGATCAAGCGCCCGGAAGCGGTAGAGCTGGCCGTCGCCCCTGCCTGACCCCGTAGGAGCCGGCTTGCCGGCGATGAGGCCCTTGAATCCTGCATGAATTGCAAGGTCGCCATCGCCGGCAAGAGGGTGTCATCTGGCTTTCATCCCGACGTGGTTAAGTTTCCCTTTTGATACTCAAGAGGGCACCTGCATGAGTCACTTCGACCTCGGCCGCCGCCGCGTGATGCAAGCCGTCGGCGCCGGCCTGTTGTTGCCGGGCCTGGCCCCGGCGGTGATCGCGTCGGTCAAGGACCGGCCGCAACTCACCGACGGCGTGCAGTCCGGCGACCTGCTCGGCGATCGCGCCATGATCTGGAGCCGCAGCGACCGGCCGGCGCGCATGGTGGTCGAGTGGGACACCCGCAGCGTTTTCAGCAACCCGCGCAAATTCATCTCGCCCCTGGCCGACAATCGCACCGACTTCACCGCCCGCGTCGAACTCACCGGGCTGCCCGTCGACCAGGCGATCTTCTACCGCGTGCACTTCGAGGATGCCCAGACCGGCATCGCCAGCGAGCCGTGGTTCGGCCATCTGCGCAGCGTGCCGCAACAGCGCCGCGATATCCGTTTTGTGTGGAGCGGCGACACGGTTGGCCAAGGCTTCGGCATCAATCCGGACATTGGCGGCATGCGCATCTACGAAGCCATGCGCCTGCGCCTGCCGGACTTCTTTATCCACAGCGGCGACACCATCTACGCCGACGGCCCTGTGCCCGCGCAGCTCACCGTCGAAGACGGGCGCATCTGGCGCAATCTCACCACTGAGGCCAAGAGCAAAGTCGCCGAAACCCTCGATGAGTATCGCGGCAATTACCGCTACAACCTGATGGACGAAAACGTACGCCGCTTCAACGCCGAGGTGCCGCAGATCTGGCAGTGGGACGACCATGAAGTGGTGAACAACTGGTCGCCGAGCAAGCAACTGGATGAGCGTTACCAGACCAAGGACATCAACACCTTGGTGGGCCGTGCGCGCCAGGCCTGGCTGGAGTATTCGCCCATGCGCCGGCAAAGCGCCGATGGCGGCGGGCGGATCTATCGCAAGCTCAGTTATGGTCCGCTGCTGGATGTGTTCGTGTTGGATATGCGCAGCTATCGCGGGCCCAACGATGCCAATCTGGGCGGTGAAAAGCCCTTCCTCGGCCGCGAACAATTGGACTGGCTCAAGCGTGAACTCAAGGCATCCCAGGCGCAGTGGAAGGTGATCGCCGCCGACATGCCCATCGGCCTCGGCGTGCCCGACGGTGAGGTCAGCCCCGGCGTGGCGCGTTGGGAAGCCATCGCCAACAACGACCCGGGGGCGCCGCAAGGTCGCGAGCTGGAAATTGCCGAGTTGCTGGGCTTTTTAAGGGCGCAACAGGTGCGTAACCATGTGTGGCTGACGGCCGATGTGCATTACTGCGCAGCGCACCACTACCACCCGGATCGCGCGGCGTTCCAGGATTTCGAACCGTTCTGGGAATTTGTCGCCGGGCCGTTGAATGCGGGGAGTTTCGGGCCCAACCCGCTGGATAAAACCTTCGGCCCCGAGGTGGTCTTCGAGAAAGCGCCGCCGGCGCAGAACACGTCACCGTTCGCCGGGTTTCAGTTTTTTGGCGAGGTGCAGATCGATGGGCAGACCGCGGAGTTGACGGTCATCCTGCGCGACCTGGATGGCGTCTCGGTGTTCGAACAAAAGCTGCAACCCGCCTAAACCCCGCCCCCTGTGGGAGCCAGCTTGCCGGCGATGAGGCCCTTGAGTCCTGCATACATCTCAAGGGCGCCATCGCCGGCAAGCCGGCTCCTACAGTAAAGGGGGAGGTCAGTAGACGTCGCGGCGGTAGCGGCCTTGCTCGATCAGCCGCTCCACGGCTTCATCACCGAGTATGTCCACCAGCGCCTGATCCACGCCGGCCGCCATGCCTTGCAGGCTCCCGCACACATAAATCGACGCGCCTTCCGCCAGCCATCTGCGCAGGACCTCGGCCGATTCACGCAGCCGATCCTGCACGTAGATTTTCTCTTCCTGATCGCGGGAAAACGCCAGGTCCAGCAACGCCAGGTCACCACTGGCCAGCCAGCCTTGCAACTCGTCCTGGCACAGGAAGTCATGCTTGATATTGCGTTCGCCGAACAGCAACCAGTTGCGCTGCTGGCCATCGGCAATACGCGCCTTGAGCAAACTGCGCAGGCCCGCCAGGCCGGTGCCGTTGCCCACCAGGATCAGCGGCACCGGCGCATCCGGCAGGTGGAAGCCACTGTTGCGGCGCAGGCGCAGGCTGATGCTTGAGCCGATGGCGGCGTGCTCGGTGAGCCAGCCACTCGCCAGTCCCAGGCTGCCGTCAGGGTGGCGCTCCTGGCGCACGATCAATTCCAGCACGCCATCGCTGGCAATCGATGCAATCGAGTATTCGCGCATGCCCAGGGGCACCAGCGCGTTGACCAGCGCCTGAGCGTGCAGGCCCACCAGGTGAGTGCGGTTGTCTGGCAGTTGGCGGGTGGACAGGGCTTGGTTGAGCGGTTGTGCCAAGCCCTCGATCAATACGCCATCGCTGCCCGCCAGGCCCAGGCCTTCGAGGAAGTGTTCGATGGCCCAGGGGCAATTGCGTGGCAGCACTTCCACCAGGTCGCCGGCTTGCCAGCTGTGGGGCGAAGGCGAGGTGAGGCCCAGCAAATACACATCCGAGCCGCTGCTATCACGGTTGAGCAGGGTGCGTTGGCTGAGCGTCCAGTTTTCATATTGGGCGGTCGGCCAGGCGGAGACCGAAGCTTGGCCGGTGAGTTGGCCAAGCTGTTGTTGCCAGTGCAGCAGGGCGGTGGTGTCGCCGCTGTCGACTTCCACCGGGGCGAACAATGGGTTGCCACCCTGGTTGGTCAGCCAGAAGTGCAGACGCCGCGCAAAGCCGCAGAAGTGTTCGTACTGACGATCACCCAGGGCCAGCACCGAATAGTTGAGGCCCTTGAGGGACAGGTCCTGGCCGAGCACGCTGCGCTCGAAACTTCGGGCGCTGTCGGGGGCTTCGCCGTCGCCGAAGGTACTGACCACGAACAGTGCATTCTCCGACTGGCGCAGGTCATCCTGGCTGACGCTGCCCAAGGGCTGCACCTTCACCGGCAGGCCGGCCGCCTGCAATTGGCCAGCCGTTTGCCAGGCAAGCTGTTCGGCAAAACCGCTCTGGCTGGCAAAGCCGATCAGCCACGCCGGTGCGTCACTGTGGTTGGCCGTGAGGCCTTTTCGCGCATCACGCACCTGGCGCTTTTTACGCCGACGGTCCAGGTACAGCAGCCAGCCGGTGATGAAGAACAACGGCATCAGCACCGAACTGATGGTGAGGACAATTCGCCCCACCAGGCCGAAGTAGCTGCCGGTGTGCAGCGCGTAGACGCTGGTCAGCAGCTTGGCGCCGAGGCTCTTGGTGGCGTACCGGTCGTGGGATTTGACCTCGCCGGTGGCCGGGTCCAGGTTGATCTGGTTCAGTGCGCGGTCATGGGGCGAGTTTTCCAGCAGGTAGTAGACGGTGGCCGGTTGCCCGGCGACGGCCGGCATGCGGATGTTGTAGGCACTCAAGCCGGGGCCGGCGTTGCTGTAGATGCTGCTCCAGATCGCATCGTAGTTGGCCACGGGCGCCGCGCCTTCGGGTGCCGGGCCGCGCTTGCGCACCCGCTCGTTTTGCGGCGCGTCGGACAGCAGTTTGGTCAGGCCTTGGCTGTACCAGTCGTAGGACCAATACAAACCGGTCAGCGCTGACAGCAGGTAGGCCAGCAGGCACCAGGTGCCGAATACCGAGTGCAGGTCCCAGTTGAAGGCTCGGCCCTTTTTGCCCCAGTCCAGCGTCAGCCAGGCGCGCCAGCTCGCCACTTGGCGCGGCCAGCGCAGGTACAGGCCGGAGAGGCAGAAGAACACCAGGATCAGCGTGCACGCACCGGTGATATTGCGCCCGGTATCGCCCATCACCAGGAATCGGTGGAATTGCAGCAGGAAGCCGAAGACGTCCTGGCCGACCACATCGCCCATGTAGTCGCCGGTGTAGGGATCGAAGTAGCGCAGCTGGCCACGGCGCTCGCCGGGCGGCGGGGTGAAGAACACACGGGCGGCGTTGCCGCTTTCGCTCTCGACGAACAGCATGGCCACGGTCTGGCCCTCGGTGGCCTCCAGCTTGCGCACCAGCTCGGCGGGCGGCAGTACGCCGGCGTCGCGTTTTTCCACAGTCAGCACGCTCGGGTTGAGCGCCCGCAGAATTTCATCCTGAAACGAGACCGAAGCCCCGGTGATCCCCATCAAGGCCAGCACCAGCCCGGCGGTAATGCCGAAGAACCAGTGCAACTGGAACAGGGTTTTCTTCAACACGTCTGACCGCCTCGTCTATCTGAATATGTAGGGCACGGCGCGCATTATGCCGTGGCTTGTCGAGAAACATTCTGTTTTACACGCAAAAGCCCCACGCATCCGATGCGTGGGGCTTTTTGCTGCTTGGCGCCGCTGGTTAGAAGTGGAAGCTGGTGGACAAGAGTGCCGTACGACCGGCCGCCTGGTTGGCAAAGTGCGAGGCGTAGGCCTTGTCGTAGTAGGTCTTGTCGGTCAGGTTCTGCACGTTCAGTTGCAGGTCGACGTTCTTGGTCAGCTTGTAGCTGGCCATAGCGTCGTAGCGGGTATAGGACGGCACATACACGGTGTTGGCCGCATCGCCGTAAACCTGGTCGACATAGAAGGCGCCACCGCCGATGGTCAGCTTCGGTGTCACGTCATACGTGGTCCACAGGCTGAACGAGTTTTCTGGCGTGTTGGGCATCTGGTTGCCTTTGTTGGAGCCGGCCTGCACGACGCCCTGGCGGTTGCCGTTCTTGCCGGGGTCAACCAGTTCGGCTTTCAGGTAGCTGTAGCCGGCGAACACTTGCCATTGGTCGGTGATCTTGCCGCTTGCCGACAGTTCCAGGCCGTCTACGCGGGATTCGCCTGCGGTTTCGTAGGTGTTGGAATCCACCAGGATGCGGGTGTTTTTCTTCTCGGTACGAAACACCGCCGCGGACAGGGACAGGCGGTTGTGGAACAAATCCCACTTGGTGCCCAGCTCGTAGTTGACGGTCTCTTCCGGTTTGAGGTCGCTGGTGTTGATGCCGGTGGGGATCGCGTTGTTGTCCACGCCTTCACCCACCAGGCCGCCGGCCGGCGAGGCCGAGGTGGCGTAGGAGGTGTAGATGCTGCCGTTGTCCAGCGGCTTCCAGACCAGGCCGGCCTGCCAGTTGAAGAACTGGCTGTCGTCCTTGACCTTGCTGCGTGCCTTGACGGTGGAGGTCGGCACTGCGTTGGTATTGGCTTCGGTGTCGAAGGTGTCGTAGCGCAGGCCGACGTTCAGCAGCCATTTCGGGTCGAGTTCGATGGTGTCGAACACATAGGCGGCGCGGCTGGTGGCCTTGGTGTTGGTGCCGTTGTAATTGCGCGCGACGCTGCCGCTCCAGGCGTCATCCGGGTTCGGGTTGCCCAGCGAGGTGCACTGGCCACCCAGGCTGCCGGCGGCGACGGTGCAGGTCGGGTTGGTGTTCGGTGTGACGGTGTAGCCACTGACGCGGGTTTCTTCGCCAGTGAATTCAAGGCCGGTGGAATAGCTGTGCTTGAAACCCAGGGCCTGGAAGTTGCCGAACAGATCCGTCTGGTTGGTCGTGGTGGTGGTCGTGGAGACGCGAGTGTTCGCGCGACGCCACACCGTGCCGAAACGGCTGACGTTACGCTGGCTGTCATCCGGTTGAGTCAGCACATAGTCCTGGCCGGTGCTGCCGTGGCGCAAGGTGTTTTTCAGCGTCATGTTGTCGTTCAGGTCATGTTCGAAGGAGAACGTGCTGATATCGGCGCGGGTCTTGCGGAAATCGCGGTTCTTGAGGCCGTAGAAGTTGTTGCTGTCGCCACCGTCGGTGGGTTTGTCGTGCCCGTGGGTAGTGGCGGTCGACGAGCCATAGCCGTACGGAATCCCCGAATCCGGCAGGTCATTGCTTTCCATGTGGTAGTAGCTGAGGTTGACGCGGGTCGGGGTGCCCAGGCCAAAGGTCAGCGACGGTGCCACGCCCCAGCGGTCGTAATTGATCGCGTCGCGGCCGGCCACGTTCTGTTCGTGGCTCATCAGGTTCAGACGGAACGCCGCGCTGTCGTCGAGGAACTGACGGTTCACGTCGAGTACGTAGCGGCGGGTCTGATCGGAACCGTAGGTGAAGCCGCCATTGGTGAAGTCCCGCGCTTGCGGGGTCTTGCTCACCAGGTTGAGGCTGCCGCCGGCCGAGCCGCGCCCGCCGAACGAGGAGTTCGGGCCCTTGCTGACTTCGATCGACTCGATGTCGAAGATCTCGCGGCTCTGGCCGCCGGTGTCGCGCACGCCGTCCAGATAGGTGTCGCCCTGGGCGTCAAAACCACGGATGAACGGGCGATCGCCCTGGGGGTTGCCGCCTTCACCGGCGCCGAAGGTAATGCCCGGTACGGTGCGCAATGCATCCTGCAGCGAGGTGGCAGCCGTGTCCTTGAGCACTTGCTGCGGCACCACGGTGACGGAGCGCGGCGTGTCGACCAGCGGCGCGGTGTATTTCTGCGACGAGGCTTTTTCGACCTGGTACGAGGTGTTGTCCTGCTCTTCCCCGGTGATGCTGGTGGCGCCCAGGGAAATGCTGTTGCGCTGGCCTTTTTGTTCAGTGTCTTCGGCCGCTTGCGCCAGGTGGGCGACAGAGCTGGCGCTGAGGGCAACGCCGATGGCCGAAGCCAGCATGCGTGGTGAACTGGCAGGTATTTTTGTAGTGGTGCGCGACATGACGTGTCCTTTCCCCAAGGATGTGAGGCCGCGGAATATAGGGTGAACAAGACTTTCTATCAATTGCGATACATTGTTAATTGCATTGAATTTACATTCTTTACACTTTTTGCTTACGGTTTTTACGAACTCATTCGTCCGCTGCGTTTTACAGGGCGGATAAGAATCAATACCATTGGCGCCTCTCTGATTCCAGGTGTTGTCCCATGCTGCTGCACATTCCCGGCCTGTTCTCTCGTGAGGAGGTGCAGCGCATTCGCCAGGCTCTGGAAACCACCGAGTGGGCCGACGGTAAAATCACCGCCGGGCACCAGTCCGCCAAGGCCAAGCACAACCTGCAATTGCCCGAAGGCCACCCGCTGGCCAAGGAAATCGGCGCGGCGATGCTCGAACGGTTGTGGAAAAACCCGCTGTTCATGTCCGCGGCGTTACCGCACAAAGTCTTTCCGCCGCTGCTCAATTGCTACACGGCCGGTGGCAGTTTCGACTTCCACATCGACAATGCCGTGCGCCAGGCGAGGGGCAGCCATGAGCGGGTGCGCACCGACCTGTCGTCCACGCTGTTCTTCAGCGACCCGGACGAATACGACGGCGGCGAACTGGAGATCCAGGACACCTTCGGCCTGCAGCGCGTCAAGTTGCCGGCTGGCGACATGGTGCTGTACCCCGGCTCCAGCCTGCACAAAGTCAACGCCGTGACCCGCGGCGCGCGCTATGCCTCGTTCTTCTGGACCCAGAGCCTGGTACGCGAAGACAGCCAGCGCACCCTGTTGTTCGAAATGGACGGCGCGATCCAGCAACTGACCCGTGACGTACCCGACCACCCGGCGCTGATCCAACTCACCGGCACCTATCACAACCTGCTGCGCCGCTGGGTCGAGGTCTGAGTTGGGCTTTTTAGTGCGCCGTGAAGAAGTACTCAATGTCGAGCAACTGCAAAGCATGCTCGACGACTCCCCGGTGCGCGCAGCCCAGGCGATCCTGATGGCGGCCAAGGAGGGCGTGGTCGATGCCCAGGCCTTGCTCGGGCAGATCCTGCTGGAAGGGCGCGGCATTGCACGCGACGAGGCGTTGGCCTTGCGCTGGTTCCAGATCGCGGCAAAGGGCGGTCACCTGATGGCACGCAATATGGCCGGGCGTTGCCTGGAGCATGGCTGGGGCTGCGCCGTCGACGAGGCGGCGGCGGCTCGGGAATACCAGCAAGCTGCCGAGGCGGGCCTGGATTGGGCGCAATACAACTACGCCAATTTGCTCGCCACCGGGCGTGGTGCCGCCGAGGATCAGCCACAAGCGTTGACCCTTTATCGCCAGGCAGCCGAGCAGGGGCATGCCAAGTCGATGAACCTGTTGGGGCGTTATCTGGAAGAAGGGCAATTTTGCCCAAGGGATCTGGAGGCTGCCGAGGCGTGGTATCGACGTTCAGCCGAAGGCGGGGATTTTCGCGGGCAGTTCAGTTATGCGGCAGTGCTGGCGGACAGAGGTCAGATTGATGTGGCGTTGGAGTGGTTGCGAGAGGCATTGGCGGGCGGGAATTTGAAGTTTTTGCGGACGGCGCAGAAGGCGTTGGAGGCGGCAGACAATGCGCAAATCCGCGCGATGGCCGAAATATACAAAGGTCGCGCTATGCACCTCAACCCGTAGGCGCCGGCTTGCCGACGATGGCGATTTTAAGGACGCCATCGCCGGCAAGCCGGCGCCTACAGAGGGTGATCGTTCCCGGGCGGGATGATCAGACGTAGAACGATTTCAGCGGCGGGAAGCCATTGAATTCAACCGCGCTGTAGCTGGTGGTGTAGGCACCGGTCGACAGCCAGTACAAGCGGTCACCAATCGCCAGGTTCAGTGGCAGGCCGTACTTGTAGTTCTCGTACATGATGTCGGCGCTGTCACAGGTCGGGCCGGCGATGACCACTTCTTCCATCTCGCCTTTCTTCTCGGTCCAGATCGGGAACTTGATGGCTTCGTCCATGGTTTCGATCAGGCCGGAGAACTTGCCCACATCCGTGTACACCCAACGCTCGACGGCGGTGCGGGATTTACGCGCCACCAGCACCACTTCGCTGACCAGGATACCGGCGTTGGCGATCAACGAACGGCCCGGCTCCAAGATGATTTCCGGCAGGTCGTCGCCGAAATCTTCCTTGAGGAAACGGATGATTTCCTCGGCGTAGGTTTCCAGGCTGTTGGTGCGAGTGATGTAGTTGGCCGGGAAGCCGCCGCCCATATTGATCAGCTTGAGGTGGATGCCGTCTTCTTCCTTCAGGCGTTCGAAGATCACTTTGACCTTGGCGATCGCCGCGTCCCACACGCTGATGTCGCGCTGTTGCGAACCGACGTGGAACGAGATGCCGTAAGGCACCAGGCCCAGGTCACGGGCGAGGATCAGCAGGTCCATGGCCATGTCGGTCTGGCAGCCGAATTTGCGCGACAACGGCCAGTCAGCGGTGGTGGAGCCTTCGGTGAGGATACGCACATACACTTTCGAGCCCGGCGCGGCCTTGGCGATGTTGCGCAGGTCGGCTTCGGAGTCGGTGGAGAACAGGCGCACGCCTTTCTCGTAGAAGTAGCGGATGTCCTTGGATTTCTTGATGGTGTTGCCGTAGCTGATACGGTCGGGGCTGACGCCGCGGCCCAGTACCTTGTCCAGCTCGTAGATCGAGGCGATGTCGAAGCTCGAACCCTTGTCTTTCAACAGGTCGATGATCTCGACGGCCGGGTTGGCCTTGACCGCGTAATACACCTTGGCGAATTCGAAACCGGCGCGCAGGTCATCGTAGGCCTGGCTGATCATCGCGGTGTCGATCACCACGAACGGGGTTTCTTGCTTGTCGGCGAACGCCTTCATTTTGTCAAAAGTGGCGCGCGCGAAATAATCTTCGACGTTGATCGACATGCTGGGAACTCCTAAGGGCAAACTAATTTGATCAATGGGTGCAAATGAACGTCCTCCGTATCCCCACTTTGGTTCGCCTACTTCCCAAGGCATGTCGCCGAAAGCAAAAAGGCCATGGGAATAACCGCTTCCCTTGGCCTTGCTGTCTCGTCGTCAGTACTTGAGCCGGATGGATCGTTTCCAGCATGGACGTTCGGCGCGAACTTTAGGACGTGAGGGGCCATAGATCAACTAAAAATGTCGCGTTTTTGCACGCGTTCGTCGCGGAGCCACGTGCAGCTACTTATGTAACCGACAGGTGTGACGGATTGATGTTCCCCGGACGGGGCAAATCGATGGGATTTGTGGTGCCTGCATCGCGGGCAAGCCCGGCTCCCACAGGGAATGCATTCCAACAGGAAATATATGCCCACTGTAGGAGCCGGCTTGCCGGCGATAACGATTTATCAGGCCAGGGCCGTCTCGGCAGGCGAAACAATACTGGTCTTGCCCCCACGCGACTTACCGGAGCTCAGGTACTCGGCAATCGACTCCTGGGTCACTTCCCCGAGGAACACCCGCTCCGCATCCATCACCGGCAACCACGAGCGGTTGAACTCGTACATGCGTGACAGCAGGATGCGCAAATGCTCGTCGTACGCCGCCGTGGCGTTGAACTCGCGCAGGTACTGGCCGCACGTACCGGTCTGACGGTGCAGGTCGCGACGTCGTACATAACCCAGCGCTTTGTTCTCGGCACAGGTGACCACTACGTAGCGGCGGTCATGTTCGTCCATCAACTCCAGCGCATCGGCCACCGGGGTTTCCGGGCTGACTGACGGGGCGTTGTCCGCCGCGTCTTCGGCTTTCACCAGCAGCAGACGCTTGAGGGTGCTGTCCTGGCCCACGAAGTTGCTGACGAACTCGTCGGCCGGGTGCGCAAGCAGGGTGTCCGGGTGATCGATCTGCAACAGCTTGCCGGCACGGAAGATCGCGATCTTGTCACCCAGCTTGATGGCTTCGTCGATGTCGTGGCTGACCATGATCACAGTCTTGTTCAGCGCGCGCTGCATCTCGAAGAATTCGTTCTGGATCATCTCGCGGTTGATCGGGTCGACCGCGCCGAACGGCTCATCCATCAACAGCAGCGGCGCATCGGCCGCCAGTGCGCGGATCACACCGATACGCTGTTGCTGGCCACCGGACAGCTCACGCGGGTAGCGATGCAGGTACTGCTTGGGCTCCAGCTTGATCATGCTCATCAACTCGCGGGCGCGGTCGTGGCATTTCTGCTTGTCCCAGCCGAGCAGCTTGGGCACCACCACGATGTTTTCCTCGATGGTCATGTTCGGGAACAGGCCGATCTGCTGGATCACATAGCCGATGTTGCGACGCAGGGTTACTTCGTCGAGATCAGTGGTGTCTTCGCCGTTGATCAAGATCTTGCCCGAAGTGGGCTTGATCAGGCGGTTGATCATCTTCAGCGTGGTGCTCTTGCCGCAGCCCGACGGACCGAGGAATACGCAAATCTCGCCTTCATTGACGGTCAGGCTTACGTCGTTGACGGCGGAAACAGTCTTGCCGTTGCTTTGAAAAGTCTTGGTCAGGTTTTGAAGTTCGATCATTTGAGCAGTCCTTTTGGAGTCAGCGAGCGTTGCAGCCATTGCAGAAGCAGGTCGGCGAAGATGGCCAGGAGACTGACCAGCACGGCGCCGACGATCAGCATCGACATGTCGCTGCGGCTGATGGAAGCCAGAATAAGTACACCCAGGCCACCGGCGCCGATGGTGGCGGCGATGGTCATCACACCAATGTTCATCACAACGGCGGTGCGCACGCCGGCGAGGATCACCGGCACGGCGATGGGCAGTTCGACCATGCGCAGGCGCTGGCCGAAGGTCATGCCGATGCCGCGTGCGGCTTCGCGAATGCCCGGCTCGACGCCGGTGAGGGCGAGGTAGGTGTTACGCATGATCGGCAGCAGGGAGTAGAGGAACACGGCGGTGATCGCCGGCATCGGCCCCAGGCCCTGGCCGAACTTGGAGTAGAACGGCAACAGCAGGCCGAACAGGGCGATGGACGGCACGGTCAGCAACACCGTGGCGCTGGCTTGCAGCGGGCCGGCGAGGGTCGGGAAGCGTGTCATCAAGATGCCCAGGGGCACGCCGATCAGGATCGCGAGGATCACGGCGATGCCGACCAGGGTGATGTGTTGCCCGGTCAGGTGCAGGACTTGGGCCCAATCAAGATGGGAAAAGGCGTTCAGGAATTCCATGTCTTCTCCTCTTATTGATTGATGGGATGTTGGCGCAGGAAATCGGCGGCAACAGCGGAAGGGCTTTCATGGTCGACGTCGACGCGCGCGTTCAGCTGGCGCATGGTTTCGTCGTCGAACAGGTCGGCCAGCGGTTTCAGTTCAGCCGCCAGTTTTGGATGCTGGTCGAGATACTCCTGGCGGATCACCGGTGCGGCGGTGTAGTCCGGGAAGTAGTGCTTGTCGTCTTCCAGCAGCTTCAATTTGAAGGCGTTCAGACGACCGTCGGTGGTGTAGACCAAACCGGCGAACACTTGGCCGTTACGCAGGGCGGTGTAGACCAGGCCGGCGTCCATCTGCCGGGTGTTTTTGCGCGTGAGGTTCATGTCATACAGCTTGACCATGCCGCCCATGCCGTCGGAACGGTTGGCGAACTCGGTGTCCAGGGCCACCAGGCGCGTGCTTTTGGTTTTCTCTGCCAGGGCTTGGGTCAAGTCGCTGATGCTGTTGATCTGCGGGAATTCCTTGGCCACGTTCTCGGGCAGGGCCAGGGCGTAGGTGTTGCTGAAGCGCGATGGGGAGAGCCAGACCAGGCCTTTTTTCGCGTCGAGTTCTTTCACCCGAGCGTAGGACTGTTCGCTGTCGAGTTTCTCGTCGACATGGTTGTAGGCCACCAGCGACACGCCGGTGTATTCCCAGATCAGGTCCAGTTGCCCGCTTTCCTGGGCACTGCGCGCCAGGTTGCTGCCCAGGCCGCCGGTCACTCGGGCGTCGTAGCCTTTGGTGCGCAGGTACTGGGACGTGATTTCGGCCAGCAGGGTCTGTTCGGTGAACACCCGGGCGCCGATGCGGATCACAGGTTTTTCGGCAGCTTGCGCAATGCCTGCAAACAGCAGGACGCAGCTCAATATCAGGGTCAGTCTTTTCATGTGATTTCCTTTGCCAAGCCTTAAGACGGACGCAACCCGCGTTCCAGCCAGAGGCGGCTGGCCATGGTCACCAGACCGTCAAGCAGCAATGCCAGCAACGCGGTGCACGCGGCGCCAAGCAGCAATTGCGGCTGATTGTTCAGGGCGATGCCGGGGAAGATCAGGCTGCCCAGGCTGTTGGCGCCGATCAGGAACGCCAGCGGCGCGGTGCCGACGTTGATCGCCAGGGCCACGCGCACGCCACCGATGATGATCGGCACGGCGTTGGGCAATTCCACGCGAAACAGCACCTGGCGCGGCGTCATGCCGATGCCGGTGGCGGCTTCTTTCAGGGAGCCCTGTACGTTTTTCAACCCTTCATAGGTGTTGCGCACGATGGGCAGGAGGGAGGCGAGGAACAGCGCGAAGATGGCCGGGCCGCTGCCGATGCCAAGGACGCCGAGGGCGATGGCCAGTACGGCCAGGGGTGGGACGGTGTTGCCGATGTTGAAGATCTGCATGAAGCGTTCTGCGCGCCCGACCATGTTCGGTCGGCTGAGCAGGATACCGGCGGGGATGCCCACAACGAGGGCGGCCAGCATGGAGACAAGAACGAGGATCAGATGAGCTTGCAGGTAAAACAACAAATCGTCGCGGTACAGTTCGATCGTGTTGATGCCGATCCAGTGGACCAGCAGGGCCAAGAGGGCGACGACAACCGCTCCTCCTATCAGCCCTTTGCCATAGCGAATAGCCACAGGCGGACTCCTTTTTTCTTTTGTCGGCGAACACATTTCCGAGCGGCAATGCCATTCCTGGCTGTCGGCGAATGAGTTCGCGAAAAGCAGCTCGCCGATACCGGCAACGCGGTATGCGATCGAGCCATGAGCGCAGCCTCGTCAGGCTAACTTGCTGATTTATCAGCCCCTGTTCCGAGTGCGGTAGCAGGGGAGTGGACGTCTCTACCTTTTAAAAGGTTCCACACTTGGCAGCATTTAGCCACCCCCAATGGGGTGAACGGTGGTCTGGCTCCCCGGGTTTGCGCTATACTCGCTGCCCTTTTTTGACTCACCTGCCAGGCGATTTCCCATGACCCACCAGGCCGCCGAAGTCGCGAAACGCCGCACTTTCGCCATTATTTCCCACCCCGATGCCGGTAAAACCACCATCACCGAGAAGCTCTTGCTGATGGGCAAGGCAATCGCAGTGGCCGGCACGGTGAAATCCCGCAAATCCGACCGCCATGCCACCTCCGACTGGATGGAAATGGAAAAACAACGGGGTATCTCCATTACCACGTCGGTCATGCAGTTCCCGTATCGCGACCACATGGTCAACCTGCTCGACACCCCGGGCCACGAAGACTTCTCCGAAGACACCTACCGCACCCTGACCGCAGTGGACTCGGCGCTGATGGTCCTCGACGGCGGTAAAGGCGTCGAGCCACGCACCATCGCGCTGATGGACGTGTGCCGTCTGCGTGACACGCCGATCGTCAGCTTCATCAACAAACTCGACCGCGATATCCGCGACCCGATCGAGTTGCTGGATGAAATCGAAGCGGTCCTGAAGATCAAGGCCGCGCCGATCACTTGGCCGATCGGTTGCTACCGCGACTTCAAGGGTGTGTACCACCTGGCCGACGACTACATCATTGTCTACACCGCCGGCCACGGTCACGAGCGCACCGAAACCAAGATCATCGAGAAACTCGACTCCGACGAAGCCCGCGCCCACCTGGGTGACGAGTACGACCGTTTTGTCGACCAGTTGGAACTGGTTCAAGGCGCCTGCCATGAGTTCAACCAGCAGGAATTCCTCGACGGCCAACTGACCCCGGTGTTCTTCGGGACCGCCCTGGGCAACTTCGGGGTCGACCACGTACTCGACGCCGTCGTCGACTGGGCGCCGCGCCCGCTGGCCCGTGTCGCCAACGAGCGTACCGTGGAGCCGGTGGAAGAAAAGTTCTCGGGCTTCGTGTTCAAGATCCAGGCGAACATGGACCCCAAGCACCGCGACCGTATCGCCTTCATGCGTATCTGCTCCGGCAAATACGAAAAAGGCATGAAGATGCGCCACGTGCGCACCGGCAAGGACGTGCGCATCGGCGACGCCTTGACGTTCTTCTCCTCCGAGCGTGAGCAACTTGAAGAAGCCTACGCTGGCGACATCATCGGCCTGCACAACCACGGCACCATCCAGATCGGCGACACCTTCACCGAAGGCGAAGCGCTGGGCTTCACCGGCATCCCGCACTTCGCCCCGGAACTGTTCCGCCGCGTGCGTCTGCGTGACCCGCTCAAATCCAAGCAACTGCGCCAGGGCCTGCAGCAACTCGCGGAAGAGGGCGCCACCCAGGTGTTCTTCCCCGAGCGCAGCAACGACATCATCCTCGGCGCCGTCGGCGTGCTGCAGTTCGATGTGGTCGCCAGCCGCCTGAAAGAGGAATACAAGGTCGAATGCTCCTACGAGCCGATCACCGTTTATTCCGCGCGCTGGATCGAGTGCAGCGATAAGAAGAAGCTGGAAGAGTTCTCCAACAAGGCCGTGGAAAACCTCGCGCTCGACGGCGGCGGTCACCTGACCTACCTGGCCCCGACCCGGGTCAATCTGGCGCTGATGGAAGAGCGCTGGCCGGATGTGAAGTTCCGCGCGACCCGCGAACACCATTAAGGTCTGAGCGGTAAATAGAAGGGTGAAGCTGTGATGGCTTCACCCTTTTTCATGGGCAATTCACATCAAATGTGGGAGCGGGCTTGCTCGCGAAAGCGGTGGATCAGCCAGCCTATGCTGTGAATGACACACCGCATTCGCGAGCAAGCCCGCTCCCACAGTTTGATCTCCACTCGGCTGGAGATTGGTGAGAATCATGCTTCGGGTCTAGTTTTTACCCAACGACTGAGAAGGAGCCCCCAGTGCCGAGTCTTAAACACGCCATCCATCTGGTTCTGCTAACGGGCCTGCTACTCCCTACCACCCACGCCCTGGCCGACGCCGGCACACCCCAATGGAAAGACACCGGCCCTGTCACCAAGAAAAAACAGCAGGAGGTCAACTCCGGTAGTTGGCAGCCACAGGCCCAACCGGCGCCCAAGGAGGATGCGGAAAACCCCTACAACGAAGGGGAAGACAGCGAAACCTATGATGACGGTGACACCTGAGAGCTGGCGCAAACCCGGTATCACAACTAGCTTCAAGGACTGGCGACGGTGGATCACTGTCGTACGGGTTTCATCTACTGACTGGACGGAAATCGACCATGAGTATTTTTCAACGAGTAGTGCTGTTGATAAAGGTGCTGGTGCTGATGTCTTTGGGAATGTCGGCGGCCTGGGCCCATAACCCGGTGCAGAGCGGTCAGGCGAGCTTTTCGGCGTCGCATGATGCGGGGCTGCTGCTGGCCAAGTCGGAAGCCGAGCCTGGGGACAAGGACCAGGGCGGCAGCAAGGACGATGATGATTCCACCACGAACGAGCCGGACAGTGACGATCCGGACGACGATGATGGCGACAGCCAAACGTAGGTTTTAGCCAAAAGAAAACCCCTCCCACCCGGCTGATGCGCAACCGGGTGGGAAGGGTTGTAGAACTCATTACTGCCACGTCCCTCCTACAGGGCGCGGTGTTTGCCTCAAGCCACGAATTGCTCCGCGTAGTGGCATGCCACCTGACGGTTATCCAGGGCGCGCAACTGCGGCTCTTCAGTGCTGCACCGCGCCGTCGCATACGGGCAGCGCTTGTGGAACGCACAGCCAGGCGGTGGGTTCAGTGGGTTGGGCAACTCGCCGACGATCTTGATCTTCGGCTTGTTCGGGTCCGGGTGGATGGTCGGGGTGGCCGACAGCAGCGCCTGGGTATACGGGTGCAGGGGACGCGCGTAGATGTCTTCCTTGGGACCCACTTCCACCGGGCGGCCGAGGTACATCACCATCACATCATCGGCAACGTGCTGCACCACTGCCAGGTTGTGGGAGATGAACACGTAGGCCGTGTTGAACTCCTGCTGCAGGTCCATGAACAGGTTGAGCACCTGGGCCTGGATCGACACGTCCAGTGCGGAGGTCGGTTCATCCGCCACCAGCACCTTCGGTTGCAGCATCATGGCGCGGGCCAGGGCGATTCGCTGGCGCTGGCCACCGGAGAACATGTGTGGGTAGCGCTGATAATGCTCAGGGCGCAGGCCCACTTGCTTCATCATCGCCTGCACTTTCTCGCGGCGTTCGGCGGCGGACAGGTTGGTGTTGATCAGCAGCGGTTCGCCCAGTTGATCACCGACTTTCTGCCGAGGGTTCAGCGAGGCGTACGGGCTCTGGAACACCATCTGCACGTCTTTGCGCAATTGCTTGCGCTGGGCTTTGTCGGCGCCGGCAACTTCCTGGCCGGCGATTTTCAACGAACCGGAAGACGGCTCTTCAATCAATGTGAGCGCACGGGCCAGGGTGGATTTGCCGCAACCCGACTCGCCTACCACGGCGAGGGTCTTGCCGGCTTCCAGCTCGAAGGACACACCATTGAGGGCACGCACGGTGGCGTGGCCCTTGAACAGGCCACGGGACACTTCGTAGTGACGGGTCAGGTCGCGGGCAGTAAGAACGACGGCCATTACGCCACCTCCTGGTTCAAGGGGTAGAAGCAGCGCGCAAGGCTGTTGCTTTTCGGGTCAAGCCCAGGTCGCTGGGCGCGGCAGGATTCCTGCACATACGGGCAGCGCGGTGACAGCAGGCAACCCTGTGGGCGGTCATAACGACCGGGCACGATACCCGGCAGCGTGGCCAGGCGCGTGGCGCCCAGGCTGTGCTCGGGGATCGCCTTGAGCAGGGCTTCGCTGTACGGGTGCGCCGGAATGTCGAACAACTGCGGCACCTGGCCGACCTCTACAGCCTGGCCGGCGTACATCACGCACACGCGCTGGGCGGTTTCCGCCACGACCGCGAGGTCGTGGGTGATCAGCACCAGGCCCATGTTCTGCTCTTTCTGCAGGGCCAGCAGCAGGTCCATGATCTGCGCTTGAATCGTTACGTCCAGTGCAGTGGTCGGTTCGTCGGCGATCAGCAGTTTCGGCTCGCCGGCAATCGCCATGGCGATTGCCACGCGCTGGCTCATACCGCCGGACAGTTGGTGCGGGTAAGCATCCATACGGCTGGCAGCGCCCGGGATTTCAACCTTTTCCAACAGCTCGATGGCACGCTTGCGCGCTTGCTTGCCGGACATCTTCAGGTGCAGGCGCAGCACTTCTTCGATCTGGAAACCCACGGTGTAGCTGGGGTTCAGCGCGGTCATCGGGTCCTGGAACACCATCGCCAGGTCTTTGCCGACGATCTGGCGGCGCTGGCGGTTGCTCAACTTGAGCATGTCCTTGCCGTCGAAGTTCAGGGCATCGGCGGTGACGATGCCGGGGTGCTCGATCAGGCCCATCAACGCCATCATGGTCACGGACTTACCCGAGCCCGACTCGCCAACGATCGCCAGTACTTCGCCTTTGTCGACGGAAATGTCGAGGCCATCGACCACCGGTACGGCGGTCTTGTCGCCGAAACGGACGTTGAGATTCTTGATTTCTAACAGTGACATGGGAATCTCCTCAGGCGGCGTTCTTGAGTTTCGGGTCCAGCGCATCGCGCAGGCCGTCGCCCATCAAGTTGATTGCCAGCACGCTGAGCAAAATGGTCAAACCAGGCAGGCTTACCACCCACCAGGCGCGTTCGATGTAGTCACGGGCCGAGGCCAGCATGGTGCCCCACTCAGGGGTTGGCGGTTGTACGCCAAGGCCGAGGAAGCCCAGGGCCGCGGCATCGAGGATCGCCGAAGAGAAACTCAGGGTGGCCTGGACGATCAGCGGCGCCATGCAGTTAGGCAGCACGGTGATGAACATCAGGCGCGGCAGGCCGGCACCGGCCAGGCGGGCGGCAGTCACGTAGTCGCGGTTCAGCTCGCCCATCACCGCAGCGCGGGTCAGACGGACATAGGACGGCAGCGACACGATAGCGATGGCGATCACGGTGTTGATCAGGCCAGGGCCGAGGATCGCGACAATGGCAACCGCCAGCAGCAGCGACGGCAGGGCCAGCATGATGTCCATCAGGCGCATGATGGTCGGGCCGAGCAGGCGCGGGAAGAACCCGGCGAACAGACCCAGCAGGATCCCCGGGATCAGCGACATCACCACCGACGACAAGCCGATCAGCAACGACAGGCGCGAGCCCTGGATCAGACGCGAGAGCAGGTCACGGCCCAGCTCATCGGTGCCGAGCAGGAACTGCATCTGCCCACCCTCCAGCCAAGCCGGCGGGGTCAGCAGGAAGTCGCGGTATTGCTCGCTTGGGTTATGCGGTGCAACCCACGGGGCAAAGATCGCGCAGAACACGATCAGCAACATGAACAGCAGGCCGGCAACCGCGCCTTTGTTCTTGGAGAAGGCTTGCCAGAATTCTTTGTACGGGGACGGGTACAGCAGGCTTTGATCGACTGCTGACACTTGAGTAGGTGTGGTCATGGTCATGATCTCAGCGCTGGTGACGGATGCGTGGGTTGGCGAAGCCGTAGAGGATATCCACCACGAAGTTCACCAGGATCACCAGGCAGGCGATCAGCAGGATGCCGTTCTGCACCACCGGGTAGTCCCGCGCGCCAATGGCTTCGATCAGCCATTTGCCGATGCCGGGCCAGGAGAAGATGGTTTCGGTCAAAACCGCGCCGGCCAGCAGCGTGCCGACTTGCAGGCCGACCACGGTCAGTACCGGGATCAGCGCATTACGCAGGCCGTGCACGAACACGACGCGTGTCGGCGACAGGCCCTTGGCCTTGGCGGTGCGGATGTAGTCTTCGCGCAGCACTTCGAGCATCGACGAACGGGTCATCCGCGCGATCACCGCCAGCGGGATGGTGCCGAGCACGATGGCCGGCAGGATCAGGTGGTGCAGCGCGTCGAAGAAGGCGTCCGGCTCGTCAGCCAGCAGGGTGTCGATCAGCATGAAGCCGGTGCGCGGCTCGATGTCGTAGAGCAGGTCGATACGTCCGGAAACCGGGGTCCAGCCCAGGCTTACCGAGAAGAACATGATCAGGATCAGGCCCCACCAGAAGATCGGCATCGAATATCCCGCGAGGGAGATGCCCATCACCCCATGGTCGAACAGGGATCCTCGCTTCAGGGCCGCGATCACCCCGGCCAACAGGCCCAGGATGCCGGCGAACAGCAGGGCGGCCATGGACAGTTCCAGGGTCGCCGGGAAGAGGGCGGTGAATTCAGTCCACACGCTGGTGCGGGTACGCAGCGATTCGCCAAGGTCACCCTGGGCCAGTTTGCCGACGTAATCCAGGTATTGCGCATACAGCGGCTTGTTAAGGCCAAGGCGTTCCATTGCCTGTGCGTGCATCTCGGGGTCGACGCGGCGTTCGCCCATCATGACTTCTACGGGGTCGCCGGGAATCATGCGAATCAACGCAAACGTCAGCAACGTGATGCCGAAAAACGTGGGGATCAATAACCCCAGTCGGCGGGCAATAAAACTAAACATCTTGTCGTGTACCTCAATCAGCCGGTTAGGCAGGTTCGGCGCCGTCAACAGCGACGGCGCCGAGCGTTTTTCTTATTTACTTCACCTGGGTAGTGGCAAAGTTATTTGTACCCAGAGGGCTTTGGGTGAAGCCTTCTACGTTCTTGCGCATGGCGGTGAACAGTTTCGGGTAAGCCATGGGAAGCCATGGTTGGTCTTTATCGAAAACGTCCTGTGCTTGTTCATAGAGTGCAGCACGCTGGGCGGGTTCAGCGACAGCGCGTGCCTTGTCGATCAAGTCTTGAAACTCTTTGTTACACCAGCGGGCGTAGTTTTCGCCGTTTTTCGCTGCATCGCAACTCAGGTTTGGCGTCAGGAAGTTGTCCGGGTCGCCGTTATCACCGACCCAGCCCGCCGAAACCATGTCGTGCTCGCCGTTTTTAGCACGCTTGAGCATTTCGCCCCATTCCATGACTTTGATATTCACTTTCAGGCCGATCTGCGCCAGGTCCGCCTGCATGCGCTGGGCGCCGAGCATCGGGTTGGGGTTGGTCGGGCCGCCACCGTTACGGGTGAACAGGCTGAACTCAGTGCCTTCCGGTACGCCGGCTTCCTTGAGCAGGGCACGGGCCTTGTCCAGATCGCGGGTCGGGTTTTTAAGCTTGTCGCTGAAACCCAGCAAGGTCGGCGGATAAGGGCCGGTGCCCACCACGGCATTGCCTTTGCCGAACAGGGCTTCGGTATAGCCGGCCTTGTCGAACGCGATGTTGATCGCGTGACGGACCCGCGCATCGCTCATGTATTTGTGGGTGGTGTTCAGCGCGGTGTAACTGGTGGTCATCGCCGCCAGTTCATCGACTTTCAGGTTCGGGTCTTTCTTGATGCTTGGAATGTCATCGGGCTTGGGGAACAACGCGATCTGGCATTCGTTGGCCTTGAGTTTCTGCAGGCGCACGTTGTTATCGGTTGAGATCGCCAGGATCAGCGGGTCTACCTGCGGTTTGCCACGGAAGTAGTCGGGGTTGGCCTTGAACCGCGCCTGGGCGTCTTTCTGATAACGGGTGAAGATGAACGGGCCCGTGCCGATGGGCTTGGCGTTAAGGTCTTCGGTCTTGCCGGATTTGAGCAACTGGTCGGCGTATTCCTTCGAATGGATTGAAGAGAATGCCATGCCCAGGTCGGCCAGGAACGGTGCTTCAGGACGGGTCAGGGTGAAGACAACGGTGTGGTCGTCGGTCTTCTCGACGCTCTTGAGCAGTTCCTTGAAGCCCATGCTTTCGAAGTACGGGTAGCCCACGAGGGACTTGTTGTGCCACGGATGGTTCGGGTCCAGCTGGCGCTGGAAGCTCCAGAGCACGTCGTCGGCATTCAGGTTGCGCGTGGGTTTGAAGTAGTCGGTGGTGTGGAACTTGATGTCGTCACGCAGGTGAAAGGTGTAGGTCAGGCCATCGGCGCTGATCTCGGGCAGGTCTTTGGCCAGCGCGGGGATCACTTCGGTGGTGCCGGGCTTGAAGTCCACCAGGCGGTTGAACATGGTTTCAGCGGCGGCGTCAGCGGTCACGGCCGTGGTGTACAGGACCGGGTCGAAACCTTCCGGGCTGGCTTCGGTGCAGACCACCAGTGGTTTGGCCGAAACGCCGATCGCCACGCTCAACAGCGCGGCAGCCATGGCGGCTTGTAGTGGGAGCAATTTCATTCGGAGCCCTCTGCAATCGATGGGACCAGACAAGCGTAGACGGCGGGCTCGTCCTGAGCCCGCCGTCTACCTGGCGCTGATTAAAGGATGTTGAACGGAATGGTGGTGACCAGACGGAGTTCCTTGATGCTGCCGTCGGACTGGAACTCGCTGCCACGGTGCTCAACGTAGGTTGCGCGTACGGTGGTGGCCTTGAGAGCGCCGCTCTGGATGGCGTAAGAGGCGCCTACACCGTATTCCTGGTGTTTTTCGCCGTCTTGTTTCTGGATGCCGTCATAGGCGAACTTGGCCCGACCACCGTTGCCGGTGTAGTGGGTACCGTCGATGTCCCAGCCGCGCGCCGAGTAGGCGTTGAACTTCAGGCCTGGCACGCCGTATTCGGCCATGTTGATGCCGTAGGCGATCTGGAAGGATTTCTCGTTCGGACCGTTGAAGTCAGAGGTCAGGGAGTTGGCCAGGTAGATGCCGTTGGTTTCGTGCAGGTAGTCGAAGTACTCGTTACCGTTCACTTGCTGGTAGGAGAAGGTCAGGCTGTGAGCCTGGTGGGCCAGGCCCAGGGACAGGGAGTAGGTATCGTTGTCGATTTCCCCCATCTCTTTTTTGCCTTCATCGACGGTTTTGTAGTAGTTGAAGCCGGTGGTCAGCGCCAGTTGCTGTGCATCACCCAGCTCGTGGGTTACGCCCAGGTAGTACTGGTTCCAGAAGTCCTTCACGTTGGCGGCGAAGATGCTGGTTTTCAGGCTCTTCAGCGGCTGGTAGTTCGCGCCCAGGGTGTACACCTTGTCGGTTTCCGCGCCATTGCCGTATTCGGAACGGAATTTCGACAGGCTCTGTTCGGTACGTGGCGAAACGCGGTCAAACACGCCGCCCTGGAACGACAGGTTGCTGAACTCTTCGCTGTTGAAGCTCACACCTTCGAAGCTCGAAGGCAGCGCACGGTTGCCGATGGTGTCGACGATGCCGCTGCTGAAGTTCTGGCGACCGGCGGTCAGGGTGGTGTTCGATACGCGGAACTGCACGTTGGCCAGGCCCAGTTTGCTCCACTGGCCTACTGCATCACCGTCGGAGTCAGCCAGGGTACGGTTGGAACCGCCCTTGATGTCACGCTTGCTGCGGTCCAGGACCAAGGCGTTGTACACCGCCAATTCAGTCTTCACGCCCACGGTGCCCTGGGTGAAACCCGAGCTGGCGTTGATGATAGTGCCCTGTACCCAGTTGGTACGGTTACGGTCGGTCAGGGTTTGGCCGTGCTTCTTGTACTCGAAGGTGCCGCCACGGTATTTGCTTTCGTGGGAGTACCAGTTGCGGGTAGTGCCGCCCAGGCTGAAGTCTTCGATAAAGCCTTTGGCCTCGCTTTGGGCGCTGGTGCCGGCCAATGTGGTTGGCACGAAGTCCTGGCTGGCGGATTCAGCGTAGGCGGTGGCCGTGATGCTGCTGATGGCCAGGGCCAGAAGCGCTTTGCTGCTCAGTTTCATTGATGAAGCTCCTTTGGTTCTCTTTTTAATGCCGGTCTTTTTTGGTGATCCGGCTATTGGGTGTGTAACTCGTTCAAGCCCTTGCAAACGTTTGGCGTAGGAAAAATCCCAACAAAAGGCCGCGCGTTTGCAGCAGGACGTGGGGCGCCCTGCGCAATCCGGTTATTTTCTTATGGGTTGATACTGACGCCCGAGAATACGTTGCGGCCGAAGGGGCTTACCTTGAACCCTTCGACTTTGGCGCTTAACGGCTGGTTGACCGTCGAGTGGGCGATTGGCGTGATCGGCACCTGCTGCTTGAGCAGTTGCTGCGCCTGTTTGTACAGAACAGTCCTTTGTTCGCGGTCGGTCACGACCTTGGCTTGCTTGATCAGCTTGTCGTACGCCGGGTCACACCACATGGAGTAGTTGTTCCCGCCGATGGCGTCGCAGCTGTAGAGGGTGCCCAGCCAATTGTCCGGGTCACCGTTGTCGCCGGTCCAGCCGATCAGGCTCACATCGTGCTCACCGTTCTTGGTGCGCTTGATGTACTCGCCCCATTCGTAGCTGACGATCTTGACCTTGAGGCCGATCTTGGCCCAGTCGCTTTGCAGCATCTCGGCCATCAGCTTGGCGTTGGGGTTGTAGGGCCGTTGTACTGGCATCGCCCACAGGGTGATTTCGGTGCCCTCCTTCACGCCGGCGGCCTTGAGCAGTTCCTTGGCTTTTTCCGGGTTGTAGGCGGCGTCCTTGATGCTGTCGTCGTAGGACCACTGCGTCGGTGGCATGGCATTGACGGCCAATTGCCCGGCGCCCTGGTACACCGCGTTCAGGATGCTCTGCTTGTTCACCGCCATGTCCAGCGCCTGGCGCACTTCGAGCTGGTCGAATGGCTTGTGGCGCACGTTGTAGGCGATGTAGCCGAGGTTGAAACCCGGCTTGGTCAGCAGTTGCAGGTTGGGGTCGGCCTTGAGGGCGTCGACGTCAGCCGGGCGCGGATGCAGCGTGACCTGGCACTCGCCGGCCTTGAGTTTCTGCACCCGCACCGACGCGTCGGTGTTGATGGCGAAAATCAACTGGTCCAGCTTGACCTTGCTCGAGTCCCAGTACTGTTTGTTGGCCGCATAGCGGATCTGCGAATCTTTCTGATACCGCTGGAATACGAAGGGGCCGGTGCCGATCGGTTTCTGGTTGATGTCGCTGGGCTTGCCGGCCTTGAGCAATTGCTCGGCATATTCAGCCGACAGGATCGCGGCGAAACTCATGGCGATGTTCTGGATGAACGCGGCGTCTACCGTGTTCAGGGTGATCACCACGGTGTGCGGGTCGGTTTTTTCGACCTTGGCAATGTTCTTGTTCAGGCTCATCCCGTTGAAGTACGGAAACTCGGTGGGGTAGGCCTTGCGAAACGGGTGGTCAGGGTCAAGCATGCGGTTGAAGGTGAACAGCACGTCGTCGGCATTGAAGTCCCGCGTCGGCTTGAATTCCTTGTTGCTGTGGAATTTCACCCCTTCACGCAGGTGAAAGGTGTAGATCAGGCCATCTGGCGAAATATCCCACTTGGTTGCCAGCGCAGGTACGACCCCTGTTTCGCCCTTTTCAAACTCAACCAGACGGTTGTACAGCGGCTCGGCCGCATCGTTGTCAGTGGCGGTGGTGTATTGCGCGGTGTCGAAGCCTGCCGGGCTGCCTTCGGAGCAGAACACCAGGCTCTTCTTGTCGGCGGCTTGGCCCATCGTGGCCACAGCCAGCAGGCTGGTGGCAAAAATTGCGGATAGAACGGTGGTATGGCGCATGACGATCCCGATCCTTGTTTGTATTTGTCATCAGCGAGCAATCACCCTGGCGCACAGCCAGGGTGACATCACTGATCCCACACGCAGCAAGTGCCTTTCCGAATTCGGAGCTTCCGCTGTCCTACAACGTTATGAGTCGCGGACTTCGCAGTAAATGCGCCGAATTGGATTGACCTTGTAGGCAACGGCGCCGCGCATCGCAATTCGTTGCTGTAGGAAGCAGCGATTGCGGACGTGGTTTGTTTCCTACGGGCCAGGCGGATGCAATAACGGCGACGTCATGAAACGTCGCCGTCAAGGCTCCTTACTTGCCGCTTACGCTCACGCCGTAGAAGGAGTTCAAGCCAAACGGGCTGATCTTGAAGTCCTGCACGGTGTTGCGCATGGGTTGATACACCGTCGAGTGCGCGATAGGTGTCATCGGGACTGCATCTTTGAGGATATGTTGCGCCTGCTTGTACAGCTCGGTGCGTTTGGCGACGTCCGATGTAGCCTTGGCTTCTTTCACGATGCCGTCGAATTTCTTGTCGCACCATTTGGAGAAGTTGTTACCGGACAGCGAGTCGCAGCCGAACAGCACGTTCAGCCAGTTGTCCGGGTCACCATTGTCACCGCTCCAGCCAATGATCATGGCCTGGTTCTCGCCACCTTTGGAGCGCTTGATGTACTCGCCCCACTCGTAGCTGGTGATCTTCACGTTGAGACCGATCTTCTTCCAGTCGTTTTGCAGCATTTCTGCCATCAGCTTGGCGTTCGGGTTGTACGGACGCTGAACCGGCATGGCCCACAGAACGATTTCAGTACCTTCCTTGACGCCGGCTTCCTTGAGCAGCGACTTGGCTTTCTCGGGATCGTACTTGGCGTCCTTGATGGTGGTGTCATACGACCATTGGGTCGGTGGCATGGCGTTCACGGCCAACTGACCGGCGCCCTGGTATACGGAGTCGATGATCTGCTGCTTGTTCACCGACATGTCCAGCGCCTGGCGTACGCGCAGGTCAGCCAACGGGTTTGGCTGGTCGCTGCCCTTGACCTTGTCCATGACGTTGTAGGCGATGTAGCCCAGGTTGAAACCGGCCTGGTTCGGCAGTTTCAGGTCCTTGTCGGCTTCCAGCGCCTTGAGGTCGGCCGGACGTGGGAACAGGGTGATCTGGCATTCGTTTTTCTTGAGCTTCTGGATACGCACCGACGGGTCGGTGGTGATGGCGAAGATCAGGTTGTCGATCTTCACGTCCTCAGGTTTCCAGTAGTCCTTGTTGCCGGTGTAGCGGATGTTCGAGTCTTTCTGGTAGCTCTTGAACACGAACGGGCCAGTGCCGACCGGTTTCTGGTTGATGTCCGCGGGTTTGCCTTCTTTCAGCAGTTGGGCGGCGTATTCAGCCGACTGGATCGAAGCGAAGCTCATTGCCAGGTTCTGGATGAAGGCGGCGTCCACAGTGCCAAGGGTGAACTTGACGGTGTGCTCATCGACCTTCTCGATGTTCTTGATGTTGGTGTCCATCCCCATGTCCGTGAAGTACGGGAACTCGGTGGGGTAGGCTTTGCGGAACGGATCGTCCTTGTTGATCATGCGGTTGAACGTGAACAGCACGTCATCGGCATTGAAGGTACGGGTCGGCTTGAAGTACGAGGTGGTGTGGAACTTGACGCCATCACGCAGGTGGAAGGTGTAGGTCAAGCCATCCGGGGAAACGTCCCAGCTGGTGGCCAGCCCAGGAATCACAGCGGTGCCGCCGCGTTCGAACTGGGTCAGGCGGTTGAACATGGTTTCGGCCGAGGCATCGAAGTCTGTTCCGGTGGTGTACTGGCCTGGATCAAAACCGGCCGGGCTCCCTTCGGAGCAGAACACCAGGTTAGTCGCCGCTTGGGCGAAAGGAGCTGCGGCCATAAGGCCAGCGCTAACAATTAACGGAATGACTGCGTGTTTAAGCATGTTGGCCTCATGATTTGTTGTCATTTTTGGTGGTGAGGGCGACCTCGTGAGTCGGCCTGCGGATACTTATGCAGGCGCCATACCCATTGCAAGATGCTGAACCGTTACGAGGGTGAAACAGTGGTACGAACGTACAGGAATGTCGCAATTATGAAAGTTTGTACATATTTGCGCATATTTTGAGGGTTTTTTCGGTGCAAGCGTCGCACCAAAAATGACCAACCGAGGCGTCTAGCGCACTCGGTTGGGGCGTTGCTGTTACTTATCTAGACTCACACCGTAGAAAGGCGTCAGCCCGAAGGGGCTGATTTTGAAGTCTTTCACTTCCTTGCGCAGCGGTTGGAAAACCGTCGAATTTGCAATAGGCGTTATAGGTACCTGTTCCTTAAGGATTTTCTGCGCCTGTTGATACCACTTGATGCGCTGCTCGCGATCGCTGCTGACCTTGGCCTGTTGCACGAGTTTGTCGTACGCCGGATTACACCATTTGGCATAGTTGCTGCCCTTGACCGCGGCACAACTGTAGAGCACGCCCAGCCAGTTATCCGGGTCGCCGTTGTCGCCCGTCCAGCCATAAATCATGGCGTCGTGTTCGCCATTTTTGGCGCGCTTGATGTATTCGCCCCACTCATAGCTGACGATATTGGCCTTGATGCCAATCTTTTCCCAATCCTGTTGGATCATTTGTGCCGACATGCGCGCGTTCGGGTTGGATGCACGTTGTACGGTCATTGCCCAAAGGTTGAGGGTGGTACCTGGTGCAACCCCTGCTTCTTTTAGTAGCGCACGGGCTTTGGTCGGATCGTGAGGCGCATCCTTGAGGGTGGGGTCATAAGACCACTGCGCAGGAGGCAGCGCATTCTGCGCCAATTGCCCGGCGCCCTGGTACACGGCCTTGATGATCGCCGGCTTGTCGATGGCCATGTCCAAGGCCTGGCGCACCTTGAGTTGGTCCAGCGGCGGGTGGGTCACGTTGTAGGCCAGGAAGCCCAGGTTGAAACCGGCTTGCTGCAGCACGCGCAGGTTCGGGTCCTGTTTCATCACTTCAATGTCGGCAGGGCGCGGGTAACCGCTGACCTGGCACTCGCCGGCCTTGAGCTTTTGCAGGCGCGACGCGGCATCCGGGGTGATGGCGAACACCAGGTTATCGAGCTTCACATCCTCGGGTTTCCAATACTGCTTGTTGGCCACGTAGCGGATCTGCGAGTCCTTCTGGTAGCGCTTGAACACAAACGGCCCGGTGCCCACAGGCTTCTGGTTAATGTCTTCGGCTTTGCCTTGTTTCAACAGTTGAGCGGCGTACTCGGCGGATTGCACCGAGGCGAAGCTCATCGCCAGGTTCTGCACAAATGACGCATCGACGTTATTCAGGTTGAAGCGCACGGTGTGTTCGTCGAGTTTGTCGACGCTCTTGATCGTGGTGTTCAAGCCCATGTCGGTGAAGTACGGCGACTCGGAGGGGTAGGCCTTGCGGAACGGACTGTCGGCATCCAGCAGGCGATTGAAGGTAAACAGCACATCATCCGCGTTGAAGTCGCGGGTAGGGGTGAAGAAATCGGTGGTGTGAAACTTGACGCCATCGCGCAGGTGGAAGGTGTAGGTCAGGCCGTCTTTGGATACCTCCCAGCTCGTCGCCAGGCCTGGTTCGACTTCGGTGCCGCCGCGCTTGAACTGGGTCAGGCGGTTGAACACGGTTTCGGCGGAAGCATCAAAATCGGTGCCACTGGTGTACTGGCTGGGGTCGAAGCCGGCGGGGCTGGCTTCGGAGCAGTAGACCAGGGTGCTGGCGGCGTGGGCCATTGGCATGAAGGCCAGCAGGCCGGCAGCGAGGAGGAGCGGTTTTAAGGCGATTCTTTCCATGGAGACCCCTGAAGTGGCACAAAACGGCGGTTACCGAGGTTACCGCCGTTGTGGCTTTTCAGGTAGTCACGAGCTATTTCAGGTCTGTAGTTACCGTCGTGCTCAAGGTAAAGGGTGCATTTTTATCAATGATGTAAGGGTTTGCATCGTCCTGCAGTTCGTTGGTTTCTCCAATCTGGAAGGTTCTCTTCGCACTGACCTCGACATTCGGAATTTGCGCAGCATCTTTATCCAAGTCGACCAGCGTCATTTTTGCCTCAAATTTGACTTGGGCTTGACCAACTGCCGGGTCGTAAATGATCGTGTAATGCGTGTCCTTGCCTCTGAAGCCGATATGGTCCTGCAATTGGTTCATTTTCAGCTCCACCGACGTCGGGGCGACACTTGCCTGGTGAGCGACTTCGGATATACGCGAGCGCAGGGCCGGGTCGGGGATTGCCTCCTCGAATTGCTTCAGGCGCTTGCTCAATGTTTCGCCGTTCGCGCTTCCCGTAGCATCCAACTCGACAGTGGTGTAACTGCCGTCAGGTTGCTTTATTTGGACGGTGTAGCGGTCACGGTTCAGGTCTTTTAGAAAGTTTGGCGAGTAGTCCGTCGAACTGTGTTCGTTGGGCTGTGCTCTTTCGCTTGGGTAAACCTCAAAGTTCTTTTCTTCGGTCGTCGAGGTCACCGTGAGTTTTTGTTTAATGACGCCGTGCTCTTCAATGTTATTGATCGATTGCTCATAGTGACCAGTGCTATCGCTTTTGAAGATTTCGTCAAATTTGTCGGCGCCACTTGTTTTTGGATCGCCCAGGATTTCGAAGCCATCTGAAACTTTGGGAGGTGTCTTCAGATCGTTACTTGGCGTGGGTGACGCCGGGCGTTCCCACGGCCATTTTATCCCACCATTTCCTGGCGCCCGTCCCCACTCTCCGTTGCGGCCAGGATTGACCTTCATCACATCCCTGCCGGTTTTGGGGTTAATGATCGAAGCAAACATATCGCCTGTTTTGTAATTGCCTTTGAGCTCAAATACCTTGTTATCGCCCATTTCATCGGTAAAGCGAACCAGCTGGCGGTACAGTCCGTCGGCGGCCTGGACGCGATAAACACCCAATGCATCAGGGGTGACATTTCTGATTAATGCCTCTCCATCAGGCAACGCGTGTTCGCTCATTTTAATGAGGCTTGTGGAGGATTGGCGTGACGGCGTTGTGCCGGGCACCTCATTCTGCGACGGCGTGCCACCGGAACTGCCGGGAGTCGATTCTGGAATGTCATTCGTTCCCGCGGCGGGAGATGAAGGAAGCTCTTCTTCCGGCAGTTCGAACGGGTCCTTTGCATGGCCCCCATCGGCGAGTGCCGAAAACAATGTATTGAGGGCGCCATCGAAGGTTTTCCACGCCCCGTCTTTGCGTTCGGCCAGTGTGTCGCCCGAATAGGATTTTTCCGAACCCAGCGCCATCTCGGTGAGGCTGGTGCCAAGGGCCGCAAGGGCAGCAGGCGCGCCCAGTGGCGCCAGTTTGATCAGTAGCTCCGCACCTGCGCTAATGTCATTGAGCCAAGTATCCCGGGTCACTTCGCCGTTGGACTTGATCACGGTATCGGCGTCACTTGTCATGCGGTCCTTGGCTTCGTCGCTCAGGTGCGTAAAGACATCACCCTCGATTTTGATGTCGCGACGGTCGATGGTTTTGCCTTCCCAGTTATCCCAATTCCCAGTGGCCAGGTGGGCCAGTGCAGAATCGACGCCATACTTGCCAAGCACTCCACGGTCCTGGCGGTTGTACAAAGAAAAGTGCGAGGCCAGGGCTTCACGTTTTTTCGGGTCCTTGGCTTGCTCGACCACCCAATCGTCCATTTTCTTCAGTGAATCAAACCGCAAGAACGCCGGCGTGGCGCCAGGCACATAGAGGATTTGTCGGCCGTCTCGGCGGTTGTTTTCGTAGTTGTATTGGCCGTCATTCGCGTCCGCAAAGCGGATGATATTGCTGGGCCAACCGTTGATATCGAAGGCGTGCGCGCGCAACTTGTCTTCTGTTGGCGCTTGAGCCTGCAATTGCTCAAGGGTGGCGGGGGTGTTTTCACCCGCGGGGACATTGGAGACGGCGTTCATCACCAGTTGATAGTCAGATCGGGTGAATTTATGTTCGTCGGCCTGCGATGCACGCTCCGAGGCGCTTTTTGCCTCTTGGGCTTTGAGCTGCTGGCGCGCCTGATTGATGAACTCCCCCTTTGAGATCGTGCGGTAGTCAGTACCGTGCTCCTTCCAGAACGTCTCTATTTTTCGGGTGATCTCGCTCTGGAAGTCGGCCTTCCATACGCCTCGCATAAAGGTCGAGGGGTCGATAGCCACTTCGTTGTGTGCCCCGTAGCCCTGCTTTGTGCTCTGCCCTGGGCCTTCGATATAAATACCGGCGTTGTTGTCGAGCTCTCCGGGAAGCCAATCATGTTCTGTAAAATTACTCAGAACAGCCTCTGTCAGCGTTTGTGAGCGTTTGGGCTCTTCGCCTGGATGGTCCCACCCGGACCGTGCAGTCGAGGATGAAACGCCGCCCTGAAAACGATTCAGGTAAAGCTTGTCTGCATCCAATGGTTCAAGCTTGGCCAGTTGTTCCTTTGGCAGATGTTCCCGGAGTATTTTTTCTGCCAGTTGCTTTGCTTGCGCGCGCGGATTGGGCACAGCGTTAGCCAGGCCGGTTGCCAGGCGGGTGTAGGCGAGCTTGGCAGGCGCCACGGCGTAAGCCTTCTCGGCATTGCGCCTGAGTGTCTCAAGGGCGTCTGCCGATTGCCGTTCATTTGGCAGCGCGCCAAAAGTTTTCTGCCGATTCAATTGCTCTATGCGCGGCTTGCACGCGGCCCTGTTGGCAGGGGTGGGTTCTCCATAAAACTTGGCAACCACCTTCAAGGAGACGGCAGCGACACCTTGGTCAAAGGACACGCTCAAGGACTGCTTGGGCGCGGGGGCGATAACCTTGCCTGCTTCCAGCAAAGGGCCCGCGATTTGCCGCCAGCCCGAGTTATCGGTCAGTGAGAAGGCTGTCGTTTTGCCGTCGACCATCGCCGACATGGCGCCGGTGGACGGAACGATTCTCAGGGTGCCTGGATCAATGTTCTGCTCGCGCATCCAGTTTTTAACCACCGGTGTTTCCAGCAGGGCGCCATAAAAGTCCAGCCATTGGCCCAATGTGGTTTGAAGCGGGACGCTGACCAAGCCTGGTTGGCCACCCTCCAGCTTCTTTTGCCATTCGCGGGTGAACAGTTGCACCAGTTGCGCCTCACCCGGCGGAACAGGGTTAGCGCTGTTGCGCTGATAAATGGCGGCCACGGCCTGTTGTTGTTCGCCCAGTGATTTTTCTCCGCGTACGGAGGGCGACCTGTGCGCATCTGTCGGCGCAATTGGAGGAAACGTGCGAGTGCGTTCGATTTCTTTGAGCGTCGCATCTCCCAAGGCCGGCACGCCATAAAAGGAGGCTATGTGTCTCAGGTCCATGGTCTCGCGAAAAACGTCATGGTAGTGAATGGAGTCACCACTGCCGCTTTCTATCACCTTGCTTGCCGACAAGATGGGAGCAGCGACGGTGGACCATCCGGAATTATCGTTGAGGGTGAAGGTGGTGCGCTGATGGTTGATCGTCGCCATGATGGAGCCGGTGTCTGGGAAAATCGCAATGCTCTCAGGCTTGATCCCCTTGGCCTTTATCCAGTGTTGAAACTCGGGGTTTTTCAGTGCGATGGTCAATTGGGTTCGCCACTGACCCAGTGTGGAAGAGGGTGGGACTTGAACAGGTGCCTGCCAGTCACCCTTCGCTTTGTGCACTGCGCTGGCCAGGTTTTGCGCCAATTGGCTGTCGCCCTCGGCGCGGCTGGTGGGCGGTACGTCAGCCGCCCTTGGCGCGTTGGTGTCGCGCTGAACGGTCGGTGGGGCGTTTTGAGGCGAAAGGGCGGACGAACGGGGGGTGATGGTCATCGATTCAGTTCTCGCTGTGGTGTGAATACCTGCCCGCCGAGCTCTCCTTGCAAGTCTGGGAGGGTCTAGCTGAGTGTTTTGAACCGGGTGATCAATTCCACGAAGACGCTGCTGATTGATGGCAGCGTGTTACGAAATGGCTGACAAGACGCGTGTTTTATCTGGTTTGTTTCAGGCGAAAAAAACGGCGCGTTTTTCAGTTCGCGCCGTTTTTGCACAGGGTTGAAGTCTTTACTGGATGACTTCAATTACTCCGTCTGCCGACATAGACACTTGGCTGGTACCCGCCTCCACTTCAGGTGTCGGCGCCGAATCCGCCATGGCGGCTTTCATCATCATCGCGCCACGGGCATAAGGCATCGGGTAGCCATTGGTGTTGAAGTTGAGATTGACGATCTTGTAGCCCTTGCCGCCCAACGCATCGGTGGCCAGTTGCGCGCGTGCTTTAAACGCGGCGACCGCGTCCTTGAGCAACGCATCTTCGCTGGACTTGCGCGTGGCGTCGGCGATGGCGAAGTCCATGTTTTCCATCTTCAACGTATTCAGCAGCTCGCCGGTGAGTTTGGACAGCGCCGGGAAGTCTGCGCTTTCCAGGCGCAGCTCGGCGCGCTCGCGCCAGCCGGTGATCTTCTGGTTCTTGTTGTCGTAGATCGGGTAGCTGTTGCGGCTGCCCTGGCGCAGGGTCACGCCTTTGACTTCACGGGCCTGGCCCAGAGCCGTGTTCATGGTGGTAGTGATTTCGGCAGCCAGTTTGGCCGGGTCGCTGTTCTGGGATTCGGTGTACAGCGTCACGATCATCTTGTCGCGGGCCACCTCCTGGCTGACCTCGGCGCGCAGGGAAATCTGGTTGTAATGCAGCTCATCGGCGGCCATTGCCGGCAGGCTGGCCAGGGCGCTGGCGCTGAGGGTCATGAAGGCGGTACTGCGAATGAAACGAGACATGGAAGCTCCTTGGGGGATTCGTGTTCGGTATGACTGTAGACGGTGGCGTTGGGTTCTTCGGGTTTACGAATTAGAAAAAAAGTTTCAAGCTGCAAGCTACACGCTAAAAGGCCCGCGGATTCCTGCTGCTTGAAGCTTGTCACTTGAAGCTGCATTGCCCTGCGTCAAAGAGCCACACACCCAATGTCCGAGGCGTCGCTTCGTTTATACTCCTGCCGATCCGCCTGCAGCGCTCACCGGGAGAGCTCATGCTCGCCGCCGTAAAACTGACTTCCGCCACCCGCCAGAACCTCTGGCGCCTGACGTTCATCCGCACCCTGGTCCTGGCCGCACAGGCCGGCTCCGTCGGGCTTGCGTATTGGTTCGACCTGCTGCCGCTGCCGTGGCTGCAACTGGGTGTGACCCTCGGCTTCTCCATCGTGCTCTGTGTGTTCACCGCCATCCGGTTGCGCACCACCTGGCCGGTGACCGAGTTGGAATACGCCCTGCAGTTGGCTTGCGACCTGTTTATCCACAGTGTGTTGCTGTATTTCTCTGGCGGTTCCACCAACCCGTTCGTTTCTTATTACCTGGTGCCACTGACCATCGCCGCCGTGACCCTGCCGTGGCGCTATTCGGTGGTGCTGTCGGGCATCGCCCTGACCCTGTACACCTTGTTGCTGGCGCGTTTCTACCCGCTGCAAACCTTCCCCATCGCCCGGGAAAACCTGCAAATCTACGGGATGTGGTTGAGTTTTGCCCTGTCCGCCGCGGTCATCACGTTCTTCGCCGCACGCATGGCCGAAGAACTGCGGCGCCAGGAAGAGCTGCGCGCCATTCGCCGTGAAGAAGGCCTGCGCGATCAGCAACTGCTGGCCGTCGCCACCCAGGCCGCCGGCGCTGCCCATGAACTGGGTACGCCGTTGGCGACCATGAGCGTGCTGCTCAAGGAAATGACTCAGGACCATCACGACCCGGCCCTGCAGGATGACCTGAGCGTATTGCAGGAGCAGGTCAAGCAGTGCAAGCAGACTTTGCAGCAACTGGTGCGCGCCGCCGAAGCCAATCGCCGCCTGGCGGTGGAGATGCAGGACGTGACCCAGTGGCTCGACGAAGCCTTGAACCGCTGGCACCTGATGCGCCCCGAAGCCAGTTATCGTTTTCATCTATTGGGGCAGGGCACTGTGCCACGCATGGCGCCGCCGCCGGATTTGACCCAGGCGCTGCTCAACCTGCTGAACAACGCCGCCGACGCCTGCCCCGAGGGCTTGGGCGTGCAGTTGGACTGGGACGCGGAAAACGTGACCATCAGTATTCGTGACCACGGCGCGGGCGTGCCGCTGGCCATTGCCGAGCAGATCGGCAAACCCTTCTTTACCACCAAGGGCAAAGGCTTCGGCCTCGGCCTGTTTTTGAGCAAGGCCAGCGTGACCCGCGCGGGCGGCTCAGTGAAGCTCTATAGTCATGAGGAAGGCGGCACGCTTACCGAGCTGCGCCTGCCCCGTGTCGCACGAGGAGATATCGATGAGTGACGAGATCCAAGTCGAAGGCGAAGAACTGCCGCACTTGCTGCTGGTAGATGACGACGCCACCTTTACCCGCGTGATGGCGCGCGCCATGAGCCGTCGCGGTTTCCGGGTCAGCACCGCGGGGTCTGCCGAGGAAGGCCTGACCATCGCCCAGGCCGACCTGCCGGACTACGCCGCGCTCGACCTGAAAATGGATGGCGACTCCGGCCTGGTGCTGTTGCCCAAGCTGCTGGAACTCGACCCGGAAATGCGCGTGGTGATCCTCACCGGTTATTCCAGCATTGCCACCGCCGTCGAGGCGATCAAGCGCGGTGCCTGCAACTACCTGTGCAAACCCGCGGATGCTGACGATGTGCTGGCAGCGTTGCTGTCCGAGCACGCTGACCTGGACACCCTGGTGCCGGAAAACCCGATGTCGGTGGACCGCCTGCAGTGGGAGCACATCCAGCGCGTGCTCACCGAGCATGAAGGCAACATCTCCGCCACGGCCCGCGCCCTGGGCATGCACCGCCGCACCTTGCAGCGCAAGCTGCAGAAGCGCCCGGTACGTCGCTGAACGCCGGCTGAACAATCTGCTTCAGGCCGCACGGAGCTGCGAACCGATCAACTATGATCGGTTCGAATGCCTGTCACCTTTTCCCTACCGAGCCTGAACGATGAATCAGAGCGCTGAGTACTCCGCGGTCAACGACGCGGTGCGTGGGCAATTCTTTCGCCGCACCTGGGCGATGATCACGCCCTATTGGCGCAGTGAAGAGAAGGGCAAGGCCTGGTTGTTGCTGGCGGTGGTGATCGGCCTGTCGCTGTTCAGCGTGGCGATTTCCGTGTGGCTCAACCACTGGTACAAGGACTTCTACAACGCCCTGGAGAACAAGGACACCGCCGCCTTCTGGCAACAGATCGGCTATTTCTGCGGCATCGCCACGGTGGCCATTCTCGGCGCGGTATACCGCCTCTACTTGACCCAGATGCTGACGATCCGCTGGCGGGCTTGGCTCACTGAAAAGCATTTTGCGCGCTGGCTTGGCCACAAGAACTACTACCAGCTGGAGCAGGGCGGCTACACCGATAACCCGGACCAGCGGATTTCCGAAGACCTCAACAGCTTTACCTCGAACACCTTGAGCCTCGGCCTGGGCCTGCTGCGCAACGTGGTCAGCCTGGTGTCGTTCTCGATCATCCTGTGGGGCGTGTCGGGCAGCATCGAGGTCTTCGGTATCACGGTCCCTGGCTACATGTTCTGGTGTGCATTGGTGTACGCCGTCGTCGGCAGTTGGTTGACCCATCTGATCGGTCGCCGTCTGATCGGCTTGAGTAACCAGCAACAGCGCTTCGAAGCGGACCTGCGTTTCTCCATGGTGCGAGTGCGGGAGAATGCCGAGAGCATCGCCCTGTACAACGGCGAGCCCAACGAAAATCAACGCTTGAGCGCGCGCTTCGGGAAGGTCTGGCATAACTACTGGGACATCATGAAGGTGTCCAAGCGCCTGACGTTCTTCACTGCGGGCTATGAACAGATCGCTATTGTGTTTGCGTTTATCGTGGCCGCGCCGCGCTACTTCGCCGGCAAGATCGAGTTGGGCGAGCTGATGCAAATCAACTCGGCGTTCGGCAACGTGCAAGGCAACTTCAGTTGGTTTATCAGCGCCTACGCCGACCTGGCCGGCTGGCGCGCGACCAGCGATCGTCTGCTGAGCTTTCAGCAGGCCATGCGTGACAACGAGCAACGCCCAGCAGCCATCAAGGTAAGTGCCGAGGGCGAACGCCTGGTGGTGCAAGGGCTGGGCATGGACCTTGCCGATGGTCGTCACCTGCTGACCGACGCCGACATGGTCGTTGAGCCGGGTCAGCGTGTGATGCTCAGCGGTCGTTCCGGCAGCGGCAAAAGTACCTTGCTGCGTGCGATGGGCCATCTCTGGCCTGCTGGCCACGGCAGCATTCGCCTGCCGGCCAAGCGTTACCTGTTCCTGCCACAGAAGCCCTATTTGCCGATTGGCACGCTGAAGGCGGTGTTGAGTTATCCACAGGACGACAGCGTCTACCCCGCAGAACGTTATGCACAGGTCCTGGAAACCTGCCGCCTGCCGCACTTGGTCGACCGGCTGGATGAAGCCAATCACTGGCAGCGCATGCTGTCACCGGGCGAACAGCAACGCCTGGCCTTCGCCCGTGCGTTGCTGTTCGCGCCGCAGTGGCTGTACATGGACGAAGCCACCTCGGCCATGGATGAAGAGGATGAGGCGACGTTGTATCAGGCGCTGATCGATGAGTTGCCGGGGCTGAGCATCGTCAGCGTCGGCCACCGCAGCAGCCTCAAGCGTTTCCATGGGCGGCATGTGCGCATCGACAGCGGTCGATTGCAGGAGCAACCCGTGTCCTGACACGGTCCTTGTAGGAGCCGGCTTGCCGGCGATAGCATCACCTCGTTACGTCAGAAATACCGAGGCGCCTGCATCGCCGGCAAGCCGGCTCCTACAGTTGGTTGATCGTGAGCCAAAAAAAGCCCGGCTGATCATCGATCAGCCGGGCTTTTTCAGTGCTTGAAGACGACTTACTTCTTCAAGCCGTAATGCTCATCCAGCATGCCTGGGGCGTTCGGCGTTTTTGGCGCGTAGTCCCGTGGTGGCTCCTGGTTTTCCCGGGGTGGGGTCAAGCGTTCCCGTGGGGTCTGCGGTGCATCGGAATGCAGCGCGGCCAGCAGGCGCTGACGGGTAATGTCGTCGAGGGCCAGGCGATTGGCGCCATCGGCGAGGTGATCCTGTACTTCCTGGTAGCTCTGGGTGAGCTTCTTGACCAGGGTCGCGGTGCTGTTGAAGTGGGTAACAACCTCGTTCTGATAACTGTCAAAACGTTCCTGAATGTCATCCAGCTGACGCTGCGTGCGGTTAGGCGCGGCATTCGGCAGCAAGCGAGCAACCAGGAAACCAATGGCGACACCGGCAACCAGGGCAAGAGTCGGCAACAACCAAACTAAGAGCGAGTGTTCCACGAGTCCTTCCTCTATAAACGGCTTTGCTTTACGTTAACGGCTCGGACCTGCGCTGTATACCGCGATTAAGCTCGCAATGATGCCATGCACAGACTTTTAGCTAGACGAGTCGACCCTTTGAGAGGTCACGGAGTTCATTCCTTGCTCATGCGTGAAACCCCTGTTTTGATCGATGGCCCGGTAGGCCAATTGGAAGCCCTGTACCTGGATCACCCCGAGCCACGTGGGCTGGCGTTGATCTGCCACCCCAACCCGGTGCAGGGTGGGACCATGCTCAATAAAGTGGTATCGACCCTGCAACGCACCGCCCGCGACGCCGGTTTGATTACATTGCGTTTCAATTACCGTGGCGTCGGCGCAAGTGCCGGCACCCACGACATGAGCACCGGTGAAGTGGACGATGCCGAAGCAGCCGCCACCTGGCTGCGGGAAAAACACCCAGGGCTGCCGCTCACCTTGCTCGGCTTTTCCTTCGGCGGCTACGTGGCTGCCAGCCTCGGCGGCCGCCTGGAAGCCAAGGGCGAAAAACTCTCGCACCTGTTCATGGTCGCCGCGGCGGTGATGCGCCTGCGCGATACCGACGCGTTGCCACAAGGCTGCCCACTGACCCTGATCCAGCCGGAAACCGACGAAGTGGTCGACCCGCAGACCGTCTACGACTGGTCCGCCGCCCTGAAACGCCCCCATGAGCTGCTGAAAGTGGCAGAATGCGGACACTTTTTTCATGGCAAGCTGACCGATCTCAAGGATCTGGTGCTGCCGCGCCTCTCGAATTGATAGCAGTCTGACAAGCGATTACCCATGACGACTCGTACCCGTATCCTCACCGGCATCACCACCACCGGCACGCCGCACCTGGGCAACTACGCCGGTGCGATCCGCCCGGCCATCCTCGCCAGCCAGGACGCCAATGCCGATTCCTTCTACTTCCTGGCCGACTACCACGCCCTGATCAAATGCGATGACCCGCAGCGCATCCAGCGCTCGCGCATGGAAATCGCCGCGACCTGGCTGGCCGGCGGCCTGGATGTGAACCGCGTGACGTTCTATCGCCAATCGGACATCCCGGAAATCCCCGAGCTGACCTGGCTGCTCACCTGCGTTGCCGCCAAGGGCCTGCTCAACCGCGCCCACGCCTATAAGGCGTCGGTGGACAAGAACGTGGAAGCCGGCGAAGACCCGGATGCGGGCATCAGCATGGGCCTGTACAGCTACCCGGTGCTGATGGCGGCGGACATCCTGATGTTCAACGCGCACAAGGTGCCGGTCGGTCGTGACCAGATCCAGCACGTGGAAATGGCCCGCGACATCGGCCAGCGCTTCAACCACCTGTTCGGCAACGGTAAAGAATTCTTCACCATGCCCGAGGCGTTGATCGAAGAAAGCGTCGCCACCTTGCCGGGCCTGGATGGTCGCAAGATGTCGAAGAGCTACGACAACACCATCCCGCTGTTCACCAGCGCCAAGGACATGAAGGACGCCATCTCGCGGATCGTCACCGACTCCCGCGCGCCCGGCGAAGCCAAGGACCCGGACAATTCGCACCTGTTCACCCTGTACCAGGCGTTTGCCAGCAAGGCCCAGGAAGAAGAGTTCCGCGCCGAGCTGCTGCAAGGGCTGGGCTGGGGCGAGGCGAAAAACCGTCTGTTCCAACTGTTGGATGGCCAACTGGGCGAAGCCCGCGAGCGCTACCATCAATTGATGTCGCGCCCATCCGACATGGAAGACCTGCTGCTGGTCGGTGCCAACAAGGCCCGTGCGGTGGCGGCGCCGTTCCTGGCTGAGCTGCGTGAGGCGGTGGGCCTGCGTTCGTTTGTCAACCAGGCGGCCGCGCCGGTCGCAACCAAGAAGAAAGCCGCAAAAGCCGCGCGCTTCGTGAGCTTCCGTGAAGACGACGGCAGCTTCCGCTTCCGCCTGCTGGCGGCGGACGGCGAGCAACTGCTGCTGTCGCGCAACTTTGCCGATGGCAAGGTGGCGGGCGCAGTGACCAAGCAACTGCAAGGCGGCGGCGCGCTGGACCTGCGCACCGAGGCGCTGGGCTTCAGTGTTTGGCTGGACGGCGCGGCAGTCGCTGACAGCGCCGAGTTCGCCGACGAAGCGTCCCGTGATGCAGCCATCGCCGCTTTGCGCGTCGCGTTGACCCCCATCGAGGATTAACCCGACCAAGGGTTGATTGCCATTATCCAAGGCCGTCGTTACAGTGACGGCCCGTTTTTGTTGCCTTGCTAACGAAATTATGACGCCCCTAGAACGATATCAAGCTGATCTGAAACGCCCTGAATTCTTCCATGACGCGGCCCAGGAAAACGCGGTGCGTCATTTGCAGCGCCTGTACGATGACCTGATCGCGGCCTCGCAGAGCAAGCCAGGGATGTTCAGCAAGCTGTTTGGCAAAAAAGACCACACGCCGGTCAAAGGCCTGTACTTCTGGGGCGGTGTGGGCCGTGGCAAGACCTACCTGGTCGATACGTTCTTCGAAGCGCTGCCGTTCAAGGAAAAGGTGCGGACGCACTTCCACCGCTTCATGAAGCGCGTGCACGAAGAGATGAAGACCCTGCCGGGCGAGAAAAACCCGCTGACCATCATCGCCAAGCGCTTTTCCCAAGAGGCGCGGGTGATCTGCTTCGATGAATTCTTCGTCTCCGACATCACCGACGCGATGATTCTCGGCACCTTGATGGAAGAGCTGTTCAAGAACG
This sequence comes from Pseudomonas sp. CHM02, assembly GCF_000612585.1. GTDB lineage: Bacteria > Pseudomonadota > Gammaproteobacteria > Pseudomonadales > Pseudomonadaceae > Aquipseudomonas. The sequence goes on from NZ_JFCA01000018.1 coordinate 56,009, forward strand.
GCGTGACCCTGGTCGCCACCTCGAACATCGTGCCGGACGGCTTGTACAAGGACGGCCTGCAACGCGCGCGCTTCCTGCCGGCCATCGCGCTGATCAAGCAGAACACCGAGATCGTCAACGTCGACAGCGGCGTCGACTACCGCCTGCGTCACCTGGAGCAAGCGGAGCTGTTCCACTTCCCGCTGAACGAAGCGGCCCACGAAAGCCTGAAGAAGAGCTTCCGCGCCCTCACGCCGGAATGCACCCAGGCGGTGGAAAACGACAAGTTGATGATCGAGAATCGCGAAATCATCGCGCTGCGCACCTGCGATGACGTGGCCTGGTTCGAGTTCCGCCAGCTGTGCGACGGCCCGCGTAGCCAGAACGACTACATTGAACTGGGCAAGATCTTCCACGCAGTGATCCTCAGTGGCGTGGAACAGATGAGCGTCACCACCGACGACATCGCGCGACGTTTCATCAACATGGTCGACGAGTTCTACGACCGTAACGTCAAGCTGATTATCTCGGCGGAAGTCGAGCTCAAGGATTTGTATACCGGCGGTCGCCTGAACTTCGAGTTCCAGCGCACCCTGAGTCGCTTGCTGGAAATGCAGTCCCACGAATTCCTGTCGCGCGGTCACAAGCCTTAATCAATCTCCAGCTCAATGGAGATCTAATGTGGGAGCCGGGCTTGCCCGCGATGGGTGTGTATCAGTCAACTTATTTGCTGGCTGATACACACCCATCGCGGGCCAGCCAGCTCCCACAATGGTTTGCGTTTGCCTGAGATCAGGCGGCCTGCTGGAATTGCTGGCGGTACTGGTTCGGCGACAACTCCGTGTGCTGCCTGAACAATCGCGCAAAGAAACTCGCATCGTCGTAACCCACCTCATAACTGATGGTCTTGATGCTCTTGCGGCTGCCCGAAAGCAGGCCTTTGGCTGTCTCGATACGCAGCCGCTGCAGGTAATGCAGCGGCTTGTCACCGGTGGCGGTCTGGAAGCGGCGCATGAAGTTGCGGATGCTCATGCCGTGTTCCCTTGCGACGTCTTCGAAGCGGAATTTATCGGCGAAGTGTTCTTCGAGCCAGTGTTGGATCTGCAGGATGATCACGTCCTGGTGCAGCTTCTGTCCGCCAAACCCAATGCGTCCAGGCGAATAGCTGCGCTGCACCTCGTAGAGAATGTCGCGGGCCACGGCCTGGGCGATGTTGGCGCCACAGAAGCGTTCGATCAGGTAGATGTAGAGGTCGCACGCCGAGGTGGTGCCGCCCGCGCAATACAGGTTGTCGGCGTCGGTGAGGTGCTTGTCCTGGTTGAGCTGGACCTTGGGGAAACGTTCGCTGAAGGCGTTGAAGAAGCGCCAGTAGGTGGTTGCCTCCTTGCCGTCGAGCAGGCCGGCTTCGGCCAGCCAGAACACCCCGGTGGCTTCGCCGCACAGCACCGCACCGCGTGCGTGCTGTTCGCGCAACCACGGCAGCACCTGCGGGTAGCGCCTGCACAAGGCATCGAAGTCATCCCAGAAGGCCGGCAGCACGATGATGTCGGCGTCTTCCAGGCCGCCGTCCACCGGCATGATCACATCACTGAAGCTGCGTACCGATTGCCCGTCGGGGCTGACCAGGCGCGTTTCAAACGCGGGTGTCAGGCCCAGGCCTTGCTGTTTGCCGTAACGCAGGCTGGCGAGATGGAAGAAATCCTTGGCTTGCATGAGGGTTGAAGCGAATACCCGATCAATGGCCAAAATGCTGACGCGCCGCAACGGCGTGGAGATTTGGTTAGACATAATTTCATTTATTCTTATAGGGGAAAGTGGTCACCAGACGGCTGGATCGTCTTATTTTTTGTCGCATGTGTCCAGTGTCCCGTGATGCCTTCGCGGCATAGTCTCTGTGGGTTCGTCCTTGTCCGACAATCCACGCAGGTGACCCATGATTCCCAGAACCTTGTTCAGCCCGGAACACGAACTCTTCCGCGAGAGCGTGCGCACCTTCCTCGAAAAAGACGCCGTGCCGTTCCATGGTCAATGGGAGAAACAGGGCTACATCGACCGCAGTTTATGGAGCAAGGCAGGGGAGGCGGGCATGCTGTGTTCCCATCTGCCGGAGGAATATGGCGGGCTGGGCGCGGACTTTCTGTACAGCGCGGTGGTGATCGAAGAGATCAGTCGGCTGGGCTTGACCGGTATCGGCTTTTCCCTGCACTCGGACATTGTCGCGCCGTACATCCTGCATTACGGCAGCGAGGCGCTGAAGCACAAATACCTGCCCAAATTGATCTCCGGCGAGATGGTCACGGCCATTGCCATGACCGAACCGGGAGCCGGTTCCGACCTGCAGGGGGTCAAGACCACTGCCGTGCTGGACGGCGATGAGTACGTGATCAACGGCTCCAAAACCTTTATCACCAATGGCTACCTTGCCGAGTTGGTGATTGTAGTGGCCAAGACCGATCCCAAGGCCGGCGCCAAGGGCACCAGCTTGTTCCTGGTGGAAGCCGACACGCCAGGCTTCGACAAGGGCAAGCGCCTGGAGAAGGTCGGCATGAAGGCACAGGACACCTCGGAGCTGTTCTTCCAGGATGTGCGGGTGCCCAAGGAAAACCTGCTGGGCCAGGCGGGCATGGGTTTCGCGTACCTGATGCAGGAATTGCCTCAGGAGCGCCTGACCGTGGCGATTGGCGCGCTGTCGTCAGCCGAGGCGGCGCTGCAATGGACCCTGGAATACACCCGCGAGCGCAAGGCGTTCGGCAAGGCGATTGCCGACTTTCAGAACACGCGGTTCAAGTTGGCGGAGATGGCTACCGAGATTCAGATCGGTCGAGTGTTCGTCGACACGTGCATGGCGTTGCACCTGGAAGGCAAGCTGGATGTGCCCACGGCGGCGATGGCCAAGTACTGGGCCACGGACCTGCAATGCAAGGTGCTCGATGAGTGTGTGCAATTGCACGGTGGTTACGGCTTCATGTGGGAATACCCGATCGCCCGGGCGTGGGCGGATGCGCGGGTGCAGCGGATCTATGCGGGGACCAATGAGATCATGAAGGAGATCATTGCGCGGGCGCTTTGACCCTGGGTAGGGCTGATGACGCCATTGCCGGCAAGCTGGCTCCTACAGAGGGATGCATTGCCAATGTAGGAGCCGGCTTGCCGGCGATAGCGGTCTAAGGATCAATCAAGGCGCTGGGTTTGGATGATCCTTCTGAATCGCCTCGATCCCCTCCAGCACCTCTTTCGACAACGTCAGGTTGGCACTGGCAATGTTGCTGTCCAGTTGCTCCAGGCTGGTGGCGCCAATGATGTTGCTGGTCACGAACGGCTGCTGGGTCACGAACGCCAAGGCCATCTGCGCCGGGTCCAGGCCGTGCTCCCGCGCCAGTGCGACATAACGGCTGCGCGCCGCTTCCGATTGCGGGTTGAAGTAGCGGCTGAAGCGGCTGTATTCCGTCAGGCGTGCCTTTGCCGGGCGGGCACCGTTTTCGTACTTGCCGCTGAGCATGCCGAACGCCAGCGGTGAGTACGCCAGCAGGCCGCATTGTTCGCGAATCGCGACTTCCGCCAGGCCCACTTCAAAACTGCGGTTGAGCAGGTTGTAGGGGTTTTGGATCGACACCGCGCGGGTCCAGCCGCGGGCTTCGGCCAGGGCCAGGAATTTCATGGTGCCCCACGGCGTTTCGTTGGACAGGCCGATGTGGCGGATCTTGCCCGCCTTGACTTGCTCGTCCAGCGCTTCGAGGGTTTCTTCCAGCGGCGTGAGATCGTCTTCGTCCTTGTGCTTGTAGCTCAACTGGCCGAAGAAGTTGGTGCTGCGTTCCGGCCAGTGCAACTGGTAGAGGTCGATCCAGTCGGTCTGCAAGCGCTTGAGGCTGGCGTCCAGGGCTTCGACGATGTGCTTGCGGTTGTGGCGCAGGTGACCATCGCGGATGTAGTCGATGGTGTTGCCGGGGCCGGCGATCTTGCTGGCGAGGATCCAGTCGGCGCGGTCGCCACGGCTCTTGAAGTAATTACCGATGTAGCGCTCGGTGGTGGCGTAGGTGTCGGCCTTGGGCGGCACCGGGTACATTTCGGCCGTGTCGAGGAAATTGATCCCCGCGGCCTTGGCCCGCTCGATCTGTGCAAAGGCCTCTGCCTCGCTGTTCTGCTCGCCCCAGGTCATGGTGCCCAGGGCTATCGCGCTCACGTTCAGATCCGTACGGCCCAGCTGTCGATAATCCATCGGGTACTCCTTCGGGGAAAACAATCATAAAAGCAGGTTGAATTTTTTTTCGCAATCTGCATAATTGCCCACCTCTTTCTGCAGTGGAAGTGATGCGCCGCCTGCCGAAGAATCTTGCCGTTGAACGGACGCGCCGACCCGAGCCCCCGATAGCGTCTGTATCCGGCTGCCTTTGACTTGTCAAAGTACGCACTATTCAGTAAGATCCGCCGTCTAATTTACAGGGCGGCCCCTGAGGCTATTAAAGAATGACAACTTTTACTGCAAAACCGGAAACAGTTCAGCGCGACTGGTTTGTCGTCGACGCCGCTGGTCAGACCCTGGGTCGTCTGGCCACTGAAGTCGCCAGCCGTCTGCGTGGCAAGCACAAGCCTGAGTACACCCCTCACGTTGACACCGGTGACTACATCGTGATCATCAACGCTGAGCAGGTTCGTGTAACCGGCAACAAAGCAAGCGACAAAATGTACTACCGTCACTCCGGTTTCCCAGGCGGTATCAAGTCTTCCAACTTCGAAGGCCTGATTGCCAAGAAGCCTGAAGCCCCGATCGAAATCGCGGTCAAAGGCATGCTGCCTAAGGGCCCACTGGGTCGCGATATGTTTCGCAAGCTGAAAGTCTATGCGGGCGCTGTACACCCTCATGCTGCTCAGCAGCCCCAAGAACTGAAGTTTTAACGGAATAGTTCATTATGTCGGCGACTCAAAATTACGGCACTGGCCGTCGCAAAACCGCAACCGCACGCGTTTTCCTGCGTCCGGGCACTGGTAACATCTCGATCAACAACCGCTCCCTGGACAACTTCTTCGGCCGCGAAACTGCCCGCATGGTAGTTCGTCAGCCGCTGGAACTGACCGAGACCGTTGAAAAGTTCGACATCTACGTCACCGTTATCGGTGGCGGTGTAAGTGGTCAAGCTGGCGCAATCCGCCACGGTATCACTCGCGCTCTGATGCAGTACGACGAAACCCTGCGTGGCGCTCTGCGCAAAGCTGGCTTCGTGACTCGTGATGCCCGTGAAGTTGAACGTAAGAAAGTCGGTCTGCGTAAAGCGCGTAAGCGTCCGCAGTACTCGAAGCGTTAATTCGCTTTACGTTCCACAAAAACGCCCAGCCTCCTCGACGGAGCTGGCGTTTTTTTATTGCCTGCAATTTATGCATAAAAATCGCCGTGACAACTTGCCACATCCGTAGACCCCCTATACTACAAGGCCTGGAGGCTGAGCCCAGGGCAATTCCCTTGTCATACGTGTGGCTTTTCATTACCATTCGGCAAAATTTTTATAAGTACAGATACAACACTTAGTAGACGTCTGATTTAACAGGCCAAAAAGCTGATGGGAGAGGACTGAATGAGCAATGACGGCGTGAATGCAGGCCGGCGTCGCTTCTTGGTAGCAGCCACATCCGTGGTGGGTGCTGCAGGAGCGGTGGGGGCTGCGGTCCCGTTCGTGGGGTCATGGTTTCCCAGTGCCAAGGCGAAAGCCGCAGGTGCACCGGTGAAGGTGAATGTCAGCAAGATCGACCCAGGCCAGCAGATGATTGCTGAGTGGCGCGGTCAGCCAGTATTCATCGTTCGTCGTACTGAGGAAATCCTGGGGAATCTGAAGAAAATCGAAGGTCAGCTGTCTGACCCCGACTCGAAGAATTCCGACCAACCCGCTTACGTCGATAAGGAAGTTCGCTCGATCAAGCCGGAAATTCTGCTGCTGATCGGTATTTGCACCCACTTGGGTTGCTCGCCTACCTTCCGCCCCGAAGTCGCTCCAGCCGACTTGGGCAAGGACTGGGTCGGAGGCTATTTCTGCCCCTGCCACGGCTCCCACTATGACCTGGCCGGTCGCGTCTACAAGTCACAGCCCGCACCCTTGAACCTGCCAGTTCCGCCGCATCACTACGAGACTGACAGTGTCATTGTCATTGGCGTCGACGAGGGGGAGAAAGCCTGATGAGCAAGTTCATGGATTGGGTGGATGCGCGTTTCCCCGCCACTAAAATGTGGGAGGACCATCTCAGCAAGTACTACGCGCCCAAAAACTTCAACTTCTTCTACTTCTTCGGTTCTCTGGCACTGCTGGTGCTGGTCAACCAGATCGTCACCGGCGTCTGGCTGACGATGAGCTACACCCCATCGGCAGAAGAGGCGTTCGCCTCCGTCGAGTACATCATGCGCGACGTCGAGTACGGCTCGATCCTGCGCCTGCTGCACTCCACCGGTGCGTCGGCGTTCTTTATCGTCGTCTACTTGCACATGTTCCGCGGCCTGCTCTACGGCTCCTACCAGAAGCCTCGTGAGCTGGTGTGGGTCTTCGGCATGCTGATCTACCTGGCGCTGATGGCCGAAGCCTTCATGGGTTACCTGCTGCCGTGGGGCCAGATGTCGTACTGGGGGGCCCAGGTGATCATCTCGCTGTTCGGTGCGATCCCGGTGATCGGCAATGACCTGACGCAGTGGATCCGTGGTGACTACCTGATCTCGGGCATCACCCTGAACCGCTTCTTCGCCTTGCACGTGGTCGCCTTGCCGATCGTGATCCTGGGCCTGGTGGTGCTGCACATCCTGGCGCTGCACGAAGTGGGTTCCAACAACCCGGATGGTGTGGACATCAAGAAGCACAAGGACGAAAACGGCGTACCGCTGGACGGCATTCCGTTCCACCCTTACTACACCGTGAAAGACATTGTCGGCGTAGTGGTGTTCCTGTTCGTGTTCTGTTCGATCGTGTTCTTTTTCCCGGAGATGGGCGGTTATTTCCTGGAGAAGCCTAACTTCGAACAGGCCAACGCCTTCAAGACGCCTGAGCACATTGCCCCGGTCTGGTACTTCACGCCGTTCTACGCGATCCTGCGCGCGATCCCCGACAAACTCATGGGCGTGATCGCCATGGGCGCGGCCATCGCGGTGCTGTTCGTGTTGCCTTGGCTCGACCGCAGCCCGGTCAAGTCCATGCGCTACAAGGGCTGGCTGAGCAAGATCTGGCTGTGGGTGTTCTGCATCGCATTCGTGATCCTGGGTGTACTGGGCGTTCTGGCGCCGACCCCTGAGCGTACGCTGCTGTCGCAGGTCTGCACCTTCCTGTACTTCGCCTACTTCATTCTGATGCCGTTCTACACCCGGCTCGAGAAGACCAAACCGGTTCCGGAAAGGGTGACTGGCTGATGAAAAAGTTATTCGTTGCACTCATGTTTGCGGCCCTGCCGCTACTGTCCTTCGCTGCCGAGCATGGCGGCCCGGAGCTGGAAAAAGTCGATATTGACGTGTCTGACAAGGCGGCTATGCAAGACGGCGCACGGACGTTCGCCAACTATTGCATGGGCTGCCACAGCGCCAAGTTCCAGCGTTACGAGCGGGTGGCCGATGACCTCGGTATTCCCCATGAACTGATGCTGGAGAAACTGGTGTTCACCGGCGCCAAGATCGGCGACCACATGAACATCGGCATGCAGCCGGCTGATGCCAAGGCCTGGTTCGGTGCCGCACCGCCCGACCTGACCCTGGTGGCGCGTGTGCGCGGTACCGACTGGCTCTATGGCTACCTGAAGTCCTTCTACGAAGACCCGGCGCGCCCCTGGGGTGTGAACAACCGCGTGTTCCCGAACGTCGGCATGCCTAACGTTCTGGTCGGCCTGCAAGGCAGGCAAGTGGTAGGATGCAAGCAGATTCAGGTCGTTGAAGACGGCAAGAAGCAATACGATCCGTTGACCGGCACGCCTTTGACCCATGAAGCGTGCGATCAACTGAAGATAGAAACCCCAGGTTCGTTGACAGACGAGCAGTTCGACGAGAAGGTCAAGAACCTCGTGACCTTCCTGGCCTACTCGGCCAACCCGGTCAAACTGCAGCATCAGCGCATCGGTACGTATGTGTTGCTGTACCTGGCCTTCTTCTTCGTATTCGCCTATCTGCTCAAACGCGAATACTGGAAGGATGTGCATTGATCCAACCGTAAGCAATTGCTGTTAATCTTGCGCGCCCAGCGGCATCTCTGAATACGTAGCGGTCTGGTTGTACCAGGCGTTACAGGGATGCTCTCTGGGCGCGCTCGTTTTTGAGCTTTCGATAATTTCAACAAGCGAGGAGGACCGCCATGGGCGTGACCAATCGGTTGGCCTGTTACTCCGACCCCGCCGACCACTATTCCCACCGAGTACGTATCGTGCTCGCAGAGAAGGGTGTCAGCGCCGAGATCATCAGTGTGGAAGCGGGCCGTCATCCGCCGAAACTGATCGAAGTGAACCCTTACGGCAGCTTGCCCACCCTGGTCGATCGTGACCTGGCGTTGTGGGAGTCGACCGTCGTGATGGAATACCTGGATGAGCGTTACCCGCATCCACCCTTGCTGCCGGTGTACCCGGTGGCGCGTGCCAACAGCCGCTTGCTGATCCATCGGATCCAGCGCGACTGGTGCGGGTTGGTGGATGTGATTCTGGATACCCGCAGCAAAGAGGCGGCACGTGTGCAGGCGCGTAAGGAATTGCGTGAGAGCCTGACCGGTGTTTCGCCGCTGTTCGCCGATAAACCTTTTTTCCTCAGTGAGGAACAAAGTTTGGTGGATTGCTGCCTATTACCGATACTCTGGCGTTTGCCGATTCTCGGTATTGAACTGCCGCGGCCTGCCAAGCCGCTGCTTGATTACATGGAGCGCCAGTTTGCGCGTGAGGCTTTCCAGGCGAGTCTGTCTGGTGTCGAACGCGATATGCGCTAAGGCTTAAGGAGCCGCTGATGAACTCCAGTCGACCCTACCTGGTCCGCGCGCTCTATGAGTGGATTGTGGACAACGATTGCACCCCGCACATGCTGGTCAATTCCGAATTTCCTGCGGTTCAGGTACCGCAGGGTTTTGCCAGCGACGGGCAGATTGTGCTGAACGTATCACCCAGCGCCGTGCGCCACCTGCACATGGACAATGAAGCGGTTAGCTTCGAAGGGCGTTTCGGCGGTGTGCCGCATACGCTGTACGTGCCGATTGGCGCCATCCTCGGCATCTATGCCCGGGAGAACGGCCAAGGCATGGTGTTCGATCTGGAGTCGCCTTTCGAGGATGACGAATCGATTGAAACCGAAGAGGGCGATGATCTGCCGCCACCGGATTCCGAGCCACCGCGCCCCAGTGGCCGGCCGAGCCTGAAAGTGGTGAAATAACCGGCTTTCGCCTTAGGGTGAGCCGCAAAAATGCCTCGACCTGTGTCGGGGCATTTTTTTGCGCGCAGGATAAGGATGAAAGTCGCGCCCAGACGGTGATCGTACAACCACCATGGGCTATGATGCGTGCTCAAGCTCACCGAGAAAGATGATTCATCATGGAAAACGCCAACACCGCCCCTCGTCTTCCCCGCAAGCGCCGCAGCCTTGCCCAGGAATTGGTCACGGTGTTGTCCGAGCAGATCCGCGATGGCCAGCTCAAGCGCGGCGACAAACTGCCCACTGAGTCGGCGATCATGGACGCCCATGGGGTCAGTCGCACGGTGGTGCGTGAAGCCATCTCGCGCTTGCAGGCGGCGGGGCAAGTGGAAACCCGCCACGGTATCGGCACCTTTGTGCTGGACACGCCGAGTCCGAGCGGCTTTCGCATCGACCCGGCCACTGTGGTGACATTGCGTGATGTGCTGGCGATTCTTGAGCTGCGTATCAGCCTGGAAGTGGAGTCCGCCGGTCTTGCAGCTTTACGTCGCAGCGACGAACAACTGGCCGCCATGCGTGCGGCACTCGACGCCTTGAATGAAAGCGCGGCCCATGCCGGCGATGCAGTGGCCTCCGACTTCGCATTCCACTTGGAAATTGCGCTGTCCACCGGCAACCGCTACTTCACCGACATCATGACCCACCTGGGCACCAGCATCATTCCGCGTACCCGCCTGAATTCAGCGCGCCTGGCTCATGATGACCAGCAACACTACATGAGCCGCCTGAGTCGTGAACACGAAGAGATCTACGAGGCGATTGCCCGCCAGGATTCGGATGCGGCGCGGGCGGCCATGCGCTTGCACCTGACCAATAGCCGGGAGCGGCTGCGCCATGCCCATGAAGAGGCGGAGGCGCAGCGCGGTTAAACGGCACACCGCATTAATGTAGGAGCCGGCTTGCCGGCGATAGCGTTCGTGAGATCGCCATCGCCGGCAAGCTGGCTCCAGTTCAACGCTATTCGCTTGCTGGTTGATTTGGCTTGTAGTCCTTGAGCAGCAGGTACGTGCTCCACCCCCACCAATCGTTGGTCCAGTGCTTGTCGTTGAGGTCATTCACGTCCTTGCGGCGCAGCACCTTATTGCCTTCTGCCTTGAACAGCGGCGAAAAGTTGTTCGCCGGGTTCTGCGCTGCATTCAGGTCCGGCACATACAGCGGCGCCTTGAAGTTGGCCGGCGAGGGCGCCACGCCGCTGATGAAGGTCTCGAAAATTTCATCCGCCGAAGCCTGTACTGCACGTTTGACCTGCACTCGATTGTCCACATCGATAGCGTCGAAGTAGCGCTTATCGCCATAGGCGTGCCATTGATCGCCCATGGCATTGCGCACCTTGAGCCCGAATTTGCTGTCTTCATCGTGCATGAAGCGACTGATCAGCGAACCCAGTTCACCGGGTGTCACCACCGCTGCGAGTTGTTTGCGTGGGACACGCAAGTGCCCGGCGGAGAACAGGTCGGTCAAAAAGTGATCGGCAAAGCTGTTCATGGCATACGCCAGTTCCAGCGCCTGGTCGGTGCCGGTTTGGTGCGCCACAACGGCTTGTTGCAGCGCCGCCGTATGGCCTGCCAGGTACGCCGACAGCGCCCATTCGCCGAAGTGGTCGGCATTGTCCGCCGCCAGTTTCAGGTAGCGGCCCAGTGGAATCAGCGCCGACACCGCACTGCCGCCGCCAGTGATGCGGTTCCATTCCTCGGACAACGTATCACCCAAGGCGTCATAGGCTTCATGAGCTTGTTTGCCATCCTTGATCGCCTGGTTGACCGCATTGATCTCCTTTTGCATCACCGCGAGGATCTTGTGCGCTTCTTCCCGCGAGGCGGGCAGTACCGCCAGGCTGTTGAACGCTGCGGTAAAGCGTTGCACACGATCAGCGGGGGAGGCGCCGTCGCTGATGGGCTGGCCGGGGATGCCATAGAAGTCGCCGCCCAGCGCGATCACTTGGCCATAGGTCAGCGCCAGCCCGTTGGGCAGGTGCAGTTCGACTTGGCGTGCGGGAATGGCCGGTGCGTCTTTGACGAAACGCAACAGCGTGTCGTCGCCTATGGCGGTGTGTTCACCCCCTTCGAAGCGCAGGGTAGGCGGGTTCTTTTCGGGTGCAGCGAGTTCTAGACCTGACATGTTAGCTCCTTGCTATGTCGTAGGAATCTTCCGTAATAGCTGTATGTATATACAGCCATCCAGAGCATAGAGGAAAAACTTCCTACGTCAAGAACACACGTCTAAACGCGTCACCAGATGAAGTCAGATGAATTGCAGTTGACGAATCTTTTTATAGTTGTACGATGACGTACGACATCACCAAAACCAACAACAACCTTTCAATAGAAAGTCTTCGCCCAGGGTGTTCGAATAATGAATCCACAAGAACTGAAGTCCATCCTCTCCCACGGTCTGCTGTCTTTTCCGGTGACCGATTTCAACGCCCAGGGTGACTTCCACCAGGCGGGCTACATCAAGCGTCTGGAATGGCTGGCGCCTTACGGCGCCACTGCCTTGTTCGCTGCCGGCGGTACCGGTGAGTTTTTCTCCCTCGCTGCCAGCGAATATTCCCAAGTGGTGAAAACCGCCGTTGATACCTGCGCCACCAGCGTGCCGATCCTGGCCGGTGTGGGCGGTTCGACCCGCCAGGCCATCGAGTACGCCCAGGAGGCCGAACGCCTCGGCGCCAAAGGCTTGCTGCTGCTGCCGCACTACCTCACCGAAGCCAGCCAGGACGGTGTTGCCGCCCACGTTGAAGCGGTGTGCAAGTCGGTCAAGATCGGCGTGGTGGTCTACAACCGCAACGTCTGCCGCCTGACCGCGCCGCTGCTGGAACGCCTGGCCGAGCGCTGCCCGAACCTGATCGGCTACAAGGATGGCCTGGGCGACATCGAGTTGATGGTGTCGATCCGTCGTCGCCTGGGTGATCGTTTCAGCTACCTCGGCGGCCTGCCGACCGCAGAGGTCTACGCTGCTGCCTACAAGGCCCTGGGCGTGCCGGTGTACTCCTCGGCGGTGTTCAACTTCATCCCGAAAACCGCGATGGACTTCTATCACGCGATTGCCAAGGACGATCACGCCACCGTCGCCAAGATCATCGACGGCTTCTTCCTGCCCTACCTGGATATCCGTAACCGCAAGGCCGGGTATGCCGTGAGCATCGTCAAGGCCGGTGCAAAAATCGCCGGCTATGACGCAGGCCCGGTGCGTACGCCGCTGACCGACCTGCTGCCGGAAGAATATGAAGCCCTGGCCGCGCTGATCGACAAGCAAGGCGCGCAATAACTCATCTACAAGGCCGCTGAGCAATCAGCGGCCTTTTGCGTCAGGAGAAGATTTGTGTCCCAAGCTCAACGTTTTGATAACTACATCAACGGCCAATGGGTGGCCGGTGCCGATTACTGCGTCAACCTCAACCCATCGGAGTTGTCCGATGTCATTGGTGAATACGCCAAGGCTGATGTTACCCAGGTCAACGCCGCCATCGATGCTGCCCGCGCCGCATTCCCGGCCTGGTCCACTTCCGGCATCCAGGCGCGTCATGATTCCCTGGATAAAGTCGGCAGCGAAATCCTCGCGCGCCGTGAAGAGCTCGGCACTCTGCTGGCCCGTGAAGAGGGCAAGACCCTGCCCGAAGCCATCGGCGAAGTGACCCGCGCCGGTAATATCTTCAAGTTCTTCGCCGGTGAATGCCTGCGCCTGTCCGGCGACTACGTGCCGTCGGTACGTCCGGGCGTCAACGTTGAAGTCACCCGCGAAGCCCTGGGTGTGGTTGGCCTGATCACGCCGTGGAACTTCCCGATCGCCATCCCCGCCTGGAAGATCGCCCCGGCCCTGGCCTACGGCAACTGCGTGGTGATCAAGCCTGCCGAGCTGGTGCCGGGCTGTGCCTGGGCCCTGGCCGAAATCATTTCCCGCGCCGGTTTCCCTGCCGGTGTGTTCAACCTGGTGATGGGCAGCGGTCGCGTCGTGGGCGATGTGCTGGTCAACAGCCCGAAGGTCGATGGCATCAGCTTCACCGGTTCTGTGGGCGTAGGTCGCCAGATCGCGGTCAGCTGTGTATCGCGCCAGGCCAAAGTGCAGTTGGAAATGGGCGGCAAGAACCCGCAGATCATCCTCGACGACGCCGACCTCAAGCAGGCTGTCGAGCTGTCGGTACAAAGCGCGTTCTACTCCACCGGCCAGCGTTGCACGGCGTCCAGCCGCCTGATCGTGACCGCCGGTATCCATGACCAGTTCGTCGCGGCCATGGCCGAGCGCATGAAGTCGATCAAGGTCGGCCACGCCCTCAAGAGCGGTACCGATATCGGCCCGGTGGTTTCCCAGGCCCAGTTGGACCAGGACCTCAAGTACATCGACATCGGCCAGAGCGAAGGTGCGCGGCTGGTGAGCGGTGGCGGCCTGGTGACCTGTGACACCGAAGGCTATTACCTGGCACCGACGCTGTTTGCCGACAGCGAAGCCGCCATGCGTATCAGCCGTGAAGAGATCTTCGGCCCAGTGGCCAACGTGGTGCGCGTGGCGGACTACGAAGCAGCGCTGGCGATGGCCAATGACACCGAGTTCGGGTTGTCGGCGGGCATTGCCACCACGTCGCTCAAGTACGTCAACCACTTCAAGCGCCATTCCCAGGCCGGGATGGTGATGGTCAACCTGCCGACTGCCGGCGTGGACTATCACGTTCCGTTTGGTGGTCGTAAGGGCTCGTCCTACGGTTCGCGTGAGCAAGGTCGCTATGCGCAAGAGTTCTACACCGTGGTGAAGACCAGCTACATCGGTTCGTAATACGCGACACCCGTGGCGCCCGCTTTGTGTGGGAGCTGGCTTGCCTGCGATAGCATCACCGGTGTGTGCCTGACACACCGAGGTGCCTGTATCGCGGGCAAGCCCGGCTCCCACATGAAAGCGGTCCCCACCGACAAATAGACCATTACCCGCAAAAAAAATAATTAGTGGGAGTACTTCTACATGCAAGCGACCAAGCCGACGCACGTCCGCTATTTGATCCTGCTCATGCTGTTCCTGGTGACCACGATCAACTACGCCGACCGGGCCACCATCGCCATCGCGGGCTCCAGCCTGCAAAAAGACCTCGGTATCGACGCGGTCACCCTCGGTTATATCTTCTCTGCATTCGGTTGGGCCTACGTGGCCGGGCAAATCCCTGGCGGTTGGCTGCTGGACCGGTTCGGTTCGAAAAAAGTCTATGCCCTGAGCATCTTCACCTGGTCGCTGTTCACCGTGCTGCAAGGCTATGTGGGTGAGTTCGGTGTCTCTACCGCGATTGTTGCGCTGTTCATGCTGCGCTTCCTGGTAGGCCTGGCTGAAGCACCGTCGTTTCCCGGCAACGCACGGATCGTGGCCGCCTGGTTCCCGACTGCGGAGCGCGGCACCGCGTCGGCGATCTTCAACTCGGCGCAATACTTCGCCACCGTGTTGTTCGCGCCGCTGATGGGGTGGATCGTCTACAGCTTTGGCTGGCAGCACGTATTTATCGTGATGGGCGGTATTGGCATCGTGTTTTCGCTGATCTGGCTGAAAATCATCCACAGCCCACGCCAGCACCCGATGATCAACGAAGCGGAGTTCAACCACATCGCTGCCAATGGCGCGATGGTCGATATGGACCAGGACAAGGTCAAGGGTAAGAAAACCGACGGTCCCAAGTGGGATTACATCCGCCAACTGCTGACCAACCGCATGATGCTCGGCGTGTACCTGGGCCAGTACTGCATCAACGGCATCACCTATTTCTTCCTGACCTGGTTCCCGGTGTACCTGGTACAGGAGCGTGGCATGACCATTCTCAAGGCCGGTTTCATTGCTTCGCTGCCGGCGATCTGCGGGTTTATCGGCGGCGTGTTGGGCGGTTTGATTTCCGATTACCTGTTGCGCAAGGGCCACTCCCTGACCTTCGCCCGCAAGGCGCCGATCATTGGTGGCTTGTTGGTGTCATCCAGCATCGTGGCGTGCAACTACGTGGATATCGAGTGGATGGTGGTGGGCTTCATGGCCCTGGCTTTCTTCGGTAAGGGCGTTGGCGCGCTGGGTTGGGCGGTGGTGTCCGACACGTCGCCGAAACAGATCGCCGGCCTAAGTGGCGGCTTGTTCAATATGTTTGGCAACCTGGCATCCATCAGCACGCCGATCGTGATCGGCTACATCATCAGCACCACCGGTTCGTTCAAGTGGGCCTTGGTGTTTGTAGGCGCCAACGCGCTGCTGGCGGTGTTCAGCTACCTGGTCATCGTTGGGCCGATCAAGCGCGTGGTACTCAAAGAACCGCCGACCGAGGGCCCCGAGTTGACCAACCTTACCGAAGCGCATTCCTGAGGGGCGATGCAATGCAGTTGATTGAACATGCCGACTCGCCGCGCTCGATTCGTTTGCACGAGCGCGACAACGTGGTGATCGTGGTCAATGACCAGGGCGTACCGGCCGGGACCGAGTTCCCGGACGGCCTGGTGACCGTGGATTTCATCCCCCAGAGCCATAAGGTGACCCTGGAAGATATCCCCGAGGGCGGTCAGATTATTCGCTATGGCCAGACCATCGGTTACGCCCTGGCGCCGATTCCGCGCGGCAGTTGGGTGCAGGAAGATCAACTGCGCATGCCCACCGCGCCGCCGCTGGACAGCTTGCCGCTGTCCACCGAGGTGCCGGAGACCCAGGCGCCGCTGGAAGGCTTTACTTTCGAGGGCTATCGCAACGCCGACGGCACCGTGGGCACGCGCAACATCCTCGGGATCACCACCACGGTGCAGTGCGTCACGGGTGTGCTGGACCATGCGGTCAAGCGCATCAAGGACGAATTGTTGCCCAAGTACCCACACGTGGATGACGTGGTGGCGCTGACCCACAGCTACGGCTGCGGCGTGGCGATTACCGCGACGGACGCCTACATCCCGATCCGCACCGTACGCAACCTGGCGCGCAACCCTAACCTGGGGGGCGAAGCCCTGGTGATCAGCCTGGGCTGCGAGAAACTGCAGGCCGGGCAGGTGATGCACGACAACGACAGCTCCGTCGACCTGAGCGAGCCGTGGCTGTATCGGCTGCAGGATTCCAGCCACGGTTTTACCGAAATGATCGAGCAGATCATGGAACTGGCCGAGACGCGCTTGAAGAAGCTCGACCAGCGCCGTCGGGAAACCGTGCCGGCATCCGAGTTGATCCTGGGCATGCAGTGCGGTGGCAGTGATGCGTTTTCCGGCATCACCGCCAACCCGGCGCTGGGCTATGCCTCGGATTTGTTGCTGCGGGCCGGGGCGACGGTGATGTTTTCCGAAGTCACCGAAGTGCGCGATGCCATTTACCTGCTGACGTCTCGCGCCGAGAACCAGCAAGTCGCCCAGGAGCTGGTCCGGGAAATGGACTGGTACGACCGTTACCTGGCCAAGGGCGAGGCGGATCGCAGTGCCAACACCACGCCAGGCAACAAGAAGGGTGGGTTGTCGAACATTGTCGAGAAGTCCCTGGGCTCCATCGTCAAGTCCGGCAGCAGCGCGATCAATGGCGTGCTGGGTCCGGGTGAGCGCTTCAAGGGCAAGGGCCTGATCTTTTGCGCAACGCCGGCCAGTGACTTTGTGTGCGGCACCTTGCAACTGGCGGCAGGGATGAACCTGCACGTGTTCACCACCGGGCGTGGCACGCCTTACGGGTTGGCGATGGCGCCGGTGGTCAAGGTGTCGACCCGTACGGAGCTGGCGCAGCGCTGGCCGGACCTGATCGATATCGACGCCGGGCGCATTGCTACCGGGCGCGCGACCATCGAGGAGCTGGGGTGGGAGTTGTTTCATTTCTACCTGGATGTGGCCAGCGGCAAGAAGCAGACGTGGGCTGAGCATCACAAACTGCACAACGACATCACCTTGTTCAACCCTGCGCCCATCACCTGACTGTGGTGAGCGGGCTTGCCCCGCGCTGGGTGGCGAAGCCGCCCCAAACCCAAGCGACTGAGTTCCAACTGGAGAAACTCAGTGCCGGAGATGGGGCGGCTTCGCCACCCAGCGCGGGGCAAGCCCGCTCACTACAAGGATCTGGAACAGACGAAGCGACCTGCACTGGCTTATCATTAGCCACCTAACGACGCTCACCAAGGTTCTCCCCGGCATGCTGGCAATTTTCCTCACCACCCTGACCATCACCGCGCCGGTGTTTGCCATGCTCTTTCTCGGTGTGCTGCTCAAGCGCGTCAACTGGATCAACGACAACTTTATCCACACGGCGTCGTCCCTGGTGTTCAACGTCACCATGCCGGCGCTGCTATTCCTTGGCATCCTGCATGCCGACCTGCACTCGGCGCTCAAGCCGGGCCTGCTGATCTATTTTGCCGTCGCCACGCTGTTGAGCTTCGCCTTGGCCTGGGGCTGGGCGATCTTTCGTTGCCCGCGTGAAGACCGGGGCATCTATACCCAGGGCGCGTTCCGTGGCAATAACGGCGTGATCGGCCTAGCGCTGGCTGCCAGCATGTACGGCGACTACGGTATCTCCCTCGGCGCGATCCTCGCGGCGCTGGTGATCCTGTTCTACAACACCCTGTCGACCATCGTGCTGGCGGTGTACAGCCCGGTGATCAAGTCCGACCCATGGAGCATCTGCAAGAGCGTGGTGGCCAACCCGCTGATCATCAGTGTGATCGCAGCCACGCCGTTCGCGGTGTTCCAGATTGGTTTGCCGGGTTGGCTGGAGTCTTCGGGCCAGTACCTGGCGGACATGACCTTGCCGCTGGCGTTGATCTGCATCGGTGGCACGTTGTCGCTGGCGGCCTTGCGCAAAAGCGGGGGCATGGCCCTGAGCGCCAGCCTGGTGAAGATGATCGGCCTGCCGCTGGTCGCGACGCTGGGCGCGTGGCTGCTGGGGTTCCGGGGGCCGGAGTTGGGGATTCTGTTCCTGTACTTCGGTGCACCGACGGCGGCGGCCAGTTTTGTCATGGCCAGGGCGGCCGAGGGCAATCATGAGCTGGCGGCGGCGATTATCGTGATCACCACCTTGATGGCGGCGGTGACCACGAATATCGGGATTTTTGTGTTGCAGGCGGGAGGTTGGATCTGAGGGTTGCGGTGCCTGTGAGGACCGATCGCCGGCAAGCCGGCTCCTACGGTGCCTCGTAGGTATCGATCACTTCCTGCGCCGCCCGAAACGCATCAATCGCCGCCGGCACACCGGCATACACCGCGCAATGCAGCAGCGCTTCACGAATCTCTTCCACCGTACAGCCATTGTTCAGTGCGCCCCGCACGTGGCCCTTGAGTTCCTGCGGGCACTTGAGCGCGGTGAGGGCGGCGAGGGTGATCAGGCTGCGGGTTTTAAGCGGCAGGCCTTCACGGTTCCACACGCTGCCCCAGGCGTGTTCGTTGACGAAGTCCTGCAGCGGCTGGGTGAACTCGGTGGCATTACCCAGGGCGCGGTCGACGAACGCATCGCCCATGACCTGGCGACGCATTTCAACCCCGGGCTTTTTCTGATCGGTCATTGCGATTCCCTCTTGTGTTGGCGGCGCCAGGCTCGCAGCGTGCTGAACAACAGGAAAGCCACCAGCACTGGCAGGACGTAATACAGCATCAGTTGTTCAAGCTTGTTGGCCAGGGGCATGCCGGTGGTGAACGCCATCACATGCAGCCCGTACGCCAGGTACAAGCCCAGCAGCACCAGGCCTTCGGCGCGGGTCACGCGGTAACCGGTATAGAACACCGGCAGGCACAGCACCACCACGCCGAGCATCACCGGCAGGTCGAAATCCAGGGCATTGGGCGACACCGACAACGGTGACGGGGCGAGCAGGGCAGTCAGCCCCAGTACGCCGAGCAGGTTGAACAGGTTGCTGCCGATCACGTTGCCCACCGCAATTTCGCGTTCGCCGCGCAGGGCTGCAATCAGCGACGTCGCCAGGCACGGCAGCGAGGTGCCGACGCCGATCAAGGTCAGGCCGATCACGCGTTCCGACAGGCCCAGGTCGCTTGCCACATCCACCGCCGCGCCCAGCAGCAAATGCCCGGCCAGCACCAGCACCAGCAACCCACCGAGCATCAGCAGCACGCTGCTCAGCCATGGGGCGCGGGCCACGGTGTCCAGCGTGCGCGGGCGGCGCGAGTGGCGCGTCTGGTAATGCAGTACGCCGAGGTACACGACCAGCGCAACCAGCAACAGCAGGCCGTCAACCGGCGTGAGTTCTTCATTGGCGGCGAGGGTGAACACCAGCAGCCCGGCCAGGATCATCACCGGAATATCCAGGCGCACCAGTTGGCGTGAGACCCGCAGCGGAATAATCAACGCCGACAGGCCCAGGGTCACCAGGATGTTGAAGATACTGCTGCCGATCACGCTGCCCACGGCAATATCGGTATTGCCGGCCAGGGTGGCTTGCAGGCTGACGGTCATCTGCGGTGCGCTGCTGCCGAAGGCGACGATCGTCAGGCCGATGATCAGCGGCCGCACCTTGAGGCTTGCGGCCAGGCGCACGGCGGCGCGTACCAGGATTTCGGCACCGATGATCAGCAGCGCCAGGCCGCTGACCAATTCCAGCAGGCTCCAGGGCGAGAGGGCGGTTAATCCGAAAATGGCCAGGGCTCCGTCTTCAGTTGCTCAAGGCTTGCACGCGAACCCGTGCGGTACCGCTGCTGATCATACCCAGTTGCTCGGCAGCCTTGCGCGAAAGGTCAATCAAGCGCCCTCGGGTATGCGGGCCGCGATCATTGATGCGGACAACCACGGATTTGTCGTTGTCGAGATTGGTGACCTTGACCTGGGTGCCGAATGGCAATTGCCGGTGGGCGGCGGTCAGGGCGTTCTGGTTGAAAGGTTCACCGCTGGCAGTCTTGTTGCCATGGTGCTTGGCGCCGTAATAGGAGGCGGTGCCGGTTTCGTCGTAGCCATTGGGGTTGATGATGCCGCTGGCGCAACCGGCCAACAGGGAGAACAGGGCCAGCAGGCCGAGTAGACGCTTCATGCAAGGAGTCCCATTACAAATGTTGGAGTTGGCTCGTGTGGGAGCTGGCTTGCCTGCGATGGCTTCACCTCGGTGTAACTGGTGCACCGAGGCGCCTGCATCGCGGGCAAGCCCGGCTCCCACAGAAGCCGGGTCCTACACGTGTCAGCCTTCGAGCTTGCTTTTCAGCAGTTCGTTCACCTGTTGCGGGTTGGCCTTGCCTTTGGAGGCTTTCATTGCCTGGCCCACAAAGAAGCCGAACATCTTGCCGCGCTTGGCTTCGTCTGCCGCACGGTACTGTTCGACCTGCTCGGCGTTGGCCGCGAGCATTTCATCCAGCACGGCCGAGATCGCGCCGCTGTCGGTGACTTGCTTGAGACCGCGTTTCTCGATGATCTCGTCGGCGCTGCCTTCACCGCTGGCCATGGCTTCGAACACGGTCTTGGCGATTTTGCCGGAGATGGTGTTGTCCTTGATGCGCAGCAGCATGCCGCCCAGTTGCTCGGCGGTGACTGGGGCGTCGTCGATTTCCAGGCCCTGCTTGTTCAGCAGGCTGCCCAACTCGACCATCACCCAGTTGGCCGCCAGCTTGGCGTCGCCGGCAATGCTCACGACTTTTTCGAAGTAGTTGGCTTGCTCGCGGCTGGAGGCCAGGACGCTGGCATCGTAGACCGACAGGCCGAACTGCTCCTGGAAGCGCTCGCGTTTCTGCTGCGGCAATTCCGGCAGGGTGGCGCGGATGTCGTTGAGGAACGAATCCTCAAGCACCACCGGCAACAGGTCCGGGTCGGGGAAGTAACGGTAGTCGTTGGCTTCCTCTTTGCTGCGCATGGCGCGGGTTTCGTCTTTGTTCGGGTCGTACAGGCGGGTTTGCTGGATGACCTTGCCGCCGTCTTCGATCAGCTCGATCTGGCGACGCACTTCGCTGTTGATCGCCTTCTCGATGAAGCGGAACGAGTTGACGTTCTTGATCTCGCAGCGGGTGCCGAACTCGACCTGGCCCTTTGGACGGATCGACACGTTGCAGTCGCAGCGCAGCGAGCCTTCGGCCATGTTGCCGTCGCAGATGCCCAGGTAGCGCACCAGCGCGTGGATCGTCTTGACGTAGGCCACGGCTTCCTTGGCGCTGCGCATGTCCGGCTCGGACACGATCTCCAGCAGTGGCGTGCCGGCACGGTTCAGGTCGATACCGGTCGCGCCCGGGAATTCTTCGTGCAGGCTCTTGCCGGCGTCTTCTTCCAGGTGAGCACGGGTGACGCCGACGCGCTTGATGGTGCCGTCTTCCAGGGGGATGTCCAGGTGGCCCTTGCCGACGATCGGCAGTTCCATCTGGCTGATCTGGTAGCCCTTGGGCAGGTCCGGGTAGAAGTAGTTCTTGCGCGCGAACACGTTGTGCTGGCCGATCTCGGCATCAATCGCCAGGCCGAACATCACCGCCATGCGCACCGCTTCCTGGTTCAACACCGGCAGCACGCCGGGCATGCCCAGGTCTACCAGGCTGGCCTGGGTGTTGGGCTCGGAGCCGAACGTGGTGGCGCTACCGGAGAAAATCTTCGATTGGGTGGCGAGCTGGGTATGAATCTCCAGCCCGATCACGACTTCCCATTGCATAGTGTTCTCCTCAGAAGCCGGTAGGGGTGCGAGTGTGCCAGTCAGTGTTCAACTGGTACTGGTGCGCCACATTGAGCAGGCGGCCTTCCTGGAAATACGGGGCGAGCAGTTGCACGCCGACCGGCATGCCATCGACGAAACCGGCGGGCATGGACAAGCCCGGCAGGCCCGCGAGGTTGGCGGTGATGGTGTACAGGTCTTCGAGGTACGTAGCCACCGGGTCGCCGTTCTTGGCGCCGAGCTTCCAGGCCGGGTTCGGCGTGGTTGGGCCGAGGATCACGTCGACTTCTTCGAAGGCAGCCATGAAGTCGTTCTTCACCAGGCGCCGGATTTTCTGCGCCTTGAGGTAGTAGGCGTCGTAGTAACCGGCCGACAGGGCGTAGGCACCGACCATGATTCGGCGTTGTACTTCGGCGCCGAAGCCTTCGCCACGGGAGCGTTTGTACAGGTCGGTGAGGTCTTTCGGGTTTTCGCAGCGGTAGCCGAAGCGCACGCCGTCGAAACGCGACAGGTTGGAAGAAGCCTCTGCCGGCGCGATCACGTAGTACGCCGGAATCGCGTGCTGGTTGTTCGGCAGGCTGATTTCCTTGATCACCGCGCCGAGCTTCTCCAGCGCCTTGACGCTGTTGTGCACCAGTTCAGCAATGCGTGGGTCGAGGCCGGCGCTGAAGTATTCCTTCGGCACGCCGATGCGCAGGCCCTTGATCGAGGTGTTCAGGCTGGCGCTGTAGTCCGGTACGGGCTCATCGATGCTGGTGGAGTCCTGCTTGTCGAAGCCAGCCATGCCTTGTAACAAAATCGCGCAGTCCTCGGCGGTGCGGGCCAGCGGGCCGCCCTGATCGAGACTGGAGGCGTAGGCGATCATGCCCCAGCGGGAAACGCGACCGTACGTCGGTTTCAAGCCGGTGAGGTTGGTGAAGGCTGCTGGCTGGCGGATGGAGCCGCCGGTGTCGGTGGCCGTGGCGGCAGGCAGGAAGCGCGCGGCAACCGCGGCAGCCGAGCCACCGGACGAACCGCCGGGCACGTGCTCCAGGTTCCACGGGTTTTTCACTGCGCCGTAGTAGCTCGATTCGTTGGCCGAACCCATGGCGAATTCGTCCATGTTGGTCTTGCCCAGGGTCACGGCCCCGGCGGCAGCCAGCTTGGACACTACAGTGGCGTCGTAGGGCGCCTTGAAGTTGTCGAGCATCTTCGAGCCGCAACTGGTGCGAATGCCCTGGGTGCAGAACAGGTCCTTGTGGGCGATCGGCGCGCCCAGCAGTGCGCCGTTTTCACCGTTGGCGCGACGTGCGTCGGCGGCCTTGGCCTGGCTCAAGGCCAGCTCTTCGGTGAGGCTGATGAAGCTGTTGACCTTTGGATCGTGCTCGGCGATACGCGCCAGCAGGGTCTTGGTCAGCTCTTCGGAAGAAAACTTTTTGTCGGCGAGACCGCGGGCGATCTCGGCCAGAGTCATGTGATGCATTGCAGGCTCTTTCCCTTTAGTCGATGACTTTCGGAACCAGGTACAGGCCGTTTTCGACCGCTGGCGCGATGGACTGGTAGGCCTCGCGATTATTACTCTCGGTCACGACGTCTGCGCGCAGGCGCTGGCTGGCTTCCAGCGGGTGAGCCAGGGGATCGATGCCGTCGGTATTCACGGCCTGCATTTGGTCGACCAGCCCGAGAATGCTGTTCAGGGCTGCGGTGGTCTGTGGAAGATCGCCTTCATTCAGGCCAAGCGAGGCCAGATGCGCGATTTTTTCCACGTCGGAGCGTTCAAGCGTCATGGGAATCTCCAGTGGAAAACAGAACGGAGGCTGTCCGTGTGTTAGATTGTCGGAACACTACCGCATTTCTACGGTCTTACGGCCGCGATTGTGGGGGTTGGTGCACAGAAAGTCGGCCAATTTAGCACATTGGCGCCTTGCCCAAAATCCCTGTCGTTGTTAGAGTTTGCCGCACTTTTTTACCCACGCGTTGCCTAGGGTCCCTTTCCCATGTTCAAGAAACTGCGTGGCATGTTTTCCAGCGATCTTTCCATTGACCTGGGCACTGCCAACACCCTTATTTACGTGCGCGAGCGCGGTATCGTCCTGAATGAGCCATCGGTTGTGGCCATTCGGACCCATGGTAATCAGAAAAGTGTCGTTGCCGTCGGCACCGAGGCCAAGCGCATGCTCGGCCGTACACCAGGCAATATTGCCGCCATTCGTCCGATGAAAGACGGCGTGATCGCCGACTTCAGTGTCTGCGAGAAGATGCTGCAGTACTTCATCAACAAGGTTCACGAAAACAGTTTCCTGCAGCCCAGCCCTCGTGTGCTGATCTGCGTTCCATGCAAATCCACCCAGGTTGAGCGTCGTGCCATCCGTGAATCGGCCCTCGGCGCCGGTGCCCGCGAAGTGTTCCTGATCGAAGAGCCAATGGCTGCTGCGATCGGTGCCGGCCTGCCGGTTGAAGAAGCCCGCGGTTCGATGGTGGTGGATATTGGTGGTGGTACCACTGAAATCGCCCTGATTTCCCTGAACGGTGTGGTGTATGCCGAATCCGTACGCGTCGGCGGCGACCGCTTCGACGAAGCGATCATCACCTATGTGCGTCGTAACTACGGCAGCCTGATCGGCGAATCCACCGCCGAGCGCATCAAGCAGGAAATCGGTACCGCTTACCCGGGCGGCGAAGTGCGCGAAGTCGATGTGCGCGGTCGTAACCTGGCCGAAGGCGTTCCACGTGCCTTCACCCTGAACTCCAATGAAGTGCTGGAAGCTCTGCAAGAGTCCCTTGCCACCATCGTTCAGGCCGTGAAGAGCGCCCTGGAGCAATCGCCGCCGGAACTGGCTTCCGATATCGCCGAGCGTGGCCTGGTGCTGACCGGTGGTGGTGCCTTGCTGCGCGACCTCGACAAGCTGCTGGCCCAGGAAACCGGTCTGCCGGTGATCGTTGCCGAAGACCCGCTGACCTGCGTCGCACGTGGCGGTGGCCGTGCACTGGAAATGATGGATAAACACACCATGGACCTGCTTTCCAGCGAATAAGCATTTGCTGATCAGCCCATGTTTCGCCCGCAGGCAGCACTTTGCAGTGCTGCCTGTTGGCGTTTATCTTCTTCAATCTGCATCCAGGCCGGTTAGATGCCGTATGAATAAAGAGAACATTTGCCTGGGAGGAGCGGCTTATTAAACCGCTTTTCGCCAAAGGCCCCTCATTGGGCGTGCGCCTGTTGGTGCTGGTCGTGCTTTCGGTCGCGCTGATGGTGGTCGATGCCCGCTTTGCACTGCTCAAGCCCGTGCGTAGCCAGATGTCGCTGGTGTTGATGCAGACCTACTGGATCACCGACCTGCCGCAACGTCTGTACCAGGGCGTGGCCAGCCAATTCGGCAGCCGCACCGAGCTGGTCGCCGAGAACGAAAAACTCAAGACCGAAAACCTGCTGTTGCAGGGGCGCATGCAGAAGCTTGCAGCCCTTACCGAGCAGAACGTTCGGCTGCGCGAGTTGCTCAATTCTTCCGCACTGGTCAACGAAAAGGTCGAAGTGGCCGAGTTGATCGGCATGGACCCCAACCCCTTTACCCACCGCATCATCATCAACAAGGGTGAGCGCGACGGTGTGGTCCTCGGCCAGCCGGTGCTTGATGCCCGTGGCCTGATGGGCCAGGTGGTCGAGCTGATGCCCTACACCTCGCGGGTGTTGCTGCTGACGGACACCACCCACAGCATTCCGGTGCAGGTGAACCGCAACGGCCTGCGCGCGATTGCCAGCGGTACCGGTAACCCCGAGCGCCTGGAATTGCGCCACGTGGCCGATACCGCCGACATCAAGGAGGGCGACCTGCTGGTCAGCTCCGGCCTGGGCCAGCGTTTTCCGGCCGGTTACCCAGTGGCGACGGTCAAGGAAGTCATCCACGATTCCGGTCAGCCATTCGCCATTGTGCGCGCCGTGCCCACCGCCGCCTTGAACCGCAGTCGCTACCTGTTGTTGGTGTTCAGCGACAACCGCACCCCCGAAGAGCGCGCCAACGAAGCTGCCCAGGCCCAGGAAGCGGAAGACAAGAAGAACGGCACCGCGCCGATCGTTCCTGCCACTGTGCCCAAGCCTGCTCCAGTTGCTCCGGCGGCTACGCCTGCCTCCGCAGCGCCTGTTGCCACGCCGGTCAAGCCGGCGGCGCACGGCACGCAGCCGGTGAAGCCGGCTGCCACTAAACCACCCGCGTCCACGCCAGCCACCACGGCACCGGCGGTAAAACCGCCCGTTGCGACCCCGGCTGCGCGCCCAGCGGCTACCGCCCCGGCAACCACGCGGCAGAGGGAGGAATAATGGCCGGTACTCATTCGCGCAACGGCTGGATCGTCTGGCTGACCTTCGCCATCGGCTTGCTGCTCAGCGTTTCGCCATTGCCGCAGTTCATGGAAATCCTGCGTCCGCTGTGGCTGGCGCTGCTGCTGGCCTTCTGGTCGCTGAACCTGCCGCACAAAGTCGGCATGGTCACGGCGATGTTCCTGGGCTTGGCGGAAGATGTGCTCTATGGCACCTTGCTGGGTCAGAACGCGTTGATCCTGACCTTGATCACCTTCCTGGTGCTGTCGTTGCAGCAGCGCTTGCGCATGTTCCCGATGTGGCAGCAGTGCCTGGTGATCCTGGTGATCTTCGGCCTGGCGCAGCTTGTGCAGCTGTGGCTCAGCGCCTTGACCGGCAACCGCCAGCCGACCCTGGCGCTGGTGCTTCCAGCCCTGGTCAGCGCATTGCTGTGGCCATGGATCAGCTTCGGTCTGCGTGGGTTGCGTCGTCGCTATAAAATCAATTGAATGGATTGCGAGGCTCTGCCTGGTTATCGAACCCTACAGGGAGAGTCTGCAATGAATTCGCTTTACCTGGCCTCGGGCTCTCCGAGGCGGCGTGAACTGCTGGCCCAGATCGGTGTGCCCTTCACCGTGGTCAGTGCCGCCATTGATGAAACACCTCTTACAAACGAATCCGCCGTTGCTTACGTCGAGCGTCTTGCGCGCGGCAAGGCTGCGGCGGGTTTTGCTGCGCTTGGACAATCCTCGGGCGCCTGTGTGCTGGGGGCTGATACGGCCGTGATCGTCGATGGACAAATCCTCGGCAAGCCCGTGGACCAGGCCGATGCATTGGCGATGTTGATGGCCTTGGCGGGGCGTGAACACGAAGTGCTCACCGCCGTTGCCGTCACTGATGGCCGGCGCTGCGAAACCCGATGTGTAAGCAGTCGTGTACGTTTTCGCAGTATTTCTGTCGAGGAAGCGACAACCTACTGGCACAGTGGCGAACCCCGGGACAAGGCGGGCGGCTATGCTATCCAAGGGCTGGGCTCGGTATTTGTCGCCGGGCTCAATGGCAGTTATTCCGCTGTGGTAGGCCTGCCGGTGTGCGAAACCGCGCAACTGCTCGACCAATTCGGCATACCCTGTTGGCAAAACCTTACCGTGCGCTGAGCGTCGTATTCCAGCGCCCAGCCTTAAGCGACCGGTCACTATTGTGAAAACGCCTGAACGAGACCCAGCCATGAGTGAAGAGATTCTGATCAATATCACGCCGATGGAATCGCGCGTGGCGGTGGTAGAGAACGGTGTTCTGCAAGAAGTGCACGTTGAGCGCACCCAGAAGCGCGGGATCGTCGGCAATATCTATAAAGGCAAGGTCGTGCGTGTATTGCCGGGGATGCAGGCCGCTTTCGTGGATATCGGCCTGGACCGTGCTGCGTTTATCCATGCTTCGGAAATCTCCCTGCGCGAAGGCCCGGCAGTGGAAAGCATCAGCGCCCTGGTGCATGAAGGGCAGAGCCTGGTGGTGCAAGTCACCAAGGACCCCATCGGTTCCAAGGGCGCACGCCTGACCACGCAGCTGTCGATTCCGTCGCGTTACCTGGTGTATATGCCACGTACCGCGCATGTCGGCATTTCCTTGAAGATCGAAGACGAAGCCGAACGCGAGCGCCTGAAAAAGGTGGTCAGCGACTGCGTGGCCGCCGAGGGCATCAAGGAAGCTGGCGGTTTTATCCTGCGCACCGCCGCTGAAGGCGCCGGCGCCGATGAGATCCTCATGGACATCCGCTACCTGCGGCGCCTGTGGGACCAGATCGGCGCACAGATCAAGACTATCGGCGCGCCGAGTGTGATCTATGAAGACCTGGGCCTGGCCTTGCGCACGCTGCGCGACCTGGTCAGCCCGAAGATCGAGAAAATTCGCATCGACTCGCGGGAAACCTTCCAGCGCACCACGCAATTCGTTGCCGAGCTGATGCCGGAAATTGCCGACCGCCTGGAACACTACCCCGGCGAACGGCCGATCTTCGACCTGTATGGCGTCGAAGACGAGATCCAGAAGGCCCTGGAGCGCAAGGTGCCGCTCAAGTCCGGCGGCTACCTGGTGGTGGACCCGGCGGAAGCCATGACCACTATCGACGTCAACACCGGCGCGTTCGTGGGCCATCGCAACCTTGAAGAGACCATCTTCAAGACCAACCTCGAGGCGGCCACCGCGATTGCCCGCCAACTGCGCCTGCGCAACCTGGGCGGCATCATCATCATCGACTTCATCGACATGGAAGATGAAGAGCACCAGCGCCAGGTGCTGCGTACCCTCGAGAAGCAGTTGGAGCGCGATCACGCCAAGACCAACATCATCGGCATCACCGAACTGGGCCTGGTGCAGATGACCCGCAAGCGCACCCGCGAAAGCCTCGAACAGGTGCTGTGCGAGCCGTGCAGCAGTTGCCAGGGCCGCGGTAAATTGAAGACCCCTGAAACGGTTTGCTACGAGATTTTCCGCGAAATCCTGCGCGAGGCACGTGCCTACCAGGCCGAAGGTTACCGAGTGCTCGCCAACCAGAAGGTGGTCGACCGGCTGCTGGATGAAGAATCCGGTAACGTTGCCGAGCTGGAGGGGTTTATCGGGCGCACGATACGCTTCCAGGTTGAAACCATGTATTCCCAGGAACAATACGACGTGGTGCTGCTCTGATCCCCAATCGTTTTTCTTTTATGAGACGGGCAGGCCTTGATCTGCCGTCCGATTGCCGCCTTGAGGGTCGCCTGACATGGAGCGTCTGATACGCTTTTTTGCCGCTTTGACCCGCTGGGGCCTGGGCCTCTGTGCCCTGCTGCTGGTATTGGCGGCGGTGTACGTGAGCCTCGGCCGTGAATTGACGCCGTTGGTGGCCGAGTACCGTGCAGACGTCGAAGCCAAGGCCCAGGCCGCGGTGGACATGCCTTTGCGCATCGGCAGCCTCGAAGGTCGCTGGAGCGGCTTCGCCCCGGTATTGCTGGCCCATGATGTGATGGTGGGCGAGGGCAGCAGTGCCCTGCGCCTTGACCAGGTCGAAGTGGTGCCGGATATGTGGGCCAGCCTGATGGCTCGCGAGGTACGCATTGCGCACCTGCAAGTCAGTGGCCTGCAACTCAGCGTCAAGGAGGACAAGGACGGCAAGTGGGCCTTGCAAGGCCTGCCGGTACAGGACGACCAGCCGCTGGACCCCGAGCAGTTGTTGAAGCGCATGCAGAGGGTCAAGCGTGTGTCGCTGCTCGACAGCCAGGTGACGTTGCAACCGTTCGACCAGGCGCCGGTGACCCTGACGTATGTCGGCCTGAGCCTGCATACCGGCACCGTCCGCCAGCGCCTCGACGCACGCCTGACCCTGCCCGACGGCCAGCCTCTTGCCGTCAACCTGAGCACCCGTATTCGCGCCAGCCAGTGGAAGGACGCTGAAATCCAGGCCTACCTGAGCCTGCCGCAAAGCGATTGGGCCAAGTGGATCCCGGCCAAGCTGACCCAGCAATGGAGGCTCGCCCAGTTCAAGGCCGGCGGCGAGTTCTGGCTGACCTGGGCCAAGGGCACCGTGCAAAGCGCGGTGGCGCGCCTCAATTCGCCGCTGGTGAAGGGCAGCTACGCCGATCGCAAGCCGGTGCATATTGAGAATGTCGCCCTCACCGCCTACCTGCAACGCAGTGACACCGGCCTCAAGGTGCTGTTCGACTCGCTGGCGATGAACCTGGGTGACACCCGCTGGGAATCCCGCCTGCAGTTGCAGCAGACCCTGGCGACCGACACGAGCCAGGAAGTCTGGAAGCTCCAGGCCGATCGCCTGGACCTGACCCCGATCACGCCCCTGCTCAACGCCCTGGCACCGCTGCCGGAAGGCTTTGCCAAGACCATTCAGCATCTCAAGGCCACTGGCCTGCTACGCAATGTACTGGTGGACTTCCGCCCTCAGGACACGACCGATCAAAAAGTCAGCTTCGCCGCCAACCTTGAGCGCATTGGTTTCGATGCCTACTTTGGTGCGCCGGCCGCGCGCAATGTGTCCGGCAGCATCAGCGGCGACCTGGGTCATGGCGAGTTGCGCATGGACAGCAAGGACTTTTCCCTGCATCTCGACCCGATCTTTGCCAAGCCCTGGCAGTACATCCAGGCCAACGCACGTCTGACGTGGAAGCTGGACAAGGAAGGCTTCACCCTGATCGCGCCGTATATCAAGGTGCTGGGCGAAGAAGGCAAGGTGGCTGCTGACTTCCTGATTCGCCTGCATTTCGACCACAACCAGGAAGACTATATGGACCTGCGGGTCGGCATGGTCGATGGTGATGGGCGCTTCACACCCAAATACCTGCCGGCGGTGTTGAGCCCGGCGCTGGATGAATGGCTGCGCACCGCGATTCTCAAGGGCGCGGTCGACCAGGGCTTCTTCCAGTATCAGGGTTCGCTCAACCACGACGCACTGCCGGCCTCGCGCAATATCAGCCTGTTCTTCAAGGTGCATGATGCCGAACTGGCGTTCCAGCCGGGTTGGCCTCATGTGAGCAAGGTCAATGGCGAAGTGTTTGTCGAGGAAAGCGGCGTACGCATCCTCGCCAGCAAGGGCCAGTTGCTCGATACCAAGGTCAAGGATGTCTACGTCAATATTCCCCACGCGCCTGAAGGCAAGGACAGCCATCTGCTGCTTACGGGCGGCTTTGCCGGTGGCTTGGGCGATGGTCTGAAAATCCTCCAGGAAGCACCGATCGGCACCGCATCGACGTTTGCCGGCTGGAAGGGCGAGGGCGACCTGCAAGGCAGCCTTGACCTGGATATTCCGCTGGCCAAGGGCGCCGAGCCGAAAATCGTGGTGGACTTCAAGACTGACAAGGCGCGCCTGCAATTGGCTGAGCCCACCCTGGACCTGACCCAGCTCAAGGGCGATTTTCGTTTCGACAGCGCCAAGGGCCTCAGTGGCCAGAACATCACGGCCCAGGCGTTTGACCGGCCGATCACTGCGCAGATCTTTGCCGATGGCAAGCCGGGTAATCTCAGCACTCGCGTGGCTGCCAAGGGGCAGGTCACGGTCAAGCGGCTGACGGACTGGCTGAAAATCACCCAGCCGCTGCCGGTGTCTGGCGATATTCCGTACCAACTGCAGCTGACCCTGGACGGCGCCGACAGCCAATTGATGGTCAGCTCCAACCTCAAGGGCGTGGCAGTGGACTTGCCGGCACCATTCGGCATGCCGGCCAGCCAGGGTCGTGACAGCGTCTTCCGCATGACCTTGCAGGGCGCCGAGCGCCGTTATTGGTTCGATTATGGCGAGCTGGCGAACTTCACCTTTGCTGCGCCGCCGGACAAGTTCAATGACGGACGCGGTGAGTTGTTCCTGGGAGACGGCGATGCCGTGCTGCCGGGCGCCAAGGGGTTGCGCATTCGTGGGGTGCTGTCGGAACTCGATATCGATCCCTGGAAGAAACTGGTGGACCGCTATGCGGGCAACGATCCGGGCGGCAGCGCCAAGCAATTGCTCAGCGGCGCTGACTTCAAGGTGGGCAAGCTGACGGGGCTTGGCACTCAGTTCGATCAGGTCAGTTTGCAACTGGACCGCAAGCCTGCGGCGTGGGGCTTGCAACTCGACAGTCAGCAGGCCAAGGGCACGGTCAACCTGCCGGACGCCAAGGGCGCGCCGATTGCGATCAACCTGCAATACGTGAAACTGCCGGCAGTGGACCCGACGGTGCAGGCTGACGAAAACGCACCGGACCCGTTGGCGAGCATCGACCCCAAGGATATTCCGGCGCTGGATATTGCCATTGACCAGCTATTCCAGGGCCCGGACCTGGTCGGTGCCTGGTCGCTGAAAATCCGCCCGACGGCCAAGGGCCTGGCCTTCAACAATCTGGACCTCGGCCTCAAGGGCATGCAACTCAAGGGTGCCGGTGGCTGGGAAGGTGCGGCGGGTGACAGCAGCAGTTGGTACAAGGGCCGCCTGGACGGCAAGAATATCGGCGATGTACTCAAGGGCTGGGGTTATGCCCCGACCGTCACCAGCCAGGACTTCCACCTGGATGTGGACGGACGCTGGCCGGGTTCGCCTGCCTATGTCGGGCCCAAGCGCTTCTCCGGCAGCCTGGATGCGGCGTTCCGCAACGGCCAGTTCGTGGAAGTGGAAGGCGGCGCCCAGGCCCTGCGTGTGTTCGGCCTGTTGAACTTCAACTCCATCGGGCGCCGGTTGCGCCTGGACTTCTCGGACTTGCTGGGCAAGGGCCTGAGTTATGACCGGGTGAAAGGCTTGCTGGCGGCCAGCAATGGCGTGTTCGTGACCCGTGAGCCGATCACCATGACCGGGCCCTCCACCAATCTGGAGCTTAATGGCACCCTGGACTTGGTGGCCGACCGTGTCGACGCCAAGTTGCTGGTGACCCTGCCGGTCACCAATAACCTGCCGATCGCCGCGCTGATCGTGGGTGCGCCGGCCATTGGTGGTGCATTGTTCCTGATCGACAAACTGATCGGTGACCGTGTTGCGCGCTTTGCCAGCGTTCAATACAAAGTGGAAGGGCCGTGGAAAGACCCGAAAATCACCTTCGACAAGCCATTTGAAAAGCCAAACTGAGAGCCTGTGGAGTAGCATGGCCGCATGCCCATTACGGAGTGTCGGCCCATGTCCTTTGCGGTAATTCAAATGGTCAGCCAGAGCGATGTGCTGGCCAACCTGGCCCAGGCCCGGCGCCTGCTGGAAGACGCAGCGGCAGGCGGGGCCAAGCTTGCGGTGCTGCCGGAAAACTTCGCCGCCATGGGGCGCCGTGACGTGGCCGATATCGGCCGTGCCGAGGCGCTGGGCGAAGGCCCGATCCTGCCATGGTTGAAACAGACCGCTCGAGACCTCACCTTATGGATAGTGGCTGGTACTTTGCCATTGCCGCCCAAGGACCAGCCGCACGCCAAGTCCAACGCCTGTTCGCTGCTGATCGATGATCAGGGTGAAATCGTCGCTCGATATGACAAGCTGCACCTGTTCGATGTGGATGTCGCCGATGCGCGCGGTCGTTATCGTGAGTCCGACGACTATGCTTTCGGGGGCAATGTGGTGGTGGCGGACACGCCCGTCGGTCGATTGGGCCTGACGGTGTGTTACGACCTGCGTTTCCCTGAGCTGTACAGCGAGTTGCGCGCAGCGGGGGCTGAATTGATAACCGCGCCTTCAGCGTTTACGGCGGTGACCGGTGCTGCGCACTGGGACGTGCTGATCCGCGCACGGGCCATCGAGACGCAGTGCTACCTGCTGGCGGCCGCCCAGGGTGGCGTGCACCCGGGGCCGCGAGAAACCCATGGTCATGCCGCGATTGTCGACCCCTGGGGGCGTGTGCTGGCACAACAGGATCAAGGCGAGGCGGTGTTGCTGGCCGAACGCGATAGCACTGAACAAGCGTCGATAAGGGCGCGCATGCCGGTGGTCGCCCATCGGCGCTTTTTCTCGCAGGGCGCACAGCGACCTGCTTCGGAACGATGAATTTAAGGCCATACCTATGAGCGAGTTGTTGTCCTCAGTCAGTGAACACCTCCTGGCACCCGGTGGCGTGACCATCGAAAGCTTGCAAACCGTGCTGGGCGATCTCGCCGGGCCAGGCATTGACGCGGCTGACCTGTATTTCCAAGGGCAGATTTCCGAGTCCTGGGCCCTGGAAGACGGCATCGTCAAGGAAGGCAGTTTCAACCTCGACCAGGGTGTGGGCGTGCGCGCCCAGTCTGGTGAAAAAACCGGTTTTGCCTACAGCAATGCGATCACCCTGGAGGCGCTGGGCCTGGCAGCACGTGCTGCGCGCTCGATCTCCCGCGCCGGGCAAAATGGCACGGTGCAGGCGTTCAGCACCCAGGACGTGGCGCAGTTGTATGCGCCGGATAACCCACTTGAAGTGATCAGCCGTGCGGAAAAAGTCGAGCTGCTCAAGCGTATTGATGCCGCTACCCGTGCCCTGGACCCGCGTATCCAACAGGTTACCGTCAGCATGGCAGGCGTGTGGGAGCGCATCCTCGTGGCGTCCACCGATGGCGGCCTGGCAGCGGATGTGCGGCCGTTGGTGCGTTTCAACGTGAGTGTGATCGTGGAGCAGAACGGTCGTCGCGAACGCGGTGGCCACGGCGGTGGCGGGCGTACCGACTACCGTTATTTCCTCACTGATGACCGTGCCATGGGTTATGCCCGTGAGGCGCTGCGCCAGGCGCTGGTCAACCTCGAAGCCATCCCTGCACCAGCGGGTACCTTGCCGGTGGTGTTGGGCTCGGGTTGGTCCGGCGTGCTGTTGCACGAAGCGGTCGGCCATGGCCTGGAAGGGGACTTCAACCGCAAGGGCAGTTCGGCCTACAGCGGGCGCATGGGCGAGATGGTTGCGTCCAAGCTCTGCACCATCGTCGATGACGGCACCCTGGCCGGGCGCCGTGGTTCGCTGAGCGTCGATGACGAAGGCACGCCGACCGAGTGCACCACCCTGATCGAAAACGGCGTGCTCAAGGGTTATATGCAAGACAAGCTCAACGCTCGCCTGATGGGCGTGGCGCGCACCGGTAACGGCCGTCGTGAGTCCTACGCGCATTTGCCGATGCCACGCATGACCAATACCTACATGCTCGGTGGCGAAAGCGACCCGGCCGAAATCATTGCGTCGGTGAAGCGCGGCATCTACTGCGCCAACCTTGGTGGCGGCCAGGTGGATATCACCAGCGGCAAGTTCGTGTTCTCCACCAGCGAGGCATACCTGATCGAAGACGGCAAGATTACCGCGCCGGTCAAGGGTGCAACGTTGATCGGTAACGGTCCGGAAGCCATGAGCAAGGTGTCGATGGTCGGTAACGACCTGTCGCTGGACAGCGGCGTGGGCACGTGCGGGAAAGATGGGCAGTCGGTGCCGGTGGGTGTCGGCCAGCCAACGCTGAAGATTGATGCGATCACCGTGGGTGGCACGGGGTCGTAAACGCTGGAGCTTCGGGTGGCGAAGATCGCCACCCGGGGAAGAGGATCAGCGCAGGCCGCGTTGAGTCTCGTCCAGCTCACGGATGTACTTGAAGATTTTACGGCTGGTGGCGGGCGCCTTGTTATGCGCCAGCTCGTGCTGGGCTTGACGGATCAGGGAGCGCAGTTGCTGGCGGTCCGCGTCCGGGTAGTCCAGTACGAATTTTTCCAGCACGGCGTCATCGCCCGAGATCAGGCGGTCACGCCAACGTTCCAGGTTATGGAAGCGTTCGTTGTACTGGCGAGTGGAGGCATCGGTTTGATCGAGCAAGGCCAGAATGGCGTCAGTGTCCTGATCGCGCATGAGTTTGCCGATGAACATGATGTGCCGTTTACGCGCGATATTCGCGGTGTGCTTGGGCGCATCCGCCAAGGCCCGGCGCATTTCGTCGGTCAATGGCAGTTTTGCAATCAAATCCTTCTTGAGCGTTGTAAGGCGCTCGCCGAGGTCAACCAGAGCATGCAGCTCACGTTTGACCTGGGTTTTGCTTTTCTCCCCATCGAGGGAGTCGTCGTAAGAATCAACCATGGTGGCAGTCCGCAAAGAAACGCCGCCATGATAACCAGTCGGGGGCCGCTTGTCCGGCCCGGTCGCTCGATGGCCTTAACCGAAAGCAGAATTTGAGTGGAGAAAACCATGAGTGCAGCCCAAAGCGTCGGTCCGCAAGCGTTACCGGCACTGCAGGAACAAGTCGAGCAGATCCTTGCCGAGGCCAGGCGCCAGGGGGCCAGTGCCTGTGAAGTGGCGGTGTCGCTGGAGCAGGGGCTGTCGACATCGGTGCGCCAGCGGGAAGTGGAGACCGTCGAGTTCAACCGCGACCAAGGCTTTGGCATCACCCTGTATTTAGGGCAGCGCAAAGGCTCGGCGAGTACTTCGGCCAGTGGTCCGGAAGCCATTCGCGAGACCGTGGCGGCGGCGTTGGCGATTGCCAGGCACACGTCCGAAGATGAAAGCTCGGGCCTGGCCGACAAAGCGTTGATGGCCAAGGACTTGAAGGACTTTGATCTGTTCCACGCCTGGGACATCACGCCCGAGCAGGCCATTGAACAGGCGCTGACCTGTGAAGCTGCCGCGTTCGACGCCGATGCCCGCATCAAGAACGCTGATGGCACCACGTTGAGCACCCATCAGGGCTGCCGCGTGTATGGCAACAGCCATGGTTTCATCGGTGGTTACGCGTCCACGCGTCATAGCTTGAGCTGCGTGATGATCGCTGAAGCCAACGGCCAGATGCAGCGCGATTACTGGTATGACGTGAACCGCCAGGGCGATTTGCTGGCCGATCCGGTCAGCATCGGCCAGCGTGCTGCACAGCGTGCCGCGAGCCGCCTGGGCGCGCGTCCTGTGCCGACCTGTGAAGTGCCGGTGCTGTTTTCGGCGGAATTGGCCGGTGGGTTGTTCGGCAGTTTCCTGGGAGCGATTTCCGGGGGCAACCTGTACCGCAAGTCTTCGTTCCTGGAGGGCGCGATCGGCCAGAAGCTGTTTCCTGAATGGCTGACCATCGATGAGCGTCCACACCTGATGCGTGCCATGGGCAGTTCGGCGTTTGACGGTGATGGCCTGGCAACGTACGCCAAGCCGTTTGTCGAGAGCGGTGAGTTGGTGTCCTACGTGCTGGGTACCTACGCCGGTCGCAAGCTTGGCCTACCGAGCACCGCCAACTCCGGCGGCGTGCACAACCTGTTCGTCACCCACGGCGACGAAGACCAGGCCGCGCTGCTACGGAAGATGGGTCGCGGCCTGCTGGTGACTGAGTTGATGGGCCATGGCCTGAACATGGTCACGGGTGATTATTCCCGTGGCGCGGCGGGCTTCTGGGTGGAAAACGGCGAGATTCAGTTTGCCGTCCAGGAAGTGACGATCGCCGGCAACCTGCGCGATATGTTCAAGCAGATCGTTGCGGTCGGAAACGACCTGGAACTGCGCAGCAATATCCGCACGGGTTCGGTGTTGATCGAGCGGATGACCGTCGCCGGTAGCTGATCCCTCCGACACACTTCAACAAAAAGGCGCGCCATCATGAAGATGGCGCGCTTTTTTTGTGCCCGCGTGTCAGCGGGATTAATGTGCCACTCTTGTTTTGATTCTCAATATCATTTAATAATAAATATCATTACCGAATGAGTGTGGATCATGAGTTCTGTCCTGCATGAGGATCCTTACCTTGAGAGCTGGCGCTGGATGAGTCGCCAGATTCGCTGCGGCCTCAACCCCAACGAGCCGCGCCTGATCGAACACTACCTCAATGAAGGTCGATACCTGGCGTGCTGCACTGCGACCCATCCGTGGACGATCGCTGAAACCTCATTCCGCCTGTTGCTCGACACCGCCAGCGATATCGCGCTGCCCTGGCACTGGCGCTCCCTGTGCCTGGACCAGGCCTGGCGCCCGCTGCGCGACCTGGAAAAACTCTCTCACTGTGCCTGCCGCCTCAAGCGCTGGCAGACCTTTGCCTGGCGATTGGCGACCTGCGAATTGCTGCCGTCTATTTCTCACTCCGACTTGGTGCAAGGATCTAACGATGAGTAACACCCGTATCGAACGCGACAGCATGGGCGAGCTGCAAGTGCCTGCCGAGGCCCTGTATGGCGCCCAGACCCAGCGCGCGGTGAACAACTTTCCGATCAGCCACCAACGCATGCCGGCGCAATTCATCCGCGCCTTGATTTTGGCCAAGGCTGCTGCCGCCAAGGTCAACGTCGATCTCAAGCAAATCAGCGAAGGGCAGGGCAAGGCCATCGTCGACGCCGCCCAAGGCTTGCTGGAAGGCGATTTCATGCCGCACTTCCCGGTGGATATCTTCCAGACCGGTTCCGGCACCAGCTCCAACATGAACGCCAACGAAGTGATTGCCACACTGGCCAGCCGTTTGCTGGGTGAGTCGGTCAACCCCAACGACCACGTCAATTGCGGCCAAAGCAGCAACGACATCATTCCGACCACGATCCACGTCAGCGCCGCGCTGGTCCTGCACGAGCAAACGCTGCCGGCCTTGCTGCACCTGGTGCAGGTGATCGAGCAGAAGGCCGAAGAGGTCCATCCGTTCATCAAGACCGGTCGCACGCACCTGATGGACGCCATGCCGGTGCGTATGAGCCAGGTGCTCAATGGCTGGGCGCAGCAGCTCAAGGCCAATATCGGGCATTTGCAGGACCTTCTGCCGAGCTTGCAGTCGTTGGCCCAGGGCGGTACTGCGGTAGGCACCGGGATCAACGCACACCCAGAATTCGCTGCGCGTTTCAGCCAGCAACTGAGCAGCCTGACGGGCGTGAAATTCACGCCAGGCAAGAACCTGTTCGCTTTGATTGGCTCCCAGGACACCGCCGTGGCCGTGTCAGGTCAGTTGAAAGCCACCGCCGTGTCGCTGATGAAAATCGCCAACGACCTGCGCTGGATGAACTCCGGTCCGCTCGCCGGCCTGGGTGAAATCGAACTGGAAGGCCTGCAGCCTGGCTCGTCGATCATGCCGGGCAAGGTCAATCCGGTGATCCCGGAAGCGACTGCGATGGTGGCTGCGCAGGTCATCGGCAATGACACGGTGATCACTGTCGCTGGTCAGTCGGGCAACTTCGAGCTGAACGTGATGCTGCCGATCATTGCGCAGAACCTGCTCAACAGCCTCGAATTGCTGGCCAATTCCAGTCGTTTGCTGGCAGACAAGGCCATCGCCAGTTTCAAGGTCAATGAAGCCAAGCTCAAGGAAGCGCTGTCGCGCAACCCGATCCTGGTGACCGCACTCAACCCGATCATCGGGTACCAAAAGGCCGCTGAAATCGCCAAGAAGGCCTATCAGCAGGGCCGTCCGGTGATTGATGTCGCCCTCGAGCACACCGACTTGCCACGTAGCCAACTGGAGGTCCTGCTGGATCCGGAAAAGCTCACGGCCGGCGGCGTGTAATCACCGACCCTGCTTTGGAGGCTCACCATGGAGCACTGGAAACGCACGATCGAACGGGCCAATCGCTGCTTTATGGCAGGCGAACTGGTCGACGCTCGCGAGGCCTATTTGCAAGCCCTGGCCCTGGCTCAAGTGTTGTTCGAACGCTGGGCGGATGCCGACGAAGCAGTGGCGGCTTGCGTCATTTCCCATCACAACCTGGCGGACCTGCACCTGCGCCTGAACCAGCCGGAAGAAAGCGCGGAGTACCTCTGCGCTATTCACCAGCGCCTGCTGCAGACCATGCAGGACCCGCGCCTCAGCTCGCAATTGCGGGAAGCCGCCCTGCGCCAGAGCAGCAAAACCTACGTCGAACTGTTGAATTTCATCAGCGATCACGGCGAGTACCCTCGCACTCATCGCTTGCTGGGCGGTACTGCGGCGCAGCCGACCACTCCTCAATACGGAGCACATTGATATGACTTATACCTTGCCTGCCTTGCCTTACGCGTACGACGCCCTGGAACCGCATATCGATGCGCAAACCATGGAGATCCACTACACCAAGCACCACCAGACTTACATCAACAACCTCAACGCGGCAGTCGAAGGCACCGAGTTTGCGGGCTGGCCGGTGGAGAAACTGGTGTCCAGCGTGCAGCAACTGCCGGAAAAACTGCGTGCAGCGGTGATTAACCAGGGCGGCGGCCATGCCAACCACTCGTTGTTCTGGGCGGTGATGTCGCCAAAAGGTGGTGGGAAACCCGAAGGCGCACTGGGCAAGGCTATCGATGAACAGCTTGGCGGTTTTGATAGTTTCAAGGAAGCCTTCACCAAGGCCGCGTTGACGCGTTTCGGCAGCGGTTGGGCCTGGTTGAGTGTTACGCCGCAGAAGACTCTGGTGGTGGAGAGCAGCGGTAACCAGGACAGCCCACTGATGAACGGCAATACGCCGATCCTCGGCCTGGACGTCTGGGAGCATGCCTACTACCTGCTTTACCAGAACCGCCGCCCGGAATACATCAATGCCTTCTACAGTGTCATTAACTGGCCAGAAGTCACCGCTCGCTATCAGGCCGCTGTGGCCTGACATTTACCTTCATAACAAGATCTAAGGCCGACTATGGGCACTGAAACACTGGCGATCAGCAGCGGGCGAATGTTTCGTTATGCGTTTGGCTCGTTGCTGTTATTGGCAGGTACTGCATTGCTGGTGGCCCACGGGCTCGCCTGGCTGGACCTGGAGCCGCGCATTCTGCGTGCATTGCAGGGTGGCTCCATCTGCGCGCTTGGCACGGCGCTCGGCGCCGTCCCGGTGTTGGTCATTCGCCGCATGCCGGTGGCATTGAGCGATACCCTGCTGGGTTTTGGTGCCGGTGTGATGTTGGCGGCGACGGCGTTTTCGCTGATCGTGCCGGGCATTGCCGCAGCCGAAGGCCTGGGACTATCGCCCTGGGCCGCCAGTGGCCTGATCAGCTTTGGCATCATGCTGGGGGCATTCGGGCTTTATCTGGTTGACCGCAAGGTCTCCGGCGCGAGCCCGGAAATGCTGGTGGGCACGCCGGAAAAACCGGTGATCCCGCCACGCATCTGGCTGTTTGTATTTGCCATCATCGCCCACAACATCCCCGAAGGCATGGCCGTGGGTGTCTCCGCCGGCGGCGGTATGCCGGATGCCGACAGCCTGGCCATGGGCATTGCCTTGCAGGACGTGCCCGAAGGCCTGGTGATTGCGTTGGTGTTGGCCGGGGCAGGGATGTCGCGGGTCAAGGCGTTCCTGATCGGTGCGGCGTCAGGCCTGGTTGAGCCGGTGTTTGCGGTGCTCTGTGCCTGGTTGGTGAGCCTTGCCGAAATCTTGTTGCCTTTGGGGCTGGCCCTGGCTGCTGGCGCCATGCTGCTGGTGGTGACTCACGAGGTCATTCCCGAGTCGCGACGCAATGGCCACGAAAAGCTTGCCAGCCTGGGGCTGTGCATCGGATTTTGCTTGATGATGGTGATGGACACCGCTTTGGGATAACGCCCGCTCCCTTGTAGGAGCCGGCTTGCCGGCGATCAATCCTGAGACGTGCGGTGCGCTTGGCGACGCCATCGCCGGCAAGCCGGGCTCCTACAGAGGGTTATTCGCCTTCGTCGAAGTAGTTATTGATCAGCGCGACCAGTGCGTCCATCGCTTCCTGTTCTTGTTCACCTTCTGTTTTCAAGTGAATCTTGGTGCCCTTGCCGGCGGCCAGCATCATCATCGCCATGATGCTTTTGCCGTCAACCATCGATTCCGGTGTGCGTCCGGCGCGAATCTGGCAGGGAAACTGCCCGGCAACACCGACGAACTTGGCAGACGCCCGGGCGTGCAAGCCCAGCTTGTTGATGATTTCAATTTCCAGAGCGGGCATCGCGGGGGTGTTCCTTTCAGCTAAGGTCGCGGTGGCGGACCTGGACGTTCTTGAGGGTTTGTTGCAGCACCTGGCCCAGGCGCTCGGTCAGGTAGACGGAGCGGTGGTGGCCGCCGGTGCAGCCGATGGCAATGGTGACATAGGCTCGGTTGCTTGCAGCGAAGCGCGGCAACCATTTGAGCAAGTAACTGGAAATGTCCTGGAACATCTCCTCCACGTCCGGCTGCGCAGCCAGGTAATCGGCCACCGGCTGATCCAGCCCGGATTGATCACGCAGTTCCGGCTTCCAGTAAGGGTTGGGCAGGCAGCGCACGTCGAACACGAGGTCGGCATCTACCGGCATGCCCCGCTTGAAACCAAATGATTCGACGAGAAACGCCGTGCCCGGTTCCGGCTGGTTCAACAGGCGCAGCTTGATGGCATCGCGCAACTGATACAGGTTGAGACTGGTGGTGTTGATCTTGAGGTCGGCGAGGTCAATGATCGGCCCCAGCAGCGTGGTCTCGTCTTCGATGGCTTCGGCCAGGGAGCGGTGAGGGCTGCTGAGGGGGTGGCGTCGACGGGTCTCGGAGAAACGCTTGAGCAGTGTCTCTTCGTCGGCATCCAGGTAAAGCACATCGCAATGGATGTGCTTGGCCCGGACTTCCTCGAGCAATTGCGGGAATCGCTCAAGGTGGCTGGGCAGGTTGCGGGCATCAATCGAAACGGCGACGAGGGGTTGTGCCAGTTCAGTGTGGATCAACGCGCGTTCCGCCAATTCCGGCAGCAGGCCGGCGGGCAGGTTGTCGATGCAATAGAAACCGTTGTCCTCAAGAACATTGAGGGCGGTGCTTTTACCCGAGCCGGAGCGGCCGCTGACGATGATCAAACGCATGATTACTGCCCGTTCTGTTCATCCAGGACAACCTGGTACAGCGCCTCGTTGCTGCTGGCGCTGCGCAGTTTGTCGCGTACGTCCTTGCGGTCAAGCATGCTGGCGATC
Source organism: Pseudomonas sp. CHM02 (assembly GCF_000612585.1). Lineage (GTDB taxonomy): Bacteria > Pseudomonadota > Gammaproteobacteria > Pseudomonadales > Pseudomonadaceae > Aquipseudomonas. The sequence goes on from NZ_JFCA01000018.1 coordinate 98,396, forward strand.
TGCCGGAGCAGTTCCAGGTGCGCATCGGTAGCCGCTTCCGGGACCAGCAGGACGAACAGCAGGTCGACCGGGGCGCCGTCGATGGCGTCGAAATCGATGGGAGCGTCCAGGTGCAGCAGGGCGCTCACAGGTGTATCGCAGCCTCTGAGGCGGCAGTGAGGAATAGCGATGCCGTTACCAAAACCGGTCGAGCCAAGTTTTTCACGGGCGATCAGCGCCTCGTACACGGCTTGCGTATCCAGTTCAGGCACTTCACGGCCGATCAGGTTGGCAATTTGTTCGAGGGCGCGCTTTTTACTGCCGCCCGGCACGTTCACAAGGGAACGGCCGGGGGTCAGGATGGTTTCAAGTCGGATCATGGGGGGAGAGTTAACGACCTGTACCTTGCATCAGGTGCAGATTCTTTTCCTTATGCTTTATGAGTTGGCGGTCCAGCTTGTCGTAGAGCGAGTCGATCGCCGCGTACATGTCCTCATGTTCCGCATTGGCGACGAGCTTGGCATTCGGTACGTGCAGGGTGGCCTCGATTTTCTGCTTGAGCTTATCGACCTCCATGATGACCTGCACGTTGGTGATCTTGTCAAAATGCCCCGCAAGCTTGTTCAGCTTACTCTCGGTGTACTCACGCAGGGGCTTGGTGACTTCCAGCTGGTGTCCACTGATGTTGACTTGCATACAGCTTCTCCTTCGTTGCCAGTGCATAAAGCGGCGGGTAGGAATACCCGCCACTGGAACGCTGTGGCTCGCCCGTCACATCAAACGCTTGCGCTCGCTGGAAGGCGCGATCCCGAGGGACTCGCGGTACTTGGCGACGGTTCGACGGGCGACCTGAATGCCTTGTGCCTCCAGTAAACCAGCGATCTTACTGTCACTCAATGGCTTTTTCTGATTTTCCGCGGCAACCAGTTTTTTGATGATCGCGCGGATCGCCGTGGACGAGCATTCACCGCCTTCGGAGGTGCTGACATGGCTGGAGAAAAAGTATTTCAGTTCATAAATACCCCGCGGGGTATGCATGAATTTCTGGGTGGTCACCCGGGAAATCGTCGATTCATGCATGCCGACCGCTTCGGCGATGTCATGCAGTACCAGCGGTTTCATCGCCTCGTCGCCGTATTCCAGGAAGCCGCGCTGGTGCTCGACGATCTGGGTGGCCACTTTCATCAGGGTTTCGTTGCGGCTTTGCAGGCTTTTGATGAACCAGCGGGCTTCCTGCAACTGGTTGCGCATGAAGGTGTTGTCGGCGCTGGTATCGGCGCGACGCACGAAACCGGCGTATTGCGGGTTGACGCGCAGGCGCGGCACCGACTCCTGGTTCAGCTCCACCAGCCAGCGCTCGTTGTCCTTGCGCACAATGACGTCGGGGACGACGTATTCGGCTTCGCTGGACTCGATCTGCGAGCCAGGGCGCGGGTTGAGGCTCTGTACCAGCTCGATGACCTGGCGCAGGTCGTCTTCCTTGAGCTTCATGCGGCGCATCAACTGGCTGTAGTCGCGGCTGCCCAGCAGGCCTATGTAGTCGGTGACCAGGCGCTGGGCTTCGGCGAGCCAGGGAGTCTTGGCCGGTAGTTGGCGCAATTGCAGCAACAGGCATTCGCTGAGCGTGCGCGCGCCGATACCGGCAGGCTCGAACTGCTGGATGCGATGCAGGACGGCTTCGATCTCGTCCAGCTCGATATCCAGTTCAGGGTCGAAGGCTTCAAGAATCTCTTCAAGCGTCTCGTCTAGATAACCCTGGTTGTTGATGCAGTCGATCAGGGTCACGGCGATCAGGCGATCGGTGTCCGACATCGGCGCAAGGTTCAGTTGCCAGAGCAGATGGCTCTGCAGGCTCTCGCCGGCGGACGTACGGGTGGTGAAGTCCCACTCGTCATCGTCACTGCTGGGCAGGCTGCTGGCGCTGGTCTGGTAGACGTCTTCCCAGGCGGTGTCGACCGGAAGCTCGTTGGGAATGCGTTCGTTCCACTCGCCTTCCTCCAGGTTGCCCACCGTAGGGGCGGATTCCTGGTAGGAGGGTTCCTGCACGTCGGAATTGGGTTTTTGCTCGATGTTATCGGCCAGCGGGTCTGCATTATCGAAGTCGTCGCCTTCTTCCTGGCGCTCGAGCATCGGGTTGGACTCCAGGGCCTCCTGGATTTCCTGTTGCAGGTCCAGGGTCGACAATTGGAGCAGGCGGATGGCCTGTTGCAGCTGCGGTGTCATCGTCAGCTGCTGGCCCATTCTCAGGACTAGCGATGGTTTCATGGCAGGGGCTTAACACCTTATTCGCCGGCGCAATGCGCCATCCACGACAGGGCGCGTGAGCGCCAAACATAAGCAAATTATATGCCTGATATCAGGGGCTTTGCCTAGAGCGCGGTAACAATAAAAATACTGAGGTTTTTATTGACTACCGCGCTCCATGGCGAATGGCCTGATACCACCGTGTTTACAGGCGGAACTCGTGACCCAGATACACTTCCTTGACCAATTCGTTGGCCAGGATAGTGGCAGAGTCACCTTCGGCAATCAGTTGTCCATCGTTGACGATGTAAGCGGTTTCGCAGATATCGAGCGTCTCACGGACGTTGTGGTCAGTGATCAGCACGCCAATGCCCTTGGCCTTGAGGTGATGGATGATCTGCTTGATGTCACCCACCGAGATCGGGTCGACGCCGGCAAACGGTTCGTCCAGCAGGATGAACTTGGGCGCGGTGGCCAGGGCGCGGGCGATTTCCACACGGCGACGCTCACCACCGGACAGGCTCATGCCGAGGTTGTCGCGGATATGGTTGATGTGGAACTCCTGCAGCAGGCTTTCCAGTTCCTTGCGACGGCCGTCACGGTCGAGTTCCTTGCGGGTTTCGAGGATGGCCATGATGTTATCGGCGACCGACAGTTTGCGGAAGATCGATGCTTCCTGTGGGAGATAGCCGATACCGGCGCGTGCGCGACCGTGCATCGGCTGATGGCTCACGTCCAGGTCATCGATTAGCACGCGGCCCTGATCCGCCTGGACCAGGCCGACGATCATGTAGAAGCAGGTGGTCTTGCCGGCGCCGTTGGGGCCGAGCAAGCCGACGATCTGGCCGCTGTCGATCGACAGGCTGACGTCGCGCACGACCTGACGGCTTTTATAGGCCTTGGCCAGATGCTGGGCTTTCAGGGTTGCCATTACTCGGCCTTCTTCTTCGGCTGGATAACCATATCGATGCGTGGGCGAGGTGCGGTGACCTTGTTGCCATTGGCACGACCGGCATTAGCGATCTGTTTCACGGTGTCATAGGTGATTTTTTCACCTTCCGTGGAGTTGCCGTCGGGGCTGAGCACCTTCGCCTGGTCGATCAGTACGATGCGGTTCTGCTGGGCATGATACTGGATGGTCTTGCCGTAGCCCTTCATCGGGCCGGTATCGGTAGCGGACTGCTTCTGTTCGAAGTAAGCCAGGTTGCCCACCGATGTCACCACGTCAATATCGCCCGCCTGGGTACGCGTCAGTGTCACCGTGTTGCCGGTGATCTTCATCGAGCCCTGGGTGATGATCACGCCGCCGGTATAGGTGGCGACGCCTTGCTTGTCATCGAGCTGCGCATCGTCAGCCGAGATGTGGATCGGTTGCTGGCTATCGTTCGGCAGAGCCCAGGCGCTCACGCTTCCCAGTGCTGCGCCCAGACCGAGCAAAATAGGGAGAGTTTTAACGAGCCTCATACTGTCCTCTTACGTTCGATAGCAGGTGTATCCTGCTTTCTTTCAAATACGCTTTCATTCCTTTGCCAGTCGATACACCGCCAGCGCCGTCGATTCTAACGTCTTGATCGGTCTGCGCATATTGCTGTTGTGGGAATACGGTCATGCGACTGCTGGTGATGACGGTGTCGCGCTTCTGTGCATCCGTACGTGCGACGCGCACCGAATCGATCAGTTCCACCTGTGTGCCGTCCGAGTTCACCTCGCCGCGCTTGCTGGTGACATGCCACGGAAAGTCGGTACCTCGGTACAGGTTCAGGTCCGGGTTTGTCAGTAGGCTGACACCGGATGTCTTGAGGTGGTCCACTTTATCGGCCGTCAACTCATACTGGACCTTGCCATCGGGCATGAACTGGATGGTGTAGGCATTGGTGGCAAAATTATCGATAAGCCCCTCGTCAACCTGCGTAACAGGCTGGTCGAGAAAGCGCTCCGGGCTGATATTCCAGTAGCCCACCGCGAGGAACAGCGCGGCGATGACCCCGAATAGCAGGAAGTTGCGAATCTTTTTACTCAGCATAAAACGCTCTATAAGTAGGCGGCGTGTGCCGCTTCAAGGCTGCCTTGGGCACGCAGGATCAGCTCGCAGAATTCGCGGGCGGCACCTTCACCGCCGCGGGCAGTGGTGATGCCATGGGCGTGCTCGCGAACAAAGGCGGCCGCGTTGGCGACGGCCATGCCCAGGCCCACTCGGCGAATCACCGGCAGGTCTGGCAGGTCATCGCCCAGGTAGGCGACCTGTTCATAGCTTAGGTTGAGTTGGCCAAGAAGCTCGTCCAGAACCACCAGTTTATCCTCGCGGCCCTGATACAGGTGAGGAATCCCCAGGTTTTGTGCGCGACGTTCCACTACCGGCGTCTTTCTGCCGCTGATAATCGCCGTTTGCACGCCCGCCGCCATCAGCATCTTGATGCCCTGGCCGTCCAGGGTGTTGAACGTCTTGAATTCGCTGCCGTCCTCGAGAAAGTACAGGCGGCCATCGGTCAGCACGCCGTCAACGTCGAAAATCGCCAGTTTTATGTGCTTGCCGCGTTGCAACAGGTCGCTGGTCATTTACATCACTCCCGCACGCAGCAAGTCGTGCATGTTCAGGGCGCCAATCGGACGGTCGTCGCCATCGACCACTACCAGTGCGCCGATCTTGTGGTCTTCCATGATCTTCAAGGCTTCGGCTGCCAGCATTTCAGGGCGCGCGGTCTTGCCGTGAGGTGTCATCACCGCATCAATGGTGGCGGTGTGGATGTCGATGGTGCGGTCCAGGGTGCGGCGCAGGTCGCCGTCGGTGAAGACCCCGGCCAGGCGGCCGTCGGCTTCCAGGATCACGGTCATGCCCAGGCCTTTGCGAGTCATCTCCATCAGCGCGTCCTTCAGTAACGTGCCGCGCTGGACGTGGGGCAATTCATCGCCCGAGTGCATGACGTTTTCCACTTTCAGCAGCAGGCGGCGGCCCAGGGCGCCACCCGGGTGGGAAAACGCGAAGTCCTCGGCGGTAAACCCTCGGGCTTCCAGCAGCGCCACGGCCAGGGCATCGCCCATGACCAGCGCAGCGGTAGTGGAGGAGGTCGGTGCCAGGTTCAGCGGGCAGGCCTCGTGGGCCACATGGACATTCAGGTTCACTTCGGCGGCCTTGGCCAGTGTCGACTCCGGGTTGCCGGTGATGCTGATCATCTGGATGCCCAAGCGCTTGATCAGCGGCAACAGGGTCACGATTTCGTTGGTGGTGCCGGAGTTGGACAGTGCCAGGATGACGTCATCCTTGGTGATCATGCCCATGTCGCCGTGGCTGGCTTCGGCGGGGTGCACGAAAAACGCGGTGGTTCCGGTGCTGGCCAGGGTGGCGGCGATCTTGTTGCCAACGTGGCCCGACTTGCCCATGCCGACCACGACAACGCGGCCCTTGCTGGCCAGAATCATCTCGCAGGCGCGTACGAAATCTGCGTCGATATGCGCCAGCAAGCCTTCTACGGCCTCAAGCTCGAGGCGAATGGTGCGTTGCGCTGATTGAATAAGGTCGCTGGATTGGCTCATGTCTGAAATCGTATAGCCTGACGAAAAGTCGGCGATTATAACGGTAATGATCAATTCCCTCACGCAAGTTCGTCAGGGTTTGTTCGCGATGCGCTTGAGATACATCTCAAGCAACGTTTTTTCGCTGTCACCAATCTGAACAAGCACCGTTCCGGCCTTGGGCGCCTTGTACCAGCAGTGATATAGTTCGCCGCCAGTTCGGTCCGCTCTGCCCATGTGGCCAACTATTGCGCGGCTATTGTGCGACTGATGCAAACGTTTGTCGCAAGCGTGGTGTCCGAGTGAGAGGCTGCATCCCAAGGAGTTTAGATGAGTGCCGATAACGCCTACGCGGTCGAGCTGAAGGGACTGACCTTCAAGCGCGGGACGCGCAGCATCTTCAATAATGTCGATATCCGCATTCCGCGCGGCAAGGTCACGGGCATCATGGGGCCTTCCGGTTGCGGCAAGACCACCCTGTTGCGCCTGATGGGCATGCAATTGCGCCCCAGCGCCGGCGAAGTGTGGGTCAACGGCCAGAACCTGCCGACGCTGTCGCGCAGCGATCTGTTCGATGCACGCAAGCACATGGGTGTGCTGTTCCAGAGCGGTGCGCTGTTCACCGACCTCGATGTTTTCGAGAACGTGGCCTTTCCGCTGCGGGTGCATACCCAGCTGTCCGACGAAATGATTCGTGACATTGTGTTGCTGAAACTGCAGGCCGTAGGCCTTCGCGGCGCCATCGACCTCATGCCCGACGAACTGTCCGGCGGCATGAAGCGTCGTGTGGCCCTGGCGCGCGCCATTGCCCTCGACCCGCAGATCCTCATGTATGACGAGCCCTTCGTCGGCCAGGACCCGATCGCCATGGGCGTGCTGGTGCGCCTTATCCGCTTGCTCAATGATGCGCTGGGCATCACCAGTATCGTGGTCTCCCATGACCTTGCAGAAACCGCGAGCATTGCCGATTACCTCTATGTAGTAGGCGATGGCCAAGTACTGGGGCAGGGCACGCCCGAAGAACTGATGAACGCCGATAACCCGCGCATTCGCCAATTCATGACCGGCGATCCTGATGGTCCGGTGCCTTTTCACTTTCCGGCAGCGGATTACCGCTCAGATCTTCTGGGGAAGCGCTGATGCGCAAGACATCTCTCATCGAGAAGGTTCGCCTTTTCGGTCGCTCGGGCATCGACATTGTCGAAGTGCTGGGCCGCTCGACGATTTTCCTGTTCCACGCCCTGCTCGGCCGTGGCGGCATTGGCGGCGGCTTTGGCCTGCTGGTCAAGCAGCTGCATTCGGTTGGCGTGATGTCCCTGGTGATCATCGTGGTCTCCGGGGTGTTCATTGGCATGGTGCTGGCGCTGCAGGGCTTCAACATTCTTTCCAGCTACGGTTCGGAGCAGGCAGTGGGGCAGATGGTCGCCCTGACGCTGTTGCGTGAACTGGGGCCGGTGGTCACCGCCTTGCTGTTCGCCGGGCGTGCGGGGTCTGCACTGACCGCCGAAATCGGCAACATGAAGTCCACTGAACAGCTGTCCAGCCTGGAAATGATCGGCGTGGACCCGCTCAAATACATTGTTGCCCCGCGCCTGTGGGCCGGTTTCATTTCCCTGCCACTGCTGGCGATGATCTTCAGCGTGGTCGGTATCTGGGGCGGTTCATGGGTGGCGGTGGACTGGCTGGGCGTCTACGACGGCTCCTACTGGGCCAACATGCAAAACAGTGTGACGTTCACTGGCGACGTGCTCAACGGCATCATAAAAAGCATCGTCTTCGCCTTTGTAGTGACCTGGATCGCCGTATTCCAAGGCTACGACTGTGAGCCCACCTCAGAAGGGATCAGTCGCGCCACCACCAAGACCGTTGTGTACGCCTCGCTGGCGGTACTGGGCCTTGACTTCATTTTGACCGCCTTGATGTTTGGAGATTTCTGATGCAAAACCGCACTGTGGAAATCGGTGTCGGCCTTTTCTTGCTGGCTGGCATCCTGGCTTTACTGTTGTTGGCCCTGCGAGTCAGCGGCTTGTCGGCCAGCCCCACCGCCGATACTTATAAACTTTACGCGTACTTCGACAATATCGCCGGTTTGACTGTCAGAGCTAAAGTGACCATGGCCGGTGTAACCATCGGCAAGGTCACGGCAATCGATCTGGACCGCGACAGCTTCACCGGTCGAGTGACAATGCAACTGGACAAGAAGGTAGATAATCTGCCGACCGACTCCACTGCATCTATCCTCACCGCAGGGCTGCTGGGCGAGAAATACATCGGTGTCAGCGTGGGCGGGGAAACAGCCCTGCTCAAGGATGGCTCGACAATCCACGACACACAGTCGTCGTTGGTACTTGAAGACCTGATCGGTAAATTCCTGCTCAATACGGTCAATAAAGACGCCAAATGAGGAATCTGTACATGATCTCTACCTTGCGACGTGGCCTCCTGGTACTGCTTGCAGCGCTGCCGTTGATGGCCAACGCAGCAGGTTCTGCCCACGAACTGGTGCAGGACACGACTAACAAGATGTTGGCCGACCTGTCGGCCAACAAGGAAAAGTACAAGCAAGACCCAAGTCAGTTCTACGACGCGCTCAATAGCATTGTCGGCCCGGTGGTCGATGCCGAAGGCATTTCCCGCAGCATCATGACGGTCAAGTATTCGCGCAAGGCGACTCCGGCGCAGATGCAGACCTTCCAGGAAAACTTCAAGAAAGGCCTGTTCCAGTTCTATGGCAATGCGCTGCTGGAGTACAACAACCAGGGCATTACCGTTGCTCCAGCCGGCGATGAGTCGGGTGATCGCACCAGCGTGAACATGAGCGTCAAGGGCAACAACGGCGCCGTCTATCCTGTGCAATACACGCTGGAGAAGGTCAACGGCGAGTGGAAACTGCGTAACGTGATCATCAACGGCATCAACATTGGCAAGCTGTTCCGTGACCAGTTCGCCGATGCCATGCAGCGCAATGGCAACGACCTGGACAAAACCATCAATGGTTGGGCCGGTGAAGTCGCCAAGGCCAAGGAAGAAACCGATAAAGCTGCCGGGAAGCCTGCGCAATGACCGAGTCGGCTGTTCGTCTCGGCGATGCCGGCGAGCTGTTCCTCAGCGGCGTGCTGGATTACCGTACCGGGCCTGACCTGCGCAAGCAGGGCCAGGCGCTGATCAAGACCAGCACTGCGCCTGCGTTGGTGCTGGATTGCTCGGCTGTGACCAAGTCCAGCAGCGTCGGTTTATCGCTGCTGCTGTGCTTCATGCGTGATGCCGAAGCGGCGAAAAAGCCGGTCAGCATCCGGGCATTGCCCGAAGACATGCGCGAAATTGCCGAAGTTTCCGGTCTGACCGAGCTGCTGGCGCATCCTTAATACACATTATTGAGAAGCCCCCCGTCAGAGTCCTGCTATGCGGGGTTCGCAGGCGCGGGGCTTTTTTGTATGATGTGCGACCCGCGCGCACTGGGCGCCGATAGAGGTTGAGCATGCAGGCCCTAGAAGTTAAGAGCTTTCTTGAAGGAAAGCTGCCGGAAACGACCGTAGAAGTTGAAGGCGAAGGCTGCAACTTCCAGCTGAACGTGATTAGCGATGAACTGGCGGCACTCAGCCCGGTCAAGCGTCAGCAGCACATCTATGCCCATTTGAACCCGTGGATCACCGATGGCAGCATCCATGCGGTCACTATGAAATTTTTCAGCCGCGCGGCCTGGGCCGAGCGCACCTGAGCCCCCAAGGCGTCGAGATTCTTATGGATAAATTGATTATTACCGGCGGTGCCCGCCTTGATGGCGAGATTCGCATCTCCGGTGCAAAAAACTCCGCCTTGCCGATCCTGGCAGCGACCCTGCTGTGCGATGGCCCGGTTACCGTGGCCAACCTGCCGCACCTGCACGACATCACCACCATGATCGAGCTGTTCGGTCGCATGGGCATCGAGCCGGTGATCGACGAGAAGCTGGCCGTCGAAATCGACCCGCGCACCATCAAGACCCTGATCGCCCCGTACGAGCTGGTGAAAACCATGCGTGCGTCGATCCTGGTGCTGGGCCCGATGGTTGCCCGTTTTGGCGAAGCCGAAGTCGCGCTGCCTGGCGGTTGCGCCATCGGCTCGCGTCCGGTTGACCTGCACATCCGTGGCCTCGAAGCCATGGGCGCGACCATCGACGTCGAAGGCGGCTACATCAAGGCCAAGGCGCCGGAAGGCGGCCTGCGTGGCGCCAACTTCTTCTTTGATACCGTCAGCGTGACCGGTACCGAGAACATCATGATGGCCGCTGCCCTGGCCAACGGCCGCAGCGTCCTGCAAAACGCCGCGCGCGAGCCGGAAGTGGTCGACCTAGCCAACTTCCTGATCGCCATGGGTGCCAACATCACCGGCGCCGGCACCGACACCATCACCATCGACGGTGTGAAACGCCTGCACCCGGCCACCTACAAAGTGATGCCGGACCGCATCGAGACCGGTACCTACCTGGTTGCCGCCGCCGTCACCGGTGGTCGCGTCAAGGTCAAGGACACCGACCCGACCATCTTGGAAGCGGTCCTGGAAAAACTGCGTGAAGCCGGTGCCGAAATCACCACCGGCGAAGACTGGATCGAGCTGAACATGCACGGCAAGCGTCCAAAGGCCGTCAACGTGCGTACCGCGCCGTACCCGGCGTTCCCGACCGACATGCAAGCGCAGTTCATCTCCTTGAACGCGATTGCCGAAGGTACCGGTGCCGTGATCGAGACTATCTTCGAAAACCGCTTCATGCACGTGTACGAACTGCACCGCATGGGCGCGAAGATCCAGGTCGAAGGCAACACTGCCATCGTCACCGGCACTGAGAAACTCAAGGGCGCGCCAGTCATGGCCACCGACCTGCGGGCCTCGGCCAGCCTGGTGATCTCGGCGCTGGTCGCTGAAGGTGACACCCTGATCGACCGCATCTACCACATAGACCGTGGTTACGAGTGCATCGAAGAAAAACTGCAGATGCTCGGCGCGAAAATCCGCCGTGTACCGGGCTAGTCCCGCCGCTGAAAACGCTGTCACTGTAGTGAGCGGGCTTCTTGTGGTGAGCGGGCTAGCCCCGCGTTGGAGTGCGCAGCGCTCCCCAGATGTTTAGGGCCGCTACGCAACCCAGCGCGGGACAAGCCCGCTCACTACAGAGACTTGCTGTGAATTTGTTTCAAATCGAGGCTGTAATGGCCTCGATCTGTGTCTGGCGCCGATTGTGACCGGACAGCAATAGCCTGATGAAGGACTGACGTTTCCCATGTTGACCATCGCACTGTCCAAGGGCCGCATCCTTGACGACACTTTGCCGCTTCTGGCTGAAGCGGGCATCGTGCCGACCGAGAATCCGGACAAGAGCCGCAAGCTGATCATCCCCACGACCCAGGACGACGTTCGCCTGTTGATCGTGCGGGCTACCGACGTGCCGACCTACGTTGAACATGGCGCGGCCGACCTCGGTGTCGCCGGTAAAGACGTGCTGATGGAATACGGTGGCCAGGGCCTGTACGAGCCGTTGGACCTGCGTATCGCCCTGTGCAAGCTGATGACCGCCGGCCGTGTCGGCGATGTCGAGCCCAAAGGCCGCCTGCGCGTGGCGACCAAGTTCGTCAACGTCGCCAAGCGCTACTATGCCGAGCAAGGCCGCCAGGTCGATATCATCAAGCTCTACGGTTCGATGGAGCTGGCGCCGCTGATCGGCCTCGCCGACAAGATCATCGACGTGGTCGACACCGGCAACACCCTGCGCGCCAACGGCCTCGAGCCCCAGGATTTCATTGCCGACATCAGTTCCCGACTGATCGTCAACAAAGCATCGATGAAGATGCAGCACGCCCGTATCCAGGCGTTGATCGACACCCTGCGCAAGGCAGTGGAGTCGCGACACCGCGGTTGACTTACCTGCGTAGCTGAAAGGCTGCGCCCGTCTATCCGCCTCATAGCCAGAATTCTCAGGTGCCCAAGCGGAAACGACTGCTAGTTTAGGGCGCCTGAGTTTTTGCCAATTCTATTGAGGCCCTCGCTATGACCACGTCCACTGCAATTGCCCGACTCAACGCTGCCGACCCGGATTTCGCCCATCATCTGGATCATCTGCTGAGCTGGGAAAGTGTGTCCGACGACTCGGTCAACCAGCGGGTACTCGACATCATCAAGGCCGTGCGCGAGCGCGGTGATGCGGCGCTGGTGGACTTCACCCGTCAGTTCGACGGCCTGGACGTCAAGTCCATGGCCGACCTGATCCTGCCCCGCGAACGCCTGGAACTGGCCCTGACGCGCATCACTGCGCCGCAGCGCGAAGCCCTGGAAGTGGCGGCCGCGCGCGTGCGCAGCTACCACGAAAAACAGAAACAGGACTCCTGGAGCTACACCGAGGCCGACGGCACGGTGCTGGGCCAGAAGGTCACGCCGCTGGACCGTGCCGGTTTGTACGTGCCGGGCGGCAAGGCTTCGTACCCGTCATCGGTACTGATGAACGCGATCCCGGCCAAAGTGGCGGGCGTGACCGAAGTGGTCATGGTCGTGCCGACCCCGCGCGGTGAAATCAACGAGTTGGTGCTGGCTGCGGCTTGCATTGCCGGTGTCGATCGCGTGTTCACCATCGGTGGCGCCCAAGCCGTTGCGGCCCTGGCCTATGGCACCGAAAGCGTGCCGAAGGTCGACAAAGTGGTCGGCCCTGGCAACATCTACGTTGCCACCGCCAAGCGCCACGTGTTTGGCCAGGTGGGTATCGACATGATCGCCGGCCCTTCGGAAATCCTCGTGGTGTGCGACGGCCAGACCGATCCGGACTGGATCGCCATGGACCTCTTCTCCCAGGCCGAGCACGACGAAGACGCCCAGGCGATCCTGGTCAGCCCGGATGCCGAATTCCTCGACAAGGTCGCGGCCAGCATCAATAAGCTGCTGCCGACCATGGAGCGCGCCGAGATCATCGAGAAATCGATCAATGGCCGTGGGGCGCTGATCCTGGTACGCGACATGGAGCAGGCCATCGAAGTGGCCAACCGTATCGCGCCGGAGCACTTGGAGTTGTCCGTGGCCGACCCACAGGCTTGGCTGCCGTCGATTCGCCACGCCGGTGCGATCTTCATGGGCCGCCACACCAGTGAAGCCCTGGGTGACTACTGCGCGGGGCCGAACCACGTACTGCCGACCTCCGGCACGGCGCGCTTCTCGTCGCCGCTGGGGGTGTATGACTTCCAGAAGCGTTCGTCGATCATCTTCTGCTCGCCGCAGGGTGCCTCCGAACTGGGCAAGACCGCCTCGGTGCTGGCCCGAGGTGAGTCCCTGAGCGCTCACGCCCGTAGCGCTGAATACCGCATCCTTGAAGAGAAGGGGAACTGAGACATGAGCAAATTCTGGAGCCCTTTCGTCAAGGACCTGGTGCCTTACGTGCCCGGCGAGCAACCCAAGCTGACCAAACTGGTCAAGCTCAACACCAATGAAAACCCCTACGGCCCATCGCCCAAGGCGTTGGCCGCGATGCAGGCCGAGTTGAACGACAACCTGCGCCTGTACCCGGACCCCAACAGCGACCTGCTCAAGCAGGCGGTCGCCAAGTATTACGGGATCGATGCCGGCAAGGTGTTCCTTGGCAATGGTTCCGATGAAGTCCTGGCACACATCTTCCACGGCCTGTTCCAGCATGATCTGCCACTGTTGTTCCCGGACATCAGCTACAGCTTCTACCCGGTTTACTGCGGCCTGTATGGCATCAAGTCCGACCCGGTGCCGCTGGACGAACAGTTCCAGATCCGCGTGGCGGACTACGCCAGGCCCAACGGCGGGATCATCTTTCCCAACCCGAACGCGCCTACCGGCTGCGTGCTGGCGCTGGACGCTGTGGAGCAGCTCCTCAAGGCCAGCCCGGATTCGGTAGTCGTGGTCGATGAAGCCTATATCGATTTCGGCGGCGAAACCGCCATCAGTCTGGTCGATCGTTACCCGAACCTGCTGGTGACCCAGACCCTCTCCAAATCGCGCTCACTGGCCGGTTTGCGCGTGGGCCTGGCGGTGGGTCACCCCGACTTGATCGAGGCGCTGGAGCGGGTCAAGAACAGCTTCAACTCCTATCCGCTGGATCGCCTGGCGATTGTCGGCGCGGCGGCGGCGTTCGAGGACCGCGAGTATTTCGAGAAGACCTGCAAGCAGGTGATCGACAGTCGCGACAAGCTGGTCGCGCAATTGGAAGAGAAAGGCTTTGAAGTGCTGCCCTCGGCCGCCAACTTCATCTTTGCCCGTCACCCGCGGCATGACGCGGCGGGCCTGGCGGCCAAGCTGCGTGAGCAAGGGGTGATTGTGCGGCACTTCAAACAGGAGCGGATTGCCCAGTTCCTGCGGATCAGCATTGGTACGCCGGAGCAGAACCAGGCGCTGATCGATGGGCTCGGTGAGATCTAGGCGTTAGACCTTTATTGGCTTGACGGGCCTCATCGCGGGCAAGCCCGGCTCCCACATTGGAATGCATTTCCCTGTGGGAGCCGGGCTTGCCCGAGATGAGGCCATCAGCAACACCGCATCGTTACAGCAACGGCTCATCCGGCTTCTTGTTCTTCCAGCCATCATTGCCCGGCAGCAGCAGGTTCAAACCAATCGCCACTACCGCACACAGGGCGATGCCCTTGAGGCCGAAGTCATCCGGGCCGGTGCCGGTACCCACCAGCACACCGCCAATCCCGAACACCAACGTCACCGAGACAATCACCAGGTTGCGCGCCTCGCCCAGGTCGATCTTGTGGCGGATCAGCGTGTTCATGCCCACCGCCGCAATCGAGCCGAACAGCAGGCACAGGATCCCGCCCATCACCGGCACCGGAATGCTCTGCAGCAAGGCGCCGAACTTACCGATAAACGCCAGGCTGATGGCAAAGATTGCCGCCCAGGTCATGATTTTCGGGTTGTAGTTCTTGGTCAGCATCACCGCGCCGGTCACTTCGGCGTAGGTGGTGTTCGGCGGGCCGCCGAACAGGCCGGCAGCCGTGGTGGCAATGCCGTCACCCAGCAAGGTGCGGTGCAGGCCGGGCTTCTTCAGGTAGTCGCGACCGGTCACGCTGCCCACCGCAATCACACCGCCGATGTGTTCGATCGCCGGGGCCAGGGCCACCGGGACGATGAACAGGATCGCTTGCCAGTTGAATTCCGGCGCGGTGAAGTGGGGCAGGGCGAGCCACGGGGCAGCGGCGATCTTCGCCGTGTCGACCACGCCAAAGTAGAACGACATGGCAAAACCCACCAACACGCCGGAGATGATCGGCACCAGGCGGAAGATGCCCTTGCCGAACACCGCCACGATCAAGGTGGTCAGCAATGCCGGCATCGAGATCATCATCGCCGTCTGGTAATGGATCAGCTCGGTACCGTCACCGGCTTTACCCATTGCCATGTTCGCGGCAATCGGTGCCATGGCCAGGCCGATGGAGATAATCACCGGCCCGATCACCACCGGCGGCAGCAACCGGTCGATAAACCCGGTGCCTTTGATCTTCACCGCCAGGCCCAGGAAGGTATAAACGAAACCGGCCGCCATCACCCCGCCCATGGTCGCCGCGAGGCCGAACTGGCCCTTGGCGAGAATGATCGGGGTGATGAAGGCAAAGCTCGACGCCAGGAAGACCGGCACCTGCCGCCCTGTCACCAGCTGGAACAACAACGTGCCCAGGCCTGCGGTGAACAGTGCGACGTTTGGATCAAGACCTGTGATCAGCGGCATCAACACCAGCGCGCCAAATGCCACGAAGAGCATTTGTGCGCCAGACAGGATCTGGCGCCAAAGCGGGTCGTTGAATTCATCCTGCATGCTCACGCGTCCTTCTGCTTGGTGCCGAAGATCTTGTCACCGGCATCGCCCAGGCCCGGGATGATGTAGCCGTGTTCGTTCAGGCGCTCATCGATGGACGCGGTGTAGATCTGCACGTCCGGGTGGGCCTTCTCGACGGCAGCGATGCCTTCGGGTGCCGCGACCAGCACCATGGCGCGGATGTCCCGGCAACCGGCTTTTTTCAGCAGGTCGATGGTGGCAACCATGGAACTACCGGTGGCCAGCATCGGGTCGATGATCATCGCCAGGCGCTCGTTGATTTCCGGAACGAGTTTTTCCAGGTAGGTGTGGGCCTGCAACGTTTCTTCGTTGCGGGCCACGCCCACGGCGCTGACCTTGGCGCCCGGGATCAGGCTGAGCACGCCTTCGAGCATGCCGATACCGGCGCGCAGGATCGGCACCACGGTGATTTTCTTACCGGCGATTTTCTCGACCTGGACGGGGCCGGCCCAACCAGGAATCTCGTAGCTTTCCAGGGGCAAATCCTTGGTAGCTTCGTAAGTGAGCAACGCTCCGACTTCCTGAGCAAGCTCACGGAAGTTCTTCGTGCTAATGTCGGCGCGGCGCATAAGGCCGAGCTTGTGTCGGATCAGCGGGTGGCGGATCTCGCGAGTGGGCATGGGAAAGGCTCCGGCGGCGGGCAAAAAAACCGGCCTAGATTAATCTATCCGAGGGTGTTGTCCTATAGACATCTAGTACGTTAGTCCATTAAGGCTTGCTCGGAGCGCACGAGAAGCGTACCTTCGCCCGCTTTTCTTGCCACAGCACCCCCTTGGAGAGCGCCATGTCCGCTGATCTCGAGCATATCCGTCAAATCATGCGCGAGGCTGACTGCCTGTACACCGAAGCGCAAGTCGAAGAAGCGATCGCCAAGGTCGGCGCACACATCACCCGCGAAATGGCCGACACCAACCCGGTGGTCTTCTGTGTGATGAACGGTGGCCTGATCTTCGCCGGCAAATTGCTGACTCACCTGCAATTCCCACTGGAAGCGTCTTACCTGCATGCCACCCGTTATCGCAACGAAACCAGCGGTGGCGACCTGTTCTGGAAAGCCAAGCCGGAAGTCTCCTTCATCGATCGCGACGTGCTGATCATCGATGACATCCTCGACGAAGGTCACACACTGGGCGCGATCATCGACTTCTGCAAACACGCCGGCGCGCGCAAAGTGCACACCGCCGTGCTGATCGATAAAGACCACGATCGCAAGGCACGTCCGGACCTGAAAGCCGATTACGTAGGCCTGCCGTGCATCGACCGCTACATTTTCGGTTACGGCATGGACTATAAAGGCTACTGGCGCAACGCCAATGGGATCTTCGCCGTCAAAGGGATGTAAACGCGCTTGAGGTGCGGGGTCGGCATGCTAGAGTGCCTGGCCCTGCGTCTGGAGCCTTTTCATGAGCCTGTTGATACGCACCTGCGCCGCCCTGGCGTTGACCTTCAGTTTGCCGCTGGCCGCTTCGCCTGCACCGATGCACAGCCAATTCCTGCCCTCGGATGACCTGACCCTGCGCGCCGAAGCACCGGAGCAGCAACAACTGCTGCAAGTCACCGAGTACGCGGTGGTGGTGGGCAACCAGCGCCAATCCAGCCAGCAGCCGATCCCGGTGACCTCGCCGCTGATGATCCGCCTCAAGGGCAAGTCCCTGAACAAGGGCGCGACGATCAGCCAGGTGGTGCTCAATTTCGACGCTGAAAGCAAAAGCCTGAAAAAGCCGGCCTACGATGACAAGAGTAAAACCCTGACACTGTCCTACCCGGTGGCTCAATACCGCGTGATTGTCGACCTGCTGCGCAATGACACGGTGTACGTGCAGTTTCTCAGCTACGCCAACGGCCACATCTGGGCAGATCTGCACACCGGTGCCGTCAGGACCAAATAGCCAAAACACCGAAGATCCCACATTGGTCCTCCAGCGCTTTCGAAGGCTGCGTCGCGCAGGTAGACTTCAAACCCCGTGTAAATGTCTGCAGGCTGGAGTCGGTAATGCGTAAAGATAAGAAACAGGTGATTGGTGATGAGATCGGCGACGATCAGATCAAGTTGTTCCTGGACTTCGAGCCGGTCGACGCGACTTCACCGTCCCTGCACAAACTGATCAAGGCCTACCGCGGCCTGCGTATCGACGACTTCGAACGGTTCCTGGGTTTCTTCAAGGAAGCTGGCCTGGACCTCGACGGCAAGGATGAGCATGGCCAGACCTTCGTTGACCTGATCAAGGACCAGCGTAACGCGGACGAGTACATCGAGCTGATCGAAAACGCTCGCGGCTGATTATCCGAGACACAAAAAAAACGCCGTCTC
>NZ_JFCA01000019.1 GCF_000612585.1 Pseudomonas sp. CHM02
CATTGACTGACACTGCGCCATCGCGGGCAAGCCCGCTCCCACAGGGTATTGCGCCAGGCATGAAAAAGCCCGCAGCGACGGCGGGCTTTTTCTTACAAGCAGGTGACTGACCTCAGATAGGTCGGCTGCCGTACTTGTTGTCCGGCTTCTTCGGTGGATCTGCCACCACGTTAGCCTCGACTTCCTGCACTTTGCCGCCTTTAGCGAGGAACTCTTCCATCGCACGGGCCAGGGCATCACGCTCTTTGTTCTTGGCTTCAACGCTCGGCAATTCATCTACCGACACAGCCGCCTTGGCTTTGCCTTTGGCAGCCGGGACCGGTGCATCATCGCCACCGTCGTCGTCAGCAACGTCTTCCGCCGCCGCTTCAAGACCTTCTTCGGTGTCGTCTTCGTCACCTACTTCGAGTTCGTCGTTTTCCAGATCATCGTCGCTCATGTTCTACCTCATGACTTGCGAAAAGCAGATTAGTTATAGCCCAGCTTCACCCTCTGTCGACGGCTGCTGGAAAAAAATCAACATCCACTGGATAACCAGTGGCTTATGCCCCATCACCGTGCAAGGTGGCGAGGACTTTACGAGCATCGCCATGATCACGGTGCTCGCCCAGATAAACACCTTGCCAGGTCCCCATCGCCAAGCGGCCGGCCTTCACCGGCAAACTCAGCTGGCAGCCCAGGAGACTGGCCTTGAAGTGCGCCGGCAGGTCATCCGGACCTTCGTCGTTGTGTTCGAACCCTGCGCGGCCTTGCGGCACCAGCGAGTTGAAATAACGTTCGAAGTCACGGCGAACCGCCGGGTCGGCATTCTCGTTGACGGTCAACGAGGCCGAGGTGTGCTGCAGCCACAGATGCAACAAGCCCACGCGACAGGCCTTCAATTCAGGCAAGCCGGCCAGCAACTCATCGGTCACCAGGTGAAAGCCCCGGGGCTTGGCCCGCAGGGTAATCAGGGTCTGTTGCCACATACAGTTCTCCGCCCATCGGCGCGCATTCTAGCGCGCTCTGGGAAAAAACAAAGTGTCGAATACGCCTACATGCCTGTAAGACATTCGCATGCTGAAAAGTGCCACGTGCGCCCCATCACAAACTCGACGCAAAAACCGGCACAGCTTGTTATGACTGACAAACGCCAGGCAAAAAAATGCCCGGCAAGCCGGGCATCTTTTTTTCGCGTACTTACAGGTTGTAGCCGCGCTCGTTGTGTTGCGCCAGGTCGAGGCCGACCGCCTCTTCTTCTTCGGTAACCCGCAGGCCCATGACCGCATCCAGCACCTTGAGGATGATGAAGGTCACGATAGCCGTGTAGATCACGGTGAAGCCGACGCCTTTAGCCTGGATCCAGACTTGTGCCGCCACGTCAGTCACAGTACCGAAGCCGCCCAGTGCAGGGGCTGCGAACACACCGGTGAGGATCGCACCGACGATACCGCCGATACCGTGCACGCCAAACGCGTCCAGGGAGTCGTCGTAGCCCAGCTTGCGCTTGAGGCTGGTGGCGCAGAAGAAGCAGATCACACCGGCAACCAGGCCGATCACCAGGGCGCCCATCGGGCCCACGGTGCCAGCGGCAGGGGTGATGGCGACCAGGCCGGCCACCACACCCGAGGCGATGCCCAGTGCGCTTGGCTTACCGTGGGTGACCCACTCAGCGAACATCCAGCCCAGCGCCGCAGCAGCGGTAGCGATCTGGGTGACCAGCATCGCCATGCCGGCAGTACCGTTGGCAGCAGCAGCGGAACCGGCGTTGAAGCCGAACCAGCCGACCCACAGCATGGCCGCACCGACCAGGGTGTAACCCAGGTTGTGAGGCGCCATCGGAGTGGTCGGGAAGCCTTTACGCTTGCCGAGCACGATGCACGCCACCAGGCCAGCAACACCGGCGTTGATGTGCACCACGGTGCCGCCTGCGAAATCCAGCACGCCCCAGTCGCCCAGCAACGAACCCGGGCCGCCCCATACCATGTGAGCAATCGGCGCGTACACCAGGGTGAACCAGACGCCCATGAAGATCAGCATCGCGGAGAACTTCATACGCTCGGCGAAGGCACCGACGATCAGCGCCGGAGTGATGATCGCGAAGGTCATCTGGAAAGTGACGAACACGGCCTCAGGGAACAGCGCCGCCGGACCAGTGATGCTCGCCGGGGTCACACCCGACAGGAACAGCTTGGACAAGCCGCCCACGAACGAGTTGAAGTTGACGACGCCAGCCTCCATCCCGGTGGTGTCGAACGCCATGCTGTAGCCGTAGACGAACCACAGGATGGTGATCAGGCCGGTAATGGCGAAGCACTGCATCATCACGGAAAGAATGTTTTTGGAGCGAACCATGCCGCCGTAGAACAGCGCCAGGCCTGGAATGGTCATGAACAGCACCAGCGCAGTGGATGTGAGCATCCATGCGGTGTCGCCGGAATTGAGGACTGGAGCAGCCACTTCGTCTGCCGCCATGGCCAGGCTTGGCATTACGATGGACAACAGGGCTCCGAGCCCTGCGAATTTACGCAGAGTCATATTGTTTTCTCCTGGGGCGTTGGGGTTTGGCGGCTTAGATTGCGTCGGTATCGGTTTCGCCGGTACGGATGCGAATAGCCTGTTCCAGATTGACCACGAAGATCTTGCCGTCACCGATCTTGCCGGTGTTGGCGGCCTTGGTTATCGCCTCGATAACCCGGTCAAGATCCTTGTCGTCAATGGCGACATCAATCTTCACCTTCGGCAGGAAATCGACCACGTATTCCGCGCCGCGATACAGCTCGGTGTGACCCTTCTGCCGACCGAAGCCTTTGACCTCAGTAACGGTAATGCCCTGCACGCCGATCTCGGACAACGACTCGCGTACATCGTCCAACTTGAACGGCTTGATGATGGCAGTGACTAGCTTCATGAAAACTCTCTCCCGAATTGGTGGACTTGCCCCAGGAAAACAAACCCGTCTCAAGTCTAAGCGCAGTGCCTGGCTTTGTAACGCGTCGTCGCAAGAGCAGATGCCGTTGCGACGCCAGCGAACCACTGGTGACGAAACCTGTACCCCTGATCCGTCGGCGCACTGCATTCGTCACAGCGACTGCATCAGTGCATGGGTCATGATCGTCTAAGCAGAAACCTTGCCAGCTCCGTAAAAATCACTGAAATCAGTCCTTTGCCCACTTATGCCCACCTGCGGGGCTTTTTGGCGGCACCAATGCGCACAAAAACAGTGCGCCGCCGCCCGACCCCTTGCGCGAAAACCGTGCGCCCGAGGACATGAAAAAGACTATAGACGCTGCGTGATACACTGCCGGCCAACAGTTTTCCGGAATATTTCCCATGCTCGCGCCCAAAGACCTCCTCGACGCCCTGAGCGGCCACGCCTCTCGCCTGTTCAGCGGCGACACCCC
The DNA here is from genome assembly GCF_000612585.1 of Pseudomonas sp. CHM02. Classification (GTDB taxonomy): domain Bacteria; phylum Pseudomonadota; class Gammaproteobacteria; order Pseudomonadales; family Pseudomonadaceae; genus Aquipseudomonas. The sequence continues at coordinate 3,384 of NZ_JFCA01000019.1, forward strand.
GCTGCCCCGCAATGAAATCGAAAGCCAGTTCAAGGCGTTGCTGCAAAGCGGCTTCAGCAAGCTCGACCTGGTAAGCCGGGAAGAATTCGACAGCCAGATGGTCGTGCTGGCCCGCACGCGTGCGCGGCTGGAGAGCCTGGAGGCCAAAGTCGCTGAGCTGGAAGCGCGGTTGACGCCGCCAACCGAATAACCCCTCCCTTGTAGGAGCGAGCTTGTTCGCGAAGAACCCGAGAGCGCCGCGTCAAACCAGATTCGCTGCGCTATCGTTGACGGTCTTCGCGAGCAAGCTCGCTCCTACAGTTGATTTTCCACCGCTCTGGATACGTTCTGTAAAACCTCCCCGCCTCGCGCCTCCCCGCCTCGACTACTCTTGAAAAACCGCAGGAAGCGGCCTCCATTCTTCAAGGAACGAGCATGTCCCTCGCCATTGTCCACAGCCGCGCCCAGATCGGCGTCGAAGCCCCTGCCGTCACCGTTGAAGTACACATGGCCAATGGTTTGCCATCCCTGACGCTGGTGGGTTTGCCGGAAACGGCCGTCAAGGAAAGCAAGGACCGCGTGCGCAGCGCCATTCTCAACTCCGCGCTGCAATACCCCGCCCGCCGCATTACCCTCAACCTCGCGCCCGCCGACCTGCCCAAGGACGGCGGGCGTTTTGACTTGGCAATTGCCCTGGGGATCCTGGCCGCCAGCGTGCAAGTGCCGGCGCTGATGCTCGATGACGTGGAATGCCTGGGAGAATTGGCGCTGTCCGGCGAGGTGCGGGCGGTGAAAGGCGTGTTGCCGGCCGCTCTGGCGGCGCGCAAGGCTGGACGCACCGTGATAGTGCCGCGGGCGAATGCCGAGGAGGCGTGCCTGGCGTCAGGGTTGAAGGTGATCGCGGTGGACCACTTGCTGCAGGTAGTGGCGCACCTGAATGGGCATCAGCCCATCGAGCCTTACAAGTCCGACGGTTTGCTGTACTTGAACAAACCGTACCCGGACCTGAGTGAAGTCCAGGGCCAACTGACGGCCAAGCGCGCGCTACTGATCGCAGCGGCGGGCGCGCATAACCTGCTGCTTAGCGGCCCGCCGGGCACCGGCAAGACATTGCTTGCCAGCCGCCTGCCCGGCTTGCTGCCACCGTTGAGCGAGCAGGAAGCCCTTGAAGTCGCGGCGATTCAATCCGTGGTCAGCCTGGCGCCCTTGAGCCATTGGCCCCATCGACCGTTTCGCCAGCCGCACCACTCGGCATCGGGGCCGGCGCTGGTGGGCGGCGGGTCGAAGCCGCAACCAGGGGAAATCACCCTGGCTCATCACGGCGTGTTGTTCCTCGACGAGTTGCCGGAGTTCGACCGCAAGGTGCTGGAGGTACTGCGTGAGCCCTTGGAATCAGGGCACATCGTGATTTCCCGCGCCCGCGACCGGGTGAGTTTCCCGGCACGCTTTCAACTGGTGGCCGCGATGAATCCATGCCCTTGCGGCTATCTGGGCGAACCCAGTGGGCGCTGTCGCTGTACGCCGGAGCAAATCCAGCGCTATCGCAACAAGCTCTCCGGGCCCTTGTTGGACCGCATCGACTTGCACCTCACCGTAGCCCGGGAAACCACCGCGCTGAATCCAACCCAACAGGCGGGCGATAACACGGCCGAGGCATCGGCACGGGTCTCTCAGGCCCGCAATCGCCAACATCAACGTCAGGGCTGTGCGAATGCGTTCCTTGATCTGCCGGGGCTGCGCAAGCACTGCAAGCTGGCGAAGGTCGATGAAGGCTGGCTGGAAACCGCCTGCGAACGGCTGACGCTGTCGTTGCGCGCGGCCCATCGGCTGCTCAAGGTGGCGCGCACTCTGGCGGATCTGGAGCAAGCAGACGCCATCGCTCGCCATCATCTGCAAGAGGCCCTGCAATATCGCCCGGCAGCAATCACCTGATTGCCCAACATTGTAGGAGCCGGCTTGCCGGCGATGCGCCAGTGGCCTTGCGGTGATTCCAGGGCCGCCATCGCCGGCAAGCCTGCTCCTACAGGGATGGGGTGGTTTCAGCGGAAGCGGTCAACCTCATGGCGCAAGCTCGCCGCCAGGGTTTCCAGTTCCTTGGCGGTAATGGCCAGGTTCGACACCACTTCGCGCTGCTCGCTGTTGGCCAGCGCAATGCTCTGCAAGTTGCTGCTGAGCAAGGTCGCGGTGCTGCTCTGTTCCTGGGTGGCCGTGGTGATCGCGGCGAATTGCTGGCCGGCCGAGCGGCTTTGCTCATCGATACGCGCCAGGGCCGAGGCCACGTCGGCGTTGCGCGACAGGCCTTCCTGCATGAGCACGTTGCCGTGTTCCATGGTGCTGATGGCGTTGCCGGTTTCCTGCTGGATACTCTGGATCATCCCGGAGATTTCATCGGTGGCCTGGCGCGTGCGCGATGCCAGGTTACGCACTTCGTCGGCAACCACGGCGAAACCACGACCTTGCTCACCGGCCCGTGCCGCTTCAATGGCGGCATTGAGCGCCAGCAGGTTGGTCTGTTCGGCGATCGAAGTGATCACGCCGACGATCCCGCCGATTTCCTGGGAACGCTGGCCGAGGGTGTTGATCACCGTGGCGGTGCTGTTCAGCGCAGTGGCGATGTGTTCCAGGGACGACGACGCCTCTTGCATCGAGGTACGGCCAATGCGGGTTTGTTGCGCGTTTTCCTGGGCCAGGCGTTCGGTGTTGCCCATGTTGTCGGCGATGTTCAGCGAAGTGGCGCTGAACTCTTCCACCGCGCCGGCCATGCTGGTGATTTCGCCAGACTGCTGCTCCATGCCCTCATAGGCACCACCGGACAACCCGGACAGCGCCTGGGCACGACTGTTGACCTCTTCGGCCGCTTTGCGGATATGCGAGACCATGGTCGATAGCGCTTCACCCATCTGGTTGAAGCTGCGCGCCAACTGGCCGATTTCGTCATGACTGGATACGTTAAGGCGCGCGCTCAAGTCGCCGGCGCCCAAGGCCTCGGCCTGACGCACCAGGTCACTCAGAGGCTGCAACTTGCTGCGCAGCAACCACACCGCTGCGCCTACCGCGAACAGCATCGCCAACACACTGCCAATCACCAGACGGATCCCCACGGCCCAAGTGACTTCGCGGATTTCCGCCTTCGGCATGCTCGCCACCACCGACCACGGCCCGCCTTCGAAAGGCACCGAGACGCTGTAGAAGTCTTCGTTCTTGTCACTCCAGAAGCGGCCTTCGCCGGGCTTCTTCGCCAGGTCGAGCATCACCGGAATCGACTGGTCCAGTGCTTGCACGCCGGCAGGCGGTACCAACCAGCGTTTCTGTTCATCCAGCAAGGCCAGGGAGCCGGTCTTGCCGATACGGAAGCGCTTGAGGTTTTCGAACTGGGCGTTCTGGGCATCGGTGTAGTCGAAGCCGACAAACAGCACCGCAATCACCTTGCCGGCCGCATCACGCACCGGTGTGTACTGGGTCATGTAGGAGCGTTCGAACAACACGGCGCGCCCGACGTAACTCTGCCCGGCGAGCAGACGTTGGTAAGCCGGGTGCTGGTGATCCAGAGCCGTACCGATGGCGCGACTGCCATCCTGCTTGGTCAGGGAGGTACTGATGCGGATGAAGTCTTCGCCGCTGCGCACGAATACCGTGGCCACGCCGCCGGAGGTGTCCTTGAACTCATCGACCTCATCGAAATCGTTGTTCAGCAGGTCGCTGCCCAGGAACAGGCCAGGGGTCTGCACGCCGGCCACGGCCACCGACTGGTCAGCCCGCACACTCAAGCCGGCGCCGAAGCGCTTTTCAAACAGCCCGCTCAAGCGCTGCGTACTTTCGCGCAGGGTGCTGTGGAAGGTATTGAGTTGGTCGGCGAGCAAACGCGCCTCGCTGGCCAGGTGTTCCTCTCGGGTGTCGAGGTTGGCTGAGTCGAGGGAACGCAAGGCAAACACGGTACTGCCGCTGATGACGACAGCCAGAATCACGGCTAACGCGAGGCCTAACTGTGAGGCTATCCGGGCGCGAGGTTGAGACATGAAGGCTCCTGGCCGAGGCCAGGATCATCCTGATCTCATAGCGCTACTCGGCAAATTATCTAGTGGGAAACGTTGAAGCACGAGGGTTCCAACACACCTACTTCGGCGGCGCGCGGCAATACTTGAGCGAATCACAGGGGTATCACGCAAACGATTGCACGAACGGTCGTCCCCCCCTCAATCGAGGCGTTCAACCTGAGGCAACTCCATGGCCTTGACTTCCGCCTGGAGAAACTCCGCCAAGCGCCGCAGACGCTCGCCGCCGGGTCGGGTTTTCGGCCACACCAGGTAATAATTTTCACCACTGGCCACGGCGGTTGGCCAGGGCAGGCTCAGCCGCCCCTGGGCGACGTCTTCGGCCACCATCAGCAAGTCGCCCATCGACACACCATAGCCCCGCGCGGCGGCGATCATACCCAATTCGAGGGTATCGAATACCTGCCCGCCCTTGAGCGACACCTGGGATGACAACCTCATGCGCTCCAGCCAGTTGCGCCAATCGCGACGGTCGGGTGTGGGGTGCAGCAATTCGGCGGTGGCCAAGCGTGCGGCGTCCCAGGGCCCATCCGCCAACAGATTGGGCGCACCCACCGGAATCAGCAATTCCGGGAATAGATAACTGGCTTCCCAGTCCGCCGGAAAATGCCCATAACTCAGCAGCACCGCACAGTCGAACGGCTCCTGGTTGAAATCCACTTCATCCACACTCATCCAGGCACTGGTCAGTTGCACTTCGTTGCCCGGCTGCAAAGCCCGGAAACGACTCAGCCGCGCCAGCAACCACCGCATGGTCAGGGTCGAGGGCGCCTTCATGCGCAGGATGTCATCTTCGGCGTTCAGGGTATGGCAGGCCCGCTCCAGCGCGGCGAAACCTTCGCGCACGCCGGGCAAGAGCAGGCGCGCCGCTTCGGTGAGCTGCAAATTGCGGCCGCTGCGCTGGAACAGGCGACAGGCGAAATGCTCCTCCAATGTGCGGATATGTCGGCTCACTGCACTCTGCGTGATGGACAACTCCTCCGCCGCTCGGGTGAAGGAGTTGTGCCGAGAGGCGGCTTCAAATGCACGCAAGGCATAAAGCGGAGGAAGACGACGGGACATTGGGAAAGCTCCGACAGTGCAATGCGCAAACCCTACCAGAATCAAACAGGCATGAGTTTTAATCATGTGAACGATCGCATTTATCCCTTTGTGCAATGGGCTGGGAGCGCCGAGAATCAACCCTTCCCCAACCCTCCGAATTGTCGAGTGTGATGATCATGCAGCATCCGGCACGTACCGAACTCTGGGCCATTCTGCGGCTGTCAGGGCCGTTGATTGCCTCACAGTTGGCGCACATGCTGATGGTGCTGACCGACACCCTGATGATGGCCCGCCTGAGCCCCGAGGCCCTGGCCGGCGGCGGCCTCGGCGCGGCAAGCTATTCGTTCGTGTCGATTTTCTGCATCGGCGTGATTGCCGCCGTGGGCACGCTGGTGGCTATCCGTCATGGCGCGGGCGATATCGAAGGCGCCACCCGCCTGACCCAGGCCGGGCTATGGCTGGCCTGGCTGATGGCCTTGGCCGCGGGCTTGCTGCTATGGAACCTCAAGCCATTGCTGCTGATGTTTGGCCAGACCGAAACCAACGTGCACTCGGCCGGGCAATTCTTGACGATCCTGCCGTTCGCCCTGCCCGGCTACCTGAGCTTCATGGCCTTGCGCGGCTTCACCAGCGCGATCGGCAAGGCGACGCCAGTGATGGTGATCAGCCTCGGTGGCACGGTCCTCAACTACCTGCTCAACCACGCGCTGATCGAAGGCATGTTCGGCCTGCCGAAACTGGGCCTGATGGGCATCGGCCTGGTCACCGCCATCGTCGCCAACGGCATGGCGCTGGCGCTGATGTGGTACATCCGCAGCAACCGCACCTACGCGGCCTACCCGCTGAGCACCGGCCTGCTGCGCCTCAACACCCAGTACCTGCGCGAGTTGTGGCGCCTGGGCCTGCCGATCGGCGGCACCTACGCCGTGGAAGTCGGGCTGTTTGCCTTTGCGGCATTGTGCATGGGCACCATGGGCAGCACGCAGCTAGCGGCGCATCAGGTCGCGCTGCAAATTGTCTCGGTGGCATTCATGGTCCCGGCGGGGATGTCCTACGCCGTGACCATGCGCATCGGCCAGCACTACGGCGCCGGGCAGTTGGTGCATGCGCGCATGGCCGGACGCGTCGGCATCGGATTCGGCGCGGCGGTGATGTTGGGATTCGCCGCGGTGCTGTGGCTGTTTTCCGATCCGCTGATCGGGCTGCTCATCGACCACAACGACCCGGCGTTCCACGACGTGATCGTCCTGGCCGTCAGCCTGCTCGCAGTGGCCGCGTGGTTCGAGCTGTTCGACGGCGTGCAAACCATCGCCATGGGCTGCATTCGCGGGCTGAAAGACGCCAAGACCACCTTTCTGATCGGCGCGGGCTGCTATTGGCTGATTGGCGCGCCGTCGGCCTGGCTGATGGCCTTCACCCTGGGCTGGGGCCCGACCGGCGTGTGGTGGGGGCTGGCGCTGGGCCTGGCGTGCGCGGCGGTGAGCCTGACCTGGGCGTTTGAGGCGAAGATGAAGCGGATGATTCGGCAAGAGCCGGAACCTCACCCGGCATTCAGCACCGCGCATTGACCTGTAGGAGCCGGCTTGCCGGCGATAGCGGCGTGTCAGTCAGAACATCTGATACTGATACACCGCTATCGCCGGCAAGCTAGCTCCTACAGTTGACTGGGTTCGCAACCCGTTCATCCCAGCAAGGCTTGCTGGCTTTTGCCGAAGGTCAGGTACTCCACCAACTCCGGCAACGGCAGCGGCTTGCTGATCAGGTAACCCTGGGCCTGGTCGCAGCCAAACAAGCGCAACAGCGCCAGTTGCTCCGGCGTTTCCACACCCTCGGCGACCACTTCCAGATTGAGGTTGTGGGCCAGGTTGATCATGGCGTGCACCAGCTTGCGGTTCTCTTCGCGCTCTTCCATGCCGCCGACAAAACTCTTGTCGATCTTCAACAAGGCGATCGGCAAGCTGTTGAGGTGCACGAACGATGAGAAACCGGTGCCGAAATCATCCAGCGAGAACCGCACTCCCAGGCGGCCGAGGGCGTCCATGGTCTGCTTGACCAGGTCACTGCGGCGCATCACGGCGGTTTCGGTGAGTTCGAACTCCAGCCATTGCGCTTCCACCCCACGCTCGGCAATCAGCCGGCTGAGGGTCGAGAGCAACTGGCTGTCCTGGAACTGACGGAACGACAGGTTGACGGCCATGTGCAGCGGCGGCAGACCGCGTTCGCGCAGGTCCTGCATGTCACGCAGGGCCCGGGAGATGACCCAGTAGCCCAACGGCACGATCAGGCCACTTTGCTCGGCCAGGGGCACGAATTCACTCGGCGGCAACAGGCCACGCTCGCCATGGCGCCAGCGCACCAGGGCCTCGAGGCCAACGATATGCCCGTCGTCCAGGTCCAGGCGCGGCTGGTAATGCAGCTCCAGCTCATCACGCCGCAAGGCGCGGCGCAGCTCGCTTTCCAGGTCAGCCAGGCTGCGCGCGTTGCGGTTGATGCGTTCGTTGAAGATATGAAAGGTACAGCCCTGGGTGCTCTTGGCCTGCTGCATGGCGATATGGGCGTGCCACATCAGCGGGTCGGCCCCGGCGCGTGCGCGGGCATGCGCCACACCCAGGCTGCAACCGATCAGCAGGCTTTCGCCATCCACCCAGTAGGGTTCGGCCATGACCTCGGTGATGCGCTCGGCCATCCACTCGGCGCGCTGGGGCGCCCGGCGGGTGTCGATCAGCAGGGCAAATTCATCACTGCCCAGGCGCGCCAGTTGGTCCCCGACCTCAAGCTGGCTCTTGAGCCGCGAGACCACTTGCAGGATCAACCGGTCGCCGGCCTGGTGGCCGAGGGCGTCGTTGGCGTGACGGAAGTTATCGAGGTCCAGGTGGCCGAGGGCCAGGCCACGGCCTTCATTCTCGGCCAGTCGCGCGGTGAGCAGGGTCTGGAAGCCTTGGCGGTTGGCGATGCCGGTGAGCGGGTCCTGCTCGGCCAGGCGTTGCAGGGTGTTTTCCAGCACGCCACGCTCGCGGACGTGGCGCAGGCAGCGGCGCAATGTATCGGCGTCCAATACATCACGCACCAGCCAGTCGCTGACGCCCAGGGGAGAAACCAGCGGCTCCTGCTCCAGCAGCAACACGCACGGCAGGCTGCAGCGGCCAGGTCCGGGTTGCAGGCTGGGCGTGGTCAACAGCACGGCACTGTGGTCGTCATCGAACAGACGGCTCACGGAGTCCCAGTTTGGCGCACTGATCAGCACAGCCCCTTCGCCCATCGGCGCCAGGCACTCGCGCAATAACGCTGCCCACGCGGGCTCATCGGCCAGCAGCAGCAAACGCAAGGGTTCGACAGGCGTAGACAAGCTAGCTCCCTAGACTCTGCAAAAAAACGTGGCGGCGGGCATTATGACGTGCGCCCTGACAATCACCAATGATAGGGGTTATCAAACACGCGGACTGTAAACATTAGTCTCAAACAACCCCGACATCCTGCGGCAAAGTATCAAAACCGGCAAATTTAGATCGAGTGGTACGTCACACTGTCGTTCTGACAGGGCAGAATCCTGCCAGCCTGTTAAAATGCCCGCCCTTTTGAATAACGACTCCCTGAATTCTGTATGTCCCGACTCAATCCCCGGCAGCAAGAAGCCGTGAACTACGTCGGCGGCCCTCTATTGGTGCTCGCCGGTGCAGGCTCCGGCAAGACCAGCGTGATCACCCGCAAGATCGCGCACCTCATCCAGCAGTGCGGCATCCGCGCCCAGTACATCGTCGCCATGACCTTTACCAACAAGGCGGCGCGAGAAATGAAAGAGCGCGTCGGCACCCTGCTCAAGGGTGGCGAAGGCCGTGGCCTCACCGTGTGCACCTTCCACAACCTGGGGCTGAACATCATCCGCAAGGAGCATGTACGGTTGGGCTACAAGCCGGGCTTTTCGATCTTCGACGAGACCGACGTGAAGTCGCTGATGACCGACATCATGCAAAAGGAATACGCAGGCGACGACGGCGTGGATGAGATCAAGAACATGATCGGCGCCTGGAAAAACGACCTGATCCTGCCCGCCCAGGCCTTGGAAAACGCACGCAACCCCAAGGAACAGACCGCCGCCATCGTCTACACCCACTACCAGCGCACGCTCAAGGCGTTCAACGCGGTGGACTTCGACGACCTGATCCTGCTGCCGGTGAAGCTGTTCGAGGAACACGCCGACATCCTCGAAAAATGGCAGAACAAGGTGCGCTACCTGCTGGTGGACGAATACCAGGACACCAACGCCAGCCAATACCTGCTGGTGAAAATGCTGATCGGCAAGCGCAACCAGTTCACCGTGGTAGGCGACGACGACCAGTCGATCTACGCTTGGCGCGGCGCCCGCCCGGAAAACCTCATGCTGCTCAAGGACGACTACCCGTCCCTGAAAGTGGTGATGCTGGAGCAGAACTACCGCTCCACCAGCCGCATCCTGCGCTGCGCCAACGTGCTGATTTCGAACAACCCCCACGAGTTTGAAAAACAACTGTGGAGCGAGATGGGCCATGGCGACGAGATCCGCGTGATCCGCTGCCGCAACGAAGACGCTGAAGCCGAGCGCGTGGCCGTGGAGATCCTCAGCCTGCACTTGCGCACCGACCGGCCCTACAGCGATTTCGCGATCCTGTACCGCGGCAACTACCAGGCCAAACTGATCGAGCTGAAATTGCAGCACCACCAGGTGCCGTATCGCCTGTCGGGCGGCAACAGCTTTTTCGGACGTCAGGAAGTGAAAGACCTGATGGCCTACTTCCGGCTGATCGTGAACCCGGACGACGACAACGCCTTCCTGCGCGTGATCAACGTCCCGCGCCGCGAAATCGGCTCCACCACCCTGGAAAAACTCGGCAACTACGCCACTGAGCGCAAGATCTCGATGTACGCCGCCACCGACGAAATCGGCCTGGGCGAACACCTGGACTCGCGTTTCACCGACCGCCTGTCACGCTTCAAGCGCTTCATGGACAAAGTGCGCGAGCAGTGCGCCGGCGAAGACCCGATCAGTGCGCTGCGCAGCATGGTCATGGACATTGACTACGAAAACTGGCTGCGCACCAACAGTTCCAGCGACAAGGCCGCGGATTACCGCATGAGCAACGTCTGGTTCCTGATCGAAGCGCTGAAGAACACCCTGGAAAAAGACGAAGACGGCGAAATGACCGTCGAAGACGCCATCGGCAAGCTGGTGCTGCGCGACATGCTTGAGCGCCAGCAGGAAGAAGAAGACGGCGCCGAGGGTGTGCAGATGATGACCTTGCATGCCTCCAAGGGCCTGGAATTCCCCTACGTGTTCATCATGGGCATGGAAGAGGAAATCCTCCCGCACCGTTCCAGCATCGAAGCCGACACCATCGAAGAAGAACGCCGCCTGGCCTACGTGGGTATCACCCGCGCGCGTCAGACCCTGGCCTTCACCTTTGCCGCCAAGCGCAAGCAATACGGCGAAATCATCGATTGCGCCCCCAGCCGGTTCCTGGATGAACTGCCGCCGGACGACCTGGCCTGGGAAGGCAATGACGACACCCCGACCGAGGTGAAGGCCGTTCGCGGCAACACCGCCTTGGCGGATATACGCGCAATGTTAAAGCGCTAGAATCGACTACTTTTTAATCTACTTTCGGCGCACACCGCGCCATTAGAGGAAGCTTTCCGTGGAAGCACTGCATAAGAAAATTCGCGAAGAAGGCATCGTGCTTTCCGATCAGGTACTCAAGGTCGACGCCTTTCTGAACCACCAGATCGACCCGGCACTGATGAAGCTGATCGGCGACGAATTCGCCGCACTGTTCAAGGATTCGGGCATCACCAAGATCGTCACCATCGAGGCCTCGGGCATCGCCCCCGCGATCATGACCGGCCTGAACCTGGGTGTACCGGTGATCTTCGCCCGCAAGCAGCAATCCCTGACCCTGACTGAAAACCTGCTGTCAGCGACGGTGTATTCCTTCACCAAGAAGGTCGAAAGCACTGTGGCGATTTCCCCGCGCCACCTGACCAGCAGCGACCGCGTGCTGGTGATCGATGACTTCCTGGCCAACGGCAAGGCGTCCCAGGCGCTGATCTCGATCATCAAGCAGGCGGGCGCAACGGTCGCCGGTTTGGGGATTGTGATCGAGAAGTCGTTCCAGGGTGGCCGTGCGGAGCTGGATGCGCAGGGATACCGAGTGGAATCCCTGGCACGGGTCAAATCGTTGGAAGGCGGCGTAGTGACCTTCATCGAATAATCACGCCTGGCAGAATTTTTGTAGTGAGCGAGCTTGCCTCGCGCGGGTGTAGCCCGCTCACCACAAGAACCCTGCTCTGCCGGCTAATTCGCAGTCGCCTGCAGGCCCGCCAGCAACAGCCGCTGATACAAATCTTCCTTTAGCCCCTCCGGCTTATCCAATCGCATGCGCTCCAGATGCTTGGGAAACGCCTCCGGCTCAGGCGCATCCAGCGCTGCCTTGCCCAATTCCAGAATCTCCGTGAGCTTGAATTTGCTCTTGAGCCAGTTCAGCGCGCGCAACAAATCCCGCTCCTCGTCCGTGAAATCGCTGCCCAGCGGATACTCCGGGAACAGCCGACGATGACGCGCTTGAATCGCCTGTAGCCGCTCCGGCGTGTTATCGGCAAAGCGTGGATCCAGCTGGAAATCCTTCGCTAGCTTGCCGGCCTTTTGCGCCTGCTCGATCAAATCGTCCTGGAACCGTGAGTCGGTGATATTGAGCAATGCCTCGATCACCTTGGCATCCGTCTGCCCACGCAAATCGGCAATGCCGTACTCGGTGATGACAATATCCCGCAGGTGCCGAGGAATCGTGCAGTGGCCGTATTCCCACACGATGTTGGAACTGACCTCCCCCGCCGACTCGCGCCAGCTGCGCAAGATCAGGATCGACCGCGCACCTTCCAGCGCATGCCCTTGGGCAACGAAGTTGTACTGCCCGCCCACACCGCTGAGCACACGGCCGTCTTCCAACTGGTCGGCCACGCCCGCGCCCAGCAGTGTCACCATAATTGCGCTGTTGATAAACCGCGCATCCAGGCGTTGCAGGCGCTTGAGCTCTTCCTGGCCGTACAGCTCGTTGATGTAACTGATGCGGGTCATGTTGAATTCGAGGCGCTTGGCGTGCGTCATTTCCTGGAGGCGCTGGTAAAAACTGCGTGGCCCCAGGAAGAACCCGCCATGGATCGAAATCCCGTCGGGCTGCGCAGCGTCGTCGAGCGTGCCGGCGTTGGCCTGCTCCTGCGTCGCCACATCCGGGTAAACCTTGCGCCGGATAATCCCCGCGTCCGCCAGCACCAACAAGCCGTTGACGAACATCTCGCTGCAACCGTAGAGGCCACGGGCGAAAGGATCGACACCGCCTTCTCGGCTGATCAGGGGCGCCCATCGATACACATCGAGGTCCGTCAGCAGCAGTCGATAGGCTTCGTTATCTGCCTGGCGCGCCAGCAGTGCGGCCGTCAGCGCATCGCCCATGGAACCGATGCCGATCTGCAAGGTGCCGCCATCGCGCACCAGCGTGCTGGCATGCAGGCCGATGAAGTGGTCCTGGAAACCCACCGGCATATTCGGCGTGGAGAACAGCGTGGTGCTGTCTTTTTCATCGATCAGGTAATCGAAGGCATCCATGCCCAGCTCGGCGTCTCCGGGCATATAGGGCAAGTCACTGTGAACCTGGCCGACGATCAGCACGGTTTCGCCGGCATCGCGGCGCCTGGCGATCATTGGCAGCAGGTCGAGGGTGATATCCGGGTTGCAGCTCAGGCTCAGGCGATCAGGATGTTCGGCGCTGCTGGCGACCAATTGCGCCACCAGGTTCAGGCCTGCGGCGTTGATGTCGCGGGCGGCATGGCTGTAGTTGCTGCTCACGTAATCCTGCTGGGCCGACTCGCTGTGGAGCAGGCTGCCGGGCTGCATGAAGAACTGCTGCACATGGATGTTCTTCGCAAGGCTGTCCTTGTGCAGGTCGGCGAGGAAATCCAGCTCGGGGTAATCGCCAAACACCCGCTCGATAAACGGTTCGAGAAAGCGTTTCTGCAAGCCATCGCCCATCTTTGGCCGGCCCAGGCTCAACGCGGTATAGATCGTCAGCGAGCGCTCGGGCAATTTGGCGACGCGCCGGTAAAGCGCGTTAGCGAACAGGTTCGGCTTGCCCAGACCAAGCGGCATGCCCATGTGGATATGCGCCGGCAACCGCGCCAGTACATCGTCAACTGCTTGCTCGATTGAACACAACTGCACCATCCGACCCTCCTGAACATTCCGTGATTAGGGGTTGGACAGAGAGTGGCGGGTGTTTGCTGCAATGAACAGCAATCAATCTGAAAATCCAGCAATTCAATCAAAATAAGGGCTTGATAAATAAGTTTAACAGCCAATCAAATAAAAGGAAAAACCCTACAAACTATCGAATCAAGTCTTACACAAACATAGGACCTCGAAAAAAACAAACCACTCACATATCCACTAGCATAAAAACTAGAAGTACTTACACACCCACCAATAAAAACAGGTTAACCATTACAATGATAAACCACATAATCATAATCGGTTTTGGAAGTATCGCCCAAGGCTTGCTGCCACTTCTATCAAAGCATTATAACGGAGCAACAATCACTATCTTCGAAAAGTCGCCCCAGAAAACGCACTTCTTAATTGCTAGCGAATTTCTAGCAAATCTAGAAAGCTTCCCCATAACCTCTGAAAATTTTGATCGCATTTTGTCTCCCCACCTAAATGAAAATGTCTTTCTCATTAATCTTGCGGTCACAGTATCGAGCCTAGCCATAGCAAAACTTACACAGAGGCATAATTCACTTTATCTGGACACATGCATAGAGCCTTGGAGCTACGGCACCGGTGGCAATAAGACGCTTACAACCAACTACGAACTACGGGAGGAGATGAAGAATTGCCAGCGTAAAAATAGTGGCTCGACTGCTATTTTGGCACACGGTGCAAACCCGGGGTTCATTTCTATACTTTTAAAAAAAGCCCTTCTTGAAATGGCCGTCCTTAACAATATAGCGGCAGACCCTAATCACCAAGTAGAGTGGGCAGCCCTTGCAAAAAAACTAGAAATACAGGTTATACAGATTTCTGAGCGCGACTCGCAAGTTCCCTCAACAACACGTGCGCCGTTTGATTTTGTATCTACATGGTCTGCAGACGGGCTAATAACCGAATGTCTACAACCCGCAGAATTAGGTTGGGGGACCCATGAAGGCGCGCCTCCCCTTGGAGCAAAAAAAAACGGCTACGCCATAGAGATGTGTGAGTCGGGATATCAAGTCAGAGTTAAAAGTTGGTCACCTAACTATTTAGAGTTTTCCGCTTACCTGTTGACCCACAACGAAGCACTTTCAATTTCCGAATATCTAACTTTAGGCGACCCGAGAGCCCCAACGTACCGCCCAACTGTGTTTTACGCGTATGAGCCATGCGACCAGACACTCGATTCTATTATGCTTCTTGATAAAAAATCGAAAAATTATGACTTTGAGAAAATAGTGTTAAAAAACGAAATAACATCTGGCGCAGACGAACTGGGAATTTTTCTAATCAGCAACAAATACAATGCATTTTGGCTCGGCTCAAACTTATCAATCGGAAAAGCAAAAAAAATTGCACACTACAATAATGCGACAAGCCTTCAAGTAGTGGCGAGTATTATAGGCGGGATGAAGTGGGCGGAAAAATTCCCAAGAGAGGGAATTGTAGAGTCTGAGAGCTTGGACTGGAAATACATATACGACATAACTGCCATTTATTGGGAGCCCATAGTGAAGCAAGAAGTAAATTGGAGGCCTTCCCAAACCGACGGATCACTATCATTCAACAATTTCATAAGTGACAAATAGCCTTCCGAAACCAATCACCCGAACAAGGAACTCACAATGATTAGACAGTCAAACAAGGAACAATTGAAATACTCGAACAATGCCTTTGAAATACTCAAAGGATTTTCCTTCCCACCGCTAGAACTTAGTCGAACAGAAAAGCTTGAATGGCAAGATATATTTTTCGATTCAATAATCACCGAATATGATGCACGGCGGCTATATTGGCACATAGACGCTAAAAATCCAGATCTGACTATTGAACTGGAAGACACCCTAAAACCTTGGCTCAGAGACGAAATCGATCACGCCTACGGATTCTCTTTAATTTACTCGGCCTATACGGGTCTGCCACTCGACGAAATCGCATTGGACGTTGAAACACGAAAGTCCGACTTTAGCAGCCTAGACGCTTTTATCAGCGACCCGTTCAAGCTATTAATTTTATTTGCCTACGACGAGATAATCACTACTCACGTTTATCATCGCAGCATAAAAAAATATGATTACTTTAAGTCCCCGCAACTTTCAACCTGGATTAGGAAAGCTAAAAAAGACGAGACCAAACACTTTTTTCTATTCATAGAGAAAATCAAATTAATGTATTCACACAGACTGCCAGAAGCCCCATCCGTCCTAAAACATCTTTTTAAATTGGATTTCGAAAAAAGAGATTACACCGGAACATTTGTATTGGATCACAACACCATCGACTACCCAATCTCCCAAACAGAGATCGAAAAAACTATAATTCCAACTATCATAAAAAAACTGAATACCACAACTTAAGGCCCCATAGGATAGAAAAATGAAACCCACTTTTCTTAATAAGCGGCACTGGAGTTCCAAGGCCATTTTCAAACAAATATCTGATAGCGGATGGGTTAACCCCGGTATAGACTCAAAATATAAAGAATTTTTCTTGGCGGATTTAGTATCTGAGTACGACTCGATAAATCTATACCATTATCTTTATGCGAGACGTCCAAAACTATCCTCATACTTCGTACAGTACCTAGATCTTTGGTTTGCAGATGAAAAGAACCATGCCGACGGCTTTCTTGAGCTAAATCGACTTCTATACGATATGAGCGAAGAGTCTATTTTAGAAAAACTGAAAGCAAGAAAAAGTAACTTTGAGCATTTTGAGCAATTACTCTCAAATGAGTTGAGCTTGCTTACCGTGTTCGCTTACGACGAATACACTTCTGTTAAAACTTACAAAAAAGACACTTTTTACAACGACTTTGGAAACCCACTCTTTAACTCGTGGATTAGCAACCTAATCGCTGATGAGGCCACTCACTTTGCAAACGCCGTCAAACTACTAAGACGTAATCACTTATCAAACACTAAGGAAATTGAGAACACACTACGACAAATTATTCTGCTGGAGAGTGACCAATACGAAAATACGTTTTTACTCGACCATGATGGCCCTCATTTCCTCTTAGGCAGCGCTGACTTCGCAGAATCTACAGCGAATGAAGTACTGGCCATAATAACAAGACCCCAAAAATGAAAAATATCCACTACTTAATCCTGTCTATGGCGCTTATGGCAATCGGTGAAATACTCACTATATATAGCGAGGTATACGCATCAAAGCTTTCTGGAAAAGCAGTAGAACATCCCGAGCTTTTTATAAAGCCCATGATATTAATATGTGTCGCGGGCATATGCCTGATATTTGCATATTGGTTTGGTTACCAAGGAACAGGAAATATATGGGTCGTCACAGTCGCATCACTGACATTGCTGCTTATCCTAGAGCCCCTGGTCATTTACGTAATGCTAAAGGAACTTCCAGGTCGCGGGGCTCTGGTAGGTTTCCTTCTAGGCGCTGTCGGACTACTCGCGACTTTTATACTTTGACGAATTACTATTCACTATTGCGAATATACGAGGGGTAGTCACTCATTGACCTTCCCCTCTGTATAAGTACTCCGCGCCTTATTTCAACCCCGACATCTGCTTAATAGCCCCTTTCAGGTCATCATCCGAGCAATCAGCGCAGGTGCCTTTTGGCGGCATGGCATTGATACCCGTAATCGCCTTGGCCAGGATGCCATCCAGGCCGCCCTGGTGGTCGGCGCGTTCTTTCCACGCGGCGGTGTCGCCGATTTTCGGCGCGCCCAACAGGCCGGTGCCGTGGCAAGCGTTGCAGTGCTTGGCGATGATTTCATCCGGCGTCTTCGCAGCGCCGCCGCCTGCGGCTACCGCCACTTCCATCCCTTTGCATTCCTGGCCCTGGACGCACACCTGGCCGACAGGCTCCAGGCGCTTGGCGATCTCATCATTGGTCGCAGCTTGAGCGCTGACAGCCCATAGGGCCAGTACGGTTGCTGGTGCAGCCAGCATTTTCATAATTAGGTTCACGCGTTCACCCTCAATGGTGGCTATTCACGCCTGCGGCCACGGTTTCGCAGGCGGCGAAAGTATAACGGTTAGCCCGTCCGGCCGAAACAACCCTATTAAATAAAGGGAGATTCGGCCTCACGGAATACAGCTGCGGGTGTCTCTGCAACGCTGGCAGGACGCCTCTTTTCTTAAAAGTTCGCGGGTGTGGCTGCGCTGATTAGTCGCGCCGGCACGTCGAACGGATTGCGAAAACGATGAGGCTTGGTGCTTTCAAAGTAGTAGCTATCGCCCGCTTCGAGCACAAAAGTTTCAAGGCCGACCACCAACTCCAGGCGACCTTCCACCAGAATCCCGGTTTCTTCGCCTTCGTGGGTGAGCATTTCTTCGCCCGTGTCGGCGCCCGGCGGGTAGATCTCGTTGAGAAACGCAATCGCCCGGCTCGGGTGCGCGCGGCCCACCAGTTTCATGGTGACGGCGCCGTCAGAGATATCGATGAGCTCATTGGCTTTATAGACGATCTGCGTCGGTATTTCCTGGAGGATCTCCTCGGAAAAGAACTCGACCATCGACATGGGAATGCCGCCCAGCACCTTGCGCAAGGAGCTGATCGAAGGGCTGACACTGTTTTTTTCGATCATCGAAATGGTGCTGTTGGTGACACCCGCGCGCTTGGCGAGCTCGCGCTGGGAAAGACCCTTCAGTTTACGGATGGATTGCAGTCGTTCGCCGACGTCCAATGCGGGAGCCTCCTAGGATTCAGGCTTTGTTGTAATTGAGCGTTATCATGGCGACAGCGTTCAGTATTTACAACACTTGGGCCTAAATCCCGGGCGGTTGCGTTCGTATCGAGCGATCAGGCCCCGGAATAGAGCCTTGGCACGCGACGCAGGTTGCAGAACAGCTGATAGGGAATGGTTTCGGCGGCGACTGCGACGTCACTGGCGAGGATGTTTTTGCCCCACAGCTCTACCGTGGAACCGAGGCCAGCCTGAGGCACGTCCGTCAGGTCGATGCACAGCATGTCCATGGACACACGCCCCAGCAACTGACTGCGTTGTCCGGCCACCAGCACCGGTGTGCCCGTCGGCGCGTGGCGCGGGTAACCATCGGCATAGCCCATGGCAACTACGCCGATGCGCATGGGTTTTGGCGTGATGAACTTGGCGCCGTAGCCCACCGGCTCACCAGCTGGCAATTCACGCACGCAGATTACCTTGGACTCCAGGGTCATGACCGGCTGCAGACGCGAGGCCACGGCCTGCTCTTCGCCAAAGGGCGTAGCACCATAGAGCATGATGCCCGGGCGCACCCAATCGCTGGACACGCTGGGCCAGCCCATCACCGAGGGCGAGTTGCGCAGGCTGACTTCGGCCGACAAGCCCTGCCGCGCCGCCTCGAACACCGCCACCTGTTCATTACTGCGCACGCAATCAAGTTCATCGGCGCGGGCAAAATGGCTCATCAGCACGATCTTGGCCACTTTGCCGCTGGCCAGCAGGCGCTGGTAAGCCTCGTGATAATCCTTGGGGTGCAGGCCGACGCGGTGCATGCCGGAATCGAGCTTGAGCCAGATGGTCAGCGGCGTGCTCAAGGCAGCCTGTTCGATGGCTTCCAACTGCCACAGCGAATGCACCACGCACCAGAAATCATGCTCGATGATCAACGGCAGTTCGTCGGCCTCGAAAAACCCTTCCAGCAGCAACACCGGCGCGCGAATCCCGGCGGCGCGCAGTTCCAGTGCCTCTTCGATGCAGGCCACTGCAAACCCATCCGCCTCGGCTTCCAGCGCCTGGGCCACGCGCACGGCGCCATGGCCGTAGGCATCGGCCTTGACCACGGCAAGGGCCTTGGCCCCGGTGACTTCACGGGCCAATTGGTAGTTGTGGCGCAGGGCTTGGAGGTCGATCAGGGCACGGGCAGGACGCATGGCGGCAGGCTTCTAGACGGCAAAGTGAAAAAAACCGGCACCGACCGACAACGTCGGCACCGGGAGAGGGATCGTTGTTTAAGGCAGCGCCGCTACGACGGACAGCTCTACCAGGATTTCCGGTTCGCATAACTTGGCTTCAACCGTGGCACGGGCCGGGGCAACGCCTTTGGGTAGCCACTTGTCCCATACCGCGTTCATGCCGGCGAAATCCGCGTCGATGTCTTTCAGGTAGATCGTCACCGACAGCAATTTGGTCTTGTCGGTGCCGGCCAGGTCCAGCAAACGCTCGATATTGGCCAGGGTTTCACGGGTCTGCTGTTCAATCCCGGCGTTCATGTCGTCGCCGACTTGCCCGGCCAGATACACGGTACCGCTGTGGACAACGATCTGGCTCATGCGCTCATTGGTGAGCTGGCGCTGGATTGACATGTTCTGCGGACTCCTGGTGGTTGCCATAACGGGAAATATCGAGGCCTGCGGCGCTGATCTGCGGCGTTTTCTTCGCCATCAGGTCAGCCAGCAAGCGACCGGAACCACAGGCCATGGTCCAACCGAGGGTGCCATGGCCGGTATTCAGGAACAGGTTCTTGAACGGGGTGGCACCGACAATCGGCGTGCCGTCGGGTGTGGTCGGGCGCAAGCCGGTCCAGAAACTGGCTTCGGTCAAATCGCCGCCCTGAGGATAAAGGTCGTTGACGATCATCTCCAGGGTTTCGCGCCGGCGCGGGTTCAGCGACAGGTCAAAACCGGCTATTTCAGCCATGCCACCGACGCGGATACGGTTGTCGAAACGGGTGATCGCGACCTTGTAGGTCTCGTCGAGAATGGTCGACGTCGGCGCCATCGCCGCGTTGGTGATCGGCACGGTCAGCGAGTAACCCTTGAGCGGGTACACCGGCGCCTTGATCCCCAGCGGCTTGAGCAACTTCGGCGAGTAGCTCCCGAGGGCCAGCACGTAGCGGTCGGCGGTTTCCAGCTTGCCGTCGATCCACACGCCATTGATGCGGTCACCGGCGTAGTCGAGGCGCTGGATGTCCTGTTCGAAGCGGAACTCCACGCCCAACTGCTTGCACATGTCGGCCAGGCGCGTGGTGAACATCTGGCAGTCACCGGTCTGGTCGTTGGGCAGGCGCAGGGCACCGGCGAGGATATCGGTGACGCTGGCCAGGGCCGGCTCAACCCGGGCAATACCGACGCGATCGAGCAGCTCGAACGGCACGCCGGATTCCTTCAACACCGCGATGTCCTTGGCGGCGCCATCGAGTTGTGCCTGGGTGCGGAACAGTTGGGTGGTGCCGAGGCTGCGGCCTTCGTAGGCAATGCCGGTCTCCGCGCGCAGTTCGTCGAGACAGTCACGGCTGTACTCGGACAGGCGCACCATGCGCTCCTTGTTCACCGCATAGCGGCTGGCCGTGCAGTTGCGCAGCATCTGCGCCATCCACAGGTATTGGTCGATGTCGGCGGTGGCCTTGATCGCCAACGGCGCGTGGCGTTGCAGCAGCCACTTGATGGCCTTGAGCGGCACGCCTGGTGCGGCCCATGGCGAGGCATAGCCTGGGGACACCTGGCCGGCGTTGGCGAAACTGGTTTCCATGGCAGCAGCAGGCTGACGGTCGACTACGACGACTTCAAAGCCGGCCCGAGCCAAATAGTAGGCACTGGTCACACCAATGACGCCGCTACCCAAGACCAGAACGCGCATTTTTATATCCTCATCGCGGGCATGGCCGCTGACGTGTGTTGTTCGAGCAATGATGTGCGCAGTATAAAAAGCAATCGCCAGTGCATTTCACTATATAACTGCCTATATTTGGCGACAATTCTCGGCAAAAACCCTTTTCACAGAGGCGTATCCCCTATGCGTACCAACACCCAGACCAAGCGGGAGCTGGACAAGATCGACCGCAACATCCTGCGCATCCTGCAAACCGACGGGCGTATCTCGTTCACGGAATTGGGGGAGAAGGTCGGGCTGTCGACCACGCCGTGCACCGAACGGGTCCGCCGGCTGGAGCGTGAAGGGATCATCATGGGCTACAACGCGCGGCTCAATCCCCAGCATTTGAAGGGCAGCTTGCTGGTATTTGTCGAGATCAGCCTCGATTACAAATCCGGCGACACCTTCGAGGAATTCCGCCGTGCGGTGTTGAAACTGCCCCATGTGCTGGAGTGCCACTTGGTGTCGGGCGACTTCGACTACTTGGTGAAGGCGCGGATTTCCGAGATGGCGTCGTACCGCAAATTGCTCGGCGACATCCTGCTCAAACTGCCCCATGTGCGGGAATCCAAGAGCTATATCGTGATGGAAGAGGTGAAGGAGAGCCTGAACCTGCCGATCCCGGACTGAAGCCAATCCCGGCAGGAGGTTGATGGTGTCAGACCAGGACCTGCCGGGTACTGGCCATGTATTCGTGGATCTGTTTCTCCACCCGTGGGTGAATCAGCTCCACCGGCCGCCGCCCATTGGGGCATGGCAGCGTCTTGGTGGTGCCGAACAGCCGGCAGATCAGCGGGCGTTCGTCATACACCGTGCAGCCGTTCGGCCCCAGGTGTACGCAGTTCAGTTCATCCATGGCCGCGTCCTGCTCGGCAGCGGTTTTGCGCGGCAGGCGCGACATTTCTTCGGGCGAGGTGGTCACCGGCCCACAGCAATCGTGGCAACCGGGGACGCACTCGAACGAAGGAATCTGCCTGCGCAATGCGCTGATTTTCTGACTGTTGCAACTCATCGAGACACATACCGAACGGTGATCAGGCGTGGATTCTGACGCAAAACACCCTGCGCAGACAGCTTCCTCCGACCGCTGTATCCTGCGTCAAATTTTCCAAACAGGGATGCTCCCCATGACTGCCAGCGCCCGGCACACCACTTCCTACTACGCCGCCAGCAGCGTGCCGCAACCCGATTACCCGGTGTTGACGGGAGAAATGACGGCGGATGTGTGCGTGGTCGGCGGCGGCTTTTCCGGGCTGAACACGGCATTGGAGCTGGCCGAACGTGGTTTCAGCGTGGTGTTGCTGGAAGCGCGCAAGATCGCCTGGGGCGCCAGCGGACGTAACGGCGGCCAGTTGATTCGTGGCGTCGGCCATGGCCTGGACCAGTTCACCCATGTGATCGGCACCGACGGTGTACGCCAGATGAAGCTGATGGGCCTGGAGGCCGTGGAGATTGTGCGTGAACGCGTCGAGCGCTTCCAGATCCCCTGCGACCTGACGTGGGGTTATTGCGACCTCGCCAACAAACCCCGTGACCTGCAAGGCCTGGCCGAAGACGCCGAAGAATTGCGCAGCCTCGGCTATCGCCATGAAGTACGCCTGTTGCACGCGAGCGAAATGGGCAGCGTGATCGGTTCCTCGCGTTACGTGGGCGGCATGATCGACATGGGCTCCGGCCACTTGCACCCGCTGAACCTCGCCCTCGGCGAGGCCGCCGCCGCGCAGCAATCGGGCGTGAAGCTGTTCGAACAGTCCGAAGTCACGCGCATCGACTACGGCGCCGAGGTCAACGTGCACACCGCCAAGGGCAACGTACGCGCCAAGACCCTGGTACTGGCCTGCAATGCCTACCTCAATGGCCTCAACCCACATTTGAGCGGCAAAGTGCTGCCCGCCGGCAGCTACATCATCGCCACCGAGCCGCTGAGCGAAGCCCGGGCCGCCAACCTGCTGCCGCAGAACATGGCGGTGTGCGACCAGCGCGTCACGGTTGACTACTTCCGACTGTCGGCCGACCGCCGCCTGCTGTTCGGCGGTGCCTGCCACTATTCCGGTCGCGACCCCAAGGACATTGGCGCCTACATGCGTCCGAAGATGTTGCAGGTGTTCCCGCAGCTGGCGGATGTGAAGATCGACTACCAATGGGGTGGCATGATCGGCATCGGTGCCAACCGCTTGCCACAGATTGGTCGCCTGGCCGACCAACCCAACGTGTATTACGCCCAGGCCTACGCCGGCCATGGCCTGAACGCCACACACCTGGCGGGCAAGCTGCTGGCCGAAGCCATCAGTGGTCAGCAACAGGGGCGCTTCGACCTGTTCGCCCAGGTGCCGCACATCACCTTCCCTGGTGGCAAGCACTTGCGCTCGCCGCTGCTGGCGCTGGGGATGCTCTGGCACCGCCTCAAAGAGCTGGTGTGATCAATCGCGCCAGAACGGTTTCAGCCCTTCCTGGCGCGCCTGTTCGGCAGTCAGCCCGACATCGCGCAGTTGCTCGCGGGTCAGGTGCAATAACGTCTTGCGCGTGTGACGACGCTGCCAGAACAGATGCCAGCGGCTGATATTGCGCGGTGCTGTCGCCTGCGCCTGTTCAGCCTCCAATTCCTGACTGTGTAACGTCAGCCGCACATCGCTCATGCCGTTCATTTTGCTGCCCCTCGTTTGCATTATTGCCTTGAGTGACAAGCATGGGCGCTCGACCAAAACCATGACAGATTCAACCAATCGTTATTAAATCCATACAGATACTGCCCGTGGGTGGCTGAATCCTGTATTTTCCCCTCATCTGTACTGGTCCCACGGGAGCGACCGCCATGACTCTTTACATGAATCTCGCCGAGTTGCTGGGCACGCGCATCGAACAGGGCTTCTATCGCCCCGGCGATCGCCTCCCCTCTGTACGGGCCTTGAGCGTGGAACACGGGGTCAGCTTGAGTACCGTGCAGCAGGCCTATCGCTTGCTGGAAGACCATGGCCTGGCGATGCCCAAGCCGAAATCCGGCTACTTCGTGCCGGTCAGCCGTGAGTTGCCGGCGCTGCCCGAGGTCGGCCGTCCAGCCCAACGCCCGGTAGAAATATCCCAGTGGGATCAGGTGCTGGAGTTGATACGTGCAGTGCCGCGCAAAGATGTCATACAGATGGGTCGTGGCATGCCGGATGTATTGTCCCCCACCATGAAGCCGTTGCTGCGTAGCCTGGCCCGCGTGAGTCGCCGCCAGGACCTGCCAGGCCTGTACTACGACAATATCCTCGGCTGTATGGAATTGCGTGAGCAGATTGCGCGTCTGTCATTGGATTCTGGCTGCCAACTGACCGCCGAAGACATCGTGATCACCACCGGCTGCCATGAGGCGCTGTCGGCGAGTATCCATGCCATTTGCGAACCCGGTGATATCGTCGCGGTGGACTCGCCCAGCTTCCACGGCGCCATGCAGACCCTCAAGGGCCTGGGCATGAAAGCCCTGGAAATCCCTACCGACCCGATCACCGGTATCAGTCTCGAAGCCTTGGAACTGGCGCTGGAACAGTGGCCGATCAAGGTCATCCAACTGACCCCCAACTGCAACAATCCCCTGGGCTACATCATGCCGGAGGCCCGCAAGCGCGCATTGCTGACCCTGGCCCAGCGCTTTGATGTGGCGATCATCGAAGACGATGTGTACGGCGAATTGGCCTACAGCTACCCGCGCCCGCGCACCATCAAA
Organism: Pseudomonas sp. CHM02; assembly: GCF_000612585.1. GTDB lineage: Bacteria > Pseudomonadota > Gammaproteobacteria > Pseudomonadales > Pseudomonadaceae > Aquipseudomonas. The sequence goes on from NZ_JFCA01000019.1 coordinate 28,013, forward strand.
TCGTTCGACGAAGACGGCCGTGTATTGCTGTGCAGTTCGTTCTCGAAAACCCTGGCGCCCGGCTTGCGCATCGGCTGGGTGGCGCCTGGTCGCTACCTGGAACGGGTGCTGCACATGAAATACATCAGCACCGGCTCTACCGCCACGCAGCCGCAGATCGCGATTGCCGAATTCCTCAAGGGCGGCCACTTCGAACCCCATTTGCGGCGGATGCGCACGCAATACCAGCGCAATCGCGACTTGATGCTCGATTGGGTCAGCCGCTACTTCCCGGCAGGCACCCGCGCCAGCCGGCCCCAGGGCAGCTTCATGCTGTGGGTCGAACTGCCCGAAGGCTTCGATACGCTCAAGCTCAACCGCGTCCTGATTGAACAAGGTGTACAGGTAGCGGTAGGCAGCATCTTTTCTGCGTCGGGCAAATACCGGAACTGCCTGCGCATGAACTACGCTGCCAAGCCAACCGCACAGATTGAAGAAGCCGTGCGCAAGGTCGGGGCCGCCGCAATCAAGATGCTCGCAGAGACCGCCGACTGACCTTTCGCGAAAAATTGCCGTCATATGCCGACAACCGCCCTGATCTGGAAGCAACTCCCTTGATGATTCAACGGCTATTACCGTTTTTCCTGTCGGGAGCCCTGGCCCTGGGCGGCTGCGCCACCGTGAGCACACCGCGTATCCCGAGCGACGCGCTGCCCGCCGCACAGTCGTCGTTCGGCCGCTCGATCCAGGCCCAGGCCGCGCCGTATCAGGGGCGTTCGGGCTTTCGCTTGCTGCCCAACAGCAGCGAAGCGTTCATGGCCCGCGCCGAACTGATCCGCAACGCGCAGACCAGCCTCGACCTGCAGTACTACATCGTGCACGACGGCATCAGCACCCGAATGCTCGTGGACGAACTGCTCAAGGCTGCCGACCGTGGCGTGCGGGTGCGCATCCTGCTGGATGACACCACCAGCGACGGCCTCGACCAGATCATCGCCACCCTCGCCGCCCATCCCCGGATCGAGATCCGCCTGTTCAACCCTCTGCACTTGGGCCGCAGCACCGGCGTGACGCGGGCCATGGGGCGGCTGTTCAACCTGTCGCTGCAACATCGGCGCATGCACAACAAGCTGTGGTTGGCGGACAACAGCGCGGCCATCGTCGGCGGGCGCAACCTGGGGGACGAATATTTCGACGCCGAGCCCAACCTGAACTTCACCGACATCGACATGCTCAGCGTGGGGCCGGTGGCCGAGCAGCTCGGTCACAGTTTCGACCAGTACTGGAACAGTGCCCTGAGCAAGCCCATCGATGACTTCGTCTCCAATACGCCGTCCAGAGGCGACCTGGCCGCTGCGCGCGTGCGCCTGGAAGCATCGCTGGCCGAATCGCGCCAGCAGAACCACGTGCTGTACAACCGCTTGCGCACCTACCAGACCCAACCGCGCATGGACACCTGGCGCCGCGAGCTGATCTGGGCCTGGAACCAGGCGCTGTGGGATGCGCCGAGCAAGGTGTTGGCCAAGGCCGACCCGGACCCTCGATTGCTGCTCACGACCCAACTGGCGCCGGAATTGGAAGGGGTCAATCACGAACTGATGATGATCTCGGCCTACTTCGTGCCGGGGCAACCGGGGCTGGTGTACCTGACCGGGCGCGCCGATGCAGGTGTGTCGGTCAGCCTGCTGACCAACTCTCTGGAGGCCACCGATGTGCCTGCCGTGCACGGCGGTTATGCGCCCTATCGCAAGGCACTGCTGGAACACGGGGTGAAACTCTACGAATTGCGCCGCCAGCCAGGCGACCCCAGCGCAGGCAGCGGGCCGCACCTGTTTCGGCGCGGCACCTTCCGCGGCTCGGACTCCAGCCTGCACAGCAAGGCGATGATCTTTGACCGGGAGAAGTCGTTTATCGGCTCGTTCAACTTCGACCCACGCTCGGTGCTGTGGAACACCGAAGTCGGTGTGCTGGTCGACAGCCCGGAGCTGGCAGAACACGTACGCAACCTGGCCCTGCAAGGTATGGCGCCAGCGTTGAGCTATGAGGCGAAACTGCAGGATGGCCAAGTGGTGTGGGTGACCGAAGATAACGGCCAGCTGCACACCCTGACGCGCGAGCCGGGCAGTTGGTGGCGACGGTTCAATGCCTGGTTCGCCACCTCGGTCGGCCTGGAGCGCATGCTCTAAAAACGACACAGATCAACTGTAGGCGCCGGCTTGCCGGCGATGGCGGCGTTTCAGTTGATCAATTCGCTGGCTGACACACCGCCATCACTGGCAAGCCAGTGCCTACAGGGAATGCATTTCAGGTCAGGCCGGCTGTGCTGCGCCGAATGCACCCTGGCGCAGCAACAACAGCACCAGGCCCAGCGCTCCGGCCGCCATCAGCAACGGCAGTGCATGCCCGCTGATCCACTGGCTGCCAGCACCGGCTACCAACGGGCCGATCAGACAACCGATCCCCCACAATTGCGCCACATGGGCATTGGCGCGCACCAAAGCATCGTCGCGGTAACGCTCGCCGATCAGGATCAACGACAGCGTGAACAAGCCCCCGGCACTCGCGCCAAACACCACCCACATCGGCCAGATCAACAGCGTGTGCATCAACAACGGAATCGCCAGGCTGGAAGCCAGCAACAGCACCGCACAACTCAGGAACAACGTGCGTCGCGGCAGGTAGTCCGCCAATGCACCGATGGGCAGTTGCAGCAGCGCATCGCCCACCACCACCGTGCTGACCATGGCCAGGGCAATCTCGGCCGTAAACCCTTGCTGGAGGCAGTACACCGGCAGCAATGTGAGGATCATCGCCTCGAATGCCGCGAACAACGCTACCGCCCAGGCAATCGCGGGCAGGCTCAGGCAGAAGGTCCACAGCTGCGCAAAGGTCACACTAAAGGACTCGGCGCTCGGTGCGCCGGAGCGCCCCAGCAGCAACAGCGGCGCCACCATCAGCAGGCCTGTGCCCACCCAGAAACCATAGTCGTGGTCGGTACCGATCAGACCCAACAGCAACGGGCCCGACAGCTGGCTCAAGGCATAACTGCAGCCGTACAGCGCCACCAGCCGGCCGCGCCACTGCTCCACCACCAACTGGTTGATCCAGCTTTCGCCGAGGATAAACACGATGGTGAGGATCACGCCGATCATCAGCCGCAACACCAGCCACACCGGGTAGCTGGGCAGGATCGCCAGCAAGCCGATGGACACCGCACCCGCCCACAGGCACAAGCGCATGAGGTTGGCGGTACCGAGCAGCGACGCCAGGCGACTGGAAATCTTCGCGCCGAGCAGCACACCAAAGGCCGGCATCGCCGCCATCACACCGATGGCGAAACTGCCGTAGCCCCAGTTTTCGAGGCGCAGGGACACCAGCGGCATGCTGACGCCCAGCGCCAGGCCGACGCTGAGCACCGAAGCCAGGACGGCGAAATAAGTCGCCCAACGCATTTCCACGCTCCTGTGGATAATTTTTCGGGTTTGCAAAACGAACTGTAGGAGCGGGCTTGTGTGGGAGTCGGGCTTGCCCGCGATGCAGGCACCTCGGCGTGTCAGGCACACCTCGGTGATGCTATCGCAGGCAAGCCAGCTCCCACACAAGCTCGCTCCTACAGGGGATCTGCGGTGTTGCTTAGAGCTTGATCCAGGTCGCCTTCAGTTCAGTGTACTTGTCGAACGCATGCAGCGACTTGTCGCGACCGTTACCCGATTGCTTGAAGCCACCAAACGGCGCGGTCATGTCGCCGCCGTCGTACTGGTTGACCCACACGCTACCGGCGCGCAGGGCTTTGGCCGTCAGGTGCGCCTTGGAGATATCCGCCGTCCACACCGCCGCGGCCAGGCCGTACTGGGTGTCGTTGGCGATGGCGACCGCTTCCTCGGCGCTGTCGAAGGTGATCACCGACAGGACTGGGCCGAAGATCTCTTCCTGGGCGATCTTCATCGCGTTGGTCACACCGTCGAAAATCGTCGGCTCGACGTAGGTGCCGCCGGTTTCTTCCAGGGTGCGCTTGCCACCCGCGACCAACTTGGCGCCATCGGCATGGCCAGCTTCGATGTAGGAGAGCACGGTGTTCATCTGCTGGGTGTCCACCAGCGCACCCACGGTGGTGGCCGGGTCCAGCGGGTTGCCGGGTTTCCAGCCCTTGAGGGCCTCGATCACCAACGGCAGGAATTTATCCTTGATGGAGCGCTCCACCAGCAGGCGGGAACCTGCGGTGCAGACCTCACCCTGGTTGAAAGCAATGGCGCTGGCTGCAGATTCGGCAGCGGCTTGCAGGTCCGGCGCATCGGCAAACACGATGTTCGGGCTCTTGCCGCCCGCTTCCAGCCATACACGCTTCATGTTCGATTCGCCGGAGCGGATCAACAGTTGCTTGGCGATCTTGGTGGAACCGGTGAACACCAGGGTGTCGACGTCCATGTGCAGCGCCAGCGCATTGCCGACGGTGTGGCCGTAGCCCGGCAGCACGTTGAACACGCCTTTTGGAATACCGGCTTCAACGGCGAGGGCCGCGATACGAATGGCGGTCAACGGGGATTTTTCGGACGGCTTGAGGATCACCGAGTTACCGGTGGACAGCGCCGGACCGAGCTTCCAGCAGGCCATCATCAGCGGGAAGTTCCACGGCACGATGGCACCGACAACGCCCACCGGCTCGCGGGTCACAAGGCCCAGTTGGTCGTGCGGCGTAGCGGCGACTTCGTCGTAGATTTTGTCGATGGCCTCGCCGCTCCAGCTCAGGGCATTCGCCGCGCCGGGGACGTCGATGTTCAGGGAGTCGCTGATCGGCTTGCCCATGTCCAGCGTTTCCAGCAGCGCCAGCTCTTCGGCATTGGCCTTGAGCAACGCGGCGAAACGGATCATGGCGGATTTGCGTTTGGCCGGCGCCAGGCGCGACCACACGCCGGAATTGAACGTGGCGCGGGCGTTTTCTACGGCGCGCTGGGCGTCGGCGGCGTCACAGCTGGCAACGGTGGCCAGCAGGCGACCATCAACCGGACTGATGCATTCGAAGGTGTCACCGGATACGGCGGCGGTGTACTCGCCATTGATATAGGCACGGCCTTCGATCTTCAGATCCTTGGCGCGTTGTTCCCAGTCGGCACGGGTCAGGGTGGTCATGCGAGTGTCCTCCTCTTATTGAATACAAGGCCCGGGCGATGTCCCCCGGCAGCCTCAAAGAATTCTTGCCCGGCCAGCCAGCTGTTCGGCTCAAGGCAGCTGCCACCCTAAACCAGCGACTGGGGATGTTTCAATATATTTGACATAACCCCGGCAAACGCCCTTGCGATGTTCATTTTAATAAACATAGACTTTGGGCTCTCCAACCCCAGGCCAGACGGGACACGCACATGAGCATCCAGGACATCGTCGACTTCAGCCAAGCCAGCACCGCCCCAGACCGCTACCGCCCCGCCGCCGAAAAAATCCTCAAGGGCGATCCCGAGCAAACGATCTACAACCACTACAACAGCCCGTGCGGACAGATGAGTGCCGGCGTGTGGGAAGGCGAGGTCGGGCAGTGGAAGGTCAACTACACCGAGCATGAGTACTGCGAGATCGTGCAGGGTGTGTCCGTACTGCGTGATGCCGACGGTAACGCCAAGACCTTACGCGCCGGTGACCGTTTCGTGATCCCCGCCGGCTTCAGCGGCACCTGGGAAGTGCTGGAGCCTTGCCGCAAGATCTACGTGGTGTTCGAACAGAAAGCCTGATCAGCCAAATCGCAGGCAAAAAAAAGCCCGGATCGTGAGATACGGGCTTTTTTTCACAAGGAGGAAAATCAATTACTTGATTTTGCCTTCTTTGTAGATCACGTGCTTGCGAACGCGCGGGTCGAACATTTTCTTTTCGAGCTTGTCCGGGGTAGTACGCTTGTTCTTGTCGGTAGTGTAGAAGTGACCAGTACCGGCGCTAGAGATCATTCGAATCAATTCACGCATGATATAGCTCCTTAGATTGTGCCAGCGCGGCGCAATTCAGCCAGCACGACAGTGATGCCACGCTTGTCGATGATGCGCATGCCTTTGGCAGATACGCGCAGACGGACGAAACGTTTCTCTTCTTCAACCCAGAAGCGGTGATGCTGCAGGTTCGGCAGGAAACGACGACGGGTTTTGTTATTTGCGTGGGAAATGTTATTCCCAGTCACCGGACCCTTACCGGTAACTTGACAGACTCTCGACATGCCTCAGCCCTCTAAAACCACATGCCCAACCCGGCATGGGTTGGCCGCTTAATCTCTCAGTCATTTGGCGCCAGGCGCCGCGTTTCTTTAGGGTCTTACCGGCTACACCTACAAGCGAAGGAACCGGGCCCCTAGAAAAGAGCGCTGCTTTATACCAGAAAGACCCCAGTGCAACAACAGCCCGCGTGTTTTTACTGGCGTAAATCTTGGCGGCAGACGCCTGAACCGTTGCCAGGAGGGGCCGCTGTCACAGCCGACCGCTCGTCGCACAGAATGATTTACAGCGCTCGCGGGCACGGTGAAGTGCACGACAAAACGCGCTGAGGTGCCATCAAAACAGCATTTCGCGCAAAAGCACAGGCAAAAATGGGCTAGTCATTTACCTATCAGACCACTACGGTAGGACTTTTCCAGACTGCACTCGCAGATGGGCCTTCGATCTGCAAAGGAAACCGAACATGCGCCTCGCTGCCCTACCGCTATTGCTAGCCCCTCTATTTATCGCCCCGCTGGCCTCTGCCGCCAGCAACCTGAGCGTCTGCACCGAGGCCAGCCCAGAAGGGTTCGATGTGGTGCAATACAACTCGCTGACCACCACCAACGCTTCGGCCGACGTGCTGATGAATCGCCTGGTGGAATACGATGCGGCCGACGGCAAACTGGTGCCGAGCCTGGCGGACAGCTGGGAAGTCTCGCCGGATGGCCTGACCTATACCTTCAAGCTGCACCCGGATGTGAAATTCCATCGCACCGAGTACTTCACGCCAAGCCGCACCCTGACCGCCGAAGATGTGCGCTTCAGCTTCGAGCGCATGCTCGACCCCGCGAACCCATGGCACAAGATCGCGCAGAGCGGCTTCCCCCACGCGCAGTCGCTGCAACTGCCGACGCTGGTGAAGAAAATCGACGCCCTCGACCCGCTGACCGTGCGCTTCACCCTGGATCACGCCGACTCCACCTTCCTCGCCGCCCTGAGCATGGGCTTCGCCTCGATCTACCCGGCGGAATACGCCGACAAACTGCTCAAGGCCGGCACACCGGAAAAACTCAACAGCCAGCCGATCGGCACCGGGCCGTTCATCTTCAGCCGCTTCCAGAAAGATGCCGTGGTGCGCTACAAGGCCAACCCGGACTACTTCGCCGGCAAACCGCCTGTGGATAACTTGATCTTCGCCATCACCCCGGACGCCAACGTGCGCCTGCAGAAACTGCATCGCGACGAATGCCAGATTGCCCTGTCGCCCAAGCCGCTGGACGTGGGCGAGGCCGAAAAGGACCCGGCACTCAAGGTGGAAAAAACCGCTGCGTTCATGACCGCCTTCGTGGCCATCAACAGCCAGCACCCGCCCCTGGACAAGCCGGAAGTGCGCCAGGCGATCAACCTGGCGTTCGACAAGGGCAGCTACCTCAAGGCCGTATTTGAAGGCACCGCCGAAGCCGCCAACGGCCCTTACCCGCCCAATACCTGGAGCTACGCCAAGGACCTGCCCGGTTATCCACAGGACCTTGCCAAGGCCAAGGCACTGCTCGACCGTGCAGGGCTCAAGGACGGCTTCAAGACCACCATCTGGACCCGCCCTACCGGCAGCCTGCTGAACCCCAACCCGAACCTCGGCGCACAACTGCTGCAGGCGGACCTGGCCAAGGTCGGCATCCAGGCCGAGATCCGCGTGATCGAATGGGGCGAGCTGATTCGCCGCGCCAAAGCCGGCGAGCACGACCTGTTGTTCATGGGCTGGGCCGGCGACAACGGCGACCCGGATAACTTCCTGACCCCGCAGTTCTCATGCGCGGCGGTGAAATCCGGTACCAACTTCGCCCGCTACTGCGACCCGGCGCTGGACAAGCTGATCAGCGCCGGCAAGACCACCAGCGAGCAAGGGGTGCGCAGCAAGCTGTATCAGCAGGCCCAGGCGCAGATCCAGCAGCAGGCGCTGTGGCTGCCACTTGCGCACCCGACGGCGTTTGCCCTGGCCCGCAAGAACATCGAGGGCTACCAGGTGAGCCCGTTCGGGCGCCAGGATTTCTCCAAAGTCAGCGTCAAACCGTAACCTCCCCGTAGGAGCTGGCTTGCCAGCGATGGCGCCAGCGAATCCATCGCGACCTTGCGGCCCCAATCGCCGGCAAGCCAGCTGCTCCTACATCCACCCATACTCCGCCATCGACAACGGATCGCCATCCCCCACGATGATGTGGTCCAGTACCCGCACATCCACGACTTCCAGGGCTTTTTGCAGCAACTTGGTCAGTTTTCGATCAGCTGCGCTCGGCTCAAGACTGCCGGAAGGATGGTTATGGCACAGGATCAACGCCGCCGCGTTGTAGGCCAAGGCGCGCTTGACCACTTGGCGGGGATAAACCATTGCCGCGTCGATGGTGCCTTGGGACAGCGCCTCGAAACCCAGCACCCTATGCCTTGAATCAAGGAACAGGCAGCCGAAGATCTCATGAGGCTCATGGCGCAGCATGGCCTTCAGGTAGTCGCGCACGGCCATCGGGCTTTCCAGCACCGAGTCGCTTCGCAGGCGCTCGGCCATGTGCCGCTTGGCCATTTCCAGCACCGCCTGTAACTGCGCAAACTTCGCCGGCCCCAGGCCCAATTGCTGGTTGAACAACGTCTGGCTTGCCTCCAGCAGTGGGCGCAAACCACCGAATTGCGCCAACAGATGACGCGCCAAATCCACCGCGCTCCTGCCGGACACCCCGGTACGCAGGAAAATCGCCAGCAATTCGGCATCCGACAGGCTCGCCGCGCCCCATTCCAAAAGTTTCTCTCGCGGCCGCTCTGCCGCCGGCCAATCGCGAATACTCATCCCGCCTCCCTTCCCATATACGCCTTATGCTCCATGTGCACCGCTGTTGACTCGCGGGCGCTGTGTTATCGTAGGTCCTCTTTTTTGCAGGCGATTTCCCCTGGGGAGGGGGCATCGCAGGCGTCACTGAACTGGCATCACTGAACTGGAAAGGCAAACCAATGCAGCGTCTGTATCGGAAACGCATCGTTCTCGGCGTTGGCGGCGGCATTGCCGCCTACAAAAGCGCAGAGCTGGTCCGCAGGCTCCTGGACCAGGGTGCCGAAGTGCGTGTGGTCATGACGCGCGGCGGCAGTGAGTTCATTACTCCACTGACCATGCAGGCCCTGTCCGGGCACCCGGTTCACCTGGATCTGCTGGACCCCGCGGCCGAAGCCGCCATGGGCCATATCGAGCTGGCCAAATGGGCCGACCTGGTGCTGATCGCCCCAGCCACCGCCGACCTGATCGCGCGCCTCGCCCAAGGCATCGCCGACGACCTGTTGACCACCCTGGTATTGGCCACCGACGCCACCGTCGCCATCGCCCCGGCCATGAACCAGGCGATGTGGCGCGACCCGGCCACCCAGGCCAACACCCAACTCCTGCAAAGCCGTGGCCTCAAGGTGTTCGGCCCGGCGTCCGGCAGCCAGGCCTGCGGCGACGTCGGCATGGGCCGCATGCTCGAAGCCACTGACCTGGCGCTGTGCGCCGCCGAGTGTTTCCAGCACCTGGCCCTGACCGGCAAGCACGTGCTGATCACGGCGGGCCCGACCCAGGAAAATATCGACCCGGTGCGCTACATCACCAACCATAGCTCAGGAAAAATGGGCTTTGCCTTGGCCGAAGCGGCGGTCGAGGCAGGCGCACGTGTCACCTTGATCACCGGACCGGTGCATTTGCCGACCCCTGATCGGGTCACGCGAATCGACGTAGTCAGCGCCCGGGACATGCTGGCAGCCTGTGAGGCAGCCATTCCCTGCGACCTGTTCATTGCCTCGGCAGCGGTTGCGGACTACCGCCCGGAAGTCGTCGCCCCCCAAAAACTCAAGAAAGACCCTACAAGCGGCGACGGCCTGCTCCTGCAAATGGTGCGCAACCCAGACATCCTGGCGACCATCGCCACCCGTGCGGACCGTCCGTTCAGCGTCGGCTTTGCCGCCGAGACCGAGCACCTGCTGGACTACGCCGCACGCAAATTGAAAGACAAAAACCTCGACTTGATCGTAGCCAATGATGTCGCCAACCCGAGCATCGGCTTCAACAGCGAGGAAAATGCCATCAGCGTGATCGACCGCGAGTTGCACGCCACCGTTTTCGCCCAGACCAGCAAGGGCAAGATTGCCCGCCAACTGATCTCTTTTATCGCCCAACGGCTGAACCAGGTTTAATTTCCATGCACGCTTTGCAAGCCAAGATCCTCGACCCACGCATCGGCAACGAATTCCCACTGCCGACCTACGCCACCCCTGGCTCCGCCGGCCTCGACCTGCGCGCCATGCTCAAGCAAGACACCGTCCTCGAGCCGGGCCAGACCCTCCTGATTCCGACCGGCCTGTCGATCTACGTCGGTGATCCTGGCCTCGCGGCGCTGATCCTGCCGCGCTCCGGCCTGGGCCACAAACACGGCATCGTGCTGGGCAACCTGGTGGGCCTGATCGACTCGGATTACCAGGGCGAACTGATGGTGTCGTGCTGGAACCGTGGCCAGACCGCGTTCAACATCGCCGTGGGCGAGCGCATTGCCCAGCTTGTGCTGGTGCCGGTGGTGCAGGCGCACTTCGAGTTGGTGGCGGAATTTGACGAAACCCAACGTGGCGCGGGCGGCTTTGGGCATTCCGGCAGCCACTGACTAAGCTGAACCTGGCCGGGCGCCGCTGCCCGGCCTGACGCCACCGCAAGGCTTTTCAGGACGAAGAATGCGCGGATTTTATCAGCGAGATTTCCCCATAGAAATCAACGTATTACGCAGACAACAAGACGGGGCCAGCGCTCCGATGGCACTTTTGCACCACGAACTCTCTGCCGAAAACACCGTCATACCCTTCAGTTTGAGCCTGCCGGCCAGCCACATTAGGGCCAGCCTTGCCCCCTTCAGATGGAGTTTCCCCCCGCGATGAGTACCGCAGCCCGCGTAGCCCCGACCTTCCCCGACAGCATCTTTCGCGCCTATGACATTCGTGGCGTAGTGCCCAAGACCCTGACTGCCGAAACCGCCTACTGGATTGGCCGCGCCATCGGCTCCCAGAGCCTGGCCCAGGATGAGCCCCACGTTTCGGTCGGCCGTGACGGTCGCCTGTCCGGCCCGGAGCTGGTGGAACAACTGATCCAGGGCCTGGCCGACAGCGGTTGCCATGTGAGCGACGTCGGCCTGGTGCCGACGCCTGCGCTGTACTACGCAGCCAACGTGCTGGCCGGCAAATCCGGGGTGATGCTCACCGGCAGCCATAACCCGTCGGACTACAACGGTTTCAAGATCGTCATCGCTGGCGATACCCTCGCCAACGAACAGATCCAGGCCCTGCACCACCGCCTGAAAACCAACGACCTGACCAGCGGTAAAGGCAGCGTCACCAAAGTCGACATCCTGCAGCGCTACTCTGACGAAATCACCCGTGACGTCAAACTCGCGCGCCGCCTCAAAGTGGTGGTGGACTGCGGCAACGGTGCGGCCGGCGTGATCGCCCCGCAGTTGCTCGAAGCCCTGAACTGCGAAGTGATCCCATTGTTCTGCGAGGTAGACGGCAACTTCCCCAACCACCACCCGGACCCGGGCAAGCCTGAGAACCTGGTGGACCTCATCGCCAAGGTCAAGGAGACCGGGGCTGACGTGGGCCTGGCCTTCGACGGCGACGGCGACCGCGTGGGAGTGGTGACGGAAACCGGCGAGATCGTGTTCCCGGATCGCCTGCTGATGCTGTTTGCCCGTGACGTGGTGGCACGCAATGCCAACGCCGAGATCATCTTCGACGTGAAGTGCACCCGCCGCCTCACGCCGCTGATCAAGGAATATGGCGGTCGCCCGCTAATGTGGAAGACCGGTCACTCGTTGATCAAAAAGAAAATGAAGGAAACCGGCGCGCTGTTGGCTGGCGAAATGAGCGGCCACGTGTTCTTCAAGGAACGCTGGTTCGGCTTTGACGACGGTATTTACAGCGCTGCGCGCCTGCTGGAGATCCTCAGCAAGGAAAAATCCACCGCCGAAGAGCTGTTCCAGACCTTCCCGAACGATATTTCTACGCCAGAGATCAATATCCATGTGACCGAGGAGAGCAAATTCAGCATCATTGACGCACTGCACGATGCGCAATGGGGCGAAGGCGCCAACCTGACCACCATTGATGGTGTGCGAGTCGATTACGCCAAAGGCTGGGGCCTGGTTCGCGCGTCCAACACCACACCGGTGCTGGTCCTGCGTTTCGAGGCGGATACCGAGGCTGAGTTGCAGCGCATCAAGGACGTGTTCCACGCCCAGTTGAAACGTGTTGCCCCTGATCTCCAACTACCGTTCTGATTTTTTACCGGAGCCCTGAATGACCCTCGAACGCGAAGCCGCTGCCAACACTGCCAAGGTCCTTTCCGAAGCGTTGCCTTACATCCGACGCTACGTCGGCAAGACGCTGGTGATCAAGTACGGCGGCAATGCCATGGAAAGCGACGAGCTGAAAACCGGTTTCGCCCGCGACATCGTGTTGATGAAAGCCGTGGGGATCAACCCGGTGGTGGTCCACGGTGGCGGCCCGCAAATCGGCGACCTGCTCAAGCGCTTGTCGATCGAGAGTCACTTCATCGATGGCATGCGCGTCACTGACGCGCAGACCATGGACGTGGTGGAAATGGTCCTCGGTGGCCAGGTCAACAAGGACATCGTCAACCTGATCAACCGCCACGGCGGCAGCGCTATCGGCCTGACCGGCAAGGATGCGGAGCTGATCCGTGCGAAAAAACTGACCGTGACCCGTCAGACGCCGGAGATGACCCAGCCGGAAATCATCGACATCGGCCAAGTGGGCGAAGTGATCGGCATCAACACCGACCTGCTGAACCTGCTGGTCAAGGGCGACTTCATTCCAGTGATCGCGCCGATCGGCGTGGGCGCCAATGGCGAGTCCTACAACATCAACGCCGACCTGGTGGCCGGCAAGGTGGCCGAAGCGTTGAAGGCTGAAAAGCTGATGCTGCTGACTAACATCGCCGGTTTGATGGACAAGCAAGGCAAGGTCCTGACTGGCCTCACCACCCAACAGGTGGACGACCTGATCGCCGACGGCACCATCTACGGCGGCATGCTGCCGAAGATCCGTTGCGCGCTGGAAGCCGTGCAAGGCGGTGTCGGCAGCTCGCTGATCATCGATGGCCGGGTACCGAATGCGGTGCTGCTGGAGATCTTCACGGATACCGGCATGGGTACGCTGATCAGTAACCGCAAGCGTCCTTAAACGCTGAAAACAAAAGGCCCCGCTCAATCTGATTGAGCGGGGCCTTTTTATAGACGCTGACTTTGCAGCAATGTGGAGATCCCCTGTGGGAGCGGGCTTGCTCGCGAAAGCGGTGGATCAGTCAGCACCTGTATCACTGAAAGACCGCCTTCGCGAGCAAGCTCGCTCCCACACAAGCCCGCTCCACAGGATTTACCGTGTCAGACGCCGAACTGCTCGCGGTACGCCTTGACCGCCGGCAGGTGTTGCTTGAGCTGGGGGTCATCTTCCAGGAACTGCAGCACCTGGTTCAGCGACACGATGCTCACCACGGGAATGCCGAAATCGCGCTCCACTTCCTGGATCGCCGACAACTCGCCGTTGCCGCGCTCCTGGCGGTTCAGTGCGATGAGCACACCCGCGGCCTTGGCGCCGTCCTGGGAAGCGATGATCTGCATCACCTCACGAATGGCGGTGCCGGCAGTGATCACGTCGTCGATGATCAGCACGTCGCCCTTGAGCGCAGCCCCGACCAGGCTGCCGCCTTCACCGTGGGCCTTGGCTTCCTTGCGGTTGAAGCACCACGGCAGGTCCTGCCCGTGATGTTCAGCCAGGGCCACAGCAGTGGCGGCGGCCAGGGGAATGCCTTTGTAGGCCGGGCCAAACAGGACGTCGAAGGGAATACCGCTTTCAACGATGGCGGCCGCATAGAAACGACCCAGCTGAGCCAGGGCCGAACCCGAGTTGAACAAGCCCGCATTGAAGAAGTACGGACTGGTGCGCCCGGACTTCAGAGTGAACTCACCGAAGCGCAAAACGCCGCGATCGATGGCAAAACGAATGAAATCGCGTTGATACGCCTGCATGAAAAAAGCCTCAGATACCACGGATTTAGCTAATTAGGTAGACGGCGTGTATCATACACGCACGCGATTTTTGGGGCCATTTATGCGGATCATCAGTGTGAACGTTAATGGTATTCAGGCTGCAGTCGAGCGTGGTTTGCTCAGTTGGCTGCAAGCCCAGAATGCCGACGTCATCTGCCTGCAGGATACCCGCGCCTCCGCCTTTGAACTGGACGACCCAGCCTTCCAACTGGATGGCTACTTCCTTTATGCCTGCGATGCCGAAGTGCCCACCCAAGGTGGCGTGGCTTTGTATTCGCGGTTGCAACCCAAGGCGGTCATCAGCGGCCTCGGCTTCGAGACAGCCGACCGCTACGGGCGCTACCTGCAAGCCGATTTCGACAAGGTCAGCATCGCGACCTTGCTGCTTCCTTCGGGGCAGAACGGCGATGAAGACTTGAACCAGAAGTTCAAGCTAATGGACGATTTCGCCCGTTACCTGGATAAACAGCGGCGCAAACGTCGCGAGTACATTTATTGTGGCTCGCTGTACGTGGCGCAACAGAAGCTGGATATCAAGAACTGGCGCGACAGCCAGCAATCCCCGGGTTTCCTGGCGCCGGAACGGGCCTGGATGGACGAGATTGTCGGCAACATGGGCTATGTCGATGCCCTGCGTGAAGTGAGCCGCGAAGGCGACCAGTACAGCTGGTGGCCGGACAACGAACAGGCTGAGATGCTCAACCTGGGCTGGCGTTTCGACTACCAGTTGCTCACCCCAGGTCTGCGCCGGTTCGTGCGCAGCGCCCGCCTGCCGCGCCAGCCACGCTTCTCGCAGCACGCGCCGCTGATCGTGGACTACGACTGGACACTGACCATCTAAGGTCTTTTTCCAGGCACAAAAAAACCGCATCACTGTCGGTTTTTTTTGTGGGTGCTCATTATTTGATCAGGCGCCAGGTCAAGGGGTAGCGATAAACAATCCCCTTGTTGGCCTTGATGCTGCCAATGATGGTCAGCACCACCGTGGCGATCGCCAGGGCAACCATCAGGAAAAAGCCAATCACTGCAAAAGCCAGCACGATGCACGCTATCCAGGCGATGGCCACGGTGATCTGGAAGTTCAGCGCTTCCTTGCCCTGATCATCAATGAACGGGTCCACTTCTTTCTTCATCTGCCACAGGATCAGTGGCCCCACGACGCTGCCGAAGGGGAACACGAACCCCAGAAACGCCGCGAGATGGCACAACATCGCCCCCTGACGCACTTCATACGAAGGCGTAGGTACCGGCATTTGGCTGTTGTCATTCATGGCGCTTCTCCTTGAGACGAGCTCAGTCAGCCAGGGCGGCGTTCTGCAGCTCGAAGATTTCGGTCATGCCTTTCTGGGCCAGGGCCAGCATGGCGTTCAGGTCGGCCGGCTGGAATGGCGCACCTTCGGCGGTGCCCTGCACTTCGATGAAACCACCGGTGCTGGTCATGACCACGTTCAGGTCGGTCTCGGCGGCCGAGTCTTCCAGGTAGTCCAGGTCCAGTACTGGCTCGCCCTGGTACATGCCTACCGACACCGCGGCGATCATCTGCTTGAGTGGGTCGCCCGCTTTCAGGCCACCGCGCTTCTTGATCACTTTCAGAGCGTCGACCAGGGCCACCATGGCGCCGGTGATGGATGCGGTACGGGTGCCGCCGTCAGCCTGGATCACGTCGCAGTCGACGTACAGGGTCACGTCGCCCAGCTTGGACATGTCCAGGGCTGCGCGCAGGGAGCGGCCGATCAGACGCTGGATTTCCAGGGTACGACCGCCTTGCTTGCCACGGCTGGCTTCACGCTGGTTACGCTCGCCGGTGGCGCGCGGCAGCATGCCGTACTCGGCGGTCAGCCAACCCTGGCCCTGGCCTTTAAGGAAGCGCGGCACGCCGTTTTCGACGCTGACGGTGCAGATCACCTTGGTATCGCCAAACTCGACCAGTACAGACCCCTCGGCGTGTTTGGTGTAGTTGCGGGTGATGCGGATCGAGCGGAGCTGATCGGCAGCGCGACCACTTGGACGTTTCATAGGGAGACACCTGTACTGAGGACGAAAAACTGCCGAGCATTATAGAGCCGCGAGCCGGTTCGGGGCACTGCTAAAAAATTCGGTTACGAATGCTCGGGTTTGGGCGTGTCTGCCCCACTGCGCTACAATCCTGCGCCTTCTTAATCATCAGCCCGTATTTGCGGGCTGCAACGCGAGGTACCTCCATGGTGCACAGCATGACCGCCTTCGCCCGCGTCGAAAAAGCCGGCATACAAGGCACCCTGAGCTGGGAACTGCGCTCGGTCAACAGCCGTTACCTGGAGCCGCACCTGCGCCTGCCGGAGTCGTTCCGCGACCTCGAAGGCGCTGTCCGTGAAGCGCTGCGCCAGGGTATTTCCCGCGGCAAGCTGGAATGCACGCTGCGCTTTACCGAGGAAACCACCGGCAAGCCGCTGCAGGTCGACCGCGACCGCGCCGCGCAACTGGTGGCCGCCGCCGAAACCATCGCCGGCCTGATCAAGCAGCCCGCCGCGCTCAACCCCCTGGAAGTGCTGGCGTGGCCCGGCGTGCTGGTGGCCGACGCCACCGACCCGCAAGCCCTCAACGCCGAAGCCCTGGCCCTGTTCAACCAGGGCCTGAAGGAGCTCAAGGCCGGCCGCGAGCGCGAAGGCGCCGAACTGGCGCGCCTGATCAACGAGCGCCTGACCTCGATCGAAGAAGACGTCGTCACCCTGCGCGAGCTGGTTCCACAGATGCTCGCCACCCAGCGCCAGAAGGTGCTCGACCGCTTCACCGACATGAAGGCCGACCTCGACCCGGTGCGCCTGGAGCAGGAAATGGTCCTGCTGGCGCAGAAGAGCGACGTGGCCGAAGAGCTTGACCGCCTGAGCACCCACATCCTCGAAGTGCGCCGCGTACTCAAGTCCGGCGGTGCCGCCGGTCGGCGCCTGGACTTCCTGATGCAGGAACTCAACCGCGAAGCCAATACACTGGGCTCCAAGGCGTTCGATCCGCGCACCACCACCGCCGCGGTCAACCTCAAAGTGTTGATCGAGCAGATGCGCGAACAAGTACAGAATATTGAGTAAGGCAACCTCCATGACCCACAGCACCGGCACCCTTTACATCATTTCCGCCCCTTCGGGCGCGGGCAAGAGCAGCCTGGTCAAGGCCCTGACCGACGCTGACGAGCAGATCCGCATCTCGGTCTCCCACACCACCCGCGCCATGCGCCCGGGCGAGGTGAACGGCGTGCACTATCACTTCGTCGAACGCACCGAGTTCGTCAAGATGATCGAACACGGTGACTTCCTGGAGCGCGCCGAAGTGTTCGGCAACCTCTACGGCACCTCGCAGAGCCACTTGCAGCAGACCCTGGACGAAGGCCACGACCTGATCCTGGAAATCGACTGGCAAGGCGCCGAACAAGTGCGCCAGTTGATGCCCAAGGCACGTTCGATCTTTATCCTGCCGCCGTCGCTGGAAGCGTTGCACCAGCGCCTGACCAACCGTGGCCAGGACAGCGACGAGATCATCGAAGGTCGCATGCGTGAGGCCGTCAGCGAAATGAGCCACTACGTCGACTACGACTACCTGATCATCAATGACGATTTTGCCCACGCACTGGACGACCTGAAGGCGATTTTCCGCGCCAATCAGCTCCAGCAAAAGCGCCAGCAGCAGCGTTTCGGCAGATTACTCGCTGAACTGCTCGGCTGATTGGCTCTTCCCAAAACCGCTGCAAGGGCTTTACATTGGCACTTGTAGCGGTTTTGCGAGGGCCTGCGAAAAATCAGCGCTTCCCTAAACGCTGGTGATTTTTTAAACTGTTCAGTCCGCTCGCCCAACCGGGCAGCGCGCATCTTGCATTCGCTCCGAGGAATACCATGGCCCGCGTAACCGTTGAAGACTGCCTAGAACACGTGGATAACCGCTTTGAGCTGGTCATGCTCTCTACCAAGCGTGCCCGTCAACTGGCCACTGGCGGCAAAGAGCCCCTGGTCCAGTGGGAAAACGACAAGCCTACCGTTGTAGCCCTGCGTGAAATCGCTGAAGGCCTGATGAGCTACGAGTTCATCGCCAACGCTGAAATCGTTGAAGACGAACCGCTGTTTGCAGCGTTCGAGGACGAGTCCAACGAGGCCGTCTAAGCCTATGCCTGGTCGACGTAGCACGGCGCAGGGTCACAGCCAACGGCAGGAGTTGATACTTTGCCGAGCATAGACGCCCTCGCCGATCGCTTATCGACCTACCTCGGCCCAGACCAGGTCAACCTGGTCCGCCGAGCGTACTTCTACGCCGAACAAGCCCACGACGGCCAACGCCGCCGCAGCGGCGAGGCGTATGTCACCCATCCTCTTGCGGTGGCAAATATTCTTGCCGACATGCACATGGACCACCAGAGCCTGATGGCTGCCATGCTGCATGACGTGATCGAAGACACCGGCATCGCCAAGGAAGCGCTCAGCGCGCAATTTGGCGAAACCGTGGCCGAACTGGTCGACGGGGTCAGCAAACTGACCCAGATGAATTTCGAGACCAAGGCCGAAGCCCAGGCGGAAAACTTCCAGAAGATGGCCATGGCCATGGCGCGCGATATCCGCGTGATCCTGGTCAAGCTGGCCGACCGGCTGCACAACATGCGCACGCTGGAAGTGCTGTCCGGCGAAAAACGCCGGCGCATCGCCAAGGAAACCCTGGAAATCTACGCGCCCATCGCCAACCGGCTGGGCATGCACGCCATTCGTATCGAATTCGAAGACCTCGGCTTCAAGGCCATGCACCCGATGCGTTCGGCGCGCATCTACCAGGCGGTCAAGCGCGCCCGGGGCAACCGCAAGGAAATCGTCAACAAGATCGAAGAGTCCCTGAGCCATTGCCTGGCGATCGACGAGATCGAAGGCGAGGTCAGCGGACGGCAGAAGCACATCTACGGCATCTACAAGAAGATGCGCGGCAAGCGCCGGGCCTTCAACGAGATCATGGATGTGTATGCATTCCGGATCATCGTCGACAAGGTCGACACCTGCTACCGCGTGCTGGGCGCTGTACATAATTTGTACAAACCCCTGCCGGGCCGCTTCAAGGATTACATCGCGATTCCCAAGGCCAACGGCTATCAATCGCTGCATACCACGCTGTTCGGTATGCATGGCGTGCCGATCGAGATCCAGATCCGCACCCGCGAAATGGAAGAGATGGCCAACAACGGCATCGCCGCCCATTGGCTGTACAAATCCAGCGGCGACGAGCAGCCCAAAGGCACCCATGCCCGCGCCCGCCAGTGGGTCAAGGGCGTGCTGGAAATGCAGCAACGGGCCGGCAACTCCCTGGAATTCATCGAAAGCGTGAAGATCGACCTGTTCCCGGACGAGGTCTACGTGTTCACGCCCAAAGGCCGGATCATGGAGCTGCCCAAAGGCTCCACGGCCGTCGATTTTGCGTACGCCGTGCACACCGACGTGGGCAACAGCTGCATCGCCTGTCGGATCAATCGTCGTCTCGCGCCGCTGTCCGAACCGCTGCAAAGCGGCTCCACGGTCGAGATCGTCAGTGCACCGGGCGCACGCCCGAACCCGGCCTGGCTCAACTTCGTGGTCACCGGCAAGGCGCGCACACACATCCGTCACGCCTTGAAACTGCAGCGCCGCTCCGAATCCATCAGCCTGGGCGAGCGCCTGCTGAACAAGGTGCTCAACGGTTTCGACAGCGCTCTGGACAAGATTCCTGCGGAGCGCGTGCAAGCGATGCTCCACGAGTATCGCCAGGAAACCATCGAAGACCTGCTGGAAGATATCGGCCTGGGCAACCGCATGGCTTATGTCGTCGCCCGCCGCCTGCTCGGCGAAGGCGAACAGTTACCAAGCCCGGAAGGCCCGCTGGCGATTCGCGGCACCGAGGGCCTGGTGCTCAGCTACGCCAAGTGCTGCACCCCGATCCCGGGCGACCCGATTGTTGGCCACTTGTCTGCGGGCAAAGGCATGGTGGTGCACCTGGACAACTGCCGCAACATCACCGAAATCCGCCACAACCCGGAAAAATGCATCCAGCTCTCGTGGGCCAAGGATGTCACCGGCGAATTCAACGTCGAGTTGCGGGTGGAGCTGGAACACCAGCGCGGCCTGATCGCCCTGCTCGCCAGCAGCGTCAACGCGGCCGACGGCAATATCGAAAAAATCAGCATGGACGAGCGCGATGGCCGCATCAGCGTGGTTCAACTGGTGGTCAGCGTCCACGACCGCGTGCACCTGGCCCGCGTGATCAAGAAACTGCGTGCCTTGACCGGGGTCATCCGCATCACCCGCATGCGTGCATAGCGCTTCAAATGAACCCCACTTAATTACAAGGAGTCATTCATGACCAAGACTGTTATCACCAGCGACAAAGCCCCCGCCGCCATCGGCACTTACTCCCAGGCGATCAAGGCGGGCAACACCGTCTACATGTCCGGCCAGATCCCGCTGGACCCAAAGACCATGGAGCTGGTGGAAGGTTTTGAGGCCCAGACCGTACAGGTCTTCGA
This sequence comes from Pseudomonas sp. CHM02, assembly GCF_000612585.1. Lineage (GTDB taxonomy): Bacteria > Pseudomonadota > Gammaproteobacteria > Pseudomonadales > Pseudomonadaceae > Aquipseudomonas. The sequence continues at coordinate 48,781 of NZ_JFCA01000019.1, forward strand.
AAACCTCAAGTCGGTGGCCGAAGCGGCCGGCGGCTCGTTCAAGGACATCGTCAAGCTGAACATCTTCCTCACCGACCTGAGCCACTTCGCCAAGGTCAACGAGATCATGGGCAAGTACTTCGAACAGCCGTACCCAGCCCGCGCCGCCATCGGCGTTGCCGCCCTGCCAAAGGGTGCGCAGGTTGAGATGGACGCGATTCTGGTCATCGAGTAAAACACCCGGCGCAGCCCCCACAGGCTGCGCCGACTTCGTTTCAGAAGGATTTCATGATGCGCAAAGCGCTTGTAGCCTCATCAATGCTCGCCCTGTTGCTCGGCGGCTGTGCCAGCAACCCTGCCGACCTGGATGTGAGCGGCACCTGGATCAACCAGGTCGCCATCGATGCGGCAGCCAAGGGCGGCCCTTTGCGCGAAGCCCTGCAGAGCTTTGGCCCGAACCTCGAATGGGAGGTCAATACCAAGGCCTCGCAGGCACGCTACTACAACGGTTTTGAAGTAGCGGAAGGCAAGCTGCTCGGTGAAAAATCCGGCGCCTGGAGCGTGGATTTCTACGGCAGCTCCGCCACCGAACTCAAGCGCAAAGGCAAACAACTGCTGCAAGTGGCCAATGACAACGAGCCTGAACAGCTGTTTGCCCGTGCCAAAGAGCCTGCGCCGGACGGCGCCCCCATCGGCGCCAACTTCGAGCGTGCGCTGTACGCGGCCTACATGGGCGGCGACTGGAAGATCGCCGACGGCTTCGGCAGCGGCGCCATCGTACAGTTCCAGGCTAACGGCAAGGTCGCCGGCCTGCCAAATGTCGATCAGTACTCGTTGTGCCTGGCGGGTGACTGCGCCTCCATGAGCGGCGGCTACGACAGCATCTGGCTGCAACTCAATGGCCAGGGCAACCCGTGGATCTTCATCCGCAAGGGCAAGCAACTGGAGATCTTCCAGGCGATCAATACCGCGCAGGCGGATGAAGTGCCCTCGTTTACGCCAGGCCCACGCCAGTGGCTGCTTGAAAAGCAATAAGCAGCCGAACGCGCATCCAAATGTGGGAGCAAGCCCGCTCCCACATTTTTCACCGCATTTCAGCCTTTCAGGATCGCCGCGTAGCCTTCCCGGTAAGTCGGGTAAGTCGGCACCCAACCCAGCGCCTTGATACGCGCATTGCTGCACTGCTTGCTGCCAGCACGCCGCACACTCGCATCATCGGCCCACTCAGTCACACCCAGGTACTCGCGCAACCAATCGACCACCTCGGCCAGCGGCGCAGGCGCATCGTCGACGCCGATGTAGACCTTGTCCAGCGAACCGCCCTTCTCCACATGCCGCAACAAGAAGGCCAGCAAACCCGCTGCGTCATCCACGTGAATGCGGTTGCCATATAAAGGTGGGTCGATTGCCACGCGGTAGCCTTGTCGAACCCGGCTCAGCAGCGACTCGCGACCGGGGCCATAGATGCCAGTCAGGCGCACAACGCTCGCCGGGATACCGCTGTTGAGTGCGACGTGCTCAGCTTCCAGCATCACCTGCCCGGAATAACCCTTCGCTTGAGTCTCCGACGTTTCGTCGACCCACTCGCCATTCTGCTGCCCGTAGACACTGCTGCTGGATACAAACAGCAGGTGTCTGGGCTCCTGGCCGTAATCACCCAGCCACTCCAGCACATGTTTCAGCCCTTGTACGTAGGCGGCGCGATAGCCAGCCTCGTCGTGATCTGTCGCAGCCGCGCAGTACACCAGGTAATCCACCCCGCCGATCGGCCAGGTGTCAGGGCAATCCTTCTTGAACAGATCGCCGGCAATGCCGATCACCCCCTCAGGGAGCCGTGAAATATCGCGGCGCAGGCCATGAACCTCCCATTCCGAGGCGAGCAATTGGCTAGCCAGCCGACTCCCCACATCGCCACATCCGGCAATCACAACAGAAGGCGCTGACATCACAAAACTCCGCACTGAAAGGTCTAGGTTAGCCTTCGCAGATGACCGGCGGCTATAAAAAGGGCAAATAAAGTAACTGTATTACTTTAGTTAACAAGAATTACTTGCAATAATAACCGCCCATTTGTCCCCGACTTCCCAAAGTCCGGTAGGACAATCACTCATTTTTTCTCTCAGGTCCGGCCAGCATGACACGTAATACAACCCCCGCTTCGCCAACCAAGCTTCACAGCCCATCCCGCGCCTGGCGCGCGATTGCTGCGCTGCTGTTCAGCGTACTGCTGGCACCGACCGCCGCCTTCGCTGACGCCACCGCGCCGGCCACCCCGGCTGCTGCCGAGCACAACACCGCCGCACCGGCAGCACCTGGCGCAGCGCCAGCCGCTACCGACCCGGCCCAGGCTGCTGACCCCGCCTCCGCCGACGACACCGGTGTAGTGCTGGAAGAAGACAACACCCTGGGCATGGCCCACGACCTGTCCCCATGGGGCATGTACCAGAACGCTGACGTAGTGGTGAAAGCCGTCATGATCGGCCTGGCCATCGCCTCGATCATCACCTGGACCATCTGGATCGCCAAAGGCTTCGAGCTGCTGGGCGCCAAACGTCGCCTGCGCAACGAAATCGTTCACCTGAAAAAGGCCACCACCCTCAAGGAAGCCAGCGAAAGCGCGACCAAGAAAGGCACCCTGGCCAACACCCTGGTGCACGACGCGCTGGAAGAAATGCGCCTGTCGGCCAACGCCCGCGAAAAAGAAGGCATCAAGGAACGTGTTGCGTTCCGCCTGGAGCGCCTGGTGGCGGCCTGCGGTCGTAACATGAGCAGCGGCACCGGCGTACTGGCGACCATCGGTTCCACAGCACCCTTCGTCGGTCTGTTCGGTACCGTGTGGGGCATCATGAACAGCTTCATCGGCATCGCCAAAACCCAGACCACCAACCTTGCCGTCGTTGCTCCAGGCATCGCCGAAGCCCTGCTGGCGACTGCCCTGGGCCTGGTTGCCGCGATTCCCGCGGTGGTGATCTACAACGTCTTCGCCCGTTCGATTGCCGGCTACAAGGCCCAGGTATCGGACGCGTCGGCAGAAGTCCTGCTGCTGGTGAGCCGCGACCTCGATCACCTGCCTACCGAGCGCAGCTCGCAACCGCACATGGTGAAAGTGGGGTAATCGGCCATGGGCCTGCATTTGAATCAAGGCGACGACGAACTCGTCGAGAACCACGAAATCAACGTCACGCCGTTTATCGACGTGATGCTGGTGCTGCTGATCATCTTCATGGTGGCGGCACCGTTGGCGACCGTGGACATCAAGGTTGACCTGCCCGCGTCCAGCGCCAAGCCGGCGCCGCGGCCAGAGAAACCGATCTTCCTCAGCGTCAAGGCGGACCAACGCCTGTTCCTGGGTGAAGAAGAAGTCAAGACTGAAACCCTGGGACCGGTGCTCTACGCCAAGACCCAAGGCAAGAAAGACACGACGATCTTCTTCCAGGCTGACAAGGGCGTGGACTACGGCGACCTGATGAGCGTGATGGATGCCCTGCGGGCAGCCGGCTACCTCAAGGTAGGCCTGGTCGGACTTGAGACGGCAGCCAAGAAATGATCACGACGCGCCACAAACTGACGCGTTATGGCACCAGCCTCGCCGTCGTACTGGGCGTGCATGCCGTCGCGATCGCGATCGCGCTTCATTGGTCAGCGCCGCACACGGTGCAGTTGCCACCGGCCGCCATGGTCATCGACCTGGCTCCGATGCCAGCCCCGCCGCCGCCGGCGCCGCCCAAGGTGGTAACGCCGCCACAGCCGCCTGCACCGGTAGAAGAGTTGCCTCTGCCGAAACTGGCCGAGGCCCCCAAGCCGACGATCCAGGTGCCCAAGCCGGTCAAGCCCAAACCCAAACCGCAGCCGCCCAAGCCGGTAGAGAAGAAGATCGAGCCGCCCAAGGAGAAACCCTCCGAGGACCCGCCGAGCGATGCTCCGCCGACCAACGCGCCGGCTGAAAAATCGGCCCAGCCCGTACCTGGCCCGTCGCCGCAGCAGGTCGCCGCCAAAGCGTCCTGGGAAGGCACCCTGCTGGCACACTTGCAGAAGTACAAGAAGTACCCGCCAGGCGCCCAGGCCCGTGGCAAGGAAGGGCTGAACCGCCTGAAGTTCGTGGTGGATGCCGACGGTAACGTGCTGTCCTACGAGTTGGTGGGCCGCTCCGGCAACGCCGACCTGGACCGCGCCACACTGGACATGATCCGTCGTGCCCAGCCGCTGCCCAAGCCTCCGTCGGACATGCTCAAAGGTGGCAGCATCGAGATCGTTGCACCGTTCGTGTACAACATCGAGAAACGCCGCCGCTAAGGATTGCGGGAGCCAGCTTGTGTGGGAGCTGGCTTGCTGTGGTGAGTGGGGCTTGCTGTGGTGAGCAGGCTTGCTGTGGTGAGCAGGCTTGCCCTGCGCTGGGCTGCGAAGCAGCCCTTTGGTTCCCGTCGGGGGACAAGCCCCCTCACCACAGCAAGCCCACACATTTGGTCTCATCGCCTCAAATAATCCGCTTTTCAGCTAAATCCTCCGCACTCCTCGCTCAATCCCCACCAAAGTTCTGATAACGTGCGTCTATCGATTGCAGCCGGTATGCTTGGCCCGCAACCTCATGGACGCCCGCTATGACTCTTACAGAATTACGCTACATCGTTACCCTCGCCCAAGAGCAGCACTTCGGCCACGCGGCCGAGCGTTGCCACGTCAGCCAGCCGACGCTGTCGGTGGGCGTGAAGAAGCTTGAAGACGAACTCGGTGTGCTGATTTTCGAGCGCAGCAAAAGCGCCGTGCGCCTCACCCCGGTGGGCGAAGGCATCGTTGCCCAGGCCCAGAAGGTGCTGGAGCAAGCGCAGAGCATTCGCGAGCTGGCCCAGGCCGGCAAGAACCAGCTGACCGCACCGCTTAAAGTCGGCGCCATCTACACCGTCGGCCCGTACCTGTTCCCGCACCTGATCCCGCAACTGCACCGCGTCGCGCCGCAGATGCCGCTGTATATCGAAGAAAACTTCACCCACGTGCTGCGCGACAAACTGCGCAATGGCGAGCTGGACGCGATCATCATCGCCCTGCCGTTCAATGAAGCCGACGTGCTGACCCTGCCGCTCTACGACGAGCCGTTCTACGTACTGATGCCGGCTTCCCACCCGTGGACGCAGAAAGACACCATCGACGCTGGCCTGCTCAACGACAAGAGCCTGCTGCTGCTCGGCGAAGGCCACTGCTTCCGCGACCAGGTGCTCGAAGCCTGCCCAACCCTGACCAAGGGCAACGACGGTGCCAAGCACACCACCGTGGAATCCAGCTCCCTGGAAACCATTCGCCACATGGTCGCTTCCGGCCTGGGCATTTCGATCCTGCCGCTGTCGGCGGTGGACAGCCATCACTACGCCCCCGGGGTGATCGAAGTACGCCCGCTCACGCCGCCGGTGCCGTTCCGCACCGTGGCGATCGCCTGGCGCGCCAGCTTCCCACGGCCCAAGGCCATTGAGATCCTCGCCGACTCGATCCGCCTGTGTTCGGTGGCCAAGCCGCCTGCCGCGAGCTAAGCAAGGGTATGACTGAGCTGTCGCAGGTGTCGGTGACGGCACTCAAGGGTGTCGGTGAAGCCATGGCCGAGAAGCTGGCCAAGGTCGGCCTGGAGAACCTCCAGGACGTGTTGTTCCACTTGCCCCTGCGCTATCAGGATCGCACCCGCGTGGTGCCCATCGGCCAGTTGCGGCCCGGGCAGGATGCGGTGGTCGAAGGCACCGTCAGCTGCGCCGACGTGGTGATGGGCAAGCGCCGCAGCCTGGTGGTGCGCCTGCAGGACGGCACCGGTGGCCTGAGCCTGCGCTTCTATCATTTCAGCAACGCGCAGAAGGAAGGCCTCAAGCGTGGCACCCGCGTGCGCTGCTATGGCGAAGCCCGGCCCGGCGCCTCGGGCCTGGAGATCTATCACCCGGAATACCGCGCCATCACCGGGGAAGAGCCGCCGCCGGTCGACACCACGCTCACCCCGATCTACCCGCTCACCGAAGGCCTGACCCAGCAACGCCTGCGCCAACTGTGCATGCAGACCCTGACGATGCTCGGCCCAAAGAGCCTGCCCGATTGGCTACCTGTGGAACTCGCCCGCGACTATCAACTGGCGCCGCTGGACGATGCGATTCGCTACCTGCATCACCCGCCTGCCGACGCCGATGTCGACGAATTGGCCCTCGGCCATCACTGGGCCCAGCACCGCCTGGCCTTTGAAGAACTGCTGACCCACCAACTGTCCCAGCAGCGCCTGCGCGAAAGCATGCGCTCCCTGCGTGCGCCAGCGATGCCCAAGGCCACGCGTTTACCTGCGCAATACCTGGCCAACCTGGGCTTTGCGCCGACCGGTGCCCAGCAACGCGTCGGTAATGAAATCGCCTACGACCTCAGCCAGCAGGAGCCCATGCTGCGGCTGATCCAGGGCGACGTGGGCGCGGGCAAGACCGTGGTCGCCGCCCTCGCCGCCTTGCAAGCCCTCGAAGCCGGTTACCAGGTGGCGCTGATGGCGCCCACCGAAATCCTCGCCGAACAGCACTTCATCACCTTCAAGCGCTGGCTCGAACCGCTGGGCCTGGAAGTGGCGTGGCTGGCCGGCAAGCTCAAGGGCAAGAATCGCACGGCTGCACTCGAGCAGATCGCCGGTGGCGCACCGATGGTGGTGGGCACCCACGCGCTGTTCCAGGACGAAGTGCAGTTCAAGAACCTGGCCCTGGTGATCATCGACGAACAGCACCGCTTCGGCGTGCAACAGCGCCTGGCCCTGCGCCAGAAAGGCGTCGGCGGGCGCATGAACCCGCACCAGTTGATCATGACCGCCACACCGATCCCGCGCACCCTGGCCATGAGCGCCTACGCCGACCTCGACACCTCGATCCTCGACGAGCTGCCGCCCGGCCGTACCCCGGTCAATACCGTATTGGTCACCGACACCCGGCGGGTCGAGGTGATCGAGCGGGTCCGCGGCGCCTGCGCCGAAGGTCGCCAGGCGTACTGGGTATGCACGCTGATCGAAGAGTCCGAAGAGCTGACCTGCCAGGCCGCCGAGACCACCTTTGAGGACCTCACCAGCGCCCTCGGCGAACTCAAGGTCGGGCTGATCCACGGGCGAATGAAGCCCGCTGAAAAAGCCGCGGTGATGGCCGAATTCAAGGCCGGCAACCTGCAACTGCTGGTCGCCACCACGGTGATTGAAGTGGGCGTGGACGTTCCCAACGCCAGCCTGATGATCATCGAAAACCCCGAGCGCCTGGGCCTGGCGCAGTTGCACCAACTGCGTGGGCGTGTCGGCCGGGGCAGCGCCGCCAGCCATTGCGTGCTGCTCTACCACCCGCCGCTGTCACAGATCGGCCGCCAGCGCCTGGGCATCATGCGCGAAACCAATGACGGCTTTGTCATCGCCGAAAAAGACCTCGAACTGCGCGGGCCCGGCGAAATGCTTGGCACTCGCCAGACCGGCCTGCTGCAATTCAAGGTCGCCGACCTGATGCGCGACGCCGACCTGCTCCCTGCCGTGCGTGATGCGGCGCAAGCGCTGCTCGAGCGCTGGCCGGATCACGTCAGCCCATTGCTGAACCGCTGGCTGCGCCACGGCCAACAATACGGCCAGGTCTGATACGCCCTGTAGGCGCCGGGGGGGGACGCCTAGTTCTTGCCGGCGATAGCGCCCGAAAGCCGAGCCCCATAGCCAACCGCGTCACAAACCGCAGTTAGTCGACCAACATATGTATCAAGCTGGTTATACTTCGACGACTGTAAGAAATTGGATCAGGCCATGTCAGAAGTTGCCCTCGCCACAGCCCCACTGACCGCCCCGCCGGTCATTCGGGCTCTGCTCGCAAAACTCGCCATCCCCTACTCGGAAGTCGTCGATCTACCGGGCCTGAATCCTGCGCGAAAGGTCCAGGCGGTGCTGCTGGAAGACGCGGTGGGCGCACTGATGGTGCTGTTCCCGCAGAACCAGTTGCTCGACCTCAACCGTCTCGCCGAACTCACCGGCCGCCGCCTCACCGCGGTATCGCCGGACCGCGTCGAGCGTATGCTGGGCAAACACGACCTGAGCCTGCTGCCGGGCCTGCCGCCCCTCACCAGTTCGCCATGCCTGTACGAAGGCAGCCTGCTCGATGAGCCGAGCTTGCTGGTGCATTCGGGTGAAGCCGGGCTGCTGCTGGAAATCGCCACCGACGCCTTCAAGACCCTGCTCACCAAGGCCAGCGCCGGCCACTTCGGCGAGCCGCTGAGCAATATCCGCCCCAACCTCGACCGACCCAATGATGACCGTGAGGAAATCACCCAGGCGATGCAGGCGTTCACGGCCCGCCGCATCCAGCAGCGCCTGGAAGCGACCATCGAGATCCCGCCGCTGGCCGACACCGCGCAGAAGATCATCAAGCTGCGCGTCGACCCCAACGCCACCATTGATGACATCACCGGCGTGGTGGAAACCGACCCGGCGCTGGCCGCACAAGTAGTGAGCTGGGCTGCATCGCCTTACTACGCGTCGCCGGGAAAAATCCGCTCCGTTGAAGACGCCATCGTGCGCGTGCTGGGCTTCGACCTGGTGATCAACCTGGCGCTGGGCCTGGCGCTGGGCAAGACCCTGAGCCTCCCCAAGGACCATCCGCATCAGTCCACGCCGTACTGGCACCAGTCGATCTACACCGCCGCCGTGATCGAGGGCCTGACCCGCGCCATGCCCCGTGCCCAGCGCCCGGAAGCCGGACTGACCTACCTGGCCGGCCTGTTGCACAATTTCGGCTACCTGTTGCTGGCCCACGTGTTCCCGCCGCACTTCTCGCTGATCTGCCGCCACCTGGAGGTCAACCCGCACCTGTGCCACAGCTATGTCGAGCAACACTTGCTGGGCATCAGCCGCGAGCAGATCGGTGCCTGGCTGATGCGCTACTGGGACATGCCGGACGAACTGTCCACCGCCCTGCGCTTCCAGCACGATCCGACCTACGATGGGCAATATGCGGAGTATCCAAACCTGGTGTGCCTGGCCGTGCGCTTGTTGCGTAGCCGGGGGATTGGCTCCGGGCCGGACGAGGCGATTCCGGATGCGCTGCTGGAGCGCCTGGGCTTGAGCCGTGACAAGGCTGATGAGGTGGTTGGCAAAGTGCTGGATGCCGAGGTGCTGTTGCGCGAATTGGCGTCACAGTTCAGCCAGGGCTGACCCACCACCTGTTACATCGCCATCGCCGGCAAGCCGGCTCCTACTGAATTTGTGTAGGAGCCGGCTTGCCGGCGATGAATCAACCCGTTTTCAACCCTTCTTTTTCTTCGGCTTCAGATACTTGGTCAACCCCTGGAACCAGATCACCAGCGCCGGGTTGCCCTTGATCTGGATCGACTTGTCCTGAATCCCCGTCATGAACGCCAATTGCTTGTTCTTCGCCTGCATCGTGGCAAAGCCGTAGGCGGCATCTTTAAACGCAATGGCAAACGCCGGCGCCGGGTGAACACCCGAGCGGCTGGTGATGCGTTGGTCTTTGACGATGAAATGACGGGCAACCTTGCCGTCGAGGGTCTGCAGTTGGAAGGCCAGGTCTTTGTCACCCAACTGCTGCTGGAAGGCGGGATTGGTGCGGCTGGCTTTGCCCATCATCAGGCCCAGCACCCACAAGAGAAGACGAAATTTCATGCACACGGCCTCGGTGTAATTATTGAGTGGCCGCAGCAGTTTAACGATTTGCAGAAAGAACGCCACCGATCTCGCGCATTAGCAGGAGATCGGCTGGCGTTTGACGCTTATAGCAGCATGTTACTTAAACGTTTGGGCAAGGTACCGGGGCCCAATCGGCCAGGTTCGGATCGCGGCAGCTGCCTTCGAGCTGTGCCTTGCCGGCGCTGGCGACCTGCTTGCTTTCAGCTTGCTTGGCCTGCACGGTCTGGATGCTCTTCTCGGTGGTGACCGCTTCTTTCGGCACGACTGGCAGAGCCGGCTTTTTCGCAACCTTGACCGGCTTCTTGCCCTTGGCCGGAGCGACCACAGGTGCGGTGTCGGCAGTAGCGACGGTGACGACGTCGTTACGCTGCACGCCCACTTGCTGCAGGTCTTTCTCGTAGGCCTGGGTGTAGTTGTTCAGGTCTTCGCTGGCCTTGCCGTTGACCGCAACGATCAGGTCATTGGATTCCTTCAAGCCCGCCACGATTTCCGCCAGGCGCTTGCGGCCTTCGGTGTCGTTGACGGTCTTGGCCTTGCGGTCGGCCACCAGCTTGGTGAATGCGCTCTGGTAGCACTGCTGCGACGCTTTGGCGTAGGCGGTGCTACGGTCAATGTCGGACGCGCTTTTGTTGAAGTCGGTGGAGTAGGACGCAATGCGCTGGTTGTCATCGCTGATCTGCTTCTGGCGCTCGGTGTAGTAACCCGCCGCGCCGCCAGCCAGGGCACCGCCCGCGGCACCGATGGCGGCGTTGCGGCCGCGCTTGTCGGAGTCGCCGGTCAGAGCGCCCAGCAGTGCACCGCCGGCCGCGCCGAGCGCCGCGCCGGTCACGACCGACTTGGTCATGTCCGAATCGGTCGCACGCAGGTGCTGCACCGGCTCGTAGCAGTTCGGGTAGTACTCGACCTTGGTGCTCGACGCGACCTTGGAGGCCGGCGACGTGGCGCAACCGGTCAGCACGGTGCTGAAACCGGCCGCGATCAGCAGCAAGTGACGCTTGGAAACCGCCTTACGGGAAAAAAGCATAGGTGTGTTCTCTTTTAAGTTTGACTTGCCCAGCACGGCCCACCGCCGCCTGAGTCCCTTCCAAGCTCGCTATACAGCCAGCGCTCATCGCTGACCGCTCGCTGCGAGCAATTCCTTCAAGATCGTCGCCGGGTCGGCCCGCTGTTGCTTGCGGTAGTTGCCGACATGGCGAACGAACAGTGTTGCGCGCGTCACCAGGCTCTTGCCGAGCACCGGCTTGCGATCCAACTCTTCCTTGATCCGTTGAAACTGCGCCTGGATCACCGCATCGGTGTAGCGCGTGCCGGTGGCCAGGTTGTCGATATAGATCGCCACCGCGCCATCGAGGGCGCTGCGACCATTGGTAATGGCCATGTCAAACAGCTGCGCGCTGGCCGCGTCCTTGTTGTCCAGGGCCTGCTGGCGGCTCTTCTGCAGGTTGGCCAGGCGGATGTTGTAGTTGGCGATGGTCTCGGCCACCAACGCGGCCGACTGGATCAGGTTGCCCGCCGCTTCTTCGCGTTGCTGGGCGATCAGCGAGACATTGCGCTTGAGCTCTTCGTTGACCAACCCCAGCTCGGCTTGCAGCTTGGGATCGATACTGGCGGCGATGATGCTGTCCAGGCGCTTGGTCGGGTCCTGAACGTCGTCGATAGCGTCGGTCAGCGACGCCAGGCGGCCCTCTTTCTGCCACTGGGCGAACAGCTCCTTGTAGCGCGAACGCGGTGCCGACAGCGCGCCAATCGCCACGCGGAAACCGGTGGTCTCGTTGCTTTGCTCGGTGCCGTCGGCGGCGAACAGCGGGTACTCGCGGCGCATGCCGGTGAACAGCGTGCCCTCGCCCTCGAGGTAATTGCCGCCCTTGACCACAAAGCCGCCATAGGTGCCCTGGCGGCGCCCGGCGTGCACCAGTTGAAAGGATTCCTGGACCATTTCCGCAGCGTTGCCGATCGCGTCGAACAGGCCGATCGGGTTGGGCAATTTGGTGCCGATGGGCATCAGGCGCGCAGCTTGGCCGGTGCCGCCGGCGACCTGGTTGAACACCGCGTAATCGCCGAGCGGGCCGTCGCTGTCACTGCCCTCGACGCGTCGGGGGAACAGGCGTCCTTCCAGGTCCTGGCGGCTTACCGCATGGCCACCGCGTGCGGCGAACTCCCACTCCACTTCGGTGGGCAGGCGCACAAAACCGAGGCCACCGTCATCCGCCGAAGAACCGCGACCACTGACCGGCAGCAGCTCACGGTGGTATTTCATCAACCAGGCGCTGTACACCGCCGAGAAGCGCTCGGCTTCGAAGCGCGACAGTTTGACCTTGGGCAAGCGCCCGGCCATGCCGGTCGGTGCATCGCATGCCGGCGCAGGTTCGCCACTGGCCAGCGACTGCGCCTGGGACATTACCTGGGCGTACTGGCGCGCGGTCACTTCGTACTTGCCGATGAAGTACAGCATCGGCTTGAGCGGGGTCTTGGCGTCGGTCTTCGGCATCAACGGCGCGATGACTTTGCTCCAGTCCTTCGGCAGATCCTTGAGGGTGAACTGGCCGTTGATGAAATCGCGGCGGTAACCGGAAATAAACGACTGCTGGTAGCCCGCCTCGCCTTCGGCAAAAGGGTAGCCGAGGCTGATTTCGCGGTCGTCCAGGGTGCCTTGGGCCAGCACGTAGGCATAGCGGAACACCATGTTGCCTTCGCACGGCAGCGGCAGGCTGACGTCGCCCTCCAGCGGCTTGGGGTTGTCGAGCTTGTCACTTGCCTCATCGGCCCAGGCCATCGAGGCCAGGGTCAGCGCCACACAGGCGCCCAGTAACTTATACATCTCTGATTCCTTCAGAAGCCTGGATCCGCGCCACTCGCCAACCACCGCAAGCCGCCGCCACGGCGCTGACGCCGAGGACTGCAACCAGGGCCAGGCCGTAATGACGCGCCAGCAGGTGACTGGCGTGTTCGCCCGGCACCTGCACGAATAACTGATTCAACGCTGCCTCGGCCAGGCCATACAGCCCGGCACTGAGCACGGCAGCAAGCCCTGCGCTGTACAGCGCCTGCACCACCACGAACAACAGCAATCCGCCCGTGGAAAACCCCAGCAGACGCAGCACTGACAATTCCCGTCGCTTGCGCGCCACGGCGGCCAGGGCCCCGGCAAAGATCGCCGCAAACGCCCCGGTCAACGCCAGCCCGCAGATCACCCAGAACACGATCGACAGGTTGCGGCTCAACGACTGCACCTGCGCGATGGTCTGTGCCTGGGTCGACACCAAAAAGTTCTGCCCCGCGAAGTACACCCGCAGCGGCTCGACGTCGGCGAGGTCGCGGGCATACAGGCGGAACGCCGGGTAGACCCGCTGCTCATTCGTCCCCACCGCCTCACCACTCCAACCCAACGCTGGCACTGCACGGCCGTCGCGGTAGTCTTCCGCCGCCTCCAGCAATTTCAGATCGGCGAACAAGCCATCACGGGCAAAGGCTTCCAACGGCAATACCGCCAGCACCTGCAAGCGTGTGCGCTGGGCTTCCACGCGCCCCGCCACTTGCCGTGCAAAGCCGGTTTCCAGCCAATCGCCTGGCCGCGCCGCAAGCTTCTCGGCGGCGGTGTGGCTCAGCACGATCTGGTCCAGGCCCTGTGGCACCGGCAGACCGGCCAGCAACGGATCACCCGACGCGGTCGGCAGCATCTCCAGGGCCAGCGAGCCCACCTGCGCCGTCGCCGCAATCTGTCGCGTACGCGGCAGCGCAAACGCCACATCGCTGCGCTGGCCGAGCTGCCCGATAAATGCGCTGCTGAATCGACCACCGCCCAGCGGAATAATTTCACGGGTGGCGGGGTCGGTCTCCAAACGTTCGGTCAAACTGCTAACCAGTCCAAATTTCAGGCCGAATAACACCAGCAGCGGCGCGATCACCGCCACCAGCGCGAGCACCGAACAGGCGGACAGCCAGGCATCGTTGCGATAGTCCTGCCAGGCCAGCGACGCCACCAGGCCGATGCGCATCAGCACGCCTCCCCAAGGGTGGCGGTGACGCCGCCGTCGGTGTCGCGGCGGCAACTGATGCGCCGCACCTGCAAGCCACTGGCGCGGGCCAGGGGTTCGTCATGGGTGGCGATCACACAGGCCGCACGGTGTTCGCGGGCCTGGGCCAGCAATGCCTGCATCACACGCTCGGCATTCAAGGGGTCGAGGGACGCCGTCGGTTCGTCCGCCAGCACCAGTTGCGGTGCATGGGCCAGGGCGCGGGCACAGCTGACACGCTGGCGCTGGCCCACCGAGAGCGCCGCCGGCTTCTTGGCCAACTGGTCGCTGATCTCCAACTGCTCGGCCAGGCGCGCCACGCAGCCATCGTCCTTCAAGCCCAGCAGTTGCCGGGACAAGGCGATATTGCCGCGCACATCGAGAAAGCCCAACAGGCCACCGGTTTGCAGCACATACCCCAGATGCTGGCTACGCAACGCGGCCAGCGCGGACTGCTGATCGCCGCGCCACAGCCCGGCGATGTCGTGCTGATGGAATTCGAACTGCCCGACCTGATCCGGCGCCAACACCAGCGCCAACAGATCCAGCAAGGTGCTCTTGCCGCAACCGCTGGGCCCGACAATCGCCAATTGCTCACCCGCACGCAGCGCCAACGCCGGGATCACCAGGCTATAGCGCTGGCTACCGACGCCCCGGCACTTGTGCACCGCGTTCAGGGTCAGCATCACGGCAACGTCGACAACGGCACGCGGTACAACGCGTCGCCCGGCTCGGCATCGCCGAAACGGACCCAGTTGGCCACGTCATTGTGGAAGGTTTCGTAGAGGCGGATCTTCGAATCCAGCTCGTCGATAAAGTCTTCCTGCTCGGCCACGCTCAACGACAACCACAGGTCCTGTGTCATGTTCAGCGACTTGCTGCGATACGGCAGGCCTTCCAGGTATTCGCCGAGGATGCCGCCATCGGCCAGGTTGCCGCCCTTGCGCAGGGCCTGCGGGTCGCGGCTCATGTAGGCCGACGCGCTGGCGATTTCCTGGAAGAAGTCCTTGGGCGAAGTCTGGGTCTTGCGTGCCGCGTCGACGATCAGTTTCAGCGATTGCTGTAGATCGTTGAGCTGCAGCTTGGTCAGCATCACGCACACCTGGAACGCCGGCAGCGCCGGGTTGGTCAAGTCGCGGTCGGCAGTCCAGGCGCTGACCAGTTGCGGCGCCTGGCTCGCGGTTTTGCGACCGAGGAAATCCATGTGCATGGCATAGCCGACGGCTGCGGATTTATCCGCCAGGCTCGGTGCACTGTTCAGCAACGGCACCGGCTGCGGCGTGTTGCTGCGCACCTGGTGCACGAGGTTGGCGAACACCGTGCCGATCTCATCCACTCGTTCGCCGAGCTTGCGTACATCCCCACCGGGCACCGCCGTGTACAGGTCGCCGATCTGCGGGTTGGCGTCGGCAGTCAGGATGCGGTACTGGCTCTCGGCACCGGCATGGGTTTTCTTGCCGGCGTCGGTGCGCAGGTGCAGGGCGTAGATCTTGATCTGCTTGCCCAGCGCGGCCTGGCGTACTTCGGCTTCGTTCATCTGGGTGGCGGCAAACGGGTCGTTCTTGCGCAGCGCGCCGGCGTCGGTGACCAGCAGGATGATGCGCCCGCCGTAGCCGGACCAATCCATGCCATCCACCGCCTGCATCACCCCGGCGAACGCGTCTTCGTTGAAGGAATGGCTGGACACGGTGGACGCCTTGACCTGGCGCGCCATGTCGAGAAACCGCTGCGGGTCACGGCCCTGGTCGAGGGTGATCAAGGTCTTGGCCACGTATTCCAGGTCGGGGGTTTTCTTGATGCTGCTGCGAAACCCCACCATGCCGAAGCTGACACTGTCCAACTCGCCGCGCTCGGCAATCCGTGTTTGCAGTTCGTGCACCACGTCGCGTACCTGGTCGATATACGGCTGCATCGACACGGTGGTGTCCACCACCAACACCACGGCCGTGCGGAAGGCGTCGGCGTTGGCAGTGATCACCGGCGTCGAGGGCTTGGCGACCGCGCTGCTGCCAGGGTCGATGGACGCCACATTGAGCAACTGCACCGGCTGGCCGTTTTCGTCGAAGCTCTCTTTGGAATCGAAGATCGGCAGCAGGTAGAACTGATTCTGCGGCACCGCGCTGGCGCTCGGTTCCAGGGCCAGGATCTGGGTGTTGTCTTCGCTGTTTTTCTGCGCCTTGGCCAGGACGCCTTTGGCGGCAGCCGGGTCGGCCAGCAGTTTTTCCACTTCGCCGGATTGGCGCAGGAACATCACCGGCGCCCGGCCCGAGCGCTCGGTGAATTTGAGCACCAGGCTCTGTTTCCAGTCGCTGACTTGCGACGCAGGCAACCAACCGTCGCTGCGCCCATCGGTGGCGGCACCCACACGCACCCACGGGCTGCCGTCGACGTCCTTGCGCTGGTAAACGTAGAGCACCGAGAACGCCGGCAGGGCTTTGCCCGGCGCACTGCCGGCCTCGCTCGACAGCTTGGCGCCCGGCTTGCTCAGGACGCGCTGGAACAGGGTCTTCTTGCCCGCCATCAGCAACGGACGCTGGCCGCCATCGACGTCGGGCGCAGGCGGCGCCACTGTAGGCACCACCGCAACCGGCGGCTTGGCAACAGGCTCATCGCTGCCACTCAACCACCAGTAACTGGCACCACCGATAGCCAAGGCAACCGCCACCGCAACCGCCGCCAGCGCCAACACCGGGCCACGGCGCTGTTCGGAGACGGCGTTGTGTTGCGTCGGTGTCACCACGGGCTGGCGCACGACAGGTTGCGGCTGCGGCTTATCGGTCGGAATATCGATGGAGACCGGGGTCATGCCCGCCAGGTCGAAGCTCAGCGGGATAGGCAGCGGCCGCACCAGGGTGGCCTCCGGCGACTCTGCCGGCAGGTTATCCAGCGCCGCCAGCAACGCCGCCGCGTCCGGGAAACGTTCCGCCGGGTCCTTGGCCAACAGCTTGCGCAGCACCTCCTGATAACGGCCGTGGTGCACCGGCAGTTCCGGCAACGGCTCGGTCAGGTGCGCCAGCGCCGTGGACAGCGCATCGGTGCCGCTATACGGCAGTTTGCCGACGAGAATTTCATACAGCACCACGCCCAACGCATACAGGTCGGCACGACCATCAATCTCCTGGCCCCGCGCCTGCTCCGGGCTCATGTAGCTCGGCGTGCCCACGGCAAACCCGGCCTGGGTGAACTGGGTGCGATCATCCAGCGACTTGGCAATACCGAAGTCGGACAGTACCGCCGTGCCATCGGCGCGAAACAGAATGTTCGCCGGTTTCACATCGCGGTGCACCAGCCCTTGGGCATGGGCATAACCGAGCGCCGAGGCGATCTGGCGGATCAGCGTCACGCCCTGCTCCGGCGTCAGCCCGGCAGCGATGCGCTCCTTGAGCGTGCCGTTGGGCAGGTATTCCATGGCCATGTAGTACAGCTCACCGACGTTGCCGATGTCATGGATAGTCACCGTGTGCGGATGCGACAAGCGCGCCAGGGTCTTGCCCTCGCGCAGGAAGCGCTCGCAAAAACTCGGGTCGGCCGCCAGCGCCGCCGCCATCACCTTCAATGCCACCTTGCGCTCCAGCGAGCGCTGGGTCGCCAGGTACACGCTGGCCATGGCGCCTTCGCCGATCTCGCCTTCGATGTCATAGCCGGGGATGACGATGTTCATGGCGATACCTTCACGACGATGGCGGTGATGTTGTCCGGCGCGCCCCGGTTGAGCCCCAGGTGCACCAGGCTGCGCACGATTTCATCGGGCGCGTCGTGGCTGAGGACTTCGCGGATCTCATGGTCTTCGACGGTCTTGTTCAGGCCGTCGCTGCACAGCAGGTAGCTGTCACCGGGGGCGATCAGCAGGTCGACCACCGCCAGGTCCAAGTGGGCTTCCACGCCAATGGCGCGGGTGACGATATTGGCGCGCGGATGCGTGCGGGCGTCGGCTTCGCTGAGCAGGCCGCTGTCTTGCAGGTCTTGCACGTAGCTGTGGTCACGGGAGATACCTTCGAGCACGCCGTCACGCAGGCGGTACAAGCGACTGTCGCCGGCCCACAGGCACACGCCGCGCAGGCCACGGGCGGCCAACAGCACCACGGTGCTGCCCATCATGGTCACGCCACGGTGGGCGGTTTCTTCGCGCACGGCCGTGTTGATGCGCAGCAGGTCGTTGCGCAGCGCCGCCGTGTATTCATCCAGCGAGCGACCCACCGGCACGCTGCGCAGGCTGTCGACGATCAGGCTGCTCACGTAGTCCCCCGCCGCATGCCCGCCCATGCCGTCGGCCACTACCCACAGGCGATTTTCCTGCAGGTCCAGGCAGGCGTCTTCGTTGACCTGGCGGACCATGCCCACATGGCTTTTGCTCGCGGATTTGTACGTCGACCCCATCTACACCACACCTTCTTGTCCGAGCAAAAACTGCGCAAAATCGCGGGTGGCAGGCAGGCCCTGACACCGCAACAAACCAGGGGAAATACGGTGTGAACCACGGCCCCACCAGAGGCTCGCGCCGTCGCAGGCCTGTTCGGCGAGGGCGGTCATGCGCTGGTGCGGCGCGGTGGCGGCCACCCGTTGCAGGCCGGCGAAACGGCTGTCTACCGCGCGCGGCTCAGTCGCCGGGAAGCCCAGGCCATCGAGGCCTGCATTGAAGCCTTCGAAGGTGGCACCGGCATCCAGGGTGCTGAGCAACAGTGCTTCGGCCTGCTCGAACCAAGTGTCCGACCCGCCCACCAGGGAGGCAGGATTGGTGTCGTGATCAAGCAACGCCACCACCGCCAGCGGGAAGTAGCGCCCCACCCTATCGATGCTCGGCATCACCACGCCTGCCGCCGCGTCCGGCCCGCACACGCCCGGCGCCAGCACAAAGCGCCACAGCGGGCTGACCAGGTAGGTGTTGAGCCAGTCGCCGCCGAGGCTGTTCTGACTGGCGAGCAAACCCGCCGCCAGCCAGCTGTCCCACGGACCAATGAAACTCTGGGGCAAGGCGCGGCTGACAAAGTCACCGCGGCTGGCCAACTTGCCGTAGAAGCCCAGGGTCGTCATAGCCGCTCCGGCAGGCTGAAGCCGCTGAGCACGCGGCTCTTGAACGGGTTGAAGGCGCTGTTGGCACGCAGCTCGTAGGCGATGCTCGCACCGTCGACGCGCAGGCGCAGGTTGAAACGGTCCGGCGAATTACCAGCGGTGAGGTCCGACTGTTCCAGCAAGCGGAACCAGGCCCACGGCCCGTCCAGGGTCACACCCGAACGGCCACTGGCCGACGGCGGCATGATGGAGATACGCACCACGCCAATGCTGCCAGGGTTCGGCCACTGCATTGCCACCGGGCGGCTGGGGCCGTGGTCGTAGCTCAATTGCTGGCCGTCCAGGTCCAGCAGGAACTGGGTGATGGTCGGGTCCATCGACACCGGCTTGAGTTCGAACCGCACAATCGGCTGGGTGCCCCCCGCTCTAAAGAACGCGTCACGAATAGCCGCGGCACGCTGGAAGGTCTGCAGCACGCCCGGTGCAATCCCGAGCTTCTGCGCGGCACCCGGCTGCCAGCGCCAGGTCTGCGCGGAGGTGTCCACGTAAGGTTGCAGGTATTTGCGGAAGTAGTTGTCCATCACCCCGCCCACGCCGAAGAACTGACCGAAGTCATCCAGGGTGGCATCCCGCGCGCTGCCCGGCGACATCGGGTAACGCCCGGCCAGCGACTGGCGATACACGTTGACCACTTCGCTGACCCACGCCGCGTTCAACTGGTTACGCACGCCGCCCATCATGCTGTTGGTGGTGGAATTGACCACCGACTTGACCATGCCCTGCACCAACGGTGGCTGACGCTCGGCATTCAGGCTGACCCGCGTGGCCGCAGCCGCCGCCTGGTTCTTCGCCTCACCGAGCAACGCGTCGCCGCTCGCGCCGACCATGGCGCTGACCTGCACATACAGCGCGTTCATGTCGGTGAGCAGGCCATCGATGGCCGCCGGCTCGCCTTCGTTCTTGCTGACAATGCCGTTGAGTTCGGCAAAGTGCGCGGTTACCGGATCGTCCGCCGCAGCGGGCGCATTCGCGGTCGGTTGTTCCTGGCCGAGCAGGCTGCCCAGGCGCTCCTTGAGCTTGTCGACGCCACCTTCTACCGGCACGCCTTTGGCGGCCAGTTGGCGTTCTTCGGCTTGCAGGTCGGTTTCCTTGGCCACCGCCACCAGCAGTTTTTTCAGCGGTGAGGTCGGGCCGGAAATCACCCGCAGTACGTCGGCCGCCTGGGCCACGCTGGTGATCGGCACGAAGTCGATGTCCGCCAGCAAAGCATCCCACTGGCGCTGGTAATCCTGAAAGTACAGACGGCGCACATCGGCAGCCAGGCTCACCACGTTCTGCTGGTCGGCCTGCGCCTGGCCCAGCACCCATTGCTCTTCAGCGAGGGTGCCGGTCTGGTTCAGGCTGCTCAGCAGGAATGCCTGGCGATAGCCCTTGGCGGTGAAGAACCCACTCAGCGGCTCGCCCAGCGGCTTGCCACTCTTGCGGCTG
Source organism: Pseudomonas sp. CHM02 (assembly GCF_000612585.1). Taxonomy (GTDB): domain Bacteria; phylum Pseudomonadota; class Gammaproteobacteria; order Pseudomonadales; family Pseudomonadaceae; genus Aquipseudomonas. The sequence continues at coordinate 68,926 of NZ_JFCA01000019.1, forward strand.
AACACCAGCGCGGCGTCACGACCGGCGGCTTCGTTGATGCGGAAGTCCGGGATGCCTTCGGGCAGTTTCTGGCGCTTGACCCGGTCATACACACGCTGGGCCACCGGCAGTTGTTGCAACTGACGGCGCAGGTCATCGATCAAGCGCGGGTCGAGGCGTGCATTCGGCGGATGGCGCTCGAACAACGACTGCAAGTGCCCGGCCAGTGCCTGGCGCTGATCGGCCGGCAGGTCGCGTGGCAGGTTGCGGTCCCAGTCGAGAGCGATCCAGGCCTTGATGAAGTCCGGGTCGTAATGCTCGGTATCCGCCAGCATCAAGTAAGCCTTGAGGCCTTCGTAGAGGAAGTCGGAATTGCCGCCGCCGTGCAGTTGCTCTTCAATGCGCGTCACCAGGCGTGGCGCGAACACCGCGATCAACAGCTTGCGGTAGACACTCGCCGACTCGGCTTCGAGCATGTCGCCCTGGTACAGCCCCAGGCCCTCGGACCAGCTCGGCGAGTCGCCCGCCAGGTTCTTCACGGCGTTGAGCAACGGCAATACGGCGAGGACTTCACGCTGCGCCGGGCTCAGGTTCTGCACAGTCTGGCCCAGCGGCGCGACCTTCTGGTCGACCTGGGCGATATACGCCTGGTTGGCACGGTAACTCACCCACCATAGGCCGCTGACCACCACGACCAGCGCCACGGTGGCGGCCAGCACCCCGCGCGCAATCCACTTGCGTCGACGCTCGACCTTCGGGTTCACACCGACCAGGCCGCGCTCGGCAAAGGCCACCGCAGTGAAAAGTTTTTCGATGAAGTAACTGCGCCCGGTGCCGCTCTGGCGCGCCAGGTGCTGGCGGTCCAGGTTCATGCTCTGGGCCATCGCACCGATCAGGCGGTCGATCGGGCTGCCTTCCTGGGTGCCGCTGGTGAAATACACACCGCGCAGCAACACGCGCTCTTCAAAGGCATTGGGCTTGAACACGCCTTCGAGGAAGCTTTGCAGGCAATCCTTCAACGCGCCGAACTGCTGTGGGAAGCCGTAGATCAGGTCGCGCCGCGCCGGGTCGCGTTCCTGTTGCAGGCGTTCCACCAGGCGTTCGTTGAGACGCTGTTCCAGGCCGGCGAACTCACTTTGCAGGTGCGCCAGCGGGCTGTCGCTGTTCTTGCCGTCGTCCAGGGTAAAGGTCATGCCCCACACCTGGGCGCGCTCTTCCTTGCTCAGGTTGTCGAAGAACTCCATGAAGCCCGGCACCAGGTCGAGCTTGGTCAGCATCAGGTAGATCGGGAAGCGCACGCCCAGTTGGGTGTACAGCTCCTGGATACGCAGGCGGATGGCCGCGGCATGGGCGGCGCGCTCGGCGTCGGTGCCCAGCAACAGGTCCGACAGGCTGATGGCGATAAAAGCGCCATCGATCGGGCGGCGCGAGCGCTGCTTTTTCAGCAGGTCGAGGAAGCCCAGCCACGCGGCTTTATCCACCGTGGAGTTGCTGTCCTGGGTGGTGTAGCGCCCAGCGGTGTCGAGCAACACAGCCTGATCGGTAAACCACCAATCGCAGTTACGCGTGCCGCCAACACCACGCACGGCGCCGGCGCCCAACTGCGCGGCCAGCGGGAAGTGCAGGCCGGAGTTGACCAGCGCCGTGGTCTTGCCCGAACCCGGTGGGCCGATGATCACGTACCACGGCAACTCGTAGAGGTTGCGGCGTTCATCGCCACCCAGTTTGGCCTTTTTCAGCAGCGCCAGGGCCTCGTCCATGCGCTGGCGCAGGGTGGTGAGTTCTTCGGCGGTGGCGACGCTGTTGGGGTCGGCCGGGGTTTCGGCGGCCAGGCTGCGCATCACTTCGGCGGCCTGGCGACGGGCCTGGATGATGCGGAAAACGCGGTAGGCGAGCCACACCGCGAACACCAGGATGATCAGCGCCCAACGCCGGCCTTCCGGCACCAGCACATCGAGCAACGGCCCGACAAACCAGATGATCAGGCTCAGGGCGATCAGGCCCAGCACGGGGATCACCCAGCGAATCATGAAACTGAAAAACGCCTTCACTCGACGCCCTCCGCCAGTACGGTGATTTCAACCCGACGATTGCGGGCACGGCCTTCGGCGGTGGCGTTGGTCGCCACCGGCTCGGTGTCGCTTCGGCCCTCGGCGCTGAAGCGGTCCGCCTGGCCGGTCTTGGCCGCGAGGATTTCCAGCACCGACTTGGCCCGCGCTTCGGACAGCGCCCAGTTGGACGGGAAGCGCAGCGTGGCAATCGGGCGGTTGTCGCTGTGCCCGGTCACCCGCACCTGGCCCTTGACCTTGCGGATGGCGTCGGCGATGCGCAGCATCAGTGGCTGGTAGTCATCGACGATGCTGGAGCTGGCGGACGCAAACAGTTCATCGCCACGGATGGTGACCACCGAACGGTCGACCGCATCTTCCACGGCGACACGCCCAGCCTTGATGTCTTCCACCAGGAAGCCGGCCAGGCGCGGGCGCTCGATGACTTTGGGCTGCGCCACCGGACGGTCGATGGCCTGCACCGGGATCTCGCCCAGGGCATGGATATTCTTGAACACCGGCTCGGCATCCGACGCCAGCTTCATGCGCAAGCCGAACAGCAACGCCAGCAACAACGCCAAGCCGATGGCCACGGCGATCCACGGCGGCATGAATTGCGCCAGGCGATCACGGGCCACGGTCACCCCACGCCAGTGCGGCGACAGCTCACGCTCATGTTCACCCCGCGCACTGCGAATGGCGGCGGCGGTGCGTTCGCGCAGGGTTTCCAACTGGCTGCGACCGTCGTTCATCACGCGGTAGCGGCCTTCGAAACCCAGGCACATGCACAGGTACAACAGCTCCAGCAGGTACAGGCGTTCCCGCGGGCTTTGCAGGCAGTGGTCGAGCAACTGGAAGACTTTTTCACCGCCCCAGGCTTCGTTATGCACGGTGATCAGCAGGCTCTGCTTGCCCCAATCACTGGTGCTGCCCCAGGGCGTGCTCAACACTGCTTCATCCAGCGCGGTGCACAACGCGTAACGGGCCAGCAGCACTTCGTTGCGCGCAATGCCGGCCGCTTCGGCGCGCTCTTCGAACTGGCGCAGGTAGGCCAATAACTGCGCGCGCAGGCTAGCGGGTGCCGGGTGGGCGATGGTGTTGCGCAGGCGCGTCAGCAATGCCAGCAAGGGGCCGGCGGCACTTTCCAGCGGGTTGAGGCCCTGGCTCTTGCCGGTGAGCATCGGCGCGGCCGGCATGGCCAAAGGCGAAGGTTCGGCACGCACAGGTTCCGGCGCCCGGCCACCCGGACGCGGCATGAACTGGGTGCGGTCATCATCATTGGGATGCATCGCGGATTATCCTCGGATCGCCCAGAAGGCCAGGTTCAAGCCCGGGAACTGCCCGGCGATGTGGAAAGCGAAGCCACCGGAGTTGCCCAGCTGTTGCCAGGCCTCGCTGCCGCGATCCAGCTCGTAATAGGTGGAGCCTGCGTGGTACGGCAGTTGGCGTGGCGCCACCGGCAGAGGCAACAGGCTGATGCCCGGCAGTTGCAGGTTGACCAGGTCGCGGATGTGCTCCACCGAGCCAACCTTGCTCTGCTGGCCGAAGCGCGCGCGCAGGGTTTCGCCGGGGACATCGGCACGCACCACCAGGATGAAACTGGCGTTGTCGAGCAGGGTCTTGTCGGCCAGCATCGCCACGTGCACGCCGTAGGCTTTCTCGACAATCGGGATTGGCGTGGCCTTGCTGTCGATCAGCATCGACAGCGCTTCACGCAGCGCGGCCATCACCGGGGCAAAGCTCAGGGCCAGGTCGTCGTGCTGGTATTGCGGGTATTCCTGGGGGCGACGGCCCGAAGTCGAGAAGGTCGAGAACTCACCGGCCAGGCTCACCAGCTCGCTGAAAAAACGCTCCGGGTGCAGCGGGCTCAACTGGCTCAAATGCTGGATCAGCGGTTGGGCGCGGTTGACCAGTTGCAGCAGCATGAAGTCGGCAATCTCCGACGCGCCACCGGCGCCCGACGCGACCACGCGCCCCGCCAGGGCTTCGCCACGCTGGTGCAGCAGGCCGAACAGTTCGCTGCGAAACGCGGTCAGCGGTTTGCTCGCGGCGACATCCAGCACCGGCGGGATGTACGTATCGTCGAGCACCAGCGCACGGTCGGCGCGCTTTTCCTTGATGCGCACCAGGCCGATGGCGGCGTAATCGCTGATGCCATCCTGGGCGGTCAGCAGGCGCAGGGCACGGGAGCCCACGGCCACCGGGGCGCGGTTTTCGAACGGTGCGTTGTCGTCGCGCACTTCGCGCACCTGGCTCACGTAACGCGCCGCTTCCAGGGCCTCGCCTTCATCCACGGTATCGCGGGCGCCGGCACGCTTGAGCGGCAGCGCCAGGTACACCAGGCCGTCGCGCAGGTTGTCATCGATATTCAGCGGGCTCGGCGCCAGGTCGTCCTGGGGGATGTTGAACGGCGTACCGTCCGGCAGCAGGCCGCGCGCCGACACGATCGCCAGCTTGCCCTGGGCCAGCAGGCCCTGGTCGATCAGCAGCTCGGAAAACCCCCAGGCGCCTGCGGACAACGGGCGGCTGCGGGCGTCGATCAGGTTTTCCAGGTAACGGTCATGCTGCTGGAAGTGCTGCGTTCCGATGAACATGCCTTCCGACCAGACCACGCGATTGTTCCAGGACATGGGGGCTCCGATTGCTTCTTATTGGGCAGGGCTGGATGGGGAAACCACGACGTCGGCGCGCACGGCACGCACATCGAGGCTGATCTGGTATTCGGTGTATTGGCGCGCAGGCACGTTGATCACCGTGCGCCATTGCGCGCGGTCCAACTCGCGATAGCCCACCAGCAAACCGATCTGGCGCGTGGATGGGTCGAGGTCGCGCTGGATGCTCAGTTGCTCGCCGGGCTGCACCATCACTTCGTCCTGGTCCAGCAGGTCCAGGCCCAGGGTCGATTGCGCCCGGTCAGCCAGGGCGAAGTAATCGGAACGGGCGAAGGTGGCGGCGTTTTTCAGTTCGAAGATACGCACCCGCACGGGGGCAGCCTGGCCGTTGGCACCGGGGTTAAGCCCGCTGATCGCATGAAAGTGCAGCTCGACGGCGGCGGTATCCGCGTCGGCCTCGGCGGCTGTTTCGGGTTTGGCGGCATCTTTGGCACACGCCGTCAGCAGCAGCAAGGTGGCGACTGCGAGTAAAAACCTGGGAATCATCCTGCGTCCTCAATGACGTATTTAGCTATCCGTTAATCCATGTGTTGCGGCGCGGTTTTACCGACGCTGTCGTGCGCTGTGTTCTTCGTAGGCCCGGCTGAATTCGCGGCCGAACAGGTCCTGGAAGTCTTCCTGGGCCTCGCGGGAAATATTGCTGTAGAGCTCGGTGAACTGCTGCCAGTACTGGGCCTGGCGCGAGCCATTGAAAAGGCTCGACAGCCCGCCGGGCTTGCCCATGCGTTCTTCCAACTGCGCTGGCTCGAAGCGGCTGAGCAAGTGCTTGATCGCTGCTTCCACCCCGGCCATCACTGCCAACTGGTGGGCGCGCAGATCATTGAAACTGTCGCGTACCGCGAGGTCCGGTGCCATAAACGCCTGGTTGCCGTGGCGAAGCAAAAGCAGTAACGCTTCATCGGCATTCGGGGCGAACTTCAACGGATTGTTTTCCGCCGGCTGGATCATCGTCTGCTGCATGCGGAACTCGCCCTTGAGGCTGGCGCGTGCACGCAACACGTCGATCAGGCCTTCGACCATCAGGCGGTAGCTGCGGCCGATGTTTTCCATCTGGGCCTCTGCCTGGGCCTTGTCCAGGCGCAATTGGTCAAGGCCTGCGCCGCGCAGGAAGGCTTGCAGAAGATCGGGCTGTCGGCTGTCTGCCACGGGGAGCGCCGGCTCGACCGCAGGTGGCGGCTGAATGATCGGCGGTGGGGGTGGTGGCGGCGGCGCACTGGCAACGGGCGCTGACGTGTCGCCAAACAGGTCCCAGTCTTCGGGAATCACCGACCCCGATACGACGGGCGTCTCGGCCACAGGCACGGCGACCGGCGTCGGTGGGCGGAAGTCGTGTTGCTCGGAAGGCACGTGGTCCGGCACGGTCGGCGGCGGCACGGCGGTGGGGCTGAGGAAATCAAACAGGTCCGGCAGCGTGTCCATCGAAGACGCACCCTGAAACTGCGGCGCGATCACGGGCACAGGCGTGGGCTTGTTCACCACGGCGCCCATCAGCGCTTCGAAACTGTTCGGCGAATCGCCGGCAAACGGCTGGCTGTCGACGGCCTGCACGTTGAAGTCGATGCGTGCCTGGATCTCGTAATCGCCGATACGGATCAGTTCACCATCTTGCAGCAGCTCGCTATTACCCCGGCGCATGCGAATACCGGATTTAACCAACTCCACACCATTGGTGCTGTTATCGGTTAAATAATAACGACCCTCTTTGTATTGAATAACGCAATGTTGTGAGGAGACCAGGCGCTCTGGGTCAGGCAATACCCAGTCATTATCCGAGCTGCGGCCGATAGCCATCGCGCCCTGGTTCATGGACTTTTCGGAGCATTGCCCAGGGGTAATCTTGTGATAACTAGTGATAGTCAAACACAGCGACATCTTGCCTCCTTGCTGATACTTCGCGCGCGGTCGATTCCCGGGACAGCGCCTCCCGAGACATCCCCATCAGGTCGAGCAATCGACCGTCCAAAACCTGCCAATGCCAGCATGATCGCTGATCTTAACTGGGCTCTATGACAAAAATCCTGTCCCGGTGCGTCGTTCGACCCACCAGTCGCGCAGGTTGTTAAGCACCGCACATCTGTCACAGAGGGCGAATAGCTTACCTTGACAAGGCATAAGTACTACACCAAAAATGCACAACTTCTTGAATACCAGTGATGGCACATTAGTGGCATCTTACTTATATGACCAAGAAACATGCAAAGTTCCTCGCGCAACTAATGCATGAATTGCCCGCCATCTAACGGGCTGATAGGGAGATCAAATTCAGTGGATGTGCCGTTGCTGCTCACCGCCGTTTCCGCGACTTCGCCCTGTGGCGAAGACATGGAATATGACGCGCAATTTCTGCAATTGGAGCGTGATGCCAAGGGCCAACCCGAGCGCAGCATGGGCGACTCCATCCTGCCCGCTGAACCGCCGGAATGGCGCAGCATCCAGCAGCAAAGCCTCGACTTGCTCGCACGCAGCAAAGACCTGCGCATCACCCATTTCCTGCTGCAAAGCGCCCTCGCTCTCCAGGGTGTGGCCGGCCTTGCAGAAGCGCTGACGCTGATCGACGCCCTGCTGCGCGACTACTGGGCCGACCTGCACCCGCGCCTGGATGCCGACGACGATAACGACCCCACCGTACGCATCAACGCCCTCACCGGCCTGACCTGCGACACCAACATCCGCCTGCTGCGCGAAAGCATCCTCACACGCTCACGTACCTTCGGCCCGGTGACCCTGCGCGCGGCGCTCAACGCCAGCGGCCTGTTGAGCTTCCCCGATGAACAACTCGGCACCCAGCAGCTCAACGCTGCGTTCCTCGACAGCGACCCCGAGCAACTGCAAGCCACTCGCGACGCCCTGATTGCAGCGCGTGCGGCGTGCGAAGCCATCGAACAACAGGTCAACGATCAGGTCGGTTCCGCCCAGGGCGTAGACCTCAGTGCCTTGAAGCAACCGCTCAAGCAAGCGTTGCAGATACTCAATCAAGCGGTGCCAGGCACCGCCGGCAGCAGCGAACCCGAGGCCGTCAGTGAAGACAATGCCCCCTCGGTCGACTTCGCCGCCGCCCCCGCAGCACCGCGCCCCGTTGGCGATATCGCCAGCCGCGACGATGTGCTGCGCAGCCTCGACAAGATCCTTGCGTACTACACCCGGCACGAGCCTTCGAGCCCGCTGCCGGTGCTGTTGAACCGGGCCAAGAATCTGGTGCACGCCGACTTCGCGGCCATCGTGCGCAATCTGATTCCCGACGGCATGTCCCAATTTGAAAACCTGCGTGGGCCGGACGGCGAGTAAGCCGCCCGACTGCGCAGTAACAACACCGTCGCTCAAGCGACCAGGAGCAGCAACGTGGCGAAGCAAAGTTCTCAGAAATTCATCGCGCGCAACCGCGCGCCTCGAGTGCAGATCGAGTACGACGTCGAGCTCTACGGCGCCGAGAAAAAGGTCCAGCTGCCCTTCGTGATGGGTGTGATGGCCGACCTCGCCGGCAAGCCTGCCGAGCCTTTGGCGCCGGTGGCCGACCGCAAGTTCCTTGAAGTGGACGTCGACAACTTCGACTCGCGCCTCAAGGCCATGCAGCCGCGCGTGGCGTTCCACGTACCCAACGAACTGACCGGCGAAGGCAACCTGAGCCTGGACATCACCTTCGAAAGCATGGACGACTTCAGCCCGGCCGCCGTGGCGCGCAAAGTCGACTCGCTGAACCAACTGCTCGAAGCCCGCACCCAGCTGGCCAACCTGCTGACCTACATGGACGGCAAGACCGGCGCTGAAGAAATCATCATGAAGGCGATCAAGGACCCGGCATTGCTCCAGGCACTTGCCAGCGCGCCCAAGCCTGCAGGGGACCAGTAATCATGACTGACAATACCGCCCGCGAAGGCTCCCAGATCCTGGGTGCCACCGAAGAAGCCAGCGAGTTCGCGAACCTGCTGCTGCAAGAGTTCAAGCCCAAGACCGAGCGTGCCCGCGAAGCCGTGGAAACCGCTGTGCGCACCTTGGCCGAACAGGCCCTGGCGCAAACCGACCTGGTATCCAATGACGCGATCAAGTCGATCGAATCGATCATCGCCGCCATCGACGCCAAGCTGACCGCGCAGGTCAACCAGATCATCCATCATCAGGATTTCCAGCAGCTGGAAAGCGCCTGGCGTGGCCTGCACTACCTGGTCAACAACACCGAGAGCGATGAGCAGCTGAAGATCCGCGTGCTCAACATCTCCAAGCCGGACTTGCACAAGACCCTGAAGAAATTCAAGGGCACTGCGTGGGACCAGAGCCCGATCTTCAAGAAGATGTACGAAGAAGAATACGGCCAGTTCGGCGGCGAGCCCTACGGCTGCCTGGTGGGCGACTACTACTTCGATCAGTCGCCACCCGACGTGGAACTGCTGGGCGAGCTGTCGAAAGTCTGCGCCGCCATGCACTCCCCGTTCATCGCTGCGGCGTCGCCGACTGTGATGGGCATGGGCTCGTGGCAGGAACTGTCGAACCCGCGCGACCTGACCAAGATCTTCACCACCCCGGAATACGCGGGCTGGCGTTCGCTGCGTGAATCGGAAGACTCGCGCTACATCGGCCTGACCATGCCGCGCTTCCTGGCGCGCCTGCCGTACGGCGCCAAGACGGATCCGGTGGAAGCGTTCGCCTTCGAAGAAAACACCGACGGTGCCGACAGTTCCAAGTACACCTGGGCCAACGCCGCGTACGCGATGGCGGTGAACATCAACCGCTCGTTCAAGCATTACGGCTGGTGCTCGCGCATCCGTGGCATCGAGTCCGGCGGCGAAGTGGAAAACCTGCCGGCCCACACATTCCCTACCGATGACGGTGGCGTGGACATGAAATGCCCGACCGAAATCGCTATTAGCGACCGCCGTGAAGCGGAGCTGGCGAAGAACGGTTTCATGCCGCTGCTGCACAAGAAAAACACCGACTTCGCCGCGTTCATTGGCGCCCAGTCGTTGCAGAAACCGGCCGAATACGATGACCCGGACGCCACCGCCAACGCCAACCTGGCCGCGCGCCTGCCGTACCTGTTCGCCACCTGCCGTTTCGCCCACTACTTGAAGTGCATCGTGCGCGACAAAATCGGCTCCTTCAAAGAGAAGGACGAGATGCAGCGCTGGTTGCAGGACTGGATCCTCAACTACGTGGACGGTGACCCTGCGCACTCCACCGAAACCACCAAGGCCCAGCACCCATTGGCGGCCGCCGAAGTGATCGTGGAAGAAGTGGAAGGCAACCCGGGTTACTACAACTCCAAGTTCTACCTGCGCCCGCACTACCAGCTTGAAGGGCTGACAGTGTCGCTGCGCCTGGTATCGAAGCTGCCTTCGGCGAAAAGCGCGTAACCACGAATGAGCCGGCTCTTCTGTGGGAGCCGGGCTTGCCCGCGATGCACGCGACGCGGTCTGCCAGTCAGACCGCGGCGACGCAATCGCAGGCAAGCCAGCTCCCACAGAACAGCATTGCCCATTGGGCTTAAACAAATATCGTGGCTGAGTCCACACAGGGAGAAAACATGGCTGTTGATATTTTCATCAAGATCGGCGACATCAAGGGCGAGTCCATGGACAAGGCCCACAAGGACGAAATCGACGTGCTGAACTGGAGCTGGGGCATGGCCCAGTCCGGCAACATGCACGTGGGCGGTGGCGGCGGCGCGGGCAAGGTGAATATCCAGGACCTGTCGCTGACCAAGTACGTCGACAAGGCCTCGCCGAACCTGATGATGCACTGCGCCAGCGGCAAGCACATCGACAAGGTCAAGCTGACCGTGCGCAAGGCCGGCGGCGAAAGCCAGGTCGAGTACATGGTGATCAACCTGGAAGAAGTGCTGGTCACCTCGCTGAGCACGGGTGGTTCGGGCACCGATGACCGCCTGACCGAGAACGTCACCCTGAACTTCGCCCAAGTGATGGTCGACTACCAGCCGCAGAAAGCCGACGGCACCAAAGACGGCGGCGCGATCAAGTTTGGCTGGAACATCCGTTCCAACACCAAGCGCTGATAGCCTTTGTGGCCGTGGCCTGGCGCCACGGCCACACGCACTTTGCCCCCCTCACAACCCGTCCGTGGAGCTGCTTTGGTGGTAACTGAAATCGCTTCCCGCGACCGTCTGCAACCGTCCCTGCTGGACCGGCTGACGGACGATGATCCGACCAATCCCAAGGAAAGCGCCGACAAACGCGTGCTCTCCCTGACCCAATTGAAAGCCTCGGTGCTGCGCGACCTGGCGTGGCTGCTCAACACCACGTCGTTGCTCGATGCCGATGCCACGCTGCACACTCCGGCGGGCACTTCGGTGGTCAACTACGGCCTGCCGGCGCTGGCAGGCAACAGCGTGTCCAGTGTCGACATCAAGGCGCTGGAAGCCTTGATTTACCAGGCCATCGCCACCTTCGAACCGCGCATCCTGCGCCACACCTTGCGCGTCAAGGCACGTGTCGGCCATGGCGAGATGAATCACAACGCCCTGAGTTTCGAGATCGAAGGCGACCTGTGGGCCCAGCCGGTGCCGCTGCGCCTGTTGCTGCAGACCGACCTCGACCTGGAATCCGGCCATGTGCGTGTGGTCAACGCCGACCAGCGGAGACGCCCATGAACCCGCGCCTGCTGGAGCTGTACAACCAGGAGCTGCACCACGTGCGCGAAAGCGCCGCAGAGTTCGCCAAGGAATACCCGAAGATCGCCAGTCGGCTGACCCTGTCCGGTATGGACTGCGCCGACCCGTACGTCGAACGCTTGCTTGAGGGTTTTGCCTACCTCACCGCCCGCGTGCAACTCAAGCTCGACGCCGAGTACCCGACCTTCACCCATAACCTGCTGGAAATCGCCTACCCGCACTACCTGGCGCCGACGCCGTCGATGACCGTGGTGCAATTGCAGACCGATCCCGATGAAGGCTCCCTGACCAGCGGTTTCCCACTGCCCCGCGACACGGTATTGCGTGCCGCCCTGGGCCGTGAAACCCAGACCTGCTGCGAGTACCGCACCGCGCACCCGGTGACGTTGTGGCCACTGCAGGTCAGCAGTGCCGAATACTTTGGCAACCCCGCCGCCGTGTTGGGCCGACTGGCCGCCAGTGAGCCGAAAGCCAAGGCCGGCCTGCGCCTGACCCTGTGCACCGGTGCCGAGCTGCCGTTCAACAGCCTCGACCTGGACAACCTGCCGCTGTACCTCAGCGGGGCCGACGAGCAACCGTTCCGCCTTTACGAGCAACTGCTGGGCAACGCCTGTGCGGTGTTTGCACGCAAGCCGGGTGGCGATTGGGTCGAGCGCCTGCCGCAGGATGCATTGCGTTCCCGTGGTTTTGACGACGCCGACGCCGCCATGCCGGTGGTGGCGCGTGCCTTCCAGGGCTATCGCCTGTTGCAGGAATACTTCGCCCTGCCCCACCGCTACCTGTTCGTCGAGTTTGCCGAACTGAGCCGCGCAGTCAAACGCTGCGATGGCCAGGAACTGGAGCTGATCGTGCTGTTCGATCGCCACGAACCGAGCCTGGAAGGCAGCGTCGGCGCGGCGCAGTTCCTGCCGTTCTGCACCCCGGCGATCAACCTGTTTCCCAAGCGCGTAGACCGTATCCATCTGTCCGACCGGGTCAACGAACACCATGTAATCGCCGACCGCACGCGGCCGATGGATTTCGAGATTCACTCGCTCAGTGGCATCACCGGCCATGGCACCGGGCCGGAACAGCCGTTCTTGCCGTTCTATGCGGTGCGCGACCCGTCGCGCTATGGCCGCGACCAGGCCTATTACACCGTGCGCCGCGAGCCGCGCGTGCTCTCCAGCGACCAGCGCCGCAACGGCCCACGCTCCACGTACGTAGGCAGCGAAACCTTTGTCAGCCTGGTGGACAGCGGGCAAGCCCCCTACCGCCACGACCTGCGCCAACTTGGCGTGACGGCGCTGTGCACCAACCGCGACCTGCCACTGTTCATGAGCGTGGGCAACGGCAAGACCGATTTCACCCTGGCCGACAGCGCGCCGGTACTGGCCGTGCGTTGCGTCGCAGGCCCAAGCCGTCCGCGTGCCAGCCACGCCCATGACGCCAAGGCCTGGCGTCTGATCAGCCAGTTGTCGCTCAACTATCTGTCCCTGAGCGAACAGGGCCAGGGCGCCGCAGCCCTGCGCGAGCTGCTGCGCCTGTATGGCGACAGCAACGACGCCGCGCTGCAACTGCAGATCGAAGGGCTGCGCGACGTCAGCAGCAAAGCGGTGACCCGCCGGCTGCCGATGCCCGGCCCGATCGTGTTTGGGCGCGGGTTGGAGATCACCCTGGAATTCGATGAAAACGCGTTTCGCGGCACCGGCGTGTTCCTGCTCGGTGCGGTGCTGGAGCGCTTCCTGGCACGCTACGTGTCGATCAACAGTTTTACCGAGACGGTGATCCGTACCACCGAACGCGGCGAGATCATGCGATGGAAAGCCAAGCCCGGACGTCGTCCGACCCTGTGAGTACCCTGGATGCGATGCATCAGGAGCCCTGGGAATACGATTTCTTCCAGGCGCTGCGGCGTATCGAGTGCGAATCGCCGGAGCTGCCGCGCCTGGGCCATTCCCTGCGCCTGGCAGATGACCCGCTGCGCCTGGGGCAACAGGCCGATTGCACCTTCGCCCCGGCCACGCTGGCGTCGGTCGACCCCGGTAGCGATGGCAAGCCGGCGCGGCTCGAACAGTTCTTCTTCGGCCTTGGCGGCCCCAACGGCCCGCTGCCGCTGCATATCACCGAATATGTGCGCGAACGCCAGCGCAACAATGCCGACAGCACCAGCAAACACTTCCTGGATGTGTTCCACCATCGCTTGCTGAGCCTGTTCTACCGAGCCTGGGCCGAGGCGCGGCCAACGGTCAGCCACGACCGCCCGGACGATGACTACTGGTCTGCACGCCTCGCCGCGCTGAGTGGCCGTGGCATGCCAAGCCTGCTGAATCAGGGGCTCATCCCGGATACCGCGAAGCTGCACTACAGCGGCCACCTCTCGGCGCAAACCCGCTACCCGGATGGTTTGAAAGCCATTCTCGGCGAGTACTTCGGCCTGCCGGTGGAGATCGAAGAGTACGTCGGCCAATGGTTGGAACTGCCCGAACGCAGCCGTGTGAGCGTGAGCGCCAACCGCCTGGGCGTGGACTTTTGCCTGGGCAGCTTCGTGTGGGACCGCCAGCACAAATTCCGTATCCGCCTGGGTCCGCTCAAGCTGGATGACTACATGGGCATGCTGCCCGGCCGCCAGCCGTTCAACGAACTGGTGGCGTGGGTGGCCGAGTACCTGGGCCACGAACTGGACTGGGACCTGAACCTGGTTCTGCAACAACCCGAAGTCCCGGCGCTGCAACTCAACGGCCAGTTCCGCCTGGGCTTCAACACCTGGCTCGGCAAGCCCGAGCATGACGCCAACGACCTAATCCTGGCCCGGCATTACGCCGACCACGCCACCACCTCAAGGAATCCAGAGCATGGGTGAAATCAGTCGCGCCGCACTGTTCGGCAAACTCAACAGCGTGGCCTACAAGGCCATCGAAGCCGCCACCGTGTTCTGCAAGTTGCGGGGCAACCCGTATGTGGAACTGGCCCACTGGTTTCACCAGTTGCTGCAACTGCAGGACTCGGACCTGCACCGCATCATCCGCCAGTTCAACGTCGAACCGGCGCGCCTGGCCCGCGACCTGACCGAAGCCCTGGACCGCCTGCCGCGCGGCTCGACCTCGATCACTGACCTGTCCTCCCATGTGGAAGAAGCGGTAGAGCGCGGTTGGGTCTACGGCAGCCTGATGTTCGGCGAAAGCCAGGTGCGCACCGGTTATCTGGTGCTCGGCATTCTCAAGACCCCGAGCCTGCGCCATGCGCTGCTGGGTTTGTCTGCCGAGTTCGACAAGATCAAGGCCGAGGCCCTGAGCGAACGCTTTGACGAATACGTCGGTGATTCGCCGGAAAATGCCCTGAGCGCCAGCGATGGTTTCAACGCCGGTGCCGTGCCAGGTGAAGCCAGCGGTGCCATGGCGCCGAGTGCAATGGGCAAGCAGGAAGCGCTCAAGCGTTTCACGGTCGACCTGACCGAACAGGCCCGCAGCGGCAAGCTCGACCCGATTGTTGGCCGTGATGAAGAGATCCGCCAACTGGTCGACATCCTCATGCGTCGTCGCCAGAACAACCCGATCCTCACCGGTGAAGCCGGGGTGGGCAAGACCGCCGTGGTCGAAGGTTTCGCCCTGCGCATCGTCGCCGGTGACGTGCCGCCAGCCTTGAAGGACGTGGAACTGCGCAGCCTCGATGTGGGCCTGCTGCAAGCCGGCGCCAGCATGAAAGGCGAGTTCGAACAGCGCCTGCGCCAGGTCATCGAAGACGTCCAGGCTTCGCCCAAGCCGATCATTCTGTTTATCGACGAAGCCCACACACTGGTGGGTGCCGGTGGCGCCGCCGGCACGGGTGACGCAGCCAACCTGCTCAAGCCTGCCCTGGCACGCGGCACCTTGCGTACCGTGGCCGCCACCACCTGGGCCGAGTACAAGAAGCACATCGAAAAAGACCCGGCCCTGACCCGTCGCTTCCAGGTGGTACAAGTGGCCGAGCCGTCGGAAGACAAGGCGCTGCTGATGATGCGCGGCGTGGCGTCGACCATGGAGAAACACCATCAGGTGCAGATCCTTGACGAAGCCCTGGAAGCGTCGGTGAAGCTGTCTCATCGCTACATCCCGGCGCGTCAGTTGCCGGACAAATCCGTGAGCCTGCTGGACACCGCCTGTGCCCGCGTCGCCATCAGCCTGCACGCGGTGCCGGCCGAAGTGGACGACAGCCGCCGCCGCATCGAAGCGCTGGAAACAGAACTGCAGATCATTGCCCGCGAGCATGCCATCGGCATTGCGATTGGTGCGCGTCAAACCAACACCGAGGCGCTGTTGAGCGCTGAGCGTGAGCGTCTGGCGACCTTGGAAAGCCGTTGGGTTGAAGAGAAAACCCTGGTGGACGAGCTGCTAGCCACCCGTGCAACGCTGCGTGAAAAGGCGGGCGTGGTGGACAGTGGCAACGATGAGCTGCGCGCCCAACTGGTCGACCTGCAACAACGCCTCACCGCCCTGCAAGGCGAAACCCCGCTGATCCTGCCGACCGTGGATTACCAGGCCGTGGCCTCGGTGGTCGCTGACTGGACCGGCATCCCGGTAGGCCGCATGGCGCGCAATGAATTGGAGACGGTGCTCAACCTCGACCAGCACCTGAAGAAACGCATCATCGGCCAGGACCACGCCCTGCAGATGATCGCCAAGCGCATCCAGACGTCCCGCGCCGGCCTCGACAACCCGAGCAAGCCAATTGGCGTGTTCATGCTGGCCGGCACCTCGGGCGTGGGCAAGACCGAAACCGCCCTGGCCCTGGCCGAAGCCATGTACGGCGGCGAGCAGAACGTCATCACCATTAACATGAGCGAATTCCAGGAAGCCCACACGGTGTCGACCCTCAAGGGCGCACCGCCGGGTTATATCGGCTACGGCGAAGGCGGCGTGCTGACCGAAGCCGTACGACGCAAACCCTACAGCGTGGTGCTGCTGGACGAGGTGGAAAAAGCCCACCCGGACGTGCATGAGATCTTCTTCCAGGTGTTCGACAAAGGCGTGATGGAAGACGGCGAAGGCCGTGTGATCGACTTCAAGAACACCCTGATCCTGCTGACCACCAACGCCGGCACCGAGCTGATTTCCCACGTGTGCAAAGACCCGGCGAACGTGCCGGAGCCGGAAGAAATCGCCAAGGCCCTGCGCCAGCCGCTGCTGGAGATCTTCCCGCCGGCATTGCTCGGCCGCCTGGTGACCATTCCGTACTACCCGCTCAGCGACGAGATGCTCAAGGCGATCACCCGCCTGCAACTCAACCGCATCAAGAAGCGCGTGGAGACTACGCACAAGGTGGCTTTCGACTACGACGACGCGGTGGTCGACCTGATCGTCTCGCGCTGCACCGAGACCGAAAGCGGCGGGCGCATGATCGACACCATCCTCACCAACAGCCTGCTGCCGGACATGAGCCGTGAGTTCCTCACGCGCATGCTCGAAGGCAAGGCGCTGGCGGGTGTGCGTATCAGCAGCCGGGATAATGAATTGCACTACGACTTCAGCGACGCCAACTGACGGAACACCATTGAAACTGTAGGAGCCGGCTTGCCGGCGATAGCAGCCTGACATTCAACATTGATGTTGGTTGATACACCGCTATCGCTGGCAAGCCAGCTCCTACAGGGGTTCGGTTTCGTCAGGTACATCGACATTTACGGGTTAACCGATGCTATTCAACCAAGCCTCACGCCTGGCCAAAATCACCAGCCCCCTCGGGCCGGATGTGCTGCTGCTCAATGAAATGGGCGGCGGCGAAGAGCTGGGGCGGCTGTTCAATTACGAGCTGCAACTGACGTCCCTGGACGCCAACATCGACCTCAACCAGTTGCTCGGCAAGCCCATGAGCGTGGGCCTGCAACTGGCGGACGGCGGTGAGCGGCACTTCCACGGCATCGTCGCGCGGTGCAGCCAGAACATCGACCGGGGCCAGTTCGCCAGTTACCAGGTGACGCTGCGCCCTTGGCTATGGTTGCTCAGCAGAACCTCCGATTGCCGGATTTTCCAGAACCTGAGCATTCCGCAGATCATCAAGCAGGTGTTCCGTGACCTGGGGTTTTCCGACTTCGAAGACGCCCTGAGCCGGCCGTACCGCGAGTGGGAATACTGCGTGCAGTACCGCGAGACCAGCTTCGACTTCGTCAGCCGCTTGATGGAACAGGAAGGCATCTACTACTTCTTCCGCCACGAGCAGGACCGCCATGTGCTGGTGCTGGCCGACGCCTACGGTGCCCACACCACCGTGCCCGGCTACGCGTCGATCCCGTACTACCCCAAGGACGAGCAGCAGCGCGAACGCGATCATATGCACAACTGGCACCTGGCCCAGGAGGTGCAGCCAGGTTCGCTGGAGCTCAACGACTACGACTTCCAGCGCCCCAGCGCCAGCATCGACGTGCGCTCGGCCATGCCGCGCCCGCACACCGCCGGCGACTACCCGCTGTACGACTACCCCGGCACCTACGTGCAAAGCGAAGACGGCGAACACTACGCCCGCACCCGCATCGAAGCCCTGCAGACCCTGTATGAACAGATCGAGTTCAGCGGCAACGCCCGTGGCCTGGGATCGGGGCATTTGTTCAGCCTCACCGGCTTCAGCCGCAGGGACCAGAACCGCGAATACCTGATCGTCGGCTGCCGCTACTACATCAATCAGGAAAGCCTGGAAAGCGGCGGCGGCTCGGGCTCGGCACAGTTCGAAAGCAGCCTCACCTGCATCGACGCCCAGCAGAGCTTCCGCCCGTTGGCCAGCACCCACCGCCCGATCGTCAAAGGCCCGCAGACCGCGCTGGTGGTCGGCCCCAAGGGCGAGGAAATCTGGACCGACCAGTACGGCCGCGTGAAGGTGCACTTCTACTGGGACCGTCATGACCAATCCAACGAGAACAGCTCATGCTGGATTCGTGTGTCGCAATCCTGGGCCGGCAAGAACTGGGGCTCGATGCAGATCCCGCGGATCGGCCAGGAGGTGATCGTGAGCTTCCTTGAGGGCGACCCCGACCGGCCGATCATCACCGGGCGGGTCTACAACGCCGAGCAGACCGTGCCTTACGACCTGCCGGAAAACGCGACCCAGAGCGGCATGAAAAGTCGTTCGAGCAAGGGCGGTACACCGGCCAACTTCAATGAAATCCGCATGGAGGACAAGAAGGGGTTGGAGCAGTTGTATATCCATGCCGAGCGGAATCAGGACATTGTCGTCGAAGTCGACGAAAGCCATTCGGTGGGGCATGACCGCAACAAAAGCATCGGCCATAACGAGACGGTGACCATCGGCAACAACCGCCTGCGCATCGTCAAGCAGGAAGACATCCTCTCGGTGGGCCAGAGGAAGACCGACAGCATCAGCCAGAGCTACGTCATCGAAGTCGGTGAAAACCTGCGCCTGGTCTGCGGCGAAAGCATTCTGGAGTTGAACGCCAGCGGGCAGATCAACCTCACGGGCGTGCAGATCAGCTTCTATGCCAGCGGCGATGCCGAGTTCAACACCGGCGGCGTGCTGCACCTGAACAACGGCGGCGGCCCCGGCGCCACGCCCGATGGCCAGGGCCAGAAAGGCGCCATCGACGCCAATATCAAAGCCGCGTTCCCCGCACCTAAAAGCTCCTGACGAGACCTGTTTTCATGACGTATCGAATCAACGAATTCCAGTTCCAACTGCCGGCCAGCGAGCTGCAGGACGCGACGATCAATATCCTCAAGTTCCCGGAACTGGGGACTTCACTGATCGTCAGCCGCAGCCTGCTCGCCGAGGGTGAAACCCTGCACAGCAACTTCAATGACCAACTCCAGCGCCTGGAAAAACAGGTGCAGGATTTACGCTATCAACCCGGTGTCGACGTGCGCTTGGGCGCGGCCCAAGAGGTGGAAGGCATCGAACTGCGCAGCCAATTCAACAAGGGCAATGACAAGGTGTTCCAGTATCAACTGGCGCTGGTGCTACCGGGTACGCGCAAGATGCTCGCGTTGAGCTACGTAAAGGCGGACAAGCTTGGGGACGCCGAGGCGGCGCACTGGGCGTTGATCAAAAATTCGCTGTCGTTCGACGCTGTTTCTTGATGAGCTGCCTGCATGTCTGACGCGTTATGGGCGGCCCGGATGGGCGATGCACTGACCCACACCTCGATGATGGCGGATATCCTGGGTGGGGTGCTGGAGGTGGCGGCCAACGTGGCGATCACGGCACTGGCGACTGCCGCAGTCGCGGCCGCCGTGGGGGTGACGATTGCTACCGCCGGTATCGGCGGCTGCATCCTCGGCGCGGTGGTGGGCATTGTCGTCGGCATGGCCATGAGCAAGACGGGGGCCGACAAGGGCCTCAGTAAGATGTGCGAGAGTTTCGCCAATGCGCTGTTTCCACCGGTGGTGGAAGCCACGATTGCGGTGGGTTCGACCGATACGTTCGTCAACAGTATTCCGGCTGCGCGGGCCGCAGGCTCCATTCCCTCGCACGTGGCGCCCGCTGGTACGGAGCTTGAGCAAGCGCCGCCGGAGCCCGACCCCGAGCCAAAACCCGAGCCTGGCTTCCTGGACATGGCCGAGGGTTTCTTCTCCCAACTATGGCGGCCCACCGTCGCCACGCCTGCACCGGGTGTGGTACCGGCGCTTACCGACATGGTCCTGTGTGCCCGCCATCCGCCGATGCCACCACAGCTTCTGGCCGAAGGGTCTGACAAGGTCACCATCAATGGGCAACCCGCCGTGCGCAGCGGTGACCGCAGCATGTGCGAGGCGACGGTGGTGTCGTCGGGGCTGATCTCGCCAAACGTCACCATTGGTGGTGGGACGGTGGTGGTGCAGGAAATTCGCAGCGGGAAGACCCCCGGCGTTGGCTTGGCGATTGAAGCATTGATGATGCTTAAAGGAGCCAAGGGCAAGACGCTGAGTAATTTGCCGTGCATGTTGTTGGGCGGTGTCAGCTCCTTTGCCGTGAGCCAGGCCATCGGCGCCATGACAAACGCCGCCATGTCTTCACTTAACCCCGTGCATACCGCGACAGGCGCCAAAATACTGGGCGGCACGAATGAGTTGGATTTTGTACTGCCAGGTGCGTTGCCCATGGCCTGGCAGCGCGTCTATAACAGCCACGATATACGCACAGCAGGGCTCTTCGGCGCGGGCTGGAGCGTTGCCTATGAGGTGAGTGTCGAAATCCTGATGCATCCTGAAGGCGGCGAGGAGCTGATCTATACAGATGAGCAAGGGCGGCGTATCAATCTGGGCTCGCTTGTGCCAGGCAGCGCAATGTTCAGCCCTGCAGAAGTACTGAGCTTCAGGCGCCATCACAACGGTCAGTTATTGATCGAGAGCGATGATGGGTTGTATCGCCTCTTCGATCTCACACCAGGTTCGACCACGAACCTTCGGTTGAGTCAGTTGGGGGATCGCAATGACAATCGGATTTTCGTCGGTTACCACGAGAACGGCCGCATTGCGCGCCTGCGGGACACATCGAACCAGGTCCAGGTTGAGCTGGTTTACGACCAGGATCGCCTGGAGCGAATCGAACGCCTGTACGCCGACCAGTCGCGTGAGGTTCTCGTCAGCTACCGCTACAACGCGATAGGTGAATTGGCGCAAGTAAGCAACGCGTCCGGCGAGGTTCAGCGACGCTTTGCCTACGACGCCGGTCGCAGGATGATTGAACACCAACTCCCTACCGGTCTGCGCTGCTTTTATGAGTGGGGACACATCGACAACACTGAATGGCGAGTAGTACGACACTGGACCGACGAGGGCGACGCCTACCAATTCGAGTATGACTTGCAAAAGGGCATCACACGCGTCACAGACAGCCTGCAACGTGTCAGTACTCGTCAGTGGAATGCCCAGCATCAGATAATCGCATTCACCGACAATCTGGATAAAACCTGGCTATTCGAGTGGAACGACGAGCGTCAGTTACTGAGCGCTACGGACCCTCAAGGGGGGCGCTACGAATACAGCTACGATGAGTCCGGCAACCTGACGGCTGAGACGGATCCACTCGGGCGTAGCGTATCCACACTTTGGCTGGAGCATTGGTCGCTGCCACGCACACAAACCGACGCCGCCGGTAACACTTGGCAGTATCGCTATGATCAACGCGGTAATTGTGTCGCCGAGACCGACCCGCTGGGCCATATGACCCGTTATCGCTATAACGCACAAGGCCTGGTGGTGGAGGTCATAGATGCAACCGGCAAAAGCAAACAGTTGAAATGGAACACGCTCGGGCAACTGACCGACCACTTGGATTGCTCGGGATTCCCGACTCGCTTTGGCTACGACCCTCACGGGTACTTGCAGGTGATTACCAATGCAATGGGCGAACGCACGCAGTTCCAGCATGACCGCCAGGGTCGGCTGATCAGCAAGCAATTTCCGGACGGTCGAACCGAATATTTCCAGCGCGACAGTGCCGGCCTACTGCTGGGTCATACAGACCCTGCGGGGCACACGACTCTTTACCAGCACAATCGTAGGGGCCAGGTCTGCCAACGTACGGATGCACAGGGTCGCCAGGTTAGCCTGGGCTATGACACGTTCGGCCGGCTACAGTCGTTGAGCAACGAAAATGGTGAGCGCTATCGGTTCACCTGGGATGCCTGTGATCGGATGATCCAGCAACAAGGCCTCGACGGGGGTACAAAATCCTACGCCTACGATGGGCTGGACAACCTGATCCGCGTGACGTCCACTCCAGCGCCTTATGGCACCGGGCTCGCAATTGTCTCCCAAGCACCTGAAGCACCGATCATTCATCAATTGGAACGCGACGCCGTTGGACGACTGATCGCAAAAGTCACGGATGATGGCCGCACCGAATACCAGTACGATCCACTGAACCAACTCAGCGCCGTCATGTTCAAGGATGCGTCGGGCGCTGAACAGAGCCTTGGCTTTGCCTACAACGCGCTCGGCCAATTGCTTGAGGAACACAGTGCCTCTGGCAGCCTTCACCATCGCTATGATGAACTCGGCAACCTGATACAAACCCAGGTGCCTGATGGCCGCTGGCTCAACCGCCTCTACTACGGGAGCGGTCATTTGCACCAGATCAATCTTGACGGCGACGTGATTAGTGACTTCGAGCGTGACCGACTCCATCGTGAAGTCTTGCGCACTCAGGGCCAGCTTAGTACGCGCAGCGACTACGACCCCGTCGGCCGCCTACGTGCTCGCATACGCCGTCATGACAGCCAGCCCGCCTTGCTGTCACCCGATATGCAAAGACAGTTCGAGTACGACCCGGCTGACAATTTGATCGGAAAGCTGGATCAGCGGCCCTCTGCGCGCCATCAACAACTGTTTCATTACGACGCAACAGACCGCCTTATCGCGAGCCAAGACTCTTTGTACGGCGCTCGTGAGACCTTTGCATATGACGCAGCAGCCAACTTGCTTGACAGCGTCCACCCCAGCCAGGGGAAGGTGCTCCACAACAGGTTGGTCAGCTTTCAAGACAAGCGTTATCGCTATGACGGCTTCGGCCGAGTAATCGAAAAGCGCAGCGGGCGATACGGTGTACAAAGGTTTAGCTATGACGCCGAAAGCCGCCTGGTAGAAGTACGCAATGAAAAGGGCCATGTGGTTCGGATGGTCTACGACGCGCTGGATCGGCGTATCAAAAAGACCGAACAGGATCGCAATGGTTATACCTTGAGCCAGGTCAGCTTCATTTGGGACGGTCTGCGACTGCTCTCAGAGACGCAAAATGAACGCAGCAGCCTCTATGTCTATCTCAATCAAGGACACGAGCCCTTGGCGCGAGTCGATGGATTGGGCGTGCACAAGAAGACCCGTTATTACCACAACGACCTCAATGGCTTGCCCGAGCAATTGACCGAGAGCGATGGGAACATCGTCTGGAAAGCGATCTATCAGGTGTGGGGTAATACCGTTAGTGAAGAACGGGAACCCTACTATCTGGAAGATCAGAATATTCGCTTCCAAGGCCAGTATCTGGACCGAGAAACCGGACTGCACTACAACACGTTCCGCTTTTATGACCCCGATATCGGCAGATTCACTTCAGAAGACCCGGTTGGATTGCTGGGCGGCATTAACCTCTATCAGTACGCCACCAACCCTCTGGGCTGGAGTGACCCACTGGGCTGGTGCTCGACGAAGCTAGGCAAGAACATGGGGGCTCGCAAAGGTGACGGTATGGCCAACCATCACCTGATACCCGAGGAGCTGATCAAACACAAAGAGTTCGGCAAAATGTTCTCCAGGCTGAAAAAGATAGGTTGGGACCCGGATGGCGCCTCCAATGGTGCTTTCCTGCCAGGATCAAAGGACCTTGCCGCTAAAACGCAGCTTCCTGGACATTGGTCGAACCATAACAAGTACACCGATGCTGTCAGGGACAGGCTCAGGAGCTTGAACAAACAACAAGCCGGGTTATCTGATATGGACCTCGCACTGGAAGTCTCGAACATCCAAAAATGGGCGAGCGGCGGGCTGCAGAATGGCCTCTTCAAAACTGATGCAGTTACAGGACGACTTTTATGACCGGCGCCAGCGCTGATTTCTTCATCGTGAACTACCACACCAACGGGACGGATGCGCCCAGCTTCTTTGAGTCGGACTGGACTCCTGGCGTCCCGGAGTTTCATTACCCTTCAGAAACACCGGATGAGAGTCAGTTTGCTAGCGCTTATAAAGTCAAGGCCAAGATCAAGGAGTTGAAAGCGGACCTCATGATTGAGGAGTTGCTGGCGACAGATGCCGTCTTGAACATCTGCGCAACGCTCGAAATTCCTCATATCACGCGTCAGGTCGAGATAGAGTTAAAAGGAAAAAAACACCTGAAAAACGCTACAACCTTTTCATTCCGACCGCCCGACTCAGCCTGCTTGATCTTGAGCATTCGGTATTCACCATCGACCGCGACAAATACACCGGCAAACTCAAGACACCAGAAGAAAGTGATGTACCCGCTATCGTTTTTGAGTCCATCGAATCATTCAAGATAAAACCGGGTATTCATCAACACCTGTTTCTATGCACGGATATTAACGAAACGGTCTGTTCGGCTGAATTCAAGGCGATGTTCGAATCCAAGGCGCTCTTTGGGCTAGCGTTCACACCGTTGGATGCCACTTATAAATTTGATCCTTGGGGGGAGTTGTAACCGGGAGGTTACTACTGGCCTGACATTCTCCAGCCTACAAAAAATGGGCACCCGACCCAGTCGGCGTGCCCATCTCTCCTACCACCCCGCCCCCTTCGAGACGGTAACGCCATTACGCGTTGACAGTGTCTTTCAGCGATTTGCCTGGCTTGAACGCAACCGTGTTGCTGGCCTTGATTTTCACCGGCTCACCGGTTTGTGGGTTTTTGCCGGTGCGGGCGCCGCGATGGCGCTGCAGGAAGGTGCCGAAGCCAACCAGGGTGACGCTGTCCTTGCGGTGCAGGGCGCCGGTGATTTCTTCGAGAACGGCGTTGAGGACGCGGTTGGCCTGTTCTTTGGTGAGATCCGCTTTTTCAGCGATGGCGGCTGCGAGTTCTGGTTTACGCATAAGTGAAGCCTCTTTGACGGTTTTTTGTTGTTATGTCCGTGCTGCTCTCTTCTGGAGCAGCGCCCAAAGCGCCGCAGGCTCTACTCTGCGGCAGACGGGAGTGAGGATGGCATGCCCTCGCACGCTCCGCCAGTCTCGCGGCGACCTTTCTAGGGTGAAAAACGCGGTTATTCCGACAGAACGACCGGTATTTACGCCAGCAACGGCGGAAGTTCTTTGTTGAGGGCGAGTTTTTCCATCACGGCGCTGCCGGTCAGGGCATAGCCCAGCAGGCGGCCGCTGGCATCGCGGCACAGGGCCTTGATATCGGCGCCCTCGCCTTCCACGCTCCAGACGCCTTCGGTGCCGCGCGGCGGCGGCGAAACCACCAGCGGGCAAACCGGCGTCTTGACGGTCACCGGCATCGGGCCATAACTGACGGCGGTGGCGTTGCCCGCCAGGGTCTGGGCCAGGGCGCGGGCGCAGCTCATCAGTGGCATCACGTACAGCAGGTTCAGGCCGTCGACCTCGGCGCAGTCGCCCAGGGCATAAATATTGGCGTGGGAGGTCTTGAGGTGGCGGTCCACCATGATCCCGCGGTTGGTCTGCAGGCCGGCGGCGGCGGCCAGGTCGACACGCGGGCGCAGACCGATGGCGGAGACCACCAGGTCGCAGGCGATCACTTCACCGTCCGACAGATGGGCTTCCAGGCCGTCAGCAGTGCGCTGCAGCCGATTGAGCACCGGGCCCAGGTGGAAACGCGCGCCGAGGCCTTCAAGGCCAGCCTGTACCGCTGCGGCGGCGGCCGGGTGCAGCAAGGTTGGCATGACCTGCTCGCACGGCGCTACCAGGTCTATCTCATAGCCGCCAAGGATCAGGTCGTTGGCGAACTCGCAGCCGATCAGGCCGGCACCGAGCAGCAACACGCGGCGTTTGCCGGCAGCAGCGGCACGAAAGCGTGCGTAGTCTTCGAGGTCGTTGATCGGGAAAATCAGTTCAGCCGCATCGCCCTCAACCGGCACACGCACGGTTTCTGCGCCCCAGGCCAGGATCAGGTCGCGGTAGGCCACCGCCTCCTCGCCGATCCACAGGCGCTTGTGACCGGGGTCGATGCCGCTGATGCGGGTGTGGGTGCGCACCTCAGCCTTGAGTTGCTCGGCCATGGCGCCCGGTTCAGCCATGCTCAGGCCGTCGGCTTCCTTGTTCTTGCCAAAGCCGGTGGAGAGCATGGGCTTGGAGTAGGAACGCCCGTCATCCGCGGTGATCAGCAGCAATGGGGTCTCGCTGTCGAGCTTGCGAAACTCCCGGGCCACGTTGTAACCGGCCAGTCCTGTGCCGATGATCACGACAGGTGCGTTCATTCCTTTCTCCTTGCAGTGCTTTTCTGAAAACTGAGAGTTAGCCGATTTCGATCATTTCGAAATCCATTTTGCCCACGCCGCAGTCCGGGCACAGCCAATCTTCCGGGACGTCTTCCCAACGGGTGCCAGGCAGAATTCCGTCATCCGGCCAGCCGTCTTTCTCGTCATAGATCAGGCCACAGACTACACATTGCCACTTCTTCATCACTTGCTTCCTCAGGGTCAGGCATCTTGGCCGACGGTCGATAGACCCGCGTTGCCGTGCGGCTCAGGGCGTTTTGTACTGATCGGGGCCGGCAGATGCAAGCACGATCGACGCAAACAGCCGGTTCAGTCCGGCAAAAACCCAGGACGTCATGGTAAGCTCGCCGCCTCTTTTGCTGCCAATACTGACTCACCGTGCCGCACTCAATCGTCCCGTCCGATGCTTGCCAATGGCTGATCCAGAGCCTTCTGGCCCCTGCGCCCGCGCCCTTGACCCTCAATTGGCTGTTCAACGAAGACTCGCTGACCCGGCGGCTGACGTGGCTGTCCAACGACGGTTTCAGCGTGACGCCACTGTTCGAGGGCTGGCAGCCGCTGCGCGATGATGAATGTGCAGCCCTCGCGCTGGCGCCGGCGACGGTCGGTTGGGTGCGCGAGGTGTATTTGCGTGGGCATGGCCAGCCGTGGGTATTCGCGCGCAGTGTGGCGGCGCGCGGTGCCTTGCAAGGCGACGGCTTGCATATGGATGAGTTGGGCAGCCGCTCATTGGGCGAGTTGCTGTTCTGCGACCGGGCGTTCACCCGCCAGGCGATCGAGGTGTGCCATTACCCACCGCACTGGTTGCCCATCGCCGATCAGGTCGACGGGCTGTGGGCGCGCCGCTCGCGCTTTGATCGCGGCCCCTTGAGCGTGCTGGTCGCAGAGGTCTTCTTGCCCAGCTTCTGGCACGCGTTGCACGCCCATCCGGAGAATTGCTGATGTACCAACGTCTGCTCAAATCCCTGAACCACCTGAACCCCAGGGCCTGGGATTTCATTCAGCTGACCCGCATGGACAAGCCCATCGGCATCTACCTGCTGCTGTGGCCGACACTGTGGGCGCTGTGGATCGCCGGCAAAGGCTCGCCCTCTTTGAGCAATATCGTGATTTTCGTTTTGGGCGTGGTGCTGACCCGCGCCGGTGGCTGCGTGATCAACGACTGGGCCGACCGCAAGGTCGACGGCCATGTAAAGCGCACCGAACAGCGCCCGCTGGTGAGCGGCAAGATCAGCTCGAAAGAGGCGCTGGTGTTTTTTGCGGTGCTGATGGGCATCAGTTTCCTGTTGGTGCTGCTCACCAACGCCACCACCATCCTGCTGTCCCTCGGTGGTCTGGCCCTGGCGGCGAGCTACCCGTTCATGAAGCGCTACACCTATTACCCGCAAGTGGTGTTGGGGGCGGCGTTTTCGTGGGGCATGCCGATGGCGTTCACCGCCGAGACCGGCAGCCTGCCCGCCACCGCGTGGCTGCTGTACATCGCCAACCTGCTGTGGACGGTGGGCTACGACACGTATTACGCGATGACCGACCGTGACGACGACTTGAGGATCGGCGTGAAATCCACCGCCATTTTGTTCGGCGAAGCCGACCGCGTGATCATCCTGACCCTGCAGGGCCTTTCGCTGGCGTGCCTGCTGCTGGCGGGCGCACGGTTCGAGTTGGGGGGTTGGTTCCACCTGGGGTTGCTGGCGGCGGCGGGCTGTTTCGCCTGGGAGTTCTGGTACACCCGCGACAAGGATCGGATGAAGTGCTTCAAGGCGTTTCTGCACAACCACTGGGCGGGGTTGGCGATATTTGTCGGGATTGTGGCGGACTACGCTTTTCGCTGAGGGCTGGCCCTGGGTTGTTAGGAGCGGGCTTGTTGTGTTGTGGCGAGCGGGCTTGCCCCGCGCTGGGCTGCGAAGCGGCCCCTATCAGGGCCGCTGCGTTACTTCAGGAGAACCGAATTGTCGTGTTTTGGGGCTGCTTTGCAGCCCAACGCGGGGCAAGCCCGCTCACCACAGTACGAGCCAATCAAGGTTTGATGACGTGCCACGCCCCACCCTTGCCATCACCGGTCTTGTCGCCGGCCTTGTGGTCATCCTTGTAGGTGTAGACCGGCTTACCGTCATAAGCCCACTGGCTGGTCTGGTCGTCGCGGGTGATGACGGTCCATTTGCCCATCGACTTGTCGGTGGACTCGGCCTTCAACGGCGGCCAATTGGTCGCACATTGGTCCTTGCACACTGACTTGCCGTCGGCATCCTTGTCGAAGGTGTATAGCGTCATGCCCTTGTGATCGACCAGCATCCCGTCTTTAGTCATCGCTGGCTCCGCCGCGAACGCCAGGGTCGGCAGCGTCAAGGCCGCCGTTACCAGCAGGGCTTTCCAGGAAATCGTGCTGTAAGTCATCGGAACCTTCCTTTTTCGGTTGTCAGGATTCGGACCCAAAGCGTAGTCCAGAGAGGCGTTAATTGCCCAAGCGACTAAATTACTGTCACACGACTGCAATAATTCCGTTATCTAATGCGGCGCAAGACAGTTAAATGACAAGAGGATTTTTGAGCATGGTTGGCAGGAGCATTCTGATTGTTGACGACGAAGCGCCCATCCGCGAGATGATCGCCGTTGCGTTGGAAATGGCCGGCTACGACTGCCTGGAGGCAGAGAACTCCCAGCAGGCCCATGCCATTATCGTCGACCGCAAGCCGGACCTGATCCTGCTGGACTGGATGCTGCCCGGCACCTCCGGCATCGAACTGGCCCGCCGCCTCAAGCGTGACGAACTGACCGGGGACATCCCGATCATCATGCTCACCGCCAAAGGCGAAGAGGACAACAAGATCCAGGGCCTGGAAGTCGGCGCCGATGACTACATCACCAAGCCGTTTTCCCCACGCGAGCTGGTTGCACGCCTGAAGGCTGTACTGCGCCGCGCTGGCCCGACCGATGGCGAAGCGCCGATCGAAGTCGGCGGCCTGCTGCTGGACCCGATCAGCCACCGCGTGACCATCGACGGCAAGCCGGCCGAGATGGGCCCGACCGAATACCGCCTGCTGCAATTCTTCATGACCCACCAGGAACGCGCCTACACCCGTGGCCAATTGCTGGACCAGGTGTGGGGCGGCAATGTGTATGTGGAAGAGCGCACCGTGGACGTGCATATCCGCCGCCTGCGCAAAGCCTTGGGCGATGCCTACGAGAATCTGGTACAAACCGTGCGCGGCACCGGTTATCGGTTTTCCACCAAGGGCTGAGCCCGTCGCCTCAAGACTTAACAGCTGACAAGGACGCATGTTCAAGTGAATCAAAACTGGCATGGCACCCTGATCCGCCACATGCTTTTGCTGATCACCGGCTGCCTGTTGGTGGGCCTGGTCAGTGGTTATTACGGCTGGAGCCTGGCAGTCGGCATTGCCCTTTATCTAGGCTGGACCCTCAAGCAACTGCTGCGCCTGCATGAATGGCTGCGCCAGCACAAACCCGACGAAGCACCGCCCGACGGCTACGGCCTGTGGGGCGAGGTGTTCGACAGCATCTACCACCTGCAACGCCGCGACCAACGCGTGCGTGGGCGCCTGCAAGCGGTGATCGACCGGGTGCAGGAGTCCACCGCCGCGCTCAAGGACGCGGTGATCATGCTCGACAGCGACGGCAACCTCGAATGGTGGAACCGCGCCGCCGAGACCCTGCTGGGCCTCAAGACGCCGCAGGACAGCGGCCAGCCGGTGACCAACCTGGTACGCCACCCGCGCTTCAAGGAGTACTTCGAACAGGAGAACTACGAAGAAGCCCTGGAAATCCCCTCGCCCACCAATGACCGCGTACGCATCCAGCTCTACCTGACGCGCTACGGCAACAATGAACACCTGATGCTGGTGCGCGACGTCACCCGCATCCACCAGCTGGAACAGATGCGCAAAGACTTCGTCGCCAACGTCTCCCACGAGTTGCGCACACCGCTGACGGTGATCTGCGGCTACCTGGAGACGCTGCTCGACAACGTCGACGAGATCAACCCGCGCTGGAGCCGGGCCCTGCAGCAAATGCAGCAGCAAGGCTCACGCATGCAGACGCTGCTCAACGACCTGCTGTTGCT
Source organism: Pseudomonas sp. CHM02 (assembly GCF_000612585.1). Lineage (GTDB taxonomy): Bacteria > Pseudomonadota > Gammaproteobacteria > Pseudomonadales > Pseudomonadaceae > Aquipseudomonas. The sequence goes on from NZ_JFCA01000019.1 coordinate 99,172, forward strand.
GGCCAAGCTGGAGGCCACCGATTACCCGTCGGACAACCACCCAGTGGCGGTGCAGAGCCTGTTGCAGACCATCAAGAACGACGCCCAGGCCCTCTCCGGCCAACGCGGGCAGCAGATCACCCTGGAAGCCGACCCGGCCGTCCTGCTCAAAGGCAGCGAAGGCGAGTTGCGCAGCGCGTTTTCCAACCTGGTGTTCAACGCGGTGAAATACACCCAGGACAAAGGCAATATCCGCATCCGCTGGTGGGCCGACGACCAGGGCGCGCACTTGAGCGTGCAGGACTCCGGCATCGGCATCGACGCCAAGCACCTGCCGCGCCTGACCGAGCGTTTCTACCGCGTCGACTCCAGCCGCAACTCCAACACCGGCGGCACCGGGCTTGGCCTGGCGATCGTCAAGCACGTGCTGCTGCGCCACCGTGCACGCCTGGAAATCAGCAGCGTGCTGGGCCATGGCAGTACGTTCACCTGCCATTTTCCGCCGACGCAGGTGACCCGTTCGCGAGCCCTCAGCAACGACGAGTAATCCAAATACACCACGGGCCTAAATGTGGGAGGGGGCTTGCCCCCGATGGCGGCGGGTCAGATATGAATGTGCTGCCTGACATACTGCCATCGGGGGCAAGCCCCCTCCCACAGTGGGCCGGTGTTGTTTTTGAGAGGGCACTCCAAGTCCCGCCGGGCAGTGGGCACTAGGCAAGCGCCCGATCAGCCGCTACATTGGCCGACTTGCGCCTGCCTTTCAGGCCCACCTGCCACCCCTTACTGAACATACGGAACCTGCAAAACCCCATCATGGACCCTTCCCCTGGTATCACCCTCGCTACACTCTTCGCCGACTTCGGCATGATTCTTTTTGCACTGATCCTGGTACTGCTCAACGGTTTCTTCGTTGCGGCCGAATTTGCCATGGTCAAACTGCGCGCCACCCGGGTCGAGGCCATCGCCCACAAGAACGGCTGGCGCGGGCAGATCCTGCGCACCGTGCACAGCCAACTCGACGCTTACCTGTCGGCCTGCCAGCTGGGTATCACCCTCGCCTCCCTGGGCCTGGGCTGGGTGGGCGAGCCGGCGTTTGCGCACATCCTCGAGCCGCTGCTGGGCGCCGTGGGCGTCGAGTCGCCGGAGGTGATCAAGGGCGTGTCGTTCTTCGCCGCGTTCTTCGTGATTTCCTACCTGCACATCGTGGTCGGTGAGCTGGCGCCCAAGTCCTGGGCGATTCGCAAGCCCGAGCTGCTGTCGCTGTGGACGGCGGTGCCGCTGTACCTGTTCTACTGGGCCATGTACCCGGCGATCTACCTGCTCAACGCCAGCGCCAACGCCATCCTGCGCATCGCCGGCCAAGGCGAGCCCGGCCCGCACCATGAACACCATTACAGCCGCGAAGAACTCAAGCTGATCCTGCACTCAAGCCGTGGCCAGGACCCGAGCGACCAGGGCATGCGTGTACTGGCTTCTGCCGTGGAAATGGGCGAGCTGGAAGTGGTGGACTGGGCCAACTCCAGGGAAGACCTGGTCACCCTGGATTTCAACGCCCCGCTCAAGGAAATCCTCGCGCTGTTCCGTCGTCACAAATTCAGCCGTTACCCGGTGTATGACGCGGTGCGCAACGAGTTCGTGGGCCTGCTGCACATCAAGGACCTGCTGCTGGAACTGGCAGCCCTGGACCACATTCCCGAGTCGTTCAACCTGGCGGAGCTGACCCGCCCGCTGGAGCGTGTGTCGCGGCACATGCCGTTGTCGCAGTTGCTGGAGCAGTTCCGCAAAGGCGGCGCGCATTTCGCCCTGGTGGAAGAAGCCGACGGCAAGATCATCGGCTACCTCACCATGGAAGACGTGCTGGAAGTGCTGGTGGGCGATATCCAGGACGAACACCGCAAGGCCGAACGCGGCATCCTGGCCTATCAGCCGGGCAAGTTGCTGGTGCGAGGCGATACCCCGCTGTTCAAGGTCGAACGCCTGCTGGGTGTGGACCTGGACCACATCGAAGCCGAAACCCTGGCCGGCCTGATCTACGACACCCTCAAGCGCGTGCCGGAAGAGGAAGAAGTGCTGGAGGTCGAAGGCTTGCGGATCATCATCAAGAAGATGAAAGGGCCAAAGATCGTGTTGGCCAAGGTGCTGTTGCTCGACTGAGCCCCCGAAACCCCGTGCAGGAGCCCATGGCATAGCGGGGGTTTGGCCTCGGTATGGCTGAAGGTGCCGTTGGGGGCATCGGGTCGACACGGCGACCGTTGCCAGCCCGCGGCACAGCGGCAAGCGCTGAACGGCAGGCTGGCAAGGGATCATGACAAGGCTGTGTGCGGCAATGACCCTATGGGCAGCGGGCTTTCCGTGGCGAACCTGCTCCCACACGGGACAGATGTCGCCCTACAGATCAGGCACCCGGCACAAAATGCTTCTGCGCTGTACCACGTGCGATCAGGCGGGAGATGTAATCGAGCTTCTGCGCGTCCTGATCGATGAACCGGAAGGTCAGTTGCAGCCAATCGCTGTCCGGCTTGGGTTCGAAGGCGACGATGGCGTGCAGGTAGCCGTTGAGACGTGCCACTTCGGCGTTCTCACCTTGCTCCAGGTCGAGTACCGCGCTTTCCAGTACCTGAGGCAGGACTTCGCCGCGACGGACCACCAGCAATGCTTCCTTGATGCTCAGCGCCTTGATCACGCACTGCTGGATGCCGCTGGACAGGCGCAATTGGCCCTGGCCACGACCGCCAGCCGGCGCCGCCGTAACCGGAGCTTGCACCGGTGGGCTATTGAGCAGGCCTTTGCTGGGCGCAGGTGCAGGCGTTGCCGCCGGGGCCGCGCGCACGGCTTCGGGCTTGCCGCCGGTCAGGGCGCTGAGGGAATCGTTGCCGAAGGCCGAGTTCATCTTGGTCGGCGCGCTGGCGATCAGGGCGTCGAGACGGCCGATCTTGTGCAGGGCCTGCTTGACCTTGTTCAGCAACTGCTCGTTGGTGAACGGTTTGCTGACGTAGCCGGAAACACCGGCCTGGATGGCCTGGACCACGTTTTCCTTGTCGCCGCGGCTGGTTACCATCACGAACGGCATGGCCTTGAGGTGCGCCTGTTCGCGACACCACGTCAACAGCTCTAGCCCGGACATCTCCGGCATTTCCCAGTCACACAGCACCAGGTCGAACGTCTCGCGCATCAGGATGGCCTGGGCCTTTTTGCCGTTCACCGCATCTTCGATCTTGATACCCGGGAAGTAGTTGCGCAGGCACTTCTTCACCAAGTCGCGGATAAACGAGGCGTCATCCACCACCAACACACTGACTTTACTCATCGACCCTATATCCTATAAAAACCGCGGCACGCAGAACGCCTGACTAATGGCATTTTGCCAAAACTCTGTAGTCACGGCGGGACTTTCTTTCGCCCGGCGTGCAATAAATTCAGCAACCACAAACAAAAACGCCCGGCCAAAGGCCGGGCGTTAATTTCTCGGGCAATCTTACTTATCGTCCGTTTCGCCCGGAACATTAGGGATTAGATCGGCCGAACCTTCAACTTCGGCCTTCATGCGCTTAAGCCCCATGTGCCGTACGTCGGTCCCGCGCACCAGGTAAATCACCAGTTCGGAGATATTGCGCGCGTGGTCGCCGATGCGCTCCAGGGAACGCAGCACCCAGATAATGCTCAAGACCCGCGAGATAGAGCGTGGATCTTCCATCATGTAGGTCGCGAGTTCACGCAGTGCGGTCTTGTATTCGCGGTCGATGATCTTGTCGTACTGGGCCACCGACAACGCCAACTCGGCGTCGAAGCGGGCGAAGGCGTCGAGGGCATCACGCACCATGTTACGCACTTGGTCGCCAATGTGGCGCACTTCCACGTAACCACGCGGCGCCTCGCCTTCTTCGCACAGCTGGATGGCGCGGCGGGCGATCTTGGTGGCTTCGTCGCCGATGCGCTCCAGGTCGATCACCGACTTGGAGATGCTGATGATCAAACGCAGGTCGGACGCCGCCGGCTGGCGACGGGCGAGAATGCGCAGGCATTCTTCGTCGATGTTGCGTTCCATCTGGTTGATCTGGTCGTCGATCTCGCGCACTTGCTGGGCCAGGCCCGAGTCAGCCTCGATCAGCGCGGTGACGGCGTCGTTGACTTGCTTCTCCACCAGCCCGCCCATCGCCAGGAGGTGGCTGCGCACTTCCTCAAGCTCGGCGTTGAACTGCGCGGAGATGTGATGGGTAAGGCCTTCTTTGCTAATCATGTTGGCGTCCTTGGAGCGTCCGGTAAGGTGCGGAGAACCGCAGCGTCAGTGCAATCAGAACCACAGCTTCCTAGCCATAGCGACCGGTGATGTAGTCTTCGGTCTGCTTCTTCGCCGGATTGGTGAACAGGGTGTCGGTGTCGCCAAACTCCACCAGCTTGCCCATGTACATGAACGCGGTGTAGTCGGAAACCCGCGCCGCCTGTTGCATGTTGTGGGTCACGATGACGATGGTGAACTTGGACTTGAGCTCGTAGATCAGTTCTTCGACTTTCAGCGTCGAGATCGGGTCGAGTGCCGAGCAGGGTTCGTCGAGCAGCAGTACTTCCGGCTCAACCGCGATGGTGCGGGCAATGACCAGGCGCTGCTGCTGGCCGCCGGACAGGCCGAGTGCCGAATCATGCAGACGGTCTTTCACTTCATCCCACAGCGCCGCACCCTTGAGGGCCCACTCAACGGCTTCGTCGAGGATGCGTTTCTTGTTGATGCCCTGGATGCGCAGGCCGTAGACCACGTTTTCGTAGATGGTCTTGGGGAACGGGTTGGGCTTCTGGAACACCATGCCCACGCGGCGGCGCAGCTCGGCCACGTCTTCGCCCTTGCGGTAGATGTTGGTGCCGTAGAGGTTGATGGCACCGTCCACGCGGCAGCCGTCCACCAGGTCGTTCATGCGGTTGAAGGTGCGCAGCAGCGTGGACTTGCCGCAGCCCGACGGGCCGATGAAGGCGGTCACGCGCTGCTTGGGGATGTTCATGCTGACGTCGAACAGCGCCTGCTTTTCACCGTAGTACAGGCTCAGGCCCGGCACTTCGATGGCCACGGTTTCCTGGGCCAGGCTCAGGCTCTGTTTGTCGCGACCCAGGGCAGACATGTTGATGCCGTGGGTGTGGGTGTCTTGTTGCATGGGATGCTCCCTGTGCTACCAATTCGTTGTGTTGAACCGCCGGGGCGATCTACTCAAATTTTGTGTCTGACGCTGGCCCCTGTGGGAGCTGGCTTGCCTGCGATGCGGGCGGCGCGGTGTTTCAGTCAAACCGCGGTGATGCCATCGCAGGCAAGGCCAGCTCCCACAGGGGGCCGTGTTAGCTGTCCAACGCTTTGTATTTTTCGCGCAGGTGGTTACGGATCCACACCGCCGACAAGTTGAGCGTGGCGATCACCAGCACCAGCAGCAAAGCGGTGGCGTACACCAGCGGCCGCGCGGCTTCGACGTTGGGGCTCTGGAAGCCGACGTCATAGATATGGAAGCCCAGGTGCATGATCTTCTGGTCCAGGTGCAGGTACGGGTAGTTGCCATCCAGCGGCAGTGACGGCGCCAGTTTCACCACGCCGACCAGCATCAGCGGCGCCACTTCACCGGCGGCGCGGGCCACGGCGAGGATCATGCCGGTCATCATCGCCGGGCTGGCCATCGGCAGCACGATCTTCCACAGCGTTTCCGCCTTGGTCGCGCCGAGTGCCAGGGAGCCTTCACGGACGGTACGAGGAATCCGCGCCAGGCCTTCTTCGGTGGCCACGATCACCACCGGCACCGCCAGCAGCGCCAGGGTCAGCGAGGCCCACAACAGGCCCGGGGTACCGAAGGTCGGGGCCGGCAGGGCTTCGGCGAAGAACAGGCGGTCAACCGAACCGCCCAATACATACACGAAGAAGCCCAGGCCGAACACGCCGTAGACGATGGCCGGTACACCGGCCAGGTTGTTCACGGCGATACGGATGACGCGGGTCAGGGTGTTCTGCTTGGCGTATTCACGCAGGTACACCGCCGCCAGCACGCCAAAAGGAGTGACGATCATCGCCATGATCAGGGTCATCATCACGGTGCCGAAGATAGCCGGGAAGATCCCGCCTTCGGTGTTGGCTTCCCGTGGGTCATCGCTGAGGAATTCCCAGACCTTGCTGAAGTAGAAGCCGACCTTGGTGATCGTACCCATGGCATTCGGCTGGTAGGCGTGCACCACTTTGCCGATGCCGATTTCGACTTCCTTGCCGTTGCCGTCGCGGGCAGTCAGCGCGTCGCGGTTGAACTGGGCGTGCAGGTCGGCCAGGCGGGCTTCGATGTCTTGGTAACGGGCATTCAGCTCGGCGCGGTCAGCATCCATGTCGGCCTGGGCGGCGGCGTCGAGCTTGCCTTCCAGCTCCAGCTTGCGGCCGTGAAGGCGGATGCGCTCCAAACCGGCGTTGATCGCGCCGATGTCGGATTTTTCCAGGGTTTTGAGTTGAGCGGCGAGCTTGTTGACGCGATCCACACGGGCCTGCAGCTCCGGCCATGCGGCTTCGCCTTCGGCGATGACCTTGCCATCCTGCTTGACGTTGACCAGGGTGCCGTAGAAGTTGCCCCACTCACGACGCTCGATGGTCATCAGGTTCGCCGGCGTGGTCTGGTCCTTGAGCCACTCGCCGACGATCCAGGTGAAGTCGTTGCCGTTCAGGTCGCGGTTGCCGACCTTGATCAGCTCGCGGGTCATAAACTCCGGGCCTTGGTCCGGCACCGGCAGGCCTGCGCTTTTCAGGCGCTCGCGGGGGACTTCTTCTTTCTGCACCACTTCGCCGATGACGATATGGTTTGCCTGGCCCGGCACGTTGTAGTTGGCCTGGATCAGGTCGGCCGGCCAGAAGTGGCCCAAGCCACGCACGGCGATCACCGCCAGCAAACCAATGGTCATGATGACCGCGATGGACACCGCGCCACCACTGATCCAGACGCCGGGGGCGCCGCTCTTGAACCATCCATTCAGGGAGTTCTGTTTCACAGACTTCTACCTTTCTTAAAGCGACGAGTATTTCTTGCGCAGACGCTGACGGATCAGCTCGGCGAGGGTGTTCATGATGAAGGTGAACAACAGCAGCACCAGCGCCGAAAGGAACAGCACGCGGTAGTGACTGCCGCCCACTTCCGACTCCGGCATTTCCACCGCGACGTTGGCCGCGAGCGTTCGCAGGCCTTCGAACAGGTTCATCTCCATCACCGGGGTGTTACCGGTGGCCATCAACACGATCATGGTCTCGCCGACCGCACGCCCCATGCCGATCATCAGCGCCGAGAAGATGCCCGGGCTGGCGGTCAGGATGACCACGCGGGTCATGGTCTGCCACGGCGTGGCACCCAGGGCCAACGAGCCCAGGGTCAGGCCGCGTGGCACGCTGAACACGGCGTCTTCGGCGATGGAGTAGATGTTCGGGATCACCGCAAAACCCATGGCCAGGCCGACGACCAGGGCATTGCGCTGGTCGTAGGTGATGCCGAGGTCGTGGGAGATCCACATGCGCATGTCGCCGCCGAAGAACCAGGTTTCCAGGTACGGGCTCATGTACAGCGAGAGCCAGCCCACAAACAGGATCACCGGGATCAGGATCGCGCTTTCCCAGCCATCGGGAACCCGCAGGCGCAGGGATTCAGGCAGGCGACTGAAGACAAAACCCGCCACCAGGATGCCGATCGGCAACAGCATCAACAGACTGAAGATGCCCGGCAGATGCCCTTCCACATACGGCGCCAGGAACAGGCCGGCGAAGAAGCCGAGGATCACCGTCGGCATCGCTTCCATCAGTTCGATCACCGGCTTGACCTTGCGGCGCAGGCTCGGGGCCATGAAGTAGGCGGTGTAGATCGCCGCGGCAACAGCCAGCGGCGCCGCCAGCAGCATGGCGTAGAACGCCGCCTTCAAGGTGCCGAAGGTCAGCGGGGCCAGGCTCATCTTGGGTTCGAAATCGGTGTTGGCGGCGGTCGATTGCCAGACGTATTTAGGCTCGTCGTAGTTTTCGTACCAAACCTTGCTCCACAGTGCACTCCAGGACACTTCCGGGTGCGGGTTGTCGAGCAGCAACGGTTGCAGCTTGCCGCCAGCTTCGACGATCACGCGGTTGGCGCGTGGCGACATGCCGTACACGCCTTGGCCATCGACCACCGGGTCCACCAGCAGTGTGCGGTGCGCGGTGCTGTGGAACACGCCGAATTTGCCGGAAGCGTCGAGGGCGGTGAAGCCTTTGCGGCGCTCTTCGGCGGAGATTTCAACGATAGGCGTCGTGCCCATCTGGAACGTGCGGATCTGCTTGAAGCGCTGCTCGCCATCCGGGTCGCGGGCCATGAACCACTGGGCCAGGCCGCCCTTGGAGTTACCGATGATCAGCGAGATGCCGCCCACCAGTTGCGTGCTGGCGGTGACTTCGGCATTGCCGTCTTCCAGCAGTTTGTAGCGGCCATTGAGGCTCTTGTCGCGCAGGCTGAACACATCGGCGAGGGCACGGCCGTTGATCACATATAGCCATTGCTGGCGTGGGTCGATGAAGATCGCCTTCACCGGCTCGGTCATCTGCGGCAGCTCGATGCGCTTCTGCTCGCTGGTGACTTCGCCGGTCATCATGTTTTCTTCGCGGCTCAGGGACAGCACGTTCAAGTGCGAACCAGCGGAACCTGCAATCACCAAGGACGAGTCCGTGGCATTGAGGGCCACATGCTCCAGCGGGCGACCGGCGTCATCCAGCACGATCGGCGTTTCACCGTAAGGGTATTCGACCGCGGGGGTAATGGTTTTCTTGCCGTCCGGGTAGGACACCTTATAGGTGTGGCGGAATACCAGGGACTGGCCATTGGACAGGCCGAGGATCACCAGCGGGCTACCGGGCTGGTCTTCACCGATAGACGCAACGCTGGTGCCGGCGGGCAGTGGGAGGTCGACACGATTGAGTTCAGCGCCGGTTTCCACATTGAAGAATAGCGCCTGGCCCTTGTCGGAAACCCGCATGGCGACCTGGTTCTGTTCTTCGAGGGAGATCATCAGCGGCTTGCCCGCGTCCTGGATCCAGGCCGGGGTCAGGGCGTCTTCCTTGGTCAATGAGGCACCCTGGAACAGCGGCGCGACGACGTAAGCCAGGAAGAAGAAAATCAGGGTGATCGCGCCGAGGACGGCGAGGCCGCCGACCAGCACATACCAACGGGTCAGGCGATCCTTGAGCGCGCGAATGCGGCGCTTACGTTGCAGCTCAGGCGTATTGAAGTCAATGCGCTTGGGGGGAGAAGTCGTCGTCATGGTGGAATTGGCCAGATCATTCATGCGCACACCCTAGCGATCCTGTATGACAGAAAGATGACAGTGCAGTGACGCAACAAATCCGCCGCGAAGCTAGGCTGGCAGCGGACTAGAAAATTCGGATGCGGAGCCGGCAGGCCGGCCCCGCAGAGGCAATCAGTTGCCTTCTTTCAGACCCAGGTCAGCCAGGGCCTTGGCGGCGACTTTGGCTGGCAGTGGGATGTAGCCGTCTTTCACCACAACTTCCTGGCCCTGCTTGGACAGAACCAGCTTCACGAATTCAGCTTCCAGCGGGGCCAGAGGCTTGTTCGGGGCTTTGTTGACGTACACGTAGAGGAAACGCGACAGCGGGTATTTGCCGTTCAGGGCGTTTTCTTCACTGTCTTCGATGAAGTCAGTGCTGCCTTTCTTGGCCAGGGCCACGGTTTTCACGCTGGCGGTCTTGTAGCCGATGCCCGAGTAACCGATGCCGTTCAGCGAGGAGCTGATCGACTGCACGACCGAAGCCGAGCCTGGTTGTTCGTTCACGTTTGGCTTGTAGTCGCCTTTGCACAGGGCTTCTTCTTTGAAGTAGCCGTAGGTGCCAGATACCGAGTTACGACCGAACAGTTGCACCGGCTTGTTGGCCAGGTCGCCGGTCACACCCAGGTCGCCCCAGGTTTTCACGTCAGCTTTGCCACCGCACAGACGAGTCGAGGAGAAGATCGCGTCGACTTGCTCCATGGTCAGGTGCTGGATCGGGTTGTCCTTGTGCACGAATACAGCCAGGGCATCCACGGCGACCGGGATAGCGGTTGGCTTGTAGCCGTACTTCTGCTCGAAGGCCGCCAGTTCGGTGTCCTTCATCTTGCGGCTCATCGGGCCCAGGTTGGAGGTGCCTTCAGTCAGCGCAGGTGGCGCGGTAGCGGAGCCGGCAGCTTGAATCTGGATGTTGACGTTCGGGTATTCCTTTTTGTAACCCTCAGCCCACAGGGTCATCAGGTTAGCCAGGGTATCGGAACCGACGCTGGACAAGTTGCCCGACACACCAGTGGTCTTGACGTAAGCCGGAATTGCCGGATCAACACCAGCGGCCACCGCGTTGGCGGTCGCAACGCCAGCAGCGACAAAAGTCATTGCCGCCATCAAACGTTTCAGTTTCATGCCTTGCTCCTAGCAGATAGGGATAGTTGGATCGGGGCCAAGTATCGGGAGGCCGTGTGAACACTCTATGTCTGCAATGTGACAGTTAGATGAAAGGCCACTATCGGCAAGGTGAAGGGGCGCAGCGAGGAGTTGCCATCGCTCCCACGCAGGGCGCGGGAGCGAGCATGTCAAGGAATCAGCGTGAACGCTTCCACAGATACCCACCCACCAACATCCCCATCACACACAGGGCAGCCACGTAGTAAGACGGCCCCATCGGGCTTTCCTTCATCAGCAGCGACACCGCCAACGGCGTCAGGCCGCCGAAAATGGCGTAGGCCACGTTGTAGGAGAACGACAACCCGCTGAAACGCACCACCGGCGGGAAGGCCTTGACCATGACGTAAGGCACTACGCCAATGGTGCCTACAAACAGACCGGTCAGCGTGTACAGCGGGAACAGCCAGTCCGGGTGAGCGATGAGGCTGTGATAGAGGGTCCAGGAGGTTGCCAGCAACAGCGCGCAACCGACAATCAGCACGCGGCCAGCACCGAAGCGGTCCGCCAGGGCACCCGAGGCTATGCAGCCCAGGCTCAAGGCGACGATGGCCAGGCTGTTGGCCTGCAGCGCAACCGTGGCGCTGAAGTGATAGACCGTTTGCAGCACGGTCGGGGTCATCAGGATGACAACGACGATACCGGCCGACAGCAGCCAGGTCAGCAGCATCGACAGCACGATGGCACCCCGGTGATCACGCAGTACTGCACGCAATGGCAGCTCGGCGGCCAGGGTCTTGCGTTGCTGCATCTCGGCGAAGATCGGTGTTTCATGCAGCCAGCGGCGCAGGTACACCGACAACAGGCCGAACACGCCGCCGAGCAGGAACGGGATACGCCAGGCGTAATCCGAGACCTGCTCCGGGCTATAAATAGTGTTGATCGCCGTGGCCACCAGCGAGCCCAGCAGGATCCCGGCCGTCAGGCCGCTGGTGAGGGTGCCGCAGGCGTAGCCGATATGGCGTGGCGGTACGTGCTCGGAGACGAACACCCAGGCGCCGGGTACTTCGCCGCCGATGGCCGCGCCCTGGATGATGCGCATCAGCAGCAACAGGACCGGCGCCCACAGGCCGATCTGCGCGTAGGTTGGCAGCAGGCCCATGATCAGGGTCGGCACGGCCATCATGAAGATGCTCAGGGTGAACATCTTCTTGCGGCCCAGCAGGTCACCGAAGTGCGCCATGATGATGCCGCCCAGTGGGCGTGCGAGGTAACCAGCGGCGAAGATGCCGAAGGTCTGCATCATGCGCAGCCATTCAGGCATGTCCACAGGGAAGAACAGTTTCCCGACCACGGTGGCGAAAAACACGAAAATGATGAAGTCATAAAACTCCAGCGCCCCGCCCAAGGCAGACAGCGACAGGGTTTTGTAGTCGTTGCGGGTCAGCGGGCGCGAAGGTTGCGCACTGCTTGCGGGCACGGAGGACATGGCAAGGCTTCTCTTATAGTAATCAGGACGGCAAGCGGGACTTGCGGCAGGTTTGGCAAGATAGCAAATCGCTAGAAAAAGCACAGCGTTGAGCGAATAACAGTTCAAAGCGATGAAATATTCCCCATTCCTGCCCTTTAACGGCGCCCAGAAGCACAGTTGCCGGAAAAAGCCGCGATACAGCCGTTAATTGCCGACCAAATGAGCGCCCAGAGGTCGTCGTGGCGCCAGGGTCTCGATATACTCGGCCCCTGCAAGCGCAAGAACCCCAGTCTTGAGGGGCTGCTGTGCCAAAACGTCGTTGGGTGCCTTCCAGCCGATTTGGCAGAGTTTCCCTTTAGTACGCCTTACGAGAAATGCATCACGCGGTGTATGTTGGTGCTGAAACGTTTTTTTCGAAGACGGCTATCCACTTGAAATACCCATGAAGCGTTACGGGTCAGAGGCACCCTCGGCATGATCGAACTCGAACAAGAAGATCCTATCCCGCAAGGCGATCTCGCCCTGCAAATCACCGCACTCCCACGTGAAACCAACGGTTTCGGCGATATCTTCGGCGGCTGGCTGGTCGCGCAGATGGACCTGGCCGGCACCGCGATGGCCAGCAAGGTTGCGGGCGGGCGCGTTGCAACCGTGGCCATTGATCGCATGGCGTTCCTGGTACCGGTCGCGGTAGGCGCACAACTGTCCTTCTATACCCAGGCCCTGGAAATCGGCCGCAGCTCGATCCAGATGATGGTCGAAGTGTGGAGCGACGACCCGCTGTCCAGCGAGTGGCGCAAGGTTACCGAGGCCGTATTCGTGTTCGTCGCCATCGACGGCAGCGGTCGTACGCGTTCGGTGCCACCACGCGCGCGTTAAACCTCGCGGGGTTTTGACGGTCAATTGCCCCATTGCCTGCCATAAAGAGTGTTTTGTTATGCCGACGCCCCACGTTGAAACCGTGAAAATCGACGAGCTGGACTGCTGGCGCATCCGCCACAACGGTGCCGAACTGATGGTGGCCCAACAGGGCGCGCATATCTTCAGCTACCAGCGCGCCGGCGAGCAGCCGCTGATCTGGCCGAACCCTGAAGCGGTGTTCAAAAAGGGCAAGGGCATCCGTACCGGCGTACCGGTGTGCTGGCCGTGGTTTGGTGTATTCGACCGCAACCCGCAGAGCGTCAAGGCGATGCGCCAGAGCGATCAGCCGGCCGGCGCCCATGGTTTCGTGCGTACAGCGCTGTGGGCGTTGGCCGCGAGCGAGCTCGAAGGTGAAGCGTTGCGGGTGGACCTGGTGCTACCAGTCCCGGCAGGCGGTTTTCCTGGCTGGCCCCATCAGGTCGACCTCAAGCTGAGCCTGTTGCTGGACGACCAGTTGCATATCCGCCTCACCAGCCATAACCGTGGCACTGACACCGTGACCCTCAGCCAGGCGCTGCATACCTACTTTGCGGTGAGCGACGTGCGCAACGTGCAGGTCGAAGGCCTGGACGGGCTGGCGTATATCGATACCGCCGACGGCTGGGCCGAGAAAGCACAATCCGGTCTGCTGCACTTCAACGCCGAGACTGATCGCATCTACCTCGATACGCCGTCCCGGCTGAATATTGTCGACAAAGACTGGCAGCGCCGCATCCAGCTCACCGCTCAGGGCTCGACGTCGACCGTTATCTGGAACCCTTGGACCGAACGCGCCAAGGCGTTTGATGACATGGCCGATGATGGGTGGGCAGGCATGCTGTGCATCGAGACGGCGAATGTGCTGGATGATGTGGTGAGCCTGGCACCCGGCGAAAGCCATACCCTGGGCGTGAGCATCAAAGCGCTAGCCCTGTAAACCCAAACCCCATGTAGGAGCTGGCTTGCCAGCGATGAGGCCCGCAAGATCTCCTTCGATCTCAAGCACCTCATCGCCGGCAAGCCGGCTCCTACGGGTTTCGCGGTGTTTAGAGGTCGGATTCCTTTACGACCCGCACTTTCCCCGCATCCAGCGCATAGGCCGCATCGGCCAGGTCATTGTTGACCTTCTCCACTTTCAGCGTGCCCGTGACCCACAGCGGCGTGTAGATATCATCCAGCTTCAGCCCCTTGGGATAACGCACCAAGACCAGTTGGTTCGGCGGCGGTGGCGGCACGTGGATGCACGCGCCTGGGTAAGGCACGAGGAAGAACAGCGTGCTGCGGCCTTTGGCATCAGTTTCCAACGGCACCGGGTAGCCGCCGATACGGATGTTCTTGCCGTTCATGGCGGCCACGGTCTTGGTCGAATACATCACCGCCGGCAAGCCCTTGCTCTGTTTCAGGCCACCCTTGTCGGTGAACGTGCCTTGGGCTTCGGGGGAGTTGTGGTCGATCTCGGGCATGGCCTCGAGGGCTTTCTGGTCCGACAGCGGCATCAGGTCAAGCCAGTCGGTTTCCGGCAGTTCGCCGGCGTGGGCCAGGGCAGAGCCCAGTAATAAGAGGGTAAACAGAAGACGGCGCATGGAGAGGCTCGACAAGGTTAGCAGTGTCGGCATTCTAGCCCCCTGCGCCTGCGCAGCGCAGAGGGCCGTGACGCTAAATCATTTTTTTCGCAGCAGACCGTAGATCACCAGCAGCACGATGGCGCCGATCAGCGCGCCGAGGAAGCCGGCGCCCTGGCCTGCCTGGTAGATGCCCAGGGCCTGACCACCGTAGGTGGCGACCAGGGAACCCGCGATACCCAGCAGGATGGTCATGATCCAGCCCATGCTGTCATCGCCCGGCTTGAGGAAACGCGCGAGCAGACCGACGATCAAGCCGATGAAGATGGTTCCGATGATACCCATGGCATTTCCCTCTGATTGAATGTGAGTCATGGCAAAGACTAGTCAGGCTTTGCCATCCTGCAATCAGAGAGACGGCGGTAACCAATGGTTCCCGCCAACCCGAGGCTTATTGCTCGGCGATCAGCGCCTCGACCTTCAAGATCTGCGCCTCGAGGGTCGCACGGTCCTTGCAGCGCAGGTTGGCGTGACCGACCTTGCGCCCGGCCTTGAAGGCCTTGCCGTAGTGATGCAGATGGCAGTCGTCGATGGCGATGACCTTTTCCACTGGCGGCACAACACCGATGAAATTGAGCATGGCGCTCTCACCGACCTTGGCGGTGGAACCCAACGGCAAACCCGCAACCGCCCGCAGGTGGTTCTCGAACTGGCTGCACTCGGCGCCTTCGGTGGTCCAGTGCCCGGAGTTGTGCACGCGCGGCGCGATTTCGTTGGCCTTGAGGCCGCCGTCGACTTCAAAGAACTCGAACGCCATTACGCCGACGTAATCCAGTTGCTTGAGCACACGGCTGGAATAGTCTTCGGCCAGGGCTTGCAACGGGTGGTCGGTGCTGGCCACGGACAGCTTGAGGATGCCGCTGTCGTGAGTGTTGTGCACCAGCGGGTAAAAGCGGGTTTCGCCATCACGGGCACGCACGGCGATCAGCGAGACTTCGCCGGTGAACGGTACGAAGCCTTCGAGCAGGCAGGCGACGCTGCCCAGCTCGGCGAAGGTGCCGACCACATCGGCTTCGGTGCGCAGGACTTTCTGGCCCTTGCCGTCATAACCCAGGGTGCGGGTTTTCAGCACGGCGGGCAGGCCGATGCTGGCGACTGCAGCGTCCAGGTCTGCCTGGGACTGGATATCGGCGAAGGCCGGGGTCGGGATCCCCAGGTCCTTGAACATGCTCTTCTCGAACCAGCGGTCGCGGGCGATGCGCAGAGCTTCGGCGCTCGGGTACACCGGGACGAACTGCGACAGGAACGCAACGGTTTCGGCCGGGACGCTTTCGAACTCGAAGGTCACCAGGTCGACTTCATCGGCCAGTTGGCGCAGGTGGTCCGGGTCGCTGTAGTCAGCGCACAGGTGTTCACCCAGGGCAGCCGCACAAGCGTCCGGCGCCGGGTCCAGGAAAGCGAAGTTCATCCCCAGCGGGGTTCCCGCCAGGGCCAGCATGCGACCCAGTTGGCCGCCACCGATTACACCGATCTTCATCGTCAACAACCTCAGGCAATGCGTGGGTCTGGATTGTCCAGCACGCTGTCTGTCTGCTCAGCACGGAATTTTTTCAGCACCGCATGGAACTGCGGGTGCTTGGCGCCCAGGATGCTCGCGGACAGCAACGCGGCGTTGATCGCGCCCGCTTTGCCGATCGCCAGGGTGGCCACCGGGATACCGGCCGGCATCTGCACGATGGACAACAGAGAATCCACGCCCGAGAGCATTGCCGACTGCACCGGCACACCGAGCACCGGCAGGTGGGTCTTGGCCGCGCACATGCCTGGCAGGTGCGCTGCACCGCCGGCACCGGCGATGATCACCTCGATGCCACGGGATTCTGCTTCATCGGCATACTGGAACAGCAAATCCGGAGTGCGGTGGGCGGAGACCACTTTCACTTCGTAGGGAATGCCGAGTTTTTCCAGCATATCGGCGGTGTGGCTAAGGGTGGACCAATCGGACTTCGAGCCCATGATCACGCCAACCAATGCACTCATCGTCGTGCCTCTTCTCTCTGGGCGCCCACGGGCGCGTCAAAAAACAACAAGCCACGCGGGAAATCCGGCGTGGCTTGGTGTACGAATTAAGGCCGGTTGGACCGGCCGAAGGCCGCGCAGTATACCGTAATAATCAAGATAAACAGCCCCTGCAATGACCATCTGTCCAGTGGCGCAAACCGGCGGTTTTATTGACTTTCAGGTCAGCGAAAACACCCCATTCCTGGTAGGAGCCGGCTTGCCGGCGATGGCGGTGCGCCAGCCACTATAAGGCTCGCCGACCCACCGTG
>NZ_JFCA01000020.1 GCF_000612585.1 Pseudomonas sp. CHM02
ACACCTCTATTATCGGACATACGTCCTCCTTTTTATAAACGCAATGAGCGCGCGACTTTAGAAATGAAGTTAGTACGCCCTGGAGTCAGCGACCGATGAATGCGGCAAAGATCTGAAGCCCTGGCCTCGGACGTGACTTCCCCCCACACATCAAAATGGCTGTAAAAGAGAGAAAGCTCGATAAGTTAAGCGGCAGGCGTAGCCTTGGGGAGTTGAGATAACGTCGTACGACAGCGCAGGCAAGCGAAGACAAAAGCAGGATTGACCATGGCTAAAACCCCGTAATTTTTTTTTGAGGTTAACGAACGGCATGTCATGCTGACAGGAACCGTGGTAGAGGTTATCTTTGCCTCAATTGGTTGCGGTATCAACAAATATAACTGAACAATTTGTTCTCAAGGCGTGCCCCCTTATGTCCCAAAAATCAAAACTTAATCTCTCACGTTACATCCCTGGTCTCTTAACCTTCCTTGCGAACAAGCTGGCAACGGGCGCCTCAAGCTGCTATAGAAAACACTTTGGGATAGGCGTTGTGGAGTGGCGGATGCTCTCTATGCTAGCCGTGGAGAATCACATTACGGCCAATAGAATCAGCCAAGTTATCGGTCTGGACAAGAGCGCAATAAGTCGATCGCTCCAAGCTCTAGAATCATCGGGATACGTTAGCAGTCAAGTGGACAGCCGGGATGCTCGACGCAATACCGTAAGCCTCACAGAAAGCGGCCACGAACTACATGATCAGGTGCTGAAAGTTGCGCTGGAACGAGAGCGTAGACTGCTCAGTGACCTTTCTCCGGAAGAGATTGATACTCTGATAAATCTGTTGGGACGGCTACATACAAAGGTGAACTACGTGAATGAGTATGATCCTTCACCTTGATTGAGCTGGGCGAGAGGTGAGCGAGTCCAAGAAAGCCATGCATTCGAACTTCACTGGAAGCATTTTTCAACCGGACAAGCGCACCGTTTCTGAGTCATTTCATCTTGCCCCCCCTGTGGACCCCGAACAACTCAGCAACGACCCAACCCAAGTTGTATAGAAACGCCCGAGCGCTACCGAACCAGCCCTCCCTTACAGCGACGTGGATCGGATTGGTAATAAACTGATTTCCCCCTGCAGTTAAGGCGCTCCTAATTTTGCCCCACCACGTCGGTGGTGAATAAATTTTTCCACAAATACAAACGCCTGTTCGGGGCCCCACCGATTCAGGATGTCGTACGGCTGCGGGCCGACTCGATCTAATCGCGCAGGCCCGACTTCTGCTCAAGAATCTGGAGCCAATCGTCCGTCCAGCGCCTCGGCTCTTCGGTCCGTCACGGCTTAACTAGCTCAAGCAGGCGCACCGCTTGTGTAGCCGTGCGTTGGACTCCCCCGTTCCCGTAGGCATTTACACTTCAATGTAATCAAACACATCAGCTCGTGCCATGTCTCGGGTTTTGTAGATCCTTTTGCGGATGCGTTCTTTTTTCAGACTGCTGAAAAAAGACTCCGCCACGGCATTGTCCCAGCAGTTTCCTCGACGACTCATACTAGGCTCTAGGTGGTTGGCCAGACAGAAACGCTTCCAGTCATCGCTGCCATATTGGGCTACCCTGATCCGAATGCACGATAACTCTTGCTTTGGGTTTACTGAAGGCGGACGCGTCCAAAACCTATTCCACTATGAATTCGGACTTTTGTACATTAAAACTGTAGAAACAAACACCCCCCCCACCCCGTCGAGCGGATAGGATGTTCGAGGTATATAACGCGAATCCAATGGCAATGAATTCAGTAGATAGTTAAGCCTTTTCCACCCTCGCAATAACAATCAGAAATTTTTATACAACATCACGCAGGCATCCCTAAGAGACTCTAGCAATTGCTAAAAGCTAGCTGTGTTGGACACCTCGGCCATACAGAAAATGGGATTACAGCCCAGTTTTATTTGGTCTAGCCGGAAGATCGGGGATTAGTCAGCGAGAATATATATGCGCTAGGACTCATCGACAGGACGACCGCAAATTTATTGATTTCCGCAGGCACCACACTGGATCCACTCGGCATTCAGACTCGACCAAAAGCCAAAATTAGGGCCTTGGACTACTTCGCTGCACGGATAGGCCACCTCAGAAGTGCAAATATCACATGAATAAATTGAGCGCTGCTTTAAATGTCGTTTCCTATGTGACACTCCTCACAGAGCAAGACATCTGAGGTTTTTCAGTGACCAAGCTACGCAATTACGATTCAGCCCCGGGTTGCTCGATGGAGGCCGTGCTTCACATCATTGGCGGTAAATGGAAAGGAGTGATCCTTTACCACCTGCTTTTGGACGGCACTCACCGCTTCAATGAGCTTCAACGCCAGTTGACAGGCATCCCTCCTCGGCTGCTAGTCAAGCAGCTACGGGATCTTGAGGAAGACGGCCTCGTCGTACGAACCGTTTACGCCGTCGTCCCCCCCAAAGTCGAATATAGCCTGAGTGAAGAAGGCCGAAGTCTTGAGCCGTTTTTGATGGGCTTGAGCACTTGGGGCAAAGGTTGGCTGGAGCGCAGAGGCATGACGATACCGGAGGAAAAAATCAGGGCAACGGCTGTCGGGAATTGATTCCAGACCTTTGCATTCTGGCCGTTGCCGTGAGCGGCTATTGCGAATAGCGTACTGGAATTCGGCAATACCGCTAGGTCCGATGAGCACGGTGAATCCAAAACGAAAAGCGAAATTTCTCTGCTGCATACGTGTTGATGGTAACCAGGTATGTTCGGCCACCATCATCGAGATACGACCTGGTGATCTGCAGGCCTGCGGTACGGTCAGCGATACAGAGTTGTCTGGCTGTTTCCCCCTCCACAATCACTGCCCCTATCGTCTGCTTGATATCAGCGACAGCGATGCCGATTTCATCCAGGATGATATGGCAGAGCAAGCCGGTGCCATTGGGTATGACATCAATCACACGTTCGCCAATGGCGGGTTCGATATAAGCCTCATTCCAGCACAGTGGGTCCCGAGAGCCGATTTCTGTACGGAGCATGCGAACTCGCAGCCATTTAGTGCCAGGCTTGCACTCCAATGCTGCCGCCAAGGTATCGTCGGCAACCACCAACGCCGTATCGATTACGTGGCGTTCGGTGTGAGCCGCATAGTTGACCAGATCTTCGATGCTGTGCAGGGATTTGGTATAGCTGTTGGGTGGCGTATGCGCCGTCACGATGGTGCCAGCACGACGCCGCCGAGTGACCAGACCGAGTTCCTGGACAATGTCTAGAGCAGCCCTGACGGTGCTGCGGCTTACTTGATAATCGTGGGAAAGCGCAAGCTCACTGGGGAGTTGCTCACCGATGGCAACTTCTCCATCGGTGATTTTCTTGGTCAGAATATTGGCCAGTTCTGTATAGCGCATGGTCGTCTCTAGAGGTGCTCAGGGGACCATCTTAACCCCTTCATATCAAGCATTCAGCAGGGCGCGATACTTCTCGACCTGAACCTCATACATATCCAGGCCATGGGCGTCATTCGTGACCAGCAATGGTAGGTCCTCAACGACCAATCTTTGCACTGCTTCGGTTTTCAAGTCCTCGTAGCAGACGATCTCGGCTGATTTTATGCATGAGAAGAGCGTTGCCGAGATGCCTCCAATGGCCGAAAAACATACAGAGGTATTTTCCTGACAACAGTCACGCATTTGTCGGCCACGATTACCTTTGCCGATAGCACCTTTGACACCAAGCTCGAACAGCTCGACGGCATAGGGATCCATCCGGTAAGCGGATGTCGGTGCGACCACTCCAATGACATGGCCTGGCTTGGTAGGGCCTGGTCCCCCATAGAAGAGAACCTGCCCGCGAATATCGACCGGCAGACTCTCCCCTCTTGCCAAAGTATCCAAAAACCGTTTATGCGCTGCGTCCCTCGCCATGTAGATCACCCCTGAGAGAAGCACTTCATCCCCTGCGTTGAGTTGGACGACGACCTCATTGGACAGCGGCGTGCTTATGCGATGTATCGTCATGCTTGCGTCCTCACAGGGAAATGGTGGCGCGACGGCCAGCGTGGCACTGGATGTTCACCGCAACTGGCAGAGCGGTGATGTGGCACGCATAGGTCTCGATGGATACCCACAGCGCCGTAGTACTTCCACCATAGCCTTGAGGGCCAATGCCCGTCTTGTTGATGGCTTCGAGCAGCTCTCGCTCCAGCGCGGCGATGTGCGGCTCCTCATGGTGAACGCCAATATCGCGAAGGATTGCCTCCTTGGCGATGGCCGTGACTTTGTCGAAGCTGCCGCCAATACCTACACCAACGGTAAGCGGAGGACAAGCCGCTCCGCCAGCCGCTTCGATTGCGCTCAGGACGAACTTTTTGACGCCTTCAGCCCCTTCTCCGGGCAGCAGGAATTTCATTGTGCTCCAGTTCTCGCTGCCACCTCCTTTGGGGAGGACCGTCAGCTTGATATTGCTGCCAGGAACGATCTCGGTGTGCACCACTGCTGGCGTGTTGTCATTGCTATTGACGCGCAGCAAGGGATCGCTAACCACAGATTTACGCATGTAGCCCTCGGCATACCCCTTGCGTACTCCCGCTTGAATGGCCTGCGAATAATCACCGCCTATCAGGTGCACGTCTTGTCCGACCTCCGCGTAAACGATTGTCAGGCCGGTGTCATGGCAATAGGAAACCTGATTCTGTCGAGCAATCTTGTCGTTATCGATCAGCTTCAGGAGCACCGATTTCCCTTGGGGGGAAACCTCATGTGCCGCTGCGGCATGAAAGCTCTGGATGAGATTGTCTGGAAGCTCGTGGCATGCCCGGATACACAACGTTGCCACTGCGTCGCTGATTTGCTGAACCTTGATCGTACGCATGTTTTACCTCAGGTCAGGCTTGGTGGATGGAAAAACCACCTTAATAGTCCGAACATATTAATGGTGCGAACTATTAAAATACAAGCCGTGTTCCGCAGCAACGAAATACTGGGTGGCACTGAATCGCCATTGCTGAAGAAGGTGCTGTACCTATCGACATCCGCTGAGGCGAAAAACAGATATGGTCATGGACTTTGGGTCACGCAACGTGACTTGGCGGAGCGCTTGCCTAAGTTGAGATGGCACAGCCAGGTACGACGATCTTGTCTACCCGAAGGTGAAGAATTTCGCGATTCAGGCAGCAGGACGAGCTGATTATCATTGAGCGGGAACTTGCCTGATATTCCCCTCGAAAAAGTGACGGCGCCAACAGACCGCTAAGGAAGACTAAGCGCTCCTAAAACCCGATCCTGATCGCTTGAGATCTGAAGTCGTCAGGAGTGGAATCTGGCGAAGCCTCCCACCGGTACCCGCTCGCTCGCCAGGGTATTCTCGATCTTCGTATTATCTGCGTATCCCAGACTCATGGCACATACCAACATCTCGTCATCAGGCAGGCTCAGCTGTTCCGCCACTACTCTGTGGTAGCGGTTGAAAGCTGCCTGTGGGCAGGTATCGAGCTCGAACGTCCGGGCCACCAGCATGATGTTCTGGACAAACATGCCAAAGTCCAGCCAAGCCCCCTGCTCCATACTCCGATCAGTAGTAAAGATAAGGCCAACGGGAGCATCGAAAAAATTAAAGTTGCGCGCATGCTGGGCCTTCATGGCCAGCTTGTTTTCACGAGCTATCCCGAGCAGGGAGTACAACCCCCAACCTAACGCCCGACGACGCTCTATATAAGGTGCTTTCCAGGTTTTAGGGTAATAAGCGAACTCTTCAGTGTGGAGTGCATCTTGCTCAGGGTCTTGCTGGATTGTAAGGATCCGGCGCGACAGGCCGGCTTTAGAATTCCCTGTCAACACATGCACTTTCCAAGGCTGTATGTTGCTACCGGAGGGGGCTCGCGATGACTCCGCCAATATGGCTTCAAGGACAGTGCGCTCAATCGGGTCAGGCAGGAATGCTCTGACGGAGCGACGAGTCTTCATCGCTTCAACCACACTCATCGTTCGCTCAGACATTTATCCTCCGAAAAGATATTGTGACGCTCCGGCAGCATTTCAGCACAACCAACGCGATGTGTGTTTGCTCTTGTTCAAGATCTATGACGATCCTACCGACCACGTTCCCGACTATGGGATCAGATAACCAGGATCAGAACGTCGCGAGAAAGCCACCCTCGCATACCGATACTTATCATTGCGTCATTTTGGGAGGTTCGGTGTCGGGCTTTTGGGTTAAATGTGTGCTAAAAGCCCTCAGACACGGGCAACTGAGACGCCGTTGGATGAGAAATGCGTTGCTTGGCAGGACGAAATCGTACCTGGTCAGTGTCCAGTCAAAACTCGCAGTTGAAGACCTTAAAAATGAACATGATCGAGGCAATGGAAATCTATGTCGCCGTGGTGGAGCAAGGTAGCTACACGCGCGCTGCCGAGTCATTACGACTTCACCGCCCTGCGCTCTCCAAGGCCATCCAGAATCTTGAGCAGGAACTCAATGTACAGCTTCTCCATCGCACGACCCGCAGGATTCATGTGACGCCCGAGGGGGAAGAATTTTACGGCCGCTGCAAGCAGTTACTGACAGATCTCACCGATACAATCGCGTGGTTCTCGCCTGACCGTCCCCCCAGGGGCAAGCTACGCGTGGATGTTCCCGTGGCACTGGCAAAAGCCCTCATCATTCCCTCTCTTCCCGGATTTCGCGAACTCTATCCTGAGATTGAGCTGATTCTCGGCTCTACAGATCACCAAATTGACCTGATTGCTGAAGGTGTGGATTGCGCGGTCAGGCTGGGCGAACTGGACTCATCAAGCCTCATAGCGCGTCGGATTGGCACCGTTTCAATGGTCACTTGCGCCGCGCCTGCGTATCTCGAACAGCACGGCGTGCCAATGGAAATCGAAGACCTGGCGGATCACTTGGCGGTCAATTTTCTGATCGATCACCGCAGGCAAATCATGCCCTGGAAATTCCAGGGCGATGGTGAGGGCGTATCGATGACGCTCAAAAGCGGGATTGTAGTGGATGACTCCGAGGCATTTTTAAGCTGTGGGTTGGCGGGGTTGGGAATCTTGCAAGGCCTGCGGCCCTCTCTACAGCCACATATCGATTCGGGCGAACTGGTAGAGATCCTGACTCACCTCAAAACCATTCCCAAACCTGTTTCTCTACTTCTGACCGACCGTAAATACCGGTCACCGAAGGTACGGGCGTTCATGGATTGGCTCTCAGCACTGTTTCAGGATCGAGTCCTAAAAGCCTAATTGATTCACCCGCATTCAAGCCGAGCTTCGTAAGCTCATTTGGTTGAAGCGGTGTAAATCACTGGCAATGCACGTTGGGTCATCCCTGCAAGCTACAGCGCTCGATCCATCAGATATAAGCCCTGATCCGAAACGCAACAAAATGCCCCGCTATCTATAAAGTCGGGCATTTTTTGTTTATTACACAATGAGCACAAGTATTTGACTTGTGCTCATTGCGGCCAAGTAGTCGACTTAGACGAGCGCCGCACGCTTTTTGAGATCATGGTTGAGGATGGCGTCGTTCTCGGAATAATCAACAGGGCAGTCGATCACATGCATGCCCGGAGTACTCAAACACTCAAGCAGCAATGGAAGAAATCCTTCTGCGCTTTCAATGCGATGACCATGCGCCCCATAGGCCTTGGCGTACTGGACAAAATCCGGATTGCCGTAATCAAGGCCGAAATCGGTGAACCCCATATTCGATTGCTTCCATCGGATCATCCCGTAGCCGTCGTCTCGAAGAATAATCACCGTGAGGTTCATCTTGAGGCGAACGGCGGTCTCCAGTTCCTGACTATTCATCATGAACCCGCCGTCGCCGCAGACAGCAACGATGGGTTTGTCAGGATAAACAAGATATGCGGCCATCGCAGAAGGAAGACCTGCCCCCATGGTGGCCAGCGCGTTATCGAGCAACACGGTATTGGGCATGTGGGCTTTGTAGTTGCGGGCAAACCAGATTTTGTAGATGCCGTTATCCAGCGCAACAATACCATTAGACGGCAGCGCCCTCCTCACATCCGCGACCAGACGCTGCGGGTAGATCGGAAAGCGTCCGTCGTCCGCGCCTTCGGCGATCTGGGCTTCATTCGCCTCGCGTATCGCAAGTAAGCGAGAGAACTCCCAGTGGGAAGTATCGTCCAGCGCTTCACTGATCTGCCACACCGCGTTAGCAATGTCGCCTACTACTTCGATCTGGGGGAAATAAACAGGATCGACCTCCGCGGAGCGGAAGTTGATATGAATGACCTCAGTCCCCCCACGAACCATGAAAAACGGAGGTTTCTCGATGACGTCGTGCCCAATATTGACGATCAGGTCAGCCGCCTCGACGGCCCGATGAACGAAGTCGCCGGCAGACAGCGCAGCGTTGCCGAGGAACTGCGGATGGCGCTCATCCACTACGCCCTTACCCATCTGTGTGGTCACGAACGGAATGCCGGTTTTGTCGATCAGTTGCTTGAGCACGTTCGCTGTCATTTTGCGGTTTGCGCCCGCGCCGATCACCAGAATAGGGCTGCGGGCATTGCGAAGCTTGTCTACCGCAGCGCAGATCGACTTGTGCTCCGCCAGCGGCCGGCGGCTTAGGCTAGGTGGAAGTGGCGTACTCTCGGTCTGCTCGTCGGCAATATCCTCCGGCAGTTCCAGATGCACAGCGCCCGGCTTCTCCTCTTCTGCCAACCGAAAGGCTTCACGCACGCGGGACGGTATGTTGTCGGCCGAAGCAAGTTGATGAGTGTATTTAGTCACCGGTTGCATCATGCCAACTACGTCCAGTATCTGGAAACGACCTTGTTTGGACTTCTTGATAGGCTTTTGCCCGGTAATCATCAACATCGGCATACCACCCAGATAGGCATATGCGCCTGCGGTGATAAGGTTGGTGGCACCAGGGCCCAGCGTTGACAGACTCACCCCGGTCTTGCCGGTCAAGCGTCCGTAGGTGGCAGCCATGAACCCGGCAGACTGTTCATGACGCGTGAGCACAAGCTTGATACTCGATTTTCTCAGCGACTCGAGCAGGTCGAGATTCTCCTCACCCGGAATGCCAAAAATATACTCCACGCCTTCATTTTCAAGGCACTGCACCACTACATCCGAAGCCTTCGCCATCGTCTTTACTCATTCTCAGTAAACCCCATTCGATCAGGCCGATCCGGGGATGATTAGATAAGGGCCAAGAACTACTCGATGAAATTCAAAGATCTTGCCCACGGTGCGTATCCCTAAGCGGAACCCATGTAGTCAAGATAGCCCCGTCGCCTGAGGCGAGAAAGGCGCCGCGTGGATACAGACTGTTATCGCCAGAATACTAATCACCTCGTCTACTGATCAGGATGCTTATCCTCGGCGTGGAGAGGATAAGCATCCATATTTCATTACGAGGCGGTTCCTTCCAACAGGTACAGGTCAGTTTTGGCGGACCGAATCCGGTAACCAATCACATCCTGGTAGTCTTGAGAATGATAAAATTCGCGAGCCTTTTCAGGGCTTTCGAACTCAACCAGCACCACTCGCTCAACGTTGCGATCACCTTCCAGCACTTCAGGCTCTCCGCCAGCAATCGCAAACGTCGCCCCCCACTTATCCAGAACAGGCCCGACACGCGTCATGTATTCGTTATAGAAATAGTCTGGATCAGTCACGACCAGCTCAGCGTAGATAAAACCTTTCTTTTGCATAACAGCACCTTTTGTTGTTGTGGAATCAGTGGGCCGAGCCTAGATAGGCTGCTCGCACAGCGGGATCGCTACGCAGCTTGCTTGCCGGGCCATGGACAGAGATGCGTCCGTTCTCCAGCACGTAGGCGTAGTCACTTACTTCAAGCGCGGCAGCTGCAAATTGCTCGACAAGCAGCATCGTCACGCCCGTCGTCTTCAACCGTTCGATGATCCGAAATACTTCGTCCACCAGAATCGGCGCAAGGCCCATCGACGGTTCATCAAGGAGAATAACTTCGGGGCAAAGCATGACGGCACGTGCCATGGCCAACATTTGCTGCTCCCCTCCCGATAGCGTGCCTGCAAGCTGTTGCCGCCGCTCCTGCAAACGCGGGAAAAGCTCCAGCGCGCGCTCCAGGTCTTGAGCAATATTGCCTCTGGGCCTGCTGCGCATGAACCGAGGGAAAGCGCCCAATGTGATGTTGTCGACCACCGACAGCGTCGGGAACACTCGCCGCCCTTCTGGAGAATGCGCCAGGCCACATCTGGCTATCTTGTGGGAAGGAAGGCCCGCAATGTTCTTGTCTCCAAGCACGACTGAGCCCTGCTGAGGGCAAATCATTCCAGACAACGCTCGCATGGTTGTGGTTTTACCGGCACCGTTGCTGCCGATCAGGCTCACGACCTGCCCTTTTGGTACCTCAAGGGTGATGCCATGGAGAACCTGGATCTTCCCGTAACCAGCATGCAGATTATTGACTTTAAGCATGGTCAGGCCCCTTTTTGAACAAGAACAAGCGGTGTGCTGGGTGCGACGGCCCCCACTTCCACGGCCTCCCCGGCCCCTGCCGCTGTGCCGCCCAGATAAGCCTCAATCACACGCGGATTTGCCTGGACGTCGACAGGCTTGCCCTCGGCAATTTTCTGTCCGAAATCCAATACGGTCACCGTGTCGCAGATACTCATGACCATGTCCATGTGGTGCTCAATCAAGACGACGGTCACCCCATGGTCTCTGATTTTTTTGATGATCTGGATGAGCTCGGCAATATCTGGGGCGGTCAATCCTGCTGCTGGCTCGTCCAACAAAAGCATCCTGGGCTGAAGCGCAAGGGCACGGCCTATTTCCAGCAGGCGTTGCTTGCCATACGGCAGATTCCGGGCTTGCTCGTTACGCAGTGATTTGAGCCCCATGAAGTCCAGGATATTCAGAGCCTTGTCTTTGGCCGCTTGCTGCTCAGCCCGATAGCCCGAAAGGTTCAACAGGATCGCTGGCAGACCACGCTGGAACGTATGGTTGAATGCCACCAACACGTTCTCCAGAACGCTCATCTCACCAAACAGCTGAACATTCTGGAACGTCCGGGCAACGCCGCCCAATGCAATCTTCGAAGGTGACCGCCCGACGATCGATTGACCTTCGAAAACCGCTGCGCCCGAGATCGGTACATAGATGCCTGTGATGACGTTCATCATCGTGCTCTTGCCTGAGCCATTGGGACCAATCAAGCCATGAATGCATCCGCGGGCCACAGACAGGTTCACGCTATTGAGCGCCTTGAGCCCACCGAACTGCATCACGATGTTTTCGGCTTGAAACAGCGGTTCGCTGCTCACTGGAATGGAAGTGCCAGCGTCCCAAGGGGCCACCGCGCGAGGGCGAGTGATGCTGACGACTGGGGATTGCTCGGTGATGAACCTTGAGAACGGTGCTTTGAGAAAGCCCATCACGCCATTGGGCAGGTAGTAGATCACCGCAAGCATCATCAAGCCGAAGATCGTCAATCGCTGTTCGGTGATGTCGCCGATGTTGAAGGCGAAAATCACGAACGCAGCCAGTGCCAGACAAGGCATAGCGATCTGAGTTGATGTGAAGCGTTTTCGGGCTAATCCAAGCCCGACCGAAACAGCAACGATGACCACCAGCCCTACGACCAGAGAGTGAAACAACGCAAGGTCGGACAGCCAGTTGGGCAGCAACACAACCACGGCCGCACCGATTAACGCGCCAACCCGACTCTTTCTGCCACCGAGGATGAGGGCGAGAAGGAACAGTACGTTTAGCTCGAATCCAAACCCGTTGGGAGCGATGTACTCCTCTGAATAACTGAACAGGCTGCCTGCAAGACCGGCGAACGTAGCGCTGATTACGAATGCAACCACCTTGTACCGATACACGTTGACGCCCATGCAATCAGCCGCCACCGGACTGCCTCTGAGCGCCTCAAAAGCGCGCCCTAGCGGAGAACGAAGGATTCGGGTGACGGCAATGTAGGACAAAACGACTGCGGCCAGGACGACGTAGTAGAACTCGTCAGATGTAAGCCTGTGATCAAAGAAAACCGGCTTGAGTACCTGCAAGCCCTGCGGGCCATTGGTAAGAAATTCCATCTCGTTGACGAGGATTAAAATGATCGTCGAAAACGCGAGCGTTACCATCGCAAGATAAGGCCCCGTAACCCGCAAAGCAGGGAAAGCTAACATCCCGCCAAACACTGCCGTGACCGCCATGGCCGCGGGTACCGCCACGTAGAAAGGCAATCCGAGCTTCGTTGCAATCAGCCCTGCTGTGTACGCCCCGACCGCAAACAATCCTGCGTGACCGAGCGACACTTCGCCCGTATACCCCACCAGAATGTCCATACCGAAGAGCAGCACCGCATAGATCCCGATTACGACGACCAGGTGGAGGTAGTAGGGATTGTGGAACGCCTGAGGTAATACAGCGGCCACAACCAGCAGGAGGCAACTAAAGATGAGCTGGACTTTGCGCATACTCACACCTTCTTGATCGCGGCTCTGCCGAAGATGCCGGCAGGCCTGATCATTAAAACGATAAGCAACAGCACCAGTCCCGGAACATCCTTGTAACCGGTAGACAGGAAAAAGCCTGTCGCGGTTTCTGTGACGCCCAGAATGATGCCCCCGACGATGACGCCAAAACCCGAGGTCAAACCGCCGATGATTGCGACCGCGAAAGCTTTCAGCCCTAACGCGACCCCCATGCTGGCGCCGGTCAAGGTCAACGGGGCGACGAGAATCCCCGCGAAAGCTGCGGTCATAGATGAAAGCGCATAAGAGAACGTGATCACAGAGCCTGTGTTGATGCCCATCAGGCCTGCTGCATCCCGGTCCGAGCTGGTGGCGACAACCGCTTTGCCGAAGATCGTTTTGCGGTTGAAGAATTCGATGGAAAGCATCATCAGGATGGCGCCCGCCACAACCAGAAGCTCCATCGGCATCACAAATGCCGTTCCAACCTGAAGGGGAGTTTCAAGAAGCGGAGAAGGAAACTTCATGTCATCCTTGCCCCAGATGTTTTCGGCAACGTTCTTAAAGATGATTGCCAAGGCAATCGTCGACATGATCCAGCCAAACTCAGATTTAATTTTCATCGCAGGGCGTACCGCGATGCGTTCGACCAGCACCCCTTGCAAGGCACCGAACAGCATGACCAAAGGAATAGCGACCCAATACCCGACATAGGGGTAAAGGGTGAGGCCGACCAACGCGCCAAGTGCCAATGCCTCGCCCTGGCCAAAGTTCAGAGTATTTGAAGTTGCAAAGGTAAGTTGATAGCCGAAGGCGATGACTGCGTAAATCATACCTACAGAGATACCGCTGAGCAGTACCTGTAACAGGAGCCCGTCCATTGATATGTCCTCCCCTTTCCGGGGTCGATAGTAGGGGCAGCAGAGGTCTCCACTGCCCGCATGTCAGCTCTTGGAACTAACGTTTATTGCGATCGGATTCGTAGGCATAGACGACGCGGCCGTCCTTGATCTCGCCGATCACCGCGACTGCGGGTGATTTGAATGCCTCGTGGTCAGTTTTCGAGAAAGGCTTGTTGTAGGTCATCACAAGGCCTTCGACGGGCTTTTGAAGGTCTTCAAGAGCCTCCTTGATTTTGGTGCCATCGGTAGAGCCAGCCTGCTCGATGGCCGCGGCCATGATGTAGATACAGTCGTAACCTTGAGCCGCCCACACCGGACCCGGGATACGAGCCACGGAGTACGTTTTCTCGTATTTATCGATGAAGGCCCGACGCTTATCGGTCGTGCCATCCAGGATAAACGTCTGAGGCATCCTGACCCCTTCAGCATTGGCACCGGCGTTTTCCGCAAAGTTGGGCATCGACAGCGTCCAACTGCCAATCATGGGAACCTTCCAACCGAGTTTGGCCATGCCATTGGCAATCTGTGCAAGCTCCGGCCCGATCCCGTAGGTCAGGATGGCTTCGGCGCCTCGCATCCGGGAACGCAAGAGCTGAGGCGTCATGTCGACGTCCTTGATATTGAATTTCTCGACAGCGACCGGCTCGATCCCCTTCTCCTTGAGGACTGCCTCAAGATCAGCCCGCCCCAGTTGTCCATAATTCGTGGAGTCGGCCAGGATGGCTACCTTGGTGAGTTTGCGAGCATCAACCGCCTCTTTGACGATCATCTCGGCCTGAATGCGATCGGGGAGCGAGACCCGGAATATGTAGCTGTCAGGCAGATAGGGTTTGGTAACGTCGGTGCCTGAAGGACCCGGAGTGACCACTGGAATCCTGGATTCCTGGTAGAAGCGCTGACTGGCGAGCATCACTCCCGTATTGATTACGCCGACAGCGGCCACAATCTGTTGGTTATAAATCAGATCCTGTGCGACCTGAATCCCACGCTCGTTCCTGGCTTCGTCGTCGCGTTCGATGAGCTCGAGCGGCCTCCCCAAGACGCCACCTTTATCGTTGATTTCTTTTACCGCCATGCGCATCGCATCACGCATGGACACGCCCATGGGGGAAGACGCGCCTGTGTATGGGCCGGGCGCACCAATTTTGATTGGCTCGGCAGCCATGGAGCCCATGGCGAGCAACAGGGTCGATACAGCCAGCGTCGTACGCAGCAAAGATCGCATGATTTGTCTCCATTGTTATTGTTTTCAAATCGTGTAGTGGTGCATCAATCAGTGAATATGAAGGCCTCCATTCACATCGAGCACGACGCCTGTCACGTAACTCGCCATATCTGAAGCCAGATAAAGGCAAGCATTGGCCACTTCCACTGGCTGACCTATTCGTCCCAATGGCGTGGCGGTAAGCGTAAGTTCGCGGTTTTCGTCGGAGAGCCTCCCTGCGATCAAATCTGTCTCGATTAATCCAGGCGCGACGGCGTTGACGCGAATACCGTCCGGCGCAAGCTCTCTTGCCAGGGCTTTTGCCAATGACTGAATCCCGCCCTTTGCTGCGGAGTAATGAGCACCGCCCATGACGCCGCCCCCGCGTTGTGCAGAAACCGAGCCCATGCAAAGAATGCTTCCACGCCCTGCCTTGCGCAGGTATGGCACGACGGCCCTGGACATATTGAAAGCCCCACGCAGGCTTACATCCATAACCAGGTCGTATCCCTCGTCATCGATATCAAGCAAACGTCGCGGCTGACTTACCCCGGCGTTGTTGACCAGAATGTCGATCTGTCCAAAGGCCGCAACGGTCTGTTCGACCACCTTTTTGCACGCCAGAGGATCTCTTACATCGCAGACAAAACCCTGGTGAGGTTCACCCAGGGTTTCGGTCGCCATCTGAAGCTTGTCAGCGGCGATATCAAGGAGGACTATCTTCGCCCCCTCTTCGGCAAATCGCCTGGCGATCGACCATCCAATACCGTTGAGCGATGCGGCACCTGTTACAACAGCCACTTTATCCTTGAGCAACATTTCGGTATCTCCTTCGCAAGCCAGTGCGTTCCGGCTTCCAGCGCTAGTGAATGTGCAGTCCGCCATTGACGTCCAGAACGACGCCAGTCACGTAGCTTGAAAGGTCAGACGACAGGAAGAGACAGGCGTCGGCGATATCCTTGGGCAGGGCAAGACGGCCCAAGGGCGTGGCGGCCAGTGCCGCTTGCCGTCCCTCGTCAGTCAACTTGCCCACCAACAATTCGGTATCGACCAAACCTGGAGCGATAGCGTTGACGCGAATACCGTCGGGGGCCAACTCGCGTGCCATGGCTTTGGCCAGTGTCTGCGTACCGCCCTTGGCTGCGGCGTAATGCGGGCCGCCCAGTACACCGCCGCCTCGTTGCGCGGCAACCGACCCCATGTTCACAATCACGCCGCTACGACGAGCGCGCAGATGTGGAACCAATGCCCGAGACATGTTGAATGCGCCACGCAGGCTAACGTCCATGACGAGCTCGTAATCGTCCATGGTGCTGGCCATGAGTCTGAACGGCTGGCTGACGCCGGCATTGTTGATCAGGATGTCGACTTGCCCAAACGTCTTGATGATTGACTCAACTGCTTGCTGACACGCATCGGGAAATCGAACGTCACAGCGTAGCCCGATGCAATTGCCTCCCAGTTCGGCAGTCGCTGCGTCCAGTGCGCTCTGATCGAGATCGAGTAGCGCAACGCGTGCACCGTTTTCGGTAAAACATTTTGCGGTAGCCCAGCCGATTCCTTTCAGTGAGGCGCCGCCCGTAATAATGGCTGTCTTGCCTTTTAGTAACATGGTGATCTCCGTTGTTCTTGTTTTGGAGAAGTCGTCGTTTTAGACGGTGAGGATGACTGATCCACTTGTTTTGCCAGACGCCAGATCCTGGTGAGCAACGCTCGCTTGCTTCAAGGGGTAGCGATTGTCTACGCGGATACGCAAATCACCGAACTTGACCAATGCAAACAGTTCGCTCGCCCCTCGTTGGAAATCAGCTGACTCTGCGACGTAATGAGAAATGGTTGGACGCGTGATAAACAGCGAACCCTTGTTGCGTAAGTAGGCAAGATCGACTGGCGGAACATCGCCCGAGGCCCAACCGAAGGACACAACCAGCCCAAAGCGCTGAGCGCAATCAAGCGATTTCTCAAACGTATCCTTGCCGATGGATTCATAGACGACGCTAACGCCTTTGCCATCGGTGAGGCGCTTGGTCTCCTCGAGAAAGTCGACCTTTTCGATGTTGATGGGATGGGCGCAGCCATACTCAGTGAGTATTCGGGCTTTCTCGTCTCCCACGCAGGTGCCGATGACCTGTGCGCCCAAGTGGGCAAGCCACTGGCAAAGGATCAGCCCTACTCCACCTGCCGCCGCGTGTACCAGAACCCAGTCACCTGCCTTGATGTCCTTCAAGCGCGTAGCGAGATACCAGGCCGTGAGGCCGCGGAAAAGTGCGCCAGCCGCTGTAGCGGAATCAAGGTTTTGATCCGGCAGCTTGAAAACACGTTCAGCCGGCACGTTGCGCTTTTCGGCATATGCGCCCGGTGTCAGGAAGTGATAAACAACCTTGTCACCTTCGGCCAGCCCTGAAACCGATTTGCCGACTTTTTCGATGACCCCGGCAGCGGCAAATCCCAGCCCGCTTGGCAGCGTTGGAAGCGGTAAGAGGCCCGAACGGAGTTGGGTATCAATAAAATCGACCCCAATGGCCTCCTGACGAATCTGAACCTGCGAATCACTGACGTCCGGGAGCTCGATTTCTTTCCACTTCAGCACTTCAGGGCCGCCGGTTTTCTCGACGATCATTGCGCCAGTTGAATTGCTCATTGCAATACCTCGCTTCTAATGTTCGTTGGAGTGCGTTACTGAGCCGTCCAGCCACCGTCCACTTTCAGGCTTGTCCCTGTCACCATACGGGCCGCAGGACTCGCAAGGTAAAGAGCGGCGCCAACGATATCGTCGACCTGGGCCATATGACCGAGAGGGATCCTGGAGACGAGAAACTGCAGCTTCTCTGGCGTATTGACGATGCTGCGCACCAACGGCGTATCTACAAAGGTGGGAGCGATGCTGTTCACCCGCAGGCCACGATCTGCGAATTCAATGGCCATAGCCTTGGTCAGCCCCTCCACCGCATGTTTGGTCATGCAATACACGGTGCGATTCGGCGAGCCGATATGCCCCATCTGTGAAGTGATATTGATGACCACCCCAGGAACGTCCTTTTCCGTGCTCAGCATTTTCTTCGCAGCCGCTTGCGCGGTTACAAAGCATGCTCGAACGTTCAGGTTGAGCATGCCATCCAGGTGCTCGTCACTGACTTCCACCATCGGCTCCGGAAAATTGGTGCCTGCGTTATTGACCAGAATGTCCAGCTCGGGGAGCTCATCGATCAACGCGCGAATAGCGGAACTGTCGGTGACATCACAGACGGCGACGGTCGCCTGCCCCCCTTGGGCGCGGATGTAAACAGCAACGGGATCAAGAGGATCCCGGTCTCGACCGACCAGGATGACGTGGGCACCGGCTCTGGCGTACGTCAGGGCAATGCCCTCGCCGATACCGCCACCCGCACCCGTGATCAATGCGGTTTTGCCATCTAGACGGAAGCTTGGGGCTACGAAAGGTACGAGGTCAGAATACACAGCGGGCTCCTTTTATTTTTGTATGGCGCCATTACCGTTTTGGTGAAATCGAGCGTACTGCTCGCTGGTAAAAACGACCAATTCAATTATCATTAGGATTATGCAATCTAATCTAATAATGAGCAGCAGCATGTCCTCTCCTCTTGATTCTCGGCCATTACCAAACGTCAATCTCAAGCTTCTCCAGGCGTTCATGCTTGTCGCTGAACATGGCAGTTTTCGCCAGGCAGCTGACCTCACGCACAAATCTCAGTCAGCGGTGACCAGCCAGATCAAACAGCTTGAGGGGCAGTTGGGCGTTCAGCTATTCCATCGCACCACTCGGCAAGTGAGCCTTACCGAATCTGGCGTTGAGCTGCTTGAGAGCGCCAAGCGAGCGGTTCATGAGGTTGAGCTGGGGCTGCGGCGTATTCAGGAGACGACGGATCTAAAAAGAGGAAGAATTTTTCTCGCGTGTTCCACCACTGTCGCCGCAACCCGCCTTGCGAATATTCTTGCGGCTTTTGAGGGCAGCTTCCCCGGAATTGAAGTGTTTGTGCGTGAACTCACTTCCGGTGATATGCATGACAGCCTTCGCAAGGGAGAAGTGGACTTCGGTATCGGCCCGATGAGTGACATTCCGGACTTCAATTTCGAACCGATCCTTACGGAGAATCTCTACGCTCTGGTACCGAAAAAACTGAGAAGCGACGGTGGCCAGACCATCACAATGACCGAGCTCGCCAAACTCCCCCTGCTGTTGCTCAATCAGGCGACGGCACTGCGGGCGGCTGTCGACGATACGGCCAAGGCGATGGGACTCGAGCTCAAGACGCGCTACCAATTCAACCAGGCGCAGACGCTCATATCGATGGCGAACGCAGGGCTGGGCGCGGCGGTTTTACCCGCCGTCGTGTTACCAGAGCACCCTCATCCCGATACTCACGAAATGTTGATTGTCGAACCGGAGATTGCGCGGCAAGTCGCGATCATTACCGTAAGGGCCCGGACAATGTCCCCTGCCGCGTCACGCCTGGCACAGCTTGTACGTCTACTAATCTCAACACCTCACACTAACGCTCGCCAACGCAACAGAAGCTGAAGTCGAAGCAGCAGCTTTCAGTTACCTATCGTGCCGAGGATTCGCCTGGCACGCGATAGCACCGGGGCATCGATCATTTGCCCATCGAGCTTAAAGGCACCGCCTTGCGTCTGCGCCGCGTCCAGGACGCGGCGGGCCCAACTGACGTCTTCCAGGGCGGGAGCCAAGGCCTCGTGAATAGTCCCAACTTGCTTTGGGTGAATGCACAGTACGCCGCCGAATCCCATTTGTTGCGCCCTTTGCACCGCGTACGTCAGACCCGAATCATCACTGATCGAAGGAAAGACGCCGTCCAGGGCAGGCGCCAGTCCGTTGATGCGCGACTGCAAGATGAGAGATACACGAAGCTGATCCAGAACCAGTGCCGCGCCCGCTGATCCGTCCGTGAGGCCTAAGTCCAGGGCCATATCGATGGCTCCGAAGCACAGCCTTTCCAGGCCAGGAACCGCAACGAGCTCAGCTAGATTAGCGGCCCCGAAACCGCTTTCGATGATGGGTAAAACGGGCTTGCCTGTGCTCACAGCCGTTTTCAGTTGAGCAGCGGTTTCTGCCTTGGGGAGCATGATCCCGACTACCCCCGCGTGACGCCTGCAGAACGCCAGATCCTCCCCCTGTTCGATGTGACCTGGAGCATTAATACGCACCAACACACGAACCTGTGGATGCTTGACCAAGTACTCGCCCAATGACGTCCTGGCACCGCGCTTGGCCGATTCCTCGACGGCGTCTTCAAAATCTATTATGACCCGGTCTGCACCACTGTTCAGGGCCTTGCCATACCGCTCCGGTCGATCACCGGGCACAAAGAGCGCAGAGCGCACCAGGCCATGGCCTGAATGCTTGGATGGAACATCATTCATGATTTGGTCTGCCTTCACATCGCGGGAATTTCATTCAAATCCAATCTCGCCAAGCTGCCCTATACCATCCTGCGTATTACCCGCCCAAACGCAGGCCTTGCCGTTTTCCACAACACGGCCTCCAACTGTCAACGGGTCACCGGCGATCAAAGGGCGTACCCCCCGGAACGCGAATGTTCGCACGACGGACTCCGGGGCATTCTTGGAGAATGCGCGCATCACGAGAGTGGCGGTTAAAGGGCCGTGCACAACAAGCCCCTGGTACCCTTCAACCTCAGTCACATATCGCCAGTCGTAATGGATACGATGCGTATTAAAGGTGACCGCTGAGTAACGAAACAGCATCGTGGGACTGGCGTCGATCCCCTCACTCCACTGGGCTTCTGGTAAAGGATCCCCCAGCCCCAGAACGGGCGTAGTTACCTTTCGGTAGACAATGTCCTGCTCCTCCACCAGTGCGAGTTCCCCGTTCTGGCTGTACTCATGCCGAACAGTGACAAATAGCAGAGAGCCTGTTTTACCTTGCTTTTCTTTAATGTCCTGGATCGTAGATCGGCGGTGTGCCAAAGCCCCGACTAACAAGTGTGTCTTGAACGACAGTCTGCCGCCTGCCCACATTCTCGTGCGATCACCCGCATCAGGAAGGAAGTCACCCGTCAGCGCGTGACCGTCGTCGCGTAGGGCCTCGGTAGACGCAATATCCTGGAAATACGCCCAATGCCACAACAAGGGTAGAGCCTCGCCGTTGGCAGGCGGTTTCTCATTAAGCGTCGCGGCTATCCTGGCCGCGTTTGCCTGCGTAATGATTTCTGCGCGATCCTGAGTTGTCCCGATCCACCGTGCGTAATCCACGAGTCCTCCTTATGCCACCGCGGCGTTGGTCTTCAAGCTTCGGCCGGCTGCATCGTTTGTTGAACGGGCGTCTTCAAGCACCATGTCCGCCCCCTTTTCCGCGATCATGATGGCTGGGGCATTGGTGTTGCCTGAACTGATACTGGGCATGATCGAAGCGTCGATGACTCGAAGCCCCTCAACGCCTCTGACGCGCAATCTGGAATCGACCACCGCGGTCTCATCGTTGCCCATACGGCAAGAACCCACCGGGTGATACATCGACTGGCCGAACTTCCTGAGGTAATCGAGCAGTTGTTCGTCCGTCTGCACATGACTGCCTGGCATCGTCTCTTTCACGACATGCCCGGACAGCGGCTCTGCGGCGTAAATCTTGCGCATCCAGCGGATGCCTGCGATCAGCGCCTTGCAATCATCTTCGTGGGTCAGGTAGTTCATCAGAATGTTCGGGTCGTCGTATGGATTCGCCGAATTAAGGCGAATCCGACCGCGTGATTTTGGCCGGATCTGGCTGCATGAAGCGGTGACGACCGGAATCTTCTCAGGCACGATCTTCCCGTCTTCCGTCACGATGATACTGAAGGGCCTGAACTGGATCTGCAGGTCGGGCGAGACCATCGATGGATCGGATTTGATGAAGCAGCACACTTGAGCGGCTGCTGAAGTCAGCAGTCCTTTACGGGCGCCCACGTAGTGCAGCACGTGAGGAATCAGACGCCAGCCCTGAATCTCATGGTTGATCGAGAATTTCGGCGTCACCTGATTAAGGAAGTGAACATACGCATGGTCGTGGAGGTTTTCACCGACCCCCGGGAGGTCATGGACGACATCGATACCATGGCTTTGCAGATGTTCTCGGGGACCTACGCCTGAGAGCATCAGTAACTGCGGCGAAGCAATCGTGCCACCGCTCAGAATGACTTCTTTGGCGAAGACCTCTTGCTTGTCTTTGCGGCCCTTGATTGCGAAGCGAACGCCTACGGCCCGATTGCCCTCGAACAGAATTCGTTCGGCATGAGCATTCACCTGTACTTCAAGGTTCGGACGTTCTCGAACAGGCTTGAGAAAGGCTGTCGCTGTTGATTGACGCACCCCATTTTCAACGGTCATTTGCGGGTAACCAACACCGTACTGTTGGGCTCCGTTGAAGTCCTTGTTGAATGGAATGCCAATCGCCTTTGCCGACTCAATAAACGTCAGGGAGGCGATATGTGGATTCACCACATCAGAGACAGCAAGCTCACCTGTTGCCCCGTGGTACTCGTCGCCGCCTCGTAACTGCCGCTCGCTTTTTTTGAAGTAGGGAAGCACGTCCGACCAGCCCCACCCTTCGTTACCCTCGTCCCGCCAGGCATCGTAATCGTAGGAATTCCCCCGCATGTAGACCAGGCCATTGATGGCGCTGGACCCGCCGAGCGTCTTACCACGAGGACAGTACAAGGTACGGTTGTTGAACCCTGGTTCTTCTGCACCCTGGTACCGCCAGTTCACTTTGCTGTTTGAAAACAGACGAGTCATTCCGGCCGGAATTTTGATCCAGAGCAGGTCATCGGCAGGGCCGGCCTCCAGCAGTAGCACATGTTTGGAAGGGTCGGCGCTGAGTCGGTTCGCCAACACGCAGCCCGCCGAGCCGGCGCCTACGATGATGTAGTCATAAGATTTAACGTTCATGTGTTCACCCCTATCCCTTGTTTTTTTGTTGGAAGGTGGCCGGTCAAATCAGGCCAGTCAGGTAGAAAGCGGCAATGACCACGAAGGCGGCCATGGTCTTGAAAATCGTCAGGACGAAGATGTCGCCGTAAGCTTGCCGATGGGTCAATCCGGTCACAGCCATGAGCGTGATGATCGCGCCATTGTGCGGCAGCGTATCCATGCCCCCGGCTGCGATAGATGCGACACGGTGCATGACCTCAGCCGGTATCGCGTGCTGTTGGGCAAGGGCGACAAAATGGTCACCTAGCGCGCCCAAAGTCAGGCTCAATCCGCCCGACGACGAGCCAGTGATCCCTGCGAGCACGTTAACGCTCACCGCCAGGTTGACCAGCGGGTTTTCGATATTCGAGAGCGTGTCGGCCACCAGCTTGAAGCCTGGCAGCGCGGCAATAACGGCACCGAATCCGTATTCGGATGCAGTGTTGACACCGGCGAGCAGCGAACCCGCAACAGCAACCTGAGTCGAGTTCGTAAATTTTCCGCGGATCCTGCCCCACCCCAGAATAAGAGTCGCAAGAATGCCAAGAGCCAAAGCCCCCTCAACAGCCCATACGGCTGCCATCTTCGTGACGTCTTGCGCAACGGCGGTGGCGTCAGGACGGAATGCTACGAGCACCTGGTTGCCAGCACCGTATTGACTCAGGATCAGATCAAGAATCAGCTTGTTGCCCACTCCAACGATAAACAGGGGCAAAATGGCGAGCCATGGACTGATCAGGGCCTCATTGGCAGGCGCTTCTGGCTCGTTGTTGTGCCCTGTTCCGTAGCCCTCTCCTTTTGCCATCAAGCTGCGGCGACGCATTTCCAGATAGGTAATGCCGCAACCTGCGACGAAGATTGCGCCAATGATTCCAAGCCATGGCGCGGCGTAAGCATCCGTGCCGAAAAAGGCAGTCGGGATGATGTTCTGGATTTGCGGCGTGCCTGGAAGCGAGTCCATGGTGAACGTGAACGCGCCCAAAGCAATCGTTGCAGGTATCAGTCGCTTTGGAATGTTGTTGCGGCGAAACAGCTCAGCGGCAAAGGGATAAAGTGCGAACACCACTACGAACAGCGATACACCACCATAAGTCAGTACTCCACCTACGCAAACAATGCAGGTGATCGAGTAGCTGCTACCAAAAACCTTCGAGACGGCGGTCACGATCGAGCGCGCAAAACCTGAAACCTCAATCAGCTTGCCGAAGACAGCTCCCAGCATGAACACGGGAAAATAGAGCTTCAAAAGCCCTACCATCTTGTCCATGAACAGCCCGCTGTAGGCCGGAGCAACCATCGCAGGCTCAGTGAGTAATACCGCCCCCAACGCTGCGACCGGAGCAAAAAGAATGACACTGAAGCCCCGATACGCAACGAACATCAGAAATCCCAGCGACGCCAGGCAAATAAAAAGACTACTCATTCAGATCGCTCGCTTTTATTTTTGTAAGTCACACGTTCCTGCAGTCGTTGACGCTTATCCTGAAGCGCCAGCGACGATACCGTTGTCGCGCAACGCCCCGATTTCCTGGTGACTGAGCCCCAGAACATCGGCAAGCACCTCATCTGTGTGCTGCCCCAGTTCTGGCGCTGCCTGCACTGCATGACGAGTCGCCTGACCAAACCTGAGTGGAGTGCCGGCTGCTAAATGCTCACCCACGCCAGGTGTCTGGATACGCTCGAATATCGGGTTGTCCAGGGAGACTCGCTTGTCTTCCTGCAGCAGTTGGCGAACAGTGCGATACGGCCCGTAAGCCACACCGTGTTGGTTAAAGTGAACCTCAATTTCGACCAGTGACCGCTTGATGCACCACTGTTTGATCAACGCAGCAAGCAATTCGCGTCCTTCGAATCGATCCGCTTCACTGTCAAAGTTCACGCCCAGAGCCGCTTCCAGTGACTGCACTGCACGCTGCAGGTCGCAGGCTTTGACGAGCGCACGCCATTGCCGTGAGGAGATGGCCACGATCATTACTCGCCGACCATCGGCGGTCGCAAAATCGTGACCGAAAGCGCCATACAGGTAATTCCCGAGCGACTCGCGCTGCTGGCCTATAAGCTCGGACTCAGTCAACAGCCCCAAATGGGACAGGGTGGAGAACGCGCTGTCGGAAAGAGCAAGACGAATCTCTGCGCCCTCTCCGGTGCTTTGACGGCGCGCCAATGCAGCGACAATCGCAGTAGCAGCCTGATTGGCGCAGATAACGTCCCATGCCGGAAGCGTATGGTTGACCGGGCGGTCGGGAGATCCATTTCCCGTCAACATCGGATAGCCCGTAGCGCAGTTGACGGTGTAGTCAACTGCCGTGCTGCCATCGAAATTGCCTTCAATGGTGCAGGAGATCAGATCCGGGCGAAGCTCAGACAGCGTCTGGTGGCTCAACCAAGGGGTACCGATATTGGTGAGCAGGATCCCGCCGGCATCACCGGGTGCCCCTACCAGGCGCTGAAGCAATTCGCGCCCTTCGGGACGTTTGATATCAATCGCGACCGATTTCTTGGCCTTGTTCAGGCTCGTCCAGTAAATACTTCGACCTTCAGGCATCAACGGGAGACGCTGATAATCGATTCCGCCGCCAATCAGATCGACGCGAATGACCTCGGCGCCCAACTGCGCCAAGGTCATTCCACACAGTGGAGCCGCGATGAATGCCGAACTCTCAATGACGCGAACCCCTTTAAGCAGGTCGTAATTCATGAGCCCTCCGCTCCTCGCGACCGCGACTCGGTAGCGTTCTGCCGAGTAGGCACCAGGCATGCGCGCGTGAAACTCATGCAGACCGTACCCTCCTGATTGAACGCTTCGGTACGGGTCGTAACGATCCCCTGCCCCGCCCGTTTGGCGCTCTCACGCACCTCGGTGACTTCGGAGCGTGCGTACAGCGTGTCGCCCGGAAATACCGGAGCACTGAGCGTGATGTCCTTCCAGCCCAGGTTGGCGATCGCATTGAGGCTGATGTCATCGACTGTCATGCCCAGGACGATTGCGACGGTGAGACCGCTGTTGACAAGTGGACGGCCGAATTCGCTCTTCGAAGCGAAATGGCTGTCGCAATGCAGAGGGTGCCGGTTCATCGTCATCAAACTGAACTGAATGTTGTCTGCCTCGGTGATAGTGCGCCCAGGCCAGTGGCGATAGGTGTCACCGACCTTGAAGTCTTCCAAAAAGCGGCCGGGCATTGGAAATTGCGTGGTCATTTTTCTTCCTTATCTGCAATCAGCGTCTGCGCGGATCAGCCGAGGACAAAGGGATCGGGGGTTTCGAGCGCAGTGCTGATCCACACGGTCTTTGTCTGCAGGTAGGAATAGATGGCGTCCTGGCCGTTCTCATGCCCGACACCTGAACGCTTGAAGCCGCCAAACGGGGCCATGTAGCTGACCGCGCGATACATGTTTATCCAGACCATGCCCGCCTGAAGGCGCTCGGACATCATCAAAGAGCGACGAGTGCTCTGCGTCCACACCCCGGCGGCTAAGCCATAAGGCGTGTCGTTGGCGATAGCGATTGCATCTTCTTCGTCCTTGAACGGAATGATGCTGAGTACCGGGCCAAACACTTCCTCACGCGCAATGCGCATTTGGTTATTGACGCCGGTGAAAATGGTGGGTTCTACGAACAGTCCGTTCCCGCATTCGGGTCTGGTCGATGGATTCCCCCCCAGTCGGCACACTGCACCCTCATCTTTCGCGATGGCGATGTAGTCGAGAATCTTCTGGTACTGGGCAGGGGTTGTTACCGGCCCCACCTGAGTGGTCGCCAGCATCGGGTCACCCATTTTTGCGGTACTGGCGAAGGCCAGGAGCTTTTCCACGAACTCGTCGTGGATGGACTCCTGAACGAGCAAGCGCGAGCCCGCAACGCACGTCTGGCCAGTGGC
Source organism: Pseudomonas sp. CHM02 (assembly GCF_000612585.1). GTDB lineage: Bacteria > Pseudomonadota > Gammaproteobacteria > Pseudomonadales > Pseudomonadaceae > Aquipseudomonas. Next base: position 26,347 of record NZ_JFCA01000020.1, read on the forward strand.
AGCCATGATGCCGCCCACAACACCCTTTACAGCGTTATCAAGATTGGCATCGTCGAAAACGATGTTGGGCGACTTGCCGCCGAGCTCCAGCGTGACTTTCTTGAGGTTTTTGGCCGCCGACTCATAGATCTTTTGCCCACCGTATTCGCTACCGGTGAATGCGATTTTGGCAACGTCCGGATGGGTGACCAAAGGCTCTCCGACCTCAAGGCCAAAGCCGGTCACGACGTTGACGACACCTGCTGGAAAGCCCGCTTTCTCGATGAGTCTGGCAAGCTCCAGAGAAGAGGCAGAAGTGAACTCCGAAGGCTTGAGCACGAAAGTGTTTCCCGCGGCAAGCCCCGGAGCCAGCTTGTTCACGGCCAGTAACAGAGGAGAGTTCCAGGCCGTGATCGCGACACAGACACCAAGCGGCTCATAGCGGGTGAACGTGAAAGTGTCGACCTTGTCGATTGGCAGTACACCCCCTTCGATCTTGTCGGCCAGACCGCCAAAATAATAGAAATATTGTGGCAAGTAGCGCATCTGACCGCGCATTTCTGCGAGCAATTTGCCGTTGTCCGCTACTTCAATGGCCGCGAGATGCTCGACATTTTCAGCGATCAGATCACCCAGACGGCGCAGCAATTGGCCGCGGGCACTTGGCTTCATCTTCGACCATTCAGGTGAGTTGAACGCTGCTTTGGCTGCCGCTACAGCTCGCTCGGCGTCAGCAGCGCGGCCACGAGGCATCGTCGCCCAGATTTCGCCTGAGTAAGGATTCTTGGTTTCAAAGGTTTCACCAGCGGCAGCGTCAACCCATTCACCACCGATATACATTTTATAACTGGTCATTCTGGTTTCCTTTTTTTCAGATCACGGATTTTCAAATCACGGATTTTCAAATCACGTTGTTGGCTTTAAGGGCTTGCAGCGCCTCGGGAGAAACGCCCAGGAGACGGCTCAAGACATCCTCGGTACTCGCCCCAAGGGCTGGGCCGGTAGAAACAAAGGCAGCGGGCGTTTCAGAAAGTCGAGGCATGGCGTTGGGCAGGACGAGCTCGCCGATTCGCGGGTCTTGAACCGTGATTAAGTTTTCACGCTCGGCAAATTGCGGGTCTTCGAAAATATCGGCGATAGAGTTCAGTGGACCGGCTGGCACCTGCCCTTCCTTGCAGACATCAAGCAACTCTTGCTGCGTAAAACCCGACACCCAAAGCGCGACCAATGCGTTGATCTTTGCGCGCGCCTTTACACGGTCAGGGCTGGTTGGATATTCGAGGGCTAGTTCCGGTCTTCCCATTGTTTGGGCAAGACGCTGGAACATCCGGTCATTACTGCAGGCCAGCGCAATCCATTTCCCGTCCTGAGTCTGATAGTGGCTATGGGGAACGACGTTAATGGTGTCAGCGCCCATGCGTTCGCGCACGTACCCATATTTCGCGTAGACCGGAGCAATTTCATCGAGCAGCCGGAAGACCGACTCATACAACCCGATATCGACGTACTGTCCGATTCCGCCTGCTTGCACGGAGCGCAGGGCCAGAAGCACGCCAATGGCGCCCCACATCCCGGAGATGTAATCGGCCAGCGATGTCGAGCCGGGGACAACGGGTGGTCCGTCCGCCTCCCCGGCGAGGAACGAAAGGCCACCAAAAGCATGGGCAATACGTGCAAACCCGGGCTCACCGCGCTTAGGGCCGGTTTGCCCGTAGGCGCTGACCCGCAGCATGACTAATTTAGGGTTGATTTCGCGCAGTGACTCATAGCTGAGCCCCCATTTTTCCAGGGTGCCAGGCCGGAAGTTCTCAAGCACAACGTCCGACTTTGCTACAAGCTGCCTGAACAAATCTGCGCCTTGTTCGGAGCGTAAATCCAGAGTGACAGATTTCTTGTTCCTGGCCTCACTGAGCCAGACCATGCTGTCACCGCACTCCGTTGGCGTTCCAAATTTGCGGAGGGTATCGCCCCCCGCCGGCTGCTCGATCTTGATAACCTCCGCGCCAAAATCGGCGAGAATGGTTCCGCAAAACGGGGCGGCAACGAACGTTGCAATATCCAGGACACGGACGCCTGCCATAGGCTGATTGTTATTTGTCTGGCCCAATTTGAGATTCCTCAGCTGCTGTTCATCGACAGGTGCATGGAGCTGCACTCGCGAGCTGAAGTGATCCTAAGAGAATCCGGGAAACCACACTAATCGAATAATTATTTACATTATTCGATTTTATCAATCAGTCTATTTCACTCACCTAAATACGTGCTCGCAAAGACATGGCGGTGCCGGGGATTACCTGATTGGGTGATGTCACTCGCGACCTGAGTCCGTCGCTATGTTCCAGGGCGCTGTCTCCGGACAGGAAACTATTCCCGCACAAGAACAGATGGCACGGCGATTAGTAGGTTTATGATCCTAATATGTTTCAGTCAGGGCTGTTTATCCCTCTCCTCAGTCTGTCCAAAATCCAAACCTCGAATCGGGGCTGAATGTCTTCAACCCGATGCACTTTCTAGATGACGAGGTTTGATTATGGATCTGCAAATCGCAGGAAAAACTGCCCTGGTCACGGGCGCCAGCCAAGGGCTGGGGCGGGCAATTGCCAAATCGCTGGCTGCTGAAGGCGTGAGGGTCTTCGCCACCGCGCGAAATGAAGAGCTGTTGGCCAGCCTGGTTTCTGAAATCGAGGCATCGGGTGGAGTCGCTCCCGTTACCTTCGCTCAAGACTTCGTTGCGGCTGACGGCCCCGAGAAAATCGTCACCGCTGCGCTGGCCGCGATGGGGCACATCGATATCCTGATTAACAATGCCGGCGGTAGCCGCCCGATGGACATCGATGCGCCTGAAGAGCACTGGGTTGAAGGCATGACCCTGAACTTCGACCGCCACCGCCAAGTGACTCAGAAGCTGTTGCCGAATTTCCTTGAGCGCAAATCCGGCTCTATCGTCAACATCTCGGGCAACCTGGAGCCTGAAGTTGTCAACGCAGCGATGGTCGCTAAAGCAGGTCTGGTCGTATGGGCCAAAGGTTTGTCCGAGCAACTGGGTCAGCACGGCATTACCGTGAACTGTGTCCAACCTGGTCTGATCGATACCGCACAGATACGTCGCCTGTACCCCGGCGAGGAACGCAAGAAGTTCGCCGAGCGTGAAATCGCAATGCGTGACTTTGGCGAACCGGAAGATGTTGGTAACGCTGTAGCCTTCCTCGCCTCACCGCGCGCTCGTTACATCACAGGCACTGTACTGCTGGTGGATGGCGGGATGCGTCGTTACTCGTTCTAAGGCACCAAAGGGTGTCGTTCCCGCGGCCACGATCCGCGGGCACTTCGCTCGCCCTTGAGGGAAATATCCCCATGCAAACTGATAGAACCACGTTTCCTCCGGGTCTGGAGAGTGGCATCTTCCCGAAGGTGTTTCGTCCTGGCGCGCTGACGTTTGGCTTGATCGCGCCGCTGGAGGGCTATCCAGGTTCTGCGTCGCCCACCCTGTATCAGCACACCGAACTGGCCAAACAAGCCGATGATCAGGGCTTTGCCGCAATCTGGCTCAGAGACGTTCCCTTCCACGATCCGTCGTTTGGAGACGTAGGCCAGATATTCGATCCTATGGTGTATGGCACGTGGCTTGCCGCTGCGACCAAAAAGATTGCCATCGGGACTGCGGGAATTGTTCTCCCGTTGCGCGATCCGCTCATCGTCGCCAAACAGGCAGCATCGCTCGATCACCTCACCCAAAGTCGATTCATCATGGGGTTGTCTACGGGTGATCGTCCACGTGAATACCCTGCATTCGGGGTTGGCTTTGAAAACAGAGCGGAGCGTTTCAGAGAGGCTCATCTGCTAATGCGCGCCGTGCTTGAACAACGCTTCCCAACTTACAAAAGCGCTCACTATGGCGAGCTCGATGGATCGCTTGACTTGATCCCGAAGCCTGCTCAGGAAAGGCTGCCTACACTGGCCATTGGTCGCTGCGGTCAAGACATCGAATGGCTTGCGCAAAACATGGATGGGTGGATCTGGCACCAGAGCAATTTTGACAGGCTGCCGGAAGTGATCAACGTGTGGCGCCGCAGTTGTGGCCCTGAGTTCTTCAAGCCCTACGGCTACGGCGTGTTCTTTGAGCTGGACAAAAATCCTCACGCGCCACTGAGAACCGGGGGCGGATTGCATGCAGGTCGTAATGCGCTGATTGATTTATGGAAAAGGCAACAAGACCAGGGGCTGTCCCATGTCGCACTGAACATGAGGGTTTCGCATCGACCGGTGAATGAAACACTGGATGAACTGGCTGAGTATGTCCTTCCACAATTTGCAGATTGAGCGCCACCCATGGTTATGGGCAGCGCTGATAACTATATGGGTTGACCCGGGTTCAAAGGACAGCCGAAGCTTGACCGCCTGCAAGGCATAGCTCACTCACACGAAGGCCGTTTTGCGTTATCCGCGAAGGAAACACATCCTTGAGCCGTTCCTCGTGGATGGGTATGACTCGCTTGACCTGATAGTCGACGGCCTTGAGCATTTCATCCGAGGCAGTGACCAGATTCGTATTGCTACCCATCGCAAGACCCACAGGTTTGATGCTCAACTTGCCCTCTATCCTTCCCTGAGCAACTTCGGGATTATTGACTAGGTTGTCATAGACATAGACCAGATCACCGGCCAGTACCCAGCCGTTCTGAGACTGTCGGGCCAGGTCGTTGCGCACATGCACCCACATGCATCCGTAAGTATGGCTGTCGTAGGCCACATGAAGATCGATGCCAGGGAGAACGTCCTCCTGTGGACCATCGATGCACTTTAGACGTCCCTGCCTGGTCAATTCCACCGCTCTTAAAATGTCTGAAGGGTCGGTGCCAGCCATCATCCATTGCATGTGTTCCGGCTGGGCCATTGCCCATATCCACTTCGACAGCTCACGCTCCTGGATATAAAACGTCGCGTTGGGAAACGCATCGGTGTTACCGAGATGATCGAAATGTGAATGGGTAATGAATACGGTATCCACTTCTTCAGGGGTGACTCCGAGCTCAGCCAAAACCTGTCGCGGCGAATGCCAGTGCTCTACCCCGAATCGATCACCCAGCACTGTGCCATAGGCTTCGTCGTTGTAACCCACGTCGACCATCATCGTTCGCCCTCCTCCCTTGATCACCACATAGCAATAGGGAAGCTTGCGAACACCTTGATTGTGCGCGCCGGAAAGGACACCGCTGACAGGGTAGTTAGTAACGTAAGCGTATTCAGCCACCCAGATGGAGTAGGCGTTTTCAGACATAGTGTGCTCCTTGTTGTTTTTAGCCGTTGCACAGTTGCAGGACGGTTTACGACGTGGCCAGACTGGCCACGCAGCAGGCGCAGGCATCCTCGAATGCGACAGGTTGCAGTGACACGACAGGATCGGCGGCGCAGTGCAGCATGGCGCTCACCGATTTCAACGCAGCCAGCCATTCGTCTAGCCGAGCCGAAAGCCGATGAGCATCGCGCACAGCACCATTGAGGTCGTGGGCAACCACATCCAGCTTTCGGGCTGCGCTTCGTAAATGATTCAGATGTGGAACGGCTCCCACAGGCGCAACAACGGCATTTAACTCGTCAAGACAGGCTTCAGTCTGCTCCTTGGGAGTGCGGGACATCTCGAAGTAGGTATCGAAACACCCATTTGCCTGACCCAGGATAAGCAACCCGCCAATTTGCCCAATCAGGCGGTTCATCCGTTCGTATTGAGGGCGCACGCAGCTTGCGTAATACATCCACTCATCAGAACGTTGATTGTCACCAATTACGGCGTCGAGACGAACCGCAGATGGTGCAAGGGAAGCCTGTTGATCGGTAAAGTGGAGTTTCTCGCCGGCAAAGCTGAGATTCATGGATCACACCTCTGTATGAGCCGAATAGACCGCGCTGTTCAAACGACGTCCGTTCCGACAGATATATTGTTTTAATTAAGGAATACTTGTGTTGCGCATGGGTATTGGGTCCTTCCAGAACAGTACTTTGCCCGCCCCTCAGGAAAAATGATGATATTGACGCTTGATATAGGACTTTGGGGGCGATAGCGCTAGACACCCTGCCGGGACGGCAAGCAACCTGACACGATACAGAAACCTCCAGAAATTCTGGTTTTTAGTTATTCGTAAAAAACCTTAACGGGAAGAACGCATCTTATCTATTTAATTTTCTGAACACATTATGCAAGCCAATCAATCAATATCCTCACATACCAGAAGCCTGAACTCTTATTAAGAATGAAGAAACCATGACCAGCATGATGACAGGCAAGGTAACGTTTAAAGGCTTGGCTACGTGCGGGAAGGCTCGGTTGAGTGATCCCCTCGAGCGGTTAGCCAATACGATTATAAAACAGCCGAAAGACCTACGTTCTCTTGTCCAAACGCTCCAGACTGCCAGTACCGTTATCCGAAGCGAGAAATAATTTGGCAGGGTGCAATACACGCGGGACAGCTGGAACAGAGGGGCTTTTAATCGATGCACTGATTGTGAATGCGAAAAGCGTAAGAACGGATGCAGCAAGTGACAAGCCTAATGCGAATTTCATGATAAGCGCCAGCGTAGTCTTCGAGAGGGATCGAATCCTCGCACGCCGAGTTCGCAGAATTAACCAGCAGAACAATAACAGTCTGTTCCCGCTCAAATACCAATCCATTTGGCATCAGCTAAAATAACGTCTGAGGATTGTTAACAATTCAGTTATGCAGTATGCCTGCGCCAGACCACAGTACGCTTTGGGGCACTATATGCAGATTTATACAATAGTCACGATTTTCACAGCGACCTACTATCTCCTCACAGATGTCCGAACGGACGCCGCCATGAAGAGATCCTGAAAATCATGTCACAACTTCCCGCTTTGTTTACCCCGATCAACCTGCGCTCAGTGCAACTGAAAAATCGTCTTGTTGTTTCACCCATGTGCCAATACTCGGCAGGCCAAGGCATAGCCAATGAATGGCATCTGGTTCACTACGGGCGATTCGCCCTCGGCGGATTCGGCGCTGTCATCCTTGAAGCAACCTCGGTAGCTCGCGATGGCCAAATTACTCACGGGGATCTGGGCATCTGGAACGATGCGCAGGCTACAGCGTTGGCTCATATTGCAGGCTTCCTTCGGGCCAATGGATCCGTACCAGGGATTCAACTCGCACATGCTGGACGCAAAGCCTCAAGCCAACGTCCATGGGAAGGTGATGGCCCGCTCGGAGAGAAAGACATACAGCGAGGTGATGCTCCATGGCCAACGATCAGCCCCTCTGCTGAAGCTCACGCTCCCGGTTGGCATACGCCGCGAGCACTTGACGAAGCAGACCTGGAAGCGATGCTCGATACTTGGGAGGCTGCTACCAAACGTGCCCTGAAAGCCGGATTCGAGATCATCGAAGTGCATTGTGCCCATGGGTATCTGTTGCACGAGTTCCTGTCGCCATTGGCGAACAGCCGTACCGACGAATATGGCGGAAGCCTTGAAAACCGTATGCGCTTCCCGCTGCGAGTCATTGAGCGCGTGCGCAAAACGATGCCTGATGACCTCCCGATGTTTGTTCGTATTTCTGCTGTAGATGCAATGCCGGGTGGCTGGAGCCAGGATGACAGCGTTGTTTTTGCTGCCAAAGCCAAAGCCTTGGGTGCTGACGTCATCGACTGCTCCACAGGCGGCTTGCGTGGGTATGAAGGCGCAAGCTTCCCTGGCTATCAGGTTCCTCACACACAGCGCATCAAGGAAGAAACCGGGATTCTGGGCATGGCAGTCGGCCTCATCACCGATGCCAGACACGCCGAAGCCCTCGTCAGCGCCAACCAGACGGATCTCGTCGCGCTGGGCCGTGAAGCATTGTTCGATCCTCAATGGCCGAATCACGCGCGTCGCGAACTGGGTCAGGAAGTGCTCGACTATTCCAACTGGCCAATCCAGTCAGGCCACTGGCTGACCGGCCGAGAAAAGCAGCTCGGTCACAAGTAATGAATCGGCTGCGGCCAAAACGTGCCGCAGCCCCTTCCGCTTGAATTTTCCGGTATTGAGTGATCCGGGAATATTGCGATTCGACTGCCTCATATACAGGCTCGCATTCATCGCTGCTTTGGCAAATGGTATGGATCAAGCGGCCGCAGAAGTACTCGGACGAACGCCCCCTCTTGTCTGTTTTTGGTCCTCAACATCAAATTCTCTTCCTGTGCCCTCCAGCCAAGCTCTACGATAGTGGGCATTCTATGCACGATTTTCCGAATATTCAGGGTTGGGATACCCATCTTCGGTTATACATGGATAATTCAATGACACAGTTATTGGCTCATAGAACATGGATCTCCCAGATTACACATCGTCAGATCATCCGCCTCAGGAAGCGCTCTCAAAGGATCTGGCAGCGATCATAGGGCGCTTTACCCCTATTGACGGTGCACATCGCACAGCCATCCCGTCCTTGACTTTCCACCGGTACTCCACCCCGGCGAAAGAAGAATCAGCCTTCACCAAGGTCGCGCTAATCTTCGCGGCACAAGGCGCAAAGACTGTCACCGTGGGCGACGCGTCCTACAGCTACGACACGAAACACTGTCTGGTTACATCGCTCGACATGCCGGTTATCGGCCGAGTCACACAGGCGAGTCCAGACGCGCCCTACCTTTGCTTCGCGTTGGAATTAGACATGCAGAAGGTCGCCGACATTGTCGCCTCGCATGAGCTACCACCTCCTGACGAGCCGCCGACCGGCCTCGGTATCAGTCTGAGCAAACTACCTGCCGAGCTGCTGGAGGCTGCCTATCGCTTGGCGCGCCTGCTCAATACGCCCAAACATATTCCAACCCTGGCCCCCCTGATCGAACAGGAGATTCTTTATCGCCTGCTCATGAGCAGCCAAGGCATGAGGCTGCGCCATACGCTGGTCGCCGATAGCCGCGCCTTCAAGGTCAGCAAAGCGGTCGAATGGATCAAGGATCACTACAACGCGCAGATAAGCATCGACGAGTTGGCAAGTCATGTGAATATGAGCGTCTCCTCGTTACATCAGCACTTCAAAGATGCGACCGCGATGAGCCCCCTGCAATATCAGAAGCGCCTTCGGCTGCTCGAGGCACGCCGCCTCCTGATAAAGCGACCGAGCGATGTGGGTGTTGTTGCATCGATGGTGGGCTACGAAAATTTGTCGCAGTTCCATCGCGAATACAAACGCCTGTTCGGGGCCCCTCCAATTCAGGATGCCGTACGGCTGCGGGCAGACTCGATCTAACCGCGCAGGCCCGACTTCCGCTCAGGGATTGGAGCCAATCAGGGGTTCGTCCTGGCCGTCCATAGGCGCTGGGTGATCTTGTATCTCCAGTATCTGGATATTCGCGGGAAAAATGCTGACCTTTTCAAGCACCCCTAACCTCCTCTTCGTTCAAAACGATTCGGAGGACCCGGGCAGCCGCTCCATTGTCGAGCGGCTAGGAGTGCATCTTATCGGTCACACTATCTGCGTCCCGAACTTTTCAAGAGCGCGGTCGGAAAGCGTAAGCCCCAACCCGGGCTCATCATTGAGTCTCAGCGTCCCGTTTCTGGTAATCGGCGGATTCTCGAAGAGCTCTGCCTGCAACGGGTCGCGAGACGGATCGGGGAACGATTCAACAATCAACCCGGCCGGCGAACCGGCAACGATATGCGCATGGATGTAGGCATCATGATGAGGAGCCACGTCCACATGATTCAACTCGCAAAGCGCGGCCAACTTTCGCCCCCCTGTAAACCCACCGAACATCGTGACGTCAAACTGCAGAACGCTGATCGCGCGTTCGTCAATGAATGCACGACATCCTTCAATCGTCATCTCGCTCTCGCCGCCGGTGATTGGAATGTGTGTACGCTGGGCCAACAGCGTTGTTTCATGGCGGTCGTCCGTCCAGCGCAGCGGCTCTTCGAGCCATCGCGGCTTGATGGGCTCAAGCAGGCGCACCGCTTGCGTAGCCGTGCGTAAATCCCATGCCCGATTCACGTCTACCATCAAGTCACGATCGCCAATAACCTCCCTAATGGCCTCGAGCCGCTCGATGTCTTCACCCAGACTCAGCCCACCAACCTTTGCCTTGAAACGAGTGTGGCCCTGGTCGAGAAGTTTATACATCTCGTCCTTAAGTTCGGGGATACCCTTTCCATCCTGATAGTAGGCACAGGTGACGTAGTAAGGTATCTCGTCACGCCATCCGCCAAACAATTTGTAAAGCGGCATCTTCGCTGCCTTGCCGATGATGTCCCAGCAGGCAATATCCGTGGCGGCAGAAAGACGCACCAGCGCTTCTTTAGTCCACCCTTTCTCCGCGGCCACACGCTGCCACGTGAGCGAGAACAAACTGTGATACAGGCGTTCTGGCGTAAGCGGATCGGCTCCCAGAATCATTTCGGGCAGTCCGGTTTTCAATACGTGAATCAATGGCTCGTTGGACGTATAGCTGGTAGCGAGACCAAACCCCTCGATGCCCTCATCGGTGGTGAGTCGGATCAGAATTTCGTTTGCATGCGGTACCTTGAAATGGCTCACCCAGTGAGGCTTTCCCTCACCTTTGTCGCGCAACGAAAATGCCTCCACCTTAACGATTTTCATGGTCGATTCCTGATAGTCGAAACAGTCGAAATGGTCATCCCGAAGGCAGGGACGAAGAAGTCAGGCGTTGTTGCGTCGACGGCTATGAGAACCTGTCGCAGTTCAATTGCGAGTACCTGTTTTTGGGGCACCCCATTCAGGATGCAGTACAAATGCCGCAAGGTTATGGGACCGACTCGGTCTAACCGCGCCGGTCCGCTTCTCTGCTCAAGGACCTGGCGCCAATCAGGTGCTCGCCTTGTCAGCCCACAGATCTACCGGGCCGAGTCGGTCGGCCCCTTGGGTGTCCAGCATCCACCCGGGATATTCGCGGGGCAAAGTGCTGACCTGATCAAGCACCCTGATTTCTTCTTCACTTAAGACGATATCGATCGCAGCGAGATTGTCGTCTAGTTGTTGAAGCCGCTTCGCACCCACGATGACGGAGGTCACGACGGGCCTGGACAACAACCAGGCCAACGCAATCCGTGCCGGGCTGCAGCCGTGCGCCGAGGCAATTGGCGCGATAGCGTCGAGCACATTCCAGGCACGCTCTTTGTCCACGATGGGAAAGTCGAACGCCGAACGGCGAGAACCTTCCGGGGTCTGGTTGTTCCGGCTGAACTTGCCTGACAGCAGACCTCCAGCAAGCGGGCTCCACACAAGAAGCCCCAGTTTTTCGTACTCCATCAGAGGAACAAGTTCGCGCTCCAGATCACGACCGGCGATCGAGTAGTAGGACTGCACAGTGGCAAACCGCGCATAGTCCTTTTGGCTGGAGATACCGAGCGCGGTGGCGATCCGCCAAGCCGCCCAATTCGATACGCCGATGTAGCGCACCTTCCCCTGTGTGACGAGGTCGTCAAGTGCGCGCAGGGTTTCATCAATCGGGGTCAATGTATCGGTGGCGTGGATCTGGTAAAGATCAATGTGATCCGTCTGCAAGCGCTTCAGGCTCGCCTCGACTGCATCCATCAAATGGCCACGCGATGCGCCGACGTCATTGCGCCCTGGTCCCATCCGGCTGTAGCCCTTGGTTGCAAGAACAATCTCATGCCTGGGAATGCCAAGATTCCGGATTGACTGACCTAAGGTTTTCTCGCTTTCACCGGCCGAGTACACGTCCGCGGTATCGAAGAAGTTGATGCCGGCGTCGATACTTACTTTTACCAGTTCGTCAGCATCAGACTGGCCGACGCTGCCGATATGCTTGTAGACCCCCTGCTGGCCGCTGAAAGTCATCGTGCCCAGGCAAAGCTGCGATACCAGCAAGCCCGTATTGCCCAAAGGTTTGTATTTCATTCGGGGTTCCTCCAAATAGGGTATGTACTCCCTGCCGACCTGAGCAGTTCTGCTCGCGTTCAAGTATCAGCGTGAGCCCTCCCTGGCACATCGCACAGCGCATACGAGAACGGCGGGTTCTTGTGCTCTGAACTCAATCAGGAAAGTCGGTCGCGTCCGAGACGTCCCGCCATGCCACCAGATCTCGCTTTACCGCTTCCAGCTTATCAGCGGCAAGGTTGTTCGCTATCTTGCCGCAGAATAGATGCAGAGGAGGTTTGGCAGCACCTGCGGCTTGAATGATCATCAAGGCCAGCTTGTCCGGATCCCCGGCCTGCTTACCGGCCATCTCATTGAGATGTACGTCCAGCAAAGCTTGTGCCGCGGTGTATTCCGGAATGTTGCGCTGCGCAACGACCAGCGAGCCCGAAGACAGGAATTCCGTTCGAACGGGGCCCGGATAGACCAGGGTGGCCTTAATGCCGAATTCCGCGACTTCCGCCGCAAGCGCTTCCGTCAGCCCCGCAAGGGCGAACTTCGTGGCAGCGTAGATGCCCCATCCTGCATAACCCCCCTGGAAGCCGGCGATAGAACCCACATTGAAGATATGCCCGCCACGCTGCTGACGCAGGTGAGGCAGTACGTGACGTAGCACATTGGACGGAGCGAAGACGTTGACTTCAAAGTTATGACGCAATTCGTCGTCGGATATGCCCTCTATCGTGCCCTGAAGGCCATAACCTGCGTTATTGACGACCGCATCAATTCGTCCGAATTTGGAGATGGCCTGCTCGATGCCAGCTTGCACACTGCGCTCATCCACGAGATCCACCTGCACGGGCAAAAAACGCTCGGAAGCAGGTCCAATTAGCTCGACGAGCGAATCCGACGTGCGCGAAGTGGCGACCACGTTGGCACCATCTTCCAGAAGCTTGCGCACAAGCGAAAGGCCGATGCCTTTTGAGGCGCCGGTGACAAACCAAGTTTTAGCATTCTGGCTCATAATGATCCTGGTAAATAAATTGATAATTTAGGAGTAACTGCCATGCAATCCGAAGGGAAAGGTAATGTCACTGCTGGCCCCTCTCATAATCATTACTTGAGGAGCATCAATAGAATTGATCCCATCCCTGGCTAAAGGATTATCTGCCGCCAACCAGATGCCAAGCTGCACAATCATCGATTAATAATGCACAAAAACCCGAACGTGCTCTGTGTAATAACACCACTACAACCTCTACTTTTTACAGCAAGACAGCCGCTCGCCCCCTCCTCGCGCTTCACGACGTATTAATTCACAATCCGCGCGCTATCCAGCCGAATCAAATACCCGAGAACACTCAAGTGCTTAGGCCCAAGCTGAAAAGGAAGAAGCCAGGATTCGGATTTTTATGCACTAACTTCGGCAAAACGGACAGCCTAGCTCGCCCCTTTTCACGAATACTCGGCACCACCCTTGGAGCCGGACTAATTCCTGATAGCCCCATCTATTTATTACACGGCCGATGTGTCCTTGGCTCCAAACCATAAACGCCATGTGCGGGCAATACGAGTGCCTATCGAGGATTGTTATGAAGAGAGCTTTGATTATAAACGCGTTCCAACTTTATGAAGACTTCTCCAAAGGGGAGCTCAATGAGACGATCGCCAATGTGATTCAGGAAGAAATGGAGCGCAGAGGCTATGACGTCAGAACGACGAATATCGAACGGGGCTATATTGTCGATGAGGAAGTTGAAAAACATGTCTGGGCAGACATAATCTTCCTGCAGACTCCTATTCATTGGTTCGGTGCTCCATGGATATACAAGAAGTACGCCGACGAAGTATTCACAGCAGGGCTACTTCAGAAACGCTTGATCGTGGACGATGGACGCACTCGAACCGATCCAGCTAAACAGTACGGAACGGGAGGACTGATGCAAGGCAAGAAGTACATGCTGTCCCTGACCTGGAATGCCCCTCGGGCTGCATTCGACGACAAAGATCAGTACCTGTTTGTAGGAAAGTCCGTAGATGAAGTCATGATCGCAAACACTACAAACTATAAATTTTGCGGTGCTGAGATTCTTCCTTCTTTCTCGTGCTTTAACGTCGTCAAAGACCCGAAAGTCTCCCAAGATATTGCACGTCTTCAAGAACATTTGGCGCGACTTCTTCCACTGTCAATGCCCGAAGGCGTCGATGCACCAGAGCCGCAACTTGCACAAGCAGCAGTCTGAAAGACAGAGGATGTGATGCGTAGGATCGATGCTTCAAGGGCGTACCGGATACTTGAATCCGGCCCCATCGTCATGGTGTGCACCCAAGATGAGGGGCGTCGAAACGTCATGACAATGGGCTTTCATATGATGGTCCAACACGCACCGCCCTTAATCGGCTGCGTCATTGGCCCCTGGGACCATAGCTTCGCCGCTCTGCGCAGGACACGCCAATGCGTTATCGCAGTGCCAGGAGTCGACCTGGCGCAAACGGTCGTAGACATCGGTAACTGCAGCGGCGCGGAAACGGACAAGTTCGCACGTTTCAACCTGACCACCGCCAAGCCAGCCAAGGTCGACGCGCCGTTGCTGCGCGACTGCCTCTACAACATTGAATGTGTCATTCATGACGGTGAGATGGTTGAAAAGTACCAGCTCTTCATCCTTGAAGCCGTGGCCATTTGGGTCAACGACGAACGACAGGAGCGCCGCTGCCTGCATCACCATGGCGATGGTACCTTCACCGCTGATGGCGAACGCATCGACCTGCGTCAACGCATGACGCGATGGAAGCAATTCCAGGTCGAGCTATAAATCGGGAGACAGAAAGCCGAATAAAGTGAACAAAACCCAACACGAGCGTCGCCCGTCGTTGAGGAGGCGCCCATCCTTCGAAAGGAACACGTCATGAAATATCAAGCACTCGGCCAGACCGGCCTGTACGTCTCCAAGATATGCCTGGGCACCATGACCTTCGGTGGCTCCGGATTCTGGGCCGCCATCGGCCAACTCGGCCAGGCTGACGCCGACGCCATCGTCTCGAAGGCACTTGAAGCAGGCGTGAACTTCATCGACACGGCAGACTGCTATTCGGAGGGTCTTTCCGAGCAGATTACCGGCCAAGCCATTCGCAATAGTGGCAAGAGCCGCAGCGATATCGTCCTGGCCACCAAAGCCTATGTGCCGACGGGTCCAGGACCCAACAATCGAGGCGCCTCACGCGGACATCTTTTGAACAGCGTCCAAGCCAGCCTAAAGAGGCTCGATACCGACTACATCGACTTGTTTCAGCTCCACGGTTACGATCCTGCAACGCCCCTGGAAGAGACGCTACGCACGCTGGACGACATGGTCAGCCGCGGCTACGTACGCTATGTGGGCGTGTCCAACTGGCCAGCCTGGGCCATCGCGCAAGCGCAAGGCCTGGTACACACGAATGGCTGGAACCGCTTGGCCAGTCTGCAAGCTTACTACTCCCTGGCTGGCCGCGGCCTGGACCGTGACGTCGTGCCCTACATCAAGGCAAATCCACTGGGATTAATGGTATGGAGCCCGCTGGCGGGGGGCATTCTGTCGGGCAAGTTCCACCGCGATGGCACAGCTCCCGAAGGTGGTCGTCGAGCATCATTCGACTTCCCTCCAATCGACCGCGAGCGAACGTTCGACATTATTGATGTGATGCGCGGAATTGCCGCAAGTCATGAGGTATCCGTCGCCCGTATCGGCTTGGCCTGGGTCTTGAGTAAGCCCTTCGTGACTTCCGTCGTCATAGGCGCGAAGAACACCGATCAACTCAACGATAACCTGGCGGCTATCGACATTCAGCTTTCGCAGGAAGAGCTCGCCATCCTGGAAGGTGCGAGCGCTTTGGCTCCCGAGTACCCGGGGTGGATGATGGAGTATCAGCAGAAACAATATCTCCAACGTTGATTTGCTCGTTAGTCAGGGGAATTTCCCTAGAGAGTCGCGTGGCAACAGATCCATTAACGAATAGGAGTCCCGATGAAGCACTATATTTTATTTCTCGAGTTCAGTGATTCGTATCTGGAGAAGCGCGACACGGTTCGAAACGCACACTTGTCGAAGGCATGGGAAGCGGTTGAACGAGGAGAACTGATCCTTGCAGGGGCGCTAACTGATCCAATTGACGGTGCGATCATCTTGTTTTCGGCCAACGGAACAGAAGCCGCAGAGCAATTTGCCCTGAATGATCCTTATGTTCAAAACGGGCTGGTCAAAAAATGGCATGTGAGGAAATGGCATACTACTGTTGGTTTGGATGCATCTTCTCCGGTGCGACCTTCAACTCCTTCATAAATTCTATGTCCTCATCGCTAGGATGAACTCCCAGGCAGTGGCTGGCCGCAGCCAGCCACTTATACCTAAGATCAGATTAAACCGAAAACCGAATCCTTCACCTGGTCAGACGCTTCCACATCGCTTAGGGCAACATTCACGGGAGCGGGCAACTGACATCGCCCTCTTTGCACCGAGTATAACTTTTGAGCTGTTCGGTTCTCGCTCGGGTCAGCCTATCAAGACAAGCACTGATGACCATCGGCTGTATACTTCCACCTGCACTTCTATCTGCAACAAATTTACATTCTGCATCGCGGAAAATAATCCATATTTTCTGTGCTGCCTTGAGATGTTTAGCCATTTCCGTCTCTACTTTTAGATCCCCCATAATGCTCTTATAAATTGTGTTCAGCTGGGTATCAGCTTCACGATACGAGAGCGCAGAACATTCATTCATCTGAGTCTGGGTGATTACCGAATCGCATTTATCAGCACCATAAGTGTAGCCGACGAAATTGAACGACATAAGTAAAAATAAGAGAGAGCGCACCAGAAGAATCCTATCATATGTTGGGTCGAGCTAACTTTACGTCGCTTCGGCGAAAATAGTAAAGAGATAGAATAAGGCTTTTCCTGATAACCATTTTACGATCGTAAATGATAACCTACTCTTTCATCGCCTCAATCAGTGCCCTAAGCCCTGCTGACTGATGCCTACGACTTGGAAAATAAAGAAACAGGCTTTCGTCAACATTACACCAGTCGGCGAGACATTGCTGGAGCCGGCCATCGTGGAGATACGGCGCTGCTCGGTCTTCCCATACATACGCCAGACCCACACCTCTTGATGCAGCGACCACCATAAGCTCTTGGCTATCGACTGTTAATGGCCCTGTCACGTCGACCTTCACAGTCTCTCCATCCTTAACGAATTCCCATCCCAGAAGTTTTCCGCTGGGGAATGCATATCGAATGCAAGTGTGGCGCTGGAGATCGTGAGGCGTTCCTGGAGGCTCATTCCTTTCAAAATAGTTGGGAGATCCGACGACAATAAACCGGAACTTCGATTTAAGCCGAACCGCGACCATGTCTTGGGAAAGCACCTCACCGAATCGGATCCCGGCGTCGAAACCCTCCTCCACAATATCGACAAGGGTATCGGTAGCAACGATCTCCAACTTCAGTCCTGGATTAGTAGCCAACAGGCTCATTGCTTCAGTGAACAAATAGGGGGCGATTGAGTTCGGAACATTGATCCTGACAGTGCCAAAAGGCGTAGCGCGAAACCAGTTCAATTCATCCACTGCTGCTCGCATGTCTGAAAGCGCCGGTTCCAGCCGGGCGTACAACATCTCTCCAGCTTCCGTCAGTGAAACACTGCGGGTTGTACGATGAAAAAGGCGTACGCCTACCCTCGCTTCAAGGCTGCGTATCGAATGGCTTGTTGCCGAGGAAGATGTCCCTCGTTCGGTGGCTGCGTGCCGGAAGCTCAGGTGTCTTGCAACCGATGCAAATACGGCAAGCTCGGCAAGTTCAGCATTCTCCATTAGTGAGCCTCATTCATCATCGTAAGCAATATTCTCTACTTTATCATATCAATCATGCGCCGCAGAATCACTGACAGGAAATGGAATAGGGGGGAATCCTCCTCTTTCATTCGTCTCCCCATTCGCTGAATCAAGAGAAAAATTTATGAGCACTCTCGAAGCCCCCCAAACACTCACTGGCAAAGTCGCCCTGGTGACCGGCGCAAGTTCCGGTATCGGCCGTGCCACGGCGTTCGAACTCGCCCGTCGCGGCGCCAAAGTCGTTGCAAGCGCACGCCGTCAATCCGAACTTGAAGCTCTCGTAGCTGACATTAAAGGGGCTGGTTACGAAGCCACCGCTGTAGTCGCTGACATCAACGTCGAACAGGATGTGATCGATCTGGTTGCAAAGACGATCTCGACCTACGGCCGCATCGACATCGCCTTCAATAATGCCGGCACCGAGGGCGCGTTCTCGCCCTTCATCGAGCAGACTAACGAGACCTACGACACGATCTTCAATGCGAACGTGCGCGGGATCTTCTGGTCGATGAAGCACGAAGCGAAGGCAATGTTGGAACAAGGCGGCGGCACGATCATCAACAACGCATCGATGGGTGGCGTCATTGGTTTCGCAAATGCGGGTCTCTACATCGCCAGCAAGCATGCAGTCCTCGGCCTGACCAAGACAGCGTCAATCGAACTGTTCAAGCAAGGCGTGCGTGTTAACGCGGTCAATCCCGGCATCATTGACACACCGTTCCAAGACCGTATCTGGCCGAGCACCGAAGCGAAGGACGCCTTCGCCGCCTCGACCGTTCCCGGCCGGGCCGGATCATCCGAAGAGATCGCGACCGTGGTCGCCTTCCTCGCCTCGGATGATGCTTCGTTCGTCTCCGGCCACGGCCTACTCATCGACGGCGGTTATTCGATCGCCTGACCGCCCCGAACATTAACCCGAGGTATCGGAATTCCCATCGCAGCGGAACGTCGTCCACTGCGATGGGCTCTCCCTGTCTATTCAATCCGTCTGTTGGAGAAACATCATGAACAGTCTCAAGAAATATTCACTCGGTGCACTGATTGCCGCGACCGCCTTTATCTCGTCGCAAGCAGCGATGGCGGAAATCGTACTTCAGCCGAGCCCGAACGGTGAAGTTGCGCTCGTCGTCAATTTCGAAGTGAAGCCCGGCGCCGAAGCCGAATTCGAGAAGGTATTTCGCCGTTCGGTAACCTGCTCGCGACTGGAACCGGGGAACATCACCTTTAACGTCCACAAGATCCTCGGCACCGAGCGGAACTACGTTCTCTACGAGGTCTGGCGCAACGATGCGGCGGTGAACAGCCACTTCGCCCGCCCATACACCGTCGCCTTGTTTTCGATGTTCGACCGCAATCTAGCCCGTCCGCTGTCCGAAGGCGGCCTGCGCTTTGTACAGGACCTCCAGCCTGAGGCCCGCAAAGCACCGGCGAAGACAGAGCCCGCATCGGTCGCAGAGTGCCGTTGAGCCAAGCTGCCTGGCTGCGGGTGTCGCAGCACAAGAGCGCTTGTAACCTAAAACCCCAAAGGTTGAGAGAAACAACATGACTACACAAACTTCTGCCGTAACGCCGACTCCGGTGAACGACACGCAACTGACCCTCATTGCCTTTATCCGCGCCAAACCCGGTTTGGGCGACGAGTTGGGGCGCCGCCTCGCTACTCTTGTCGAGCCCGCTCGCGCTGAGCCCGGCAACATCAATTACGACTTGCACCGCTCTAACGACGATGCCGACGTTTGGGTTCTCTATGAGAATTGGAAGGCTCCCTCTGATCTCGCAGCGCATTTCGAGTTGCCCTACATGAAAGCATTCGTCGCCGCACTTCCCGACGTGCTCGAAGGCGAAATGGATCTGCGCCGTTGCTCGATGGTTTCAAAAGTTGCTCGCAAGTACTAACACGTTTCAGCTACCGCTACCAACGACACAGACGCCGACTCAGAGTTGAACAAACTTCGATACCGCAGCAAATAGAATGCTTTGACAAATACCACTAACCACCCTATCAGCTGACTATTAGACCGAACTCAACTCAAGAAAGTGATGCTGCGAGTCAATTATTAGACATATGCACCTCAATTAAATGCCTGGATATCAAAGCGTCGCCCAATGACTCACCCAGGAAACCAGAAGCATCCAGATATGTCCTGTTATCCAACACCAGTCCGATGCAAGCAAGACTCTATCCATCAGGAGCTAAGGCGTATCGAACAGTATTATCTCAGGCTTCAAAAACAGTACTAGCCGATTACAACTCATTCATACAGGAATTCAATTGCCATGAGAACGCTTAAAGGTAAAACTATTATCGTGACAGGCGCAGCCAACGGCATTGGCCGAGCCGAGGCGGAGTTGCTCGGTCAGTCAGGGGCCAATGTGGTTTTCACCGACATTGACGAAGTCAACGGCATTGCAGCAGCGCAGCCGTTCGGCGAAAACGCCATTTTCGTAAAACACGATGTTTCATTGGCAGCCGATTGGGAGAAAGTAATCAGCGAGACGCTGGCAAACTTTGGTCAAGTGGATGGTCTCGTTAACAATGCTGGTATCTATCGGCCCGGCTCGCTGGAGGAGACCTCGGAAGAGATCTTCGACCGTCAGGTTGCGATTAACCAGAAGGGGGCATTTCTCGGTATGAAATATGCCGCCGCAGAGATGAAAAAGGGTGGCGGCGGCTCGATCGTCAATACATCGTCAATCTGTGGCATTCGGGGAATCCAAGGATGCATCGCCTACAACAGTACCAAATGGGCGGTGCGTGGCCTTACCAAGACAGCTGCCGCAGAACTTGGAAAGTATGGTATTCGTGTTAACGCCGTACTTCCGGGCTTTGTGGATACCGAAATCTTGTCCGCAAATTCCACCGAAATGAACGAACAGGCGGCCAAGGATACTATTCTCGGACGACTCGGCCAACCTGAGGAAATTGCTAAGGTCGTTCTGTTTCTGATCTCCGACGACAGCACCTTTGTCACAGGTGCAGACATTTTGGCGGACGGCGGATACACACTGTGAGTACCAAACTGTAGTGTTGTGCACATGAATACTTCATCGGGGCAGTACGAAATTCTCATGCCGAATGGACAGCTAGGGAAGGTCTGAAGTAGTCAGCGATTTTTGATGTCTTCCTGGCTTGAGGTTCAAAAACGCTCGCCCGGTTAGATAATCAGACCTTTCCCGCTTTTAATTCATCGACTTACCTTCAAATGGCACCTTTCCAAGGCGTTTTCCAGCATTACAGGCGCACTTCTCCCATAGCCAGCAGCCGTTTTCGCATCATCCACAGGTTCGACAGGGCAAATAGCGTGGCCTGTTGCGCGGTGTTTTTCATCAGGCCGCGAAACCGAACTTTTGTGTAGCCGAACTGACGCTTGATTACCCGAAACGGATGTTCAACCTTGGCGCGTACCTGGGCCTTGGCGTATTCGATTGTGCGCCGCAGACGACCGATCAAACTCTTTTCCCCGTGCTTTTTGTAGCTGCCGGGCCGCGCCGCAATCGACCAGATCATCTGGCGATTTTGATGCTCAGGACGCTTGTCCACGCCGGTGTAACCGGCATCGCCAGACACGTACGATTCCTCGCCATGCAGCAACTGATCGACCTGCGTCACATCCGCCACATTGGCCGCCGTGCCTACCAGGCTATGCACCAAACCCGACTCGGCATCGACGCCGATATGCGCTTTCATCCCGAAGAAATACATGTTCCCCTTCTTCGTCTGATGCATTTCGGGGTCGCGTTTGCCGTCTTTATTCTTGGTCGAACTCGGCGCATGAATGATCGTCGCATCGACCACCGTGCCTTGGCACAGCATCAGTCCACGGTCGCCCAGATAGCCATTGATGACCTGTAAAATCCCACCCGCCAACTCATGGTTCTCCAACAAGCGCCGGAAGTTGAGGATCGTGGTTTCATCGGGAATTCGATCCAGATGCAGCCCCGAAAACTGGCGCAGGATAGTGGTCTCGTAAAGCGCTTCTTCCATCGCCGGATCGCTGTAGCCGAACCAGTTCTGCATCAGATGAACCCGCAACATCGCCATCAACGGATACGCCGGGCGACCACCTTCGCCTTTCGGATAGTGCGGCTCGATCAAGGCAATCAGGCCTTTCCAGGGCACGACCTGATCCATCTCGATCAGGAAGCGCTCGCGGCGTGTCTGCTTACGTTTGCCGGCGTACTCGGCATCGGCGAAGGACATTTGTTTCATCTGGGCTCAACCGTCGTGTTCGGATCAGGCGACTATTTCACCAAATCTGAAAGTCTGTTTCAGAGTTTCCTTAGCGGGCAGCGTGGCAGGTCAATATCATGCAGGAATATTTTTTATACATGAAGAAGCCCAACCTTTTCAGATTGGGCTCTGGCGTTGAAGAATATGGTCGGGACGGTGACTCGAACACTCGCCTCCTAACACCCCATACTATACGCGTTCAGAAAATCCATTGAGCGTCGGGCGTTCTGCGCCATGTATGCTTCAGGGTTAGGCGGCGAAATCCCGCCCTCTAGCGCATCTAATAAATCCGCCCAATATTGCATCATCCTACGTCTCGGCTCGACGTATTCTGCATGATTGTACGCAGCCCGAACTTGGTTGGTATCAGCGTGGGAGAGCTGCGCCTCAATCCATTCTTCTACAAAACCAACCTCGTTGAGCGCTGTTGAGATAGTGGCCCTGATGCCATGACCGGTGAGCCGCCCTCTGTAACCCATCCGGCTAATTGCGGTGTTGAGGGTATTCTCACTGATCATTTCCTGCGGTTCGTATCGGTGAACCAGCAGATACCGTGCACCGCGTGCCCTCAACTGCATCAGTCGCTGCACAATTGCGATTGCTTGAGTAGAAAGCGGAATCACATAAGGTGGAATCCCATTCCCCTGTGTTCGCACACGACTCCGGAGCTGCTTGACACCCTCCGGCGGCACCAGCCAGATACCCTTGTCGAAGTCGAATTGGTCTGGCGTCGCCGCCCGTAGCTCTCCTGTACGCACGCCCGTCAGCAGCAATAGACGAATACCAAGGCGTGTCGCTTCTGCACACCCATAGCGGGTGACTGTCCTGAGCAGTCCTGGAAGTTCATCTACCTGGAGGAAGGGATTATGGCGAACTGGCCGCGGCATCTCGGCAACGATATCAAGATCTGCTGCTGGGTTCACATCAACGAGCCCTTCCGCCATAGCAAAACGAAAGATCTGGTTAAGCCAAGTGCGTACCTTTCGAGCAGAGACCAGCGCCCCTCTGCGCTCAATGCGCCTAATGAGCTCCAGCACGTCACCACGAGAAATATCCGCGATCGGAAGATCGCCCAAACACGGCAGCATGTCCTTCTTCAGGTATTTGCTGGCTTGCCCTGCACTGCCCTTCTTACTTTTCGTCAGTTTTTTACTTCGGAACTCATGCCAGCGATCAGCAACCGCTTCAAACGTGTTGTTGGCAGCGTGAGAGGCTTTCTGCCGCTCGGCACGACGATGTGATCGGGGATCGATATTGTTGGCCACCAGCGCACGTGCAACCTCTCTCCGCTGACGAGCCTCCTTGAGGCTCACGTCAGGATAGATGCCGAGGGAAATACGCAATTGTTTGTCATGCCAATAGAAACGGAAATGCCAGCGCTTCGAACCCGTCGAGGGCACGTGCAGAGACAAGCCATCCCCATCGGTTAACGTATAAGGCTTGCTGGCGGGCTTGGCTTGTTTGATCGCTGTATCTGTCAGAGCCATCAGACACCTCCTTTTGCATCAAGGAGGGGAATACAACTCAGCGGTAGACAGACCAATACGAAAATTGATGCGCAAGGAATCGTAAAAGGCTGTGCCAGCGGTGTACTTAAATGTGTACTTAAAAACCGTGGCTGGGGATGGATTCCGGTGGAATTCAGAAAACGAAAAAAGCGGCGCAAGGCCGCTATTTCCGTGACTTCCAGGCGTTCAGTGGGCCTTAGTGGAAGCAAATATGGCGCAGCGGACGGGACTCGAACCCGCGACCCCCGGCGTGACAGGCCGGTATTCTAACCGACTGAACTACCGCTGCGTATCGCTTGACCGGCTGAGCGTAACGCCTCAACCGTCTTTTAACATCTGATCGATCAGCCTTGGCTGTTCAATCTCAAGCCCGACACATCGAACCTGGAAAATATGGCGCAGCGGACGGGACTCGAACCCGCGACCCCCGGCGTGACAGGCCGGTATTCTAACCGACTGAACTACCGCTGCGCGTCGGTGCAACCTTTAACGTTGCGTCTTGCCCTGGGGCAAAACTCTCAAGAAGTGGTGGGTGATGACGGGATCGAACCGCCGACCCTCTGCTTGTAAGGCAGATGCTCTCCCAGCTGAGCTAATCACCCTTTGCTTCGTTGAGGCCGCGAAATTTACGCAGGTAGCGGACCTAAGTCAATAGCCTGCTTGAAGTTTTTCTGAAAAAGACAAAATGGCTTCAAGACGGCTATCCGCCCTACTCGCTGTAAATCATCTTCTTGCTCATGCCACCGTCCACGACAAACTCTTGCCCGGTGACAAACCCCGCCTGGCGCGACAGCAACCACGCCACCATCGCTGCCACGTCTTCTACGGTACCCACCCTGCCCGCCGGATGCTGGGCGTGGTCGGTGTCGCTCAACGGCTCGGCGCGACGCGCTGCCGGATCACGCGCATCGATCCAGCCGGGGCTGACCGCATTGACCCGCACTTCCGGCCCCAGGCTCATCGCCAGGGCATGCGTGAGGGCCAACAGGCCACCTTTGCTCGCCGCGTAGGCCTCGGTGTCCGGCTCCGACTGACGGGCCCGGGTCGACGCCAGGTTGACGATGGCACCACCATGGGCACGCAGATACGGCGCGCAGTGCTTGGCCAGTAACATCGGCCCACTAAGGTTCACCGCGAGCACTCGATTCCAGTAAGCCAGGTCCAGGCTTTCCAAGGTGATGTTGCGCGGGTCGGCCACTGCAGCATTGCAGACCAAAGCGTCCAGCCGCCCAAACTGCCCCAGTACCTCGGCGACACCCTGGGCGACTTGCTTCTCGTCGGCCACGTCCATGCTGATAAACCAGGCGTTCTCGCCCAGCACCTTGGACACCTTGGAACCGCGCTCGCGGTCGAGGTCGGTCAACACTACCTGCCAGCCTTCGCTGATCAGCCACGCAGCAATCCCGAGGCCAATGCCCCGTGCCGCGCCAGTGACCAGCGCGACACGCCCGTTACTGGCGGCCGCAGCTTCCATGGACCACTCGATCACAACGCCGCCAGCCCGCGAGCCAGGTCAGCCTGCAAGTCAGCGACATCTTCCAGGCCTACCGCAATGCGGATCAGGCTGTCACGAATACCTGCCGCTTCGCGCTCCTGCGGCGCCAGGCGACCGTGGGAAGTAGTGCTCGGGTGGGTAATGGTGGTCTTGCTGTCACCCAGGTTGGCCGTGATGGAGATCAGGCGCGTCGCATCGATAAAGCGCCAGGCGCCCTCTTTGCCGCCCTTCACTTCGAAGCTCACCACAGCGCCGAAGCCACGCTGCTGGCGCTGGGCCAACGCGTGTTGCGGGTGGCTCTTGAGGCCGGCGTAATGCACCTTCTCGATACCGTCCTGCTGCTCCAGCCACTCGGCCAGCGCCTGGGCGTTGGCGCAATGGGCTTTCATGCGCAGGTTGAGGGTTTCCAGGCCTTTGAGGAAGATCCAGGCGTTGAACGGGCTCAAGGTCGGGCCGGCCGTGCGCAGGAAACCGACAACTTCCTTCATCTGCTCGCTGCGACCTGCGACCACACCGCCCATGCAACGACCCTGGCCATCGATGAACTTGGTGGCCGAGTGCACGACAATGTCCGCGCCCAGCTTCAACGGCTGTTGCAGCGCCGGGGTGCAGAAGCAGTTGTCGACCACCAGCATGGCGCCCTTGGCATGAGCCACTTCGGACAACGCAGCGATATCCACCAGTTCAGCCAATGGGTTGGACGGCGACTCGACGAACAGCAACCTGGTATTGGCCTTGATCGCTGCATCCCAGCCGGACAGGTCCGCCAGGGGCACGTAGTCCACTTCGATGCCGAAACGCTTGAAGTACTTCTCGAACAGGCTAATGGTCGAGCCGAACACACTGCGCGACACCAACACGTGGTCGCCAGCACTGCACAGGCTCATCACCACGGCCAGGATGGCAGCCATGCCCGTGGCCGTTGCCACCGCTTGCTCGGCACCTTCCAGCGCCGCGAGACGCTCTTCGAACGCGCGCACCGTCGGGTTGGTATAACGCGAATAAACGTTGCCCGGCACTTCGCCAGCAAACCGCGCAGCGGCGTCGGCCGCAGTACGGAACACATAGCTGGAGGTGAAGAACATCGGGTCACCGTGTTCACCTTCCGGGGTACGGTGCTGGCCGGCGCGCACAGCCAGGGTATCGAAAGCTACGCCATCGAGGTCGCTGTCCAACCGACCGGCATCCCATTCCTGACTCATGCTGCGACTCCTTACTCAATTCTTTATTTAAGATACAAAACCGGCCCCTCAGGGCCGGTTGTCACTCAGTTGTTGTACAGATCGATGATCGCACTGACTGCCTGGGTCTTGATCTTCGACGAGTCATTGCGCGCCTGCTCGATCTTGTTCAGGTAAGCCTCGTCGACGTCACCGGTCACATACTTGCCGTCGAACACGGCGCAGTCGAACTGGTCGATCTTGATCTTGCCACCACCGACGGCTTCGATCAGGTCCGGCAGGTCCTGGTAGATCAGCCAATCGGCACCGATCAGGTCGGCAACGTCCTGGGTCGAACGGTTGTGAGCGATCAGCTCATGGGCGCTCGGCATGTCGATGCCGTACACGTTCGGGTAACGCACGGCAGGCGCTGCGGAACAGAAGTACACGTTCTTCGCACCGGCTTCGCGGGCCATCTGGATGATCTGCTTGCAGGTGGTGCCCCGTACGATGGAGTCATCCACCAGCATCACGTTCTTGCCGCGAAATTCCAGCTCGATGGCGTTGAGTTTCTGGCGTACCGACTTCTTGCGCGCAGCCTGGCCCGGCATGATGAAGGTCCGGCCAATGTAGCGGTTCTTCACGAAGCCTTCGCGGAACTTGACGCCCAGGTGGTTGGCCAGCTCCAGCGCGGCGGTACGGCTGGTGTCCGGGATCGGGATCACCACGTCGATATCATGCTCGGGACGCTCGCGCAGGATCTTCTCGGCCAGCTTCTCACCCATGCGCAGACGCGCCTTGTACACCGAAACGCCGTCGATGATCGAATCCGGACGCGCCAGGTAGACGTGTTCGAAGATGCACGGGGTGAGTTTCGGCGCTACGGCGCACTGGCGGGTGTGCAGCTTGCCATCTTCAGTGATGTACACCGCTTCGCCTGGCGCGAGGTCGCGGATCAGGGTGAAGCCCAGCACATCCAGGGACACACTTTCGGAAGCGATCATGTACTCGACGCCTTCGTCGGTGTGACGCTGGCCGAACACGATCGGACGAATGCCGTGCGGGTCACGGAAGCCGACGATGCCATAACCGGTGACCATGGCCACCACGGCGTAACCACCGACGCAACGGTTGTGCACGTCGGTGACGGCGGCGAACACGTCTTCTTCGGTCGGCTGCAGCTTGCCGCGCTGGGCCAGTTCGTGGGCGAACACGTTGAGCAGCACTTCCGAATCGGAACTGGTGTTGACGTGGCGCAGGTCAGATTCGTAGATCTCCTTGGCCAGCTGCTCAACGTTGGTCAGGTTACCGTTGTGCGCCAGGGTGATGCCGTAAGGCGAGTTGACGTAAAACGGCTGAGCTTCGGCCGACGTCGAGCTACCGGCAGTCGGGTAACGCACATGGCCAATGCCCATGTGCCCGACCAGGCGCTGCATGTGACGCTGGTGGAACACGTCACGTACCAGGCCATTGTCCTTGCGCAGGAATAACCGGCCGTCGTGGCTGGTCACAATACCGGCAGCGTCCTGGCCGCGGTGCTGGAGGACGGTTAGCGCGTCATACAGCGCCTGATTGACGTTCGACTTACCGACGATACCGACGATGCCACACATGCGACGCAACCCCTACTTAATGAATCTTGACTGAACACAACTTACTGAGGCGTTTTGGCCGGCAAGAGGTGTTCCTTGAACGGAAGATCAGCGGGTACGCTGATTCCGCTGGCCAGCCACTGACTGCTCCACCCCAGAATGAGGTTCTTGGACCAATCTGCAACCAATAGAAATTTTGGCACGAGTACCGACTCCTGCCACCACGAATCCTGCTGTACCGGCCCCAGGCTCAACAGCCCGACCGCCACGACCACCAGCAACGCGCCACGCGCGGCGCCGAAGGCCATGCCGAGAAATCGATCGGTCCCGGAGAGGCCGGTGACACGTATCAACTCGCCAATAAGATAATTGACCATTGCTCCCACCAGCAGCGTGGCGATGAACATGATGGCGCAGCCCGCGATGACGCGTGCCGAAGGTGTCTCGATGTATCCGGCCAGGTAGACCGACAATGAACCGCCGAACATCCAGGCTACGACTCCTGCGATGATCCAGGTCAGCAACGACAGTGCTTCTTTTACGAAGCCGCGGCTTAGACTGATCAAAGCGGAGATGGCGACGATTGCAACGATCGCCCAATCAACCCAGGTAAATGGCACGTTTCAGCCTACGGACGGATAAGGCGGCGCATTTTAGCAGAGCGTCGGGCTATCGGTAAGCAGTGATTACGGCTGCTTTGCAAATCAACGGGTTGTACCCCTGAATGTAGGAGCCCGGCTTGCCGGCGATAGCGATCTTATCGACGCCATCGCCGGCAAGCCGGGCTCCTACAGGTCGGCCGCATCTCAAGCAGGGATCAAATCAGCCGCGCTCAGGCTGGAAACGGGTGACGAATCCTTTAAGGTTCTGCTGACGATCCAGCAGGTCCCGCAGGCGATCGGCCTCGGCACGCTCGATCAGCGGACCGATAAACACCCGGTTCTTGCCGTCGGCGCTACGGATGTAAGCGTTATAGCCCTGGCTACGCAGCTTCTTCTGCAAGGCGTCGGCGCCTTCGCGATTGCCCAGGCTGGCCACCTGGATCGACCAACTGATCGGCAAGCCATTCGGATCGATACGGCTCTGCCCTACGTCCGGCTTGCCCGGGGCGGCAGGTTGCGGTGCTACCGGCTTGGGTGCAGGCGCAGGCGCAGCGGGCTTGGCGGCGGCAACCGGCGCGGCAGGTGCTGGCTTGACCACTGGCACGCTGGGTTGCACCGGCATCGACGGTGCCTGCTGCGCAGCCACTTCATCATCGGTCGGTACAGGCTCTTCTTCCGGCAGCGCCTGGGGTTCAGGCACCACCACCGGCTCAACCTGCACCTGGGGCACGGCGGGCGCCTGGGGGGCGGCCGGGGCTTCGACGACGACCTGACGCTCTTCGTCCTGGCGAGAAAACAGCATCGGCAGGAAAATCACCGCCAATGCCACCAGAACCAAGGCTCCGACCATTCGCTGCTTGTATGCGCTATCCAGTAATGCCATGTGCAGCTTCCTCCGTGGAGCGCCGGGCCAACCAATCAAGCGCCTCGGCAACACAATAAAATGACCCGAACAACAGAATCTCATCTTCGGGCGTGGCAATGGCGCACTGTGCTTCAAGGGCATCGGTCACGCTTGCATACGACGTCACCGGCGCACCAAGGTTCTGCAAGGCCACTTCCAGCTCGGCGGCCGGACGGCTGCGCGGCGTATCCAGCGGCGCCACGGCCCAAGCCTGGACATTGCCCAGCAAGGGCGCAACCACGCCATCCAGGTCCTTATCGGCCAGCAAGCCAAATACTGCAAGGCGGCGACCGACCGGCGGCATGCGCGACAAGCGTTGCGCCAGGTACTCGGCCGCATGGGGATTGTGCCCCACATCCAGCAACAGGTTCAGGCGCTTGCCCTGCCAGTCAAGCTCACGACGATCCAGACGCCCTACCACGCGAGTCGCCAGCAAGGTGGCGGCGATCTGCTCGGCATCCCACGGCAGATCCAGCAGCAGATAGGCCTGCAGCGCGAGCGCGGCGTTTTCCATCGGCAGGTTCAGCAGCGGCAGATCGCGCAGTTCTACAGACTGACCACGGGCATCGTGCCCACGCCATTGCCAGTGGTGTTCACCGATCTCGAGATTGAATTCCCGGCCGCGCAGGAAAAACGGGCAACCCAGCTCGCGTACCTTGTCCAGCAAGGTGTGCGGCGGTTCCAGGTCACCACACAGGGCAGGCTTGCCCCGGCGGAAGATCCCGGCTTTCTCATAAGCTACGGATTCGCGGGTATTGCCCAGGTAGTCGGCGTGATCCACACCAATGCTGGTGACCAGCGCCAGATCGGCGTCCACCACGTTGACCGTGTCCAGACGCCCACCCAGGCCGACTTCCAGCACCACCACATCCAGTTGCGCACGCTCGAACAGCCAGAACGCCGCCAGGGTGCCCATCTCGAAGTAAGTCAGGGAAGTCTCGCCCCGGCCGGCATCGAGTGCGGCAAAGGCTTCGCAGAGCTGCTCATCCGTGGCTTCAACGCCATTGAGCTGTACGCGCTCGTTGTAACGCAGCAGGTGCGGGGAATTGTAGACGCCGACTTTCAGGCCCTGGGCCTGCAGCAGCGCCGCGACAAAGGCGCAGGTAGAGCCTTTGCCGTTGGTGCCGGTCACCGTGATCACTCGCGGCGCCGGGCGGCCCAACCCAAGGCGGGTCGCTACCTGTTGCGAGCGCTCCAGGCCCATGTCGATAGCGGACGAATGCAACTGCTCAAGGTAGGCGAGCCACTCGCCCAGGGTACGCTGGGTCATAGGTTCGCAGGCACCGGCGGCACAACGATCGGCTCGACTTTAGGTGCGACGTAGACAGGCGTCGGCAGGCCCATCATTTGTGCCAGCAGGTTGCCCAGGCGTGGACGTAGTTCACCGCGCGGGATGATCAGGTCAATCGCGCCGTGCTCCAGCAGGAACTCGCTGCGCTGGAAGCCTTCCGGCAGTTTCTCACGCACGGTCTGCTCGATCACACGAGGGCCGGCAAAGCCGATCAGTGCCTTTGGCTCGCCGACGATCACATCACCCAGCATGGCCAGGCTGGCGGATACGCCGCCGTAGACCGGGTCGGTCAGCACGGAAATGAACGGGATGCCTTCTTCGCGCAGACGCGCCAGTACCGCGGAGGTCTTGGCCATTTGCATCAGGGAGATCAGGGCTTCCTGCATGCGCGCGCCACCGGAGGCGGCGAAGCAGATCATCGGGCAACGGTTTTCCAGGGCGTAGTTGGCGGCGCGGACAAAGCGCTCGCCGACAATGGCGCCCATGGAACCGCCCATGAACGAGAACTCGAACGCCGACACCACGACAGGCATGCCCAGCAGCTTGCCGCTGACGGAAATCAGCGCGTCCTTCTCGCCGGTCTGCTTCTGCGCAGCGGTCAGGCGGTCCTTGTACTTCTTGCCGTCACGGAACTTGAGACGGTCAACCGGTTCCAGGTCGGCGCCCAGTTCGTTACGGCCTTCGGCGTCGAGGAAGATGTCGATGCGGGCGCGGGCGCCGATACGCATGTGGTGGTTGCACTTGGGGCAAACATCCAGGGTCTTTTCCAGCTCCGGACGGTAGAGCACCGCGTCGCAGGATGGGCACTTGTGCCACAGACCTTCAGGAACCGAGCTTTTCTTCACCTCGGAACGCATGATCGAAGGGATCAGTTTGTCTACTAACCAGTTGCTCATGCTTTCTTTCTCCAGTACCGGTGGCTTGAACACAGCCCCGCGTATGCCCTTGAGCTAAATTCATATGTGGCGATGACACATGCTGGACGGGGTCAGACGTTCGACCGGCCTTTTCCCGCATGTATCCTCAGCCTTCCAGACAACCTGCCAGCGCAGGGTTGCCACTTCGTTTCCGGGCCACCCACAGGCGGCACCGGGCTGTTTTACACAGTGGTAGTTATGGACGGCGGCAGACTGCCAGCCGTCACATCCCACCGCTGCTGTTGCGCACGGCCTGCATGAATGCGCGAATCTTGCTGTGATCCTTGATGCCCTTGCCCTGTTCTACCCCACCGCTGACATCCACGGCATACGGCCGAACCTGTTCGATCGCTGCCCCGACATTCGTGGGGTTGAGCCCGCCGGCCAGGATGATCGGCTTGCTCAGCCCCGCGGGAATCAGCGACCAGTCAAACGCTTCGCCGGTACCGCCGGGCACGCCTTCGACATAGGTGTCGAGCAGAATCCCCCGAGCACCACCATAGGCGGCACAGGCGGCCGCGATGTCATCCCCGGCCTTTACGCGCAATGCCTTGATATACGGGCGCTGGTAGCTTTCACATTCGTCGGGCGTCTCGTCACCATGGAACTGCAGCATATCCAGGGGTACGGCATCCAGGGTTTCGTTGAGTTCGCAGCGGCTGGCGTTGACGAACAACCCCACGGTGGTCACGAACGGCGGCAACGCGGCGATGATTGCCTGCGCCTGCAACACATTCACCGCCCGCGGGCTCTTGGCGTAAAACACGAAACCGATGGCATCTGCTCCCGCCTCGACGGCCGCCAGCGCGTCTTCTATGCGGGTAATCCCGCAAATCTTGCTGCGAACGGCTGACATGTCGTGGAAACCTCAGGGGTTGGACCGAGAAAGTCCCGGATGGTAACAAAAGCTTTTCCGGGCGTCAGCCGCCAAGTTCGCTGAAACCTGTGAGGAAGTGTGGCCCGATGAAACGCTCCGGCAATTCGAACTCATCGCGGTACTCCACATCCACCAGGTACAGGCCGAACGGATGCGCCGTGACACCACCGGTCCGACGAACGCGGCTTTCCAGTACTTCCTTGGCCCACTCCACCGGGCGCTCGCCGGTACCGATGGTCATCAGCACCCCGGCAATGTTGCGCACCATGTGATGCAGGAAGGCCCCGGCGCGGATATCCAGCACGATCATCTTGCCGTGACGGGTCACGCGCAGGTGATGGACTTCCTTGATCGGCGACTTGGCCTGGCACTGGCCGGCACGGAAGGCGCTGAAATCATGCACACCCACCAAGTGCTGCGCGGCCTCGGCCATGCGCTCGGCGTCGAGCGGGCGATGGTTCCAGGTGATTTCTTCGTTGAGATGAGCCGGGCGGATCTGGTCGTTGTAGATCACATAGCGATAACGCCGGGCGATCGCCTTGAAGCGCGCATGGAAATGCGCCGGCATGACCTTGGCCCAACTGACACTGACGTCATGGGGCAAATTGATATTAGCGCCCATCACCCACGCCTTCATCGAGCGTTCAGCCTGGGTATCGAAGTGCACCACCTGGCCGCAGGCATGCACGCCCGCATCGGTGCGCCCGGCGCACATCAGCGACACCGGCGAATCGGCGACTTTCGACAGCGCGTTCTCCAGGGTTTCCTGCACCGTCAGCACGCCTGAAGCCTGACGCTGCCAGCCGCGATAGCGCGAGCCTTTGTATTCCACGCCCAGCGCGATGCGGTAAAAGCCGGCGGCCGCCATTTCGGCGGCCGGATTATCTATATTTGCCAAGAACTGAGAGCCTGATGAGTTGCGCAAAGGTGGCCATTATGCCGAATTGTGCGGGAGCTGGCTTGCTGGCGATACCATCAACTCGGTTTTACTGAAAGACCGGATCGCTTGCATCGCCGGCAAGCCAGCGCCTACAAAAAGCAAACGGCGACCCGAAGGTCGCCGCTTGCATCCCCCATCGGCTGTTACGCCAGCCGGCCGAGCATTTCCTTGGCCTCGCCACGCTGAGTCTCGTCACCTTCAGTCAGCACTTCGGTGAGGATGTCCCGTGCGCCGTCAGCGTCGCCCATGTCGATATAGGCCTGGGCCAGGTCGAGCTTGGTGGCAACCTCGTCGGTGCCGGAGAGGAAGTCGAATTCCGGCTCGTCATCGCCCTGTGCCGCGTCTTCCGCGGTGAACGACGGCTCGATGGACGGATGCTCCAGGCTCTGGGACAGACGATCCAGCTCGGCGTTGACATCATCCAGCTCCGACGCGAACGCATCAGGCTGGGCGGCAGCTTCAGGCTCGTCGGCCAGGGACAGGTCGAAATCTTCCGGCAGGTCGAAGTCATCCAGGGCCGCAGGCGTCAGGGTCGGCGGCTCGACGGCCGGCACGTCCTTCATCTGGTCTTCCAGGCCCGAGAGGAAGTCGTCATCGGATTGCGCCGAAGACGGCGCATCCAGTTGCAGGTCCAGGTCGAAGTCCGACAGGTCATCCGGGCTGGCCTTGGCTTCGGTCTGCTGCTGCAGGACCGACTCGAATGTCGGCTGGTCGCCCTTGACGTCAGCCGGCGAAGCCTCTTCCAGATCGTCCAGGCTCAGATCGAAATCGGTGTCGAAAGCCTCCGGCGCAGGCGCAACCGGTTTGTCTTCGAGCAAATCCTTGACGTACTGAGCATCCAGGGCCGCGGCAGCCACCGCAGCACTGACGCCCGCCGCCAGCACAGCCATGGCCGGGAAGCGACTCTTGAGCTGCTCGACCTGGGCATGGTTTTCACCATTGGCCACCAGTTGACGTTCCTGGGTAACGAAACCGTCCTTGTCGTTTTGCAGGCCATAGACTTCCATCAGCTTCAAACGCAGGTCGCTGCGCTTGGGCTCGTGCTTGATCGCTTGCTGCAGCACATCGGCGGCCTGGTTCAGGTGGCCACGGTCGATATGGGATTGGGCCTGGGCCAGCGCATCGCTGGCGTTTACCGGAGCCACGGCAACAGCCAGCGGCGCGAGCACGGAAGCAACGGTCGGCACCGCAACGGCCGGTGCGGCTACCGGAGCCGGTGCTGGCGCGGCGGCCAGCTTGACGTTCGGCGGCGGCACTTCCAGGCCTTCGAAGCTGTCCGGTGGCAAGTCGTGATCGATGTTCGAGCTGAACACCGGCTCTTCAGCCAGGGCCCGCGCCATACGCAGATGCTTTTCCTCTTCGAGGCGCGCGTTACGATGGCGCGCCCACAACAACAGGAGCAACAGCACCAGCAGGCCAGCCGCACCGCCGATCACACCGAGCACGATCGGGTTGGTCAGCAGGTCATTGAATTTACCCTCGGTGCTGTCAGGCGCCGCATCGGCCTTGGCCGGCTCAGGCGCGGGCGCAGGGGTAGCTGGGGCCGCGGCTGCCGGGGCAGTAGCCGGCTCGCCGGCCAACTGCGCGGGCATCGCCGCCGTGGCCGACGCAGCCGGAACGCCCTTTTCAGCCTGCAAACGGGCGAGTTGATCGTTTTTCAGTTGAATCAGCTTTTGCAGCTTGTCCAACTGGCTTTGCAGGTCTGCCGCACGGCTTTTCAGTTCTTCGTTGTCACGACGGGTCGTGTCCAACTGTTCCTGGGTCATCGCCAGCTTGTCGCTCAGGGCCGAGCTGTCGCCGACCTTGCCTTTGGCGCCCTTCCTGGCCGCCTCGGCCGAGACCAGGCTCAAGTTGTCCTTGGTTTGGGTGCTCGCGGGCGCATTGCCCGCCTGGGTGCGCTTGGTAGCATCCAGTTGCTGCTTGCCCGCCACCGGATTGGTGGCGGCACGCCGGCCCTGGCGCCAGGCGGCATTCTGCGCGCTCACTTCGGCAATCGCCTGGGGCTGCGGCAACGCGGTGCTTTGTACGGTGTCTGGCAGGCGCAGGACCTGACCGGTTTTCAGACGGTTGATATTGCCGTCGATGAACGCGTCCGGGTTCAGCGCCTGGATCGCCAGCATGGTCTGCTGAACCGAAGCGCCGTTGCGGTTCTTCGCGGCAATTTCCCACAAGGTGTCACGGGATGTGGTGGTGTGCTGTGCGGATTTGCTCGCGGCAGGCGCGGTGCTGGCCGGCGCAGCCAAGCGCGGTGCCGGTGCGGCCACCGTCGGAGCCGGCTGGTCAAACTTGGCCGGGTCGAGCAAGACGCTGTAGTCACGCATCAAACGGCCATTGGGCCATTGCACCTGCAACAGGAAGCGTACGTAGGAATCAGGCAGTGGCTTGCTGGAGGTGACGCGCACCACGCTGCGGCCGTTGGGGTTGACCACCGGGGTGAAGGTCAGGTCATCGAGAAACGCCTGGCGATCAACGCCCGCATCCACAAACGCCTGGGACGAGGCCAGGCTCGGCGTGATCTCGGAAGCCGTGAGGCCACCGACATCGAGCAATTCGATTTCCACCGCCAGCGGCTGGTTCAACTTCGACTTGAGGGTCATCTCCCCCAGCTGCAGCGCCTGCGCCATACCGGAGGACAGCGCCGAGGCGGCCGCTATTGCTAACACCAGTTTGCGAACTTGAACCATAGCCTCATCCTTTGTTTGAACACTCCCCGGCCTGCGAGAAGGTTGGTAACCGCTGCCATAAGGCATGGCGAGCCGATAGGTCACCGACGCGCAACTTTTCCTGCCTGGGGCCAAGCATAGCGCTTGGCTA
Source organism: Pseudomonas sp. CHM02 (assembly GCF_000612585.1). Lineage (GTDB taxonomy): Bacteria > Pseudomonadota > Gammaproteobacteria > Pseudomonadales > Pseudomonadaceae > Aquipseudomonas. The sequence goes on from NZ_JFCA01000020.1 coordinate 62,357, forward strand.
GAATCAATCTACAAATTGCCGCCAAGTATCTTTTACGCAAGGCCTTTTATCAACAACTGCGCCAGCTGCACGGCATTTAACGCGGCGCCTTTGCGTACGTTATCTGACGTCAGCCACAGATTTAGTTCCGCCGGGTCATCCACGCCCGCGCGAACCCGCCCTACGTAGACCACGTCCTGGCCGACTGCGTCGCCCACCGCCGTGGGGTAGTCACCCTCGTCCACCCGCTCGATACCGGGGGCGGCGTCGAGTGCACGGTTCACGGCGGCAAGGTCGACCGGCGCACCGAGTTGCAGGGACACAGTCAGGCTATCGCCAAAAAACACCGGGGCTTGAACGCAAGTTGCGGAAATCTTTAGCAAAGGAGTTTCCAGCACTGCGCGCAGTTCGTGTATCAGCCTTTTCTCCAGATCCGTATGACCTTGCACATCTGGCTTTCCGACTTGCGCCAGCAGGTTGAAGGCCATCTGCCGATCAAAGAACTTCGGCTCCAGCGGGCGCACATTCAACAGCTCGGCGGTCTGCCGGGCCAGCTCGCTCACGGCCTCGCGCCCCAGGGCTGACACGGCCAGATTGGCGGTGACGCTCACACGCTGGATATCCAGCAACCCCCGCAATGGCGCAAGGACCACCGCCAGATGGGTCGCCGATGGGCTTGGGCTGCCAATCCGGAAGGGTTTCTGCATACCCTCCAAGACATGGGCATTGGCTTCCGGCACCACTTGCGGCGCCTGCTCGGCGGGCAATGCACCCGACAGATCAATCAGGGAGCAGCCCGCCGCCGTGGCACGCGGGGCAAAACTCAAGGTGACCGCCGGCCCCGCCGCAAAGAACGCCAGCTGTACTTTGCTGAAGTCAAACTCATCGACTTCCCTCACCCGCACGTTCTTGCCACGAAACGGCACCGATGCGCCGGCGGAGTTACTGCCTGCCAGCAAATGCAGGGTGCCCACCGGGAAGTCCAGTTCTTCGAGGATCTGCACCAGGGTTTCACCCACCGTGCCGGTGGCGCCGATCACGGCGATATCAAAGGTCTGGGTCATAGGGGCTGCCTCGGGCATTGCGGGGGGAGCGGCACTTTACCGGGTGACTGGGGGTGAGGCAATTAACCCGGCTTTTGTGGTGTGGCTGATGGCCAATAAAAAACCCGCGCCTGTCACCAGAGCGCGGGTTTCTAATATTGCCTCAAGCGATCAACGCTCCAGCAGAATCCGCAGCATGCGGCGCAGCGGTTCGGCCGCGCCCCACAGCAGCTGGTCGCCCACCGTGAACGCGCCCAGGAACTGGCTGCCCATGTTCAGCTTGCGCAGACGGCCCACCGGCACGTTCAGGGTGCCGGTAACCTTGGTAGGGCTCAGCTCCTGCATGCTGATATCACGGTTGTTCGGCACCAGCTTGACCCAAGGGTTGTGCTGGCTGATCAACGCTTCGATATCGGCGATCGGCACGTCTTTGTTCAGTTTGATGGTCAGCGCCTGGCTGTGGCAGCGCATGGCGCCGATACGAACGCAGATGCCATCCACCGGGATGGGGCTCTTGAAGCGACCGAGGATCTTGTTGGTCTCGGCCTGGGCCTTCCACTCTTCGCGGCTCTGGCCGTTCGGCAGTTCTTTGTCGATCCACGGGATCAGGCTACCGGCCAATGGCACGCCGAAATTCTCGGTCGGGTACGCATCGCTGCGCATGGCTTCGGCCACACGGCGGTCAATGTCGAGGATCGCGCTGGCAGGGTCGGCCAGTTGATCGGCGACCGCGGCGTGGGTCGCGCCCATCTGCTTGATCAGTTCGCGCATGTTCTGCGCGCCGGCCCCCGAGGCCGCCTGATAGGTCATGGCGCTCATCCACTCGACCAGGCCGGCTTCGAACAAGCCACCCAGGCCCATCAGCATCAGGCTGACGGTGCAGTTGCCGCCGACGTAGTTCTTGGTGCCGGCATCCAGCTGCTGGTCGATGACCTTGCGGTTCACCGGATCAAGGATGATCACGGCATCGTCCTGCATGCGCAGGCTCGAGGCGGCGTCGATCCAGTAACCCTGCCAGCCGGCTTCGCGCAGCTTGGGGAAGACTTCGCTGGTGTAGTCGCCACCCTGACAGGTCAGAATCACGTCGAGGGTTTTCAGCTCTTCAATGCTGTAGGCGTCCTTGAGCGGAGCAATATCCTTGCCCACAGATGGCCCTTGGCCACCCACATTCGAAGTGGTGAAAAACACCGGCTCAATAAGATCGAAATCCTGCTCTTCCAGCATCCGCTGCATGAGCACGGAACCGACCATACCGCGCCAACCGATCAGACCTACACGTTTCATCGCAACTACACCTTGTTAAAAAGTGGGCCGCCTTGCAGCAACAACTGCAAGCGGGCCCGAGAGATTACAGATTCCGCAGCGCGGCGACTACTGCGTCGCCCATTTCTTGCGTACCGACCTTGGTGCAACCCTGCGACCAGATGTCGCCAGTGCGCAAACCCTGGTCCAGCACCAGGCTCACGGCCTTCTCGATGGCATCCGCCGCTTCGCTCAAGTTGAAGCTGTAACGCAGCATCATCGACACCGACAGGATGGTCGCCAGCGGGTTGGCAATGCCCTGGCCCGCGATGTCCGGCGCCGAACCGTGGCAAGGCTCGTACATGCCCTTGTTGTTGGTGTCCAGGGACGCCGAAGGCAGCATGCCGATGGAACCGGTGAGCATCGACGCCTGGTCGGACAGGATGTCGCCGAACAGGTTGTCGGTGACGATCACGTCGAACTGCTTCGGTGCGCGCACCAGTTGCATGGCGGCGTTGTCGACGTACATGTGGCTCAGTTCGACGTCTGGGTAGTCCCTGGCCACTTCTTCGACGATTTCACGCCACAGTTGGCTGGAGGCCAGTACGTTGGCTTTGTCTACCGAGCAGACCTTCTTGCCACGCACGCGGGCCATGTCGAAACCGACACGGGCGATACGGCGGATTTCACTCTCGCTGTACGGCAGGGTGTCGTAGGCCTGGCGCTCGCCATTTTCCAGCTCACGCACGCCACGTGGCGAGCCGAAGTAGATACCGCCGGTCAGCTCACGCACGATCAGGATATCCAGGCCCGCCACCACTTCCGGCTTGAGGCTCGAGGCGTCGGCCAGTTGCGGGTAGAGGATCGCTGGGCGCAGGTTGCCGAACAGGCCCAGTTGGGCACGGATTTTCAGCAGGCCGCGCTCAGGACGGATGTCACGTTCGATCTTGTCCCATTTCGGGCCACCCACGGCACCGAGCAATACGGCGTCGGCCGCGCGAGCGCGGTCGAGGGTTTCGTCGGCCAGCGGCACGCCATGCTTGTCGATGGCAGCGCCGCCGATCACGTCGTGGCTCAGCTCGAAGCCCAGGCTGTACTTGCTATTGGCGAGTTCCAGGACCTTGACCGCTTCGGCCATGATTTCCGGACCAATACCGTCGCCAGGGAGAATCAGAATCTGCTTGCTCATGCGTTCCTCATTTCATCAAGCGACCCGCCCGTGGGCAGGTCGGGAAAAATCGATCAGCGCTCGGCAAAGACCACCAGCACGTCGGTGCTGAAGGTGCCGTCGGCTTGAATTTCGTAGTAATCGCGTACTTCCTGGCCCATCGCCTTTTGCAGCTCAAGGATCGCTGCGCGCAATACCTCTGGCGTGCGCATGCGTTCGACCCAGGAGGTGTATTCCAGGCGCAAGCGCTGGCGGCTGCTATTGCGCACGTGCAAACCGGACTCGCTGAGCTGCTGCATCCATTCGGCGGCGGAATAATCGCGCACGTGGCTGGTGTCGCGCAGGACTTCGACGGTTTGCAGGTAAGTGTCCAACAGCGGGCTGCCCGGTGACAAGACGTCGACAAACGCCGCTACGCCGCCCGGCTTGAGCACGCGGCGCACCTCACGCAGCGCCAGGCCGAGGTCGCTCCAGTGGTGGGCCGAATAGCGGCTGAACACGAAGTCGAACTCGCCATCGGCGAACGGCAGGCATTCGGCGGCGCCGTGCACCGTGCGGATATTGCCCAGGCCACGGTCCACCGCAGCGGCGGCAACCACGTCAAGCATCTGCTGGGACAGGTCGTAGGCCACCACTTCTTTAACCAATGGCGCGACGTGGAAGCTGACATGGCCGGCACCGCACCCCAGGTCCAGCAAGCGCGCACTGCCCTGCCCGGCCAGTTCGGCCTGCAGGAGCGCGAATTCGGTGCCCTGGGCGTGCACGGCACTGCTCAGGTAGGCCGAGGCTTGCTCGCCGAATTGTTTTTGCACGACTTGGGTGTGGGCGGTGCTGGTCATGGTGGTTTTTCCTTGGGTTTTGGGGTGTTGGTACTGGCGCTATCGCAGGCAAGCCAGCTCCCACAGTTGACCGAGTCGTTCAGGAGAACACCGATCAATGTGGGAGCCGGGCTTGCCCGCGATGGAGCCAGTCCGGCCTACCCAGAATTACGCATCGCGAAACAACCAGGGCTGGCTCTCCCGGTGCCTGGCTTCGAACGCCGCGATCGCATCGCCGTCCTGCAAGGTCAGGCCGATATCGTCCAGGCCGTTGATCAGGCAGTGTTTACGGAACGCATCCACTTCAAAGTGATACACCTTGCCGTCCGGACGGGTCACGGTTTGCGCGGCCAGGTCGACGGTCAACTGGTAGCCCTCTTCGGCTTCCACCTGCTTGAACAGCTCGTCGACTTCCTCGTCGGTCAAGATGATCGGCAACAGGCCGTTCTTGAAGCTGTTGTTGAAGAAGATGTCGGCGTAGCTCGGCGCGATGATGCTGCGAAAGCCATATTCTTCCAGGGCCCACGGCGCGTGTTCACGGCTGGAACCGCAACCGAAGTTTTCCCGGGCCAGCAGCACGCTAGCGCCCTGGTAACGCTCGGCGTTGAGCACGAAGTCCTTGTTCAACGGGCGCTTGGAGTTGTCCTGGTAGGCGTAGCCCACGTCCAGGTAACGCCACTCATCGAACAGGTTCGGGCCGAAACCGGTGCGCTTGATCGACTTCAAGAACTGCTTGGGGATGATCTGGTCGGTGTCGACGTTGGCGCGATCCAAAGGGGCGACAAGGCCAGTGTGTTGAGTAAAAGCACGCATCAGGTATTCCTCAGATCAATTCGCGAACGTCGATGAAACGACCGTTGACGGCAGCGGCAGCGGCCATGGCCGGGCTGACCAGGTGGGTACGCCCGCCGGCGCCCTGACGCCCTTCGAAGTTACGGTTGGAGGTGGACGCGCAATGCTCGCCCGACTCCAAGCGGTCCGGGTTCATCGCCAGGCACATCGAGCAGCCCGGCTCACGCCATTCAAAACCGGCCTCGAGGAAGATCTTGTCGAGGCCTTCGGCTTCCGCCTGGGCTTTGACCAGGCCCGAACCCGGCACCACGATCGCCTGCTTGATGGTCGACGCCACTTTGCGGCCCTTGGCGATCACCGCCGCGGCGCGCAGGTCTTCGATCCGCGAGTTGGTGCAGGAACCGATGAACACGCGATCCAACTGAATGTCGGTGATCGCCTGGTTGGCTTTCAAACCCATGTACTTCAAGGCGCGCTCAATGGAGCCGCGCTTGACCAGGTCGGCTTCCTGAGCCGGGTCCGGCACGTTCTGGTCAACGGCCAGAACCATTTCCGGCGAGGTGCCCCAGCTGACTTGCGGCTTGATCTGCGCGGCATCCAGCTCGACCACGGTGTCGAACACCGCGTCGGCGTCGGAGACCAGGTCTTTCCAGGCTTCGACGGCGGCGTCCCAATCCGCGCCTTGCGGGGCGAATGGACGGCCTTTTACGTAGTCGACAGTCTTTTCGTCCGCCGCCACCATGCCCACGCGGGCACCGGCTTCGATGGACATGTTGCAGATGGTCATGCGGCCTTCGATGGACAGGTCGCGAATCGCGCTGCCGGCGAACTCGATGGCATGGCCGTTACCGCCGGCGGTGCCGATCTTGCCGATCACGGCGAGGACGATGTCTTTAGCGGTCACACCGAACGGCAATTTGCCCTCAACGCGAACCAGCATGTTCTTCATCTTCTTGGCGACCAGGCACTGGGTGGCGAACACATGTTCCACCTCGGAGGTGCCGATGCCGTGGGCCAGGGCGCCAAAGGCACCGTGGGTGGAGGTGTGCGAATCACCGCAGACCACGGTCATGCCCGGCAAGGTGGCACCCTGCTCAGGGCCGATCACGTGCACGATGCCTTGACGCACGTCATTCATCTTGAATTCAGTGATGCCATATTCGTCGCAGTAGTCGTCGAGGGTCTGTACCTGCAGGCGCGACACCTGGTCGGCAATGGCTTCAATGCCGCCCTTGCGCTCAGGGGTGGTCGGTACGTTGTGGTCCGGGGTGGCGATGATGGAGTCGACGCGCCAAGGCTTGCGCCCGGCCAGCCGCAGGCCTTCGAACGCTTGGGGCGAGGTCACTTCATGGATGATGTGACGGTCGATATAGATCAGCGACGAGCCATCGTCGCGCCGTTTCACTTCATGGGAATCCCAAAGCTTGTCGTAAAGCGTTTTGCCGGCCATCAGTCGGTCCTCATCATCGGTCTTTCTATGCCCCGGGTCTTGAGACATTCAATAACCCTTTGGCTTGTGAGGCTGATGGTATGGCGCTACATTAAATAACTCAAATTCATATTTTTTATACTTTGGATTACCAACTGGAATAGCACTATGGACCTGGCCAACCTCAATGCCTTTATTGCCATCGCCGAGACCGGCAGCTTCTCCGGCGCCGGCGAGCGCCTGCACCTGACCCAACCGGCCATCAGCAAACGCATCGCCGGCCTGGAGCAACAATTGAAGGTGCGTCTGTTCGACCGCCTGGGCCGCGAAGTCGGCTTGACCGAGGCCGGGCGGGCCTTGCTGCCGCGTGCTTATCAGATCCTCAACGTGCTGGACGACACGCGCCGCGCCCTCACCAACCTTACCGGCGAAGTCAGCGGGCGACTGACGCTGGCCACCAGTCACCACATTGGTCTGCACCGCTTGCCGCCGGTGCTGCGCACCTTTACACGGGAATACCCGAATGTGGCGCTGGATATCCAGTTCCTCGATTCGGAAGTGGCCTACGAAGAAATCCTCCATGGCCGCGCCGAAGTGGCAGTGATCACCCTGGCGCCCGACCCCCACCACCTGGTGCGCGCCACCCCGGTGTGGGACGACCCGCTGGATTTCGTGGTGGCGCCGGAGCACAGCCTGATCAGCAACGGCAGCGTCAGCCTGGCCGACATTGCCGGCCACCCGGCGGTTTTCCCCGGCGGCAACACCTTTACCCACCATATTGTCAGCCGGCTGTTCGAGGCCCAGGGCCTCACGCCGAACATCGCGATGAGCACTAACTACCTGGAAACTATCAAGATGATGGTGTCCATCGGCCTGGCCTGGAGCGTGTTGCCGCGCACCATGCTCGATGATCAGGTGGCAAGTATCGCTTTGCCGGGCATACAGCTCAGTCGCCAGCTAGGCTATATCGTGCACACCGAAAGGACGCTGTCGAATGCTGCGCGGGCTTTCATGAGCCTACTGGATGCACAGGTCGATCTGCCAGGGATACCGGCATGAAACCGTGCGCCCTCAAGGTCTGAACTGAACCGCGCCTTACGCCCATCGAGCCAAGGCCCTTTGATAATGCGCAACCCCGTCGACTCCGTGCCACCCCTGCCCCGCATTTACGCCCTGGATCCTCAAGAGGCGGAACAAAGCTGGGACAGCGCGCCGCAATTGCTGGCAGCGCTCAACGCTGCCCGGCTGGGCGCGTGGAGCTGGGAAATCGACACCGGCAAGATCAGTTGGTCGCGAGGCACCCAGGCGCTGTTCGGCTTTGATCCGCGCCAGCCGCTGCCCAAGGATCTGGACTACCTCGACCTGCTCGCCCCACAAGACCGCGCCCGCGTGGTGCGGGCCTTTCACGCCGTACTGGCCGGCGAGCCGTTCGAGCAGGCCATGCACCATCACATCCAGTGGCCGGACGGCAGTCATCACTGGCTGGAGATCAACGGCAGCCTGGCGCCCGACAAAGCCGGACGGCGCCGCATGATCGGGGTGATCCGCGAGACCACCCGCCAGCGCGAACGGGAGCACGCCCTCAGCCACTCCGAAAAACGCTTCGCGACCCTGTTTCACCTATGCCCCAACATGGTCCTGCTGACCCGCCAGTCCGACGGCCTGATCAGTGAAGCCAACCAGTATTTCGAGATGCTCTTCGGCTGGCCGGTCGCCGACGCCATCGGGCGCACCACGCTGGACCTGGGCCTGTGGCGCCATCCCGAACAACGCGCGCACCTGGTCAAGGCCACCCAGCGCAAGGGCGAGCCCATCACCATGGAGGTGCAGTTTTGCGCCAGCAACGGCCAGATCCACGATGGCACCCTCAGTGCCCAAAAAGTCGAACTGGAAGGTGAGGCCTACCTGATCAGTACCTTTCTCGACACCACCGAACGCAAAAACGCCGAGCAGGCCCTCAAGGACAGCCAGGAGCGTCTCGACCTGGCCCTGGACTCGGCACAACTGGGCACCTGGGACTGGCACATCCCCACCGGCATGCTTTACGGCTCGGCACGCGCCGCGCAACTGCACGGCCTGCCGCCGGAACCGTTCCATGAATCCTTCGACGCGTTCTTCGAGGGCATGCCCGATGACGAGCGCGAAAGCATGCGCAACGCTTACCGCACCCTGCGCGAGGGTCCGGCCGGCAACTATCAACTGACGTACCGGGTGCCCATGGAGGACGGCAGCTCGCGCTACCTTGAAAGCCGCGCCCGCCTGTACCGCGATGAGCAGGGCGCACCGCTGCGCATGGCGGGCACCTTGCTGGACATCACCGACCAGGTGGAACGCGAACAACGCCTGACCGCCTCCGAAGAAAAATTCGCCAGCCTGTTCCAGGCCAGCCCGGATCCGATCTGTGTCACCAACCTGGACAGCAGCGCCTTTATCGAGATCAACCCCGCCTTTACCCAGACCTTTGGCTGGACGGCCGCCGAGGTGATCGACAAAAGCGCCGAGCAGATCGGCCTGTGGGACGAGTCAAGCAAGCGCCTGCAGCGTATCGAGCGAGTGATCCGCGAACAGGCGCTGAGCAATGTGGCGATCGTGGCGCATCACAAGAACGGCCAGGCGTTGACGTGCGTGATTTCCAGCCGACTGATCAAAGTGGGCGACCAGCCGTGCATCGTCACCACCTTGCGTGACATCACCCAGCAGCAACGCTCGGAAGCCGCGCTGAAGGCCAGCGAAGAGAAATTCGCCAAGGCGTTCCATTCCAGCCCCGACGCAATTTCCATCACCGAGCGCGATACCGGCCGTTATGTGGAGGTCAACGACGGCTTCTGCCGCCTGACCGGCTACCGTGCCGAGGAAGCCATCGGCCTGACCCTTTACCAGATCGGCATCTGGGCCGATGAAAACCAGCGCGCCGCGCTGCTGGCCGAATTGCAGATCAAAGGCCGCATCCACCACCTGGAAATGCTCTGGCACAACAAGCGCGGCGAGTTGCTGGCGGTGGAAGTGTCGGTAGAGCCCATCACCCTGAATGAAACCCCGTGCCTGCTGCTGACCGCCCGGGACGTGAGCCTGCTGAAAAACGCCCAGGCACAGATCCGCCACCTGGCCTACCACGACCCGCTGACCAACCTGCCCAACCGCGCCCTGCTGATGGACCGCCTGAGCCAGCAGATCGCCCTGCTCAAGCGTCACAACCTGCGCGGTGCACTGCTGTTCCTCGACCTCGACCACTTCAAGCACATCAACGACTCCCTCGGCCATCCGGTGGGCGATACGGTGCTGAAAATCGTCACCGCACGCCTGGAAGCCAGCGTACGCATGGAGGACACGGTGGCGCGCCTGGGCGGTGATGAGTTCGTGGTGCTGCTCAGCGGCCTGGACGGCTCGCGCATGGAAGTCAGCGGCCAGGTGCAGGAACTGGCCGATACCCTGCGCGAACTGCTCTCGGAGCCGATGTTCCTCGACGGCCATCGCCTGCAGGTGACGCCAAGCATCGGCGTAGCGTTGATTCCCGATCACGGCTCTACCCCCGCGGACTTGCTCAAGCGCGCCGATATTGCCCTGTACCGCGCCAAGGATTCGGGGCGCAACACCACGCAGATGTTCCACAACAGCATGCAAAAGACCGCCAGCGAGCGCCTGCGCATGGAGACCGACCTGCGCCTGGCCCTGTCACGCGGTGAATTCAGCGTGCATTACCAGCCGCAAGTGGATGCACGCGGCAACCGGATTGTCGGTGCCGAGGCCCTGGTGCGCTGGCATCATCCGCAACTGGGTGCGCAATCGCCTTCAGAGTTCATCAAGGTGCTGGAGGACAGCGGCCTGATCCTCGAAGTCGGCACCTGGATCCTGGATGAAGCCTGCGCGGCCTTTCAACAGCTGATCGCCGAAGGCTTGGTGGACCCGTTGAACTTCAGCCTCTGTGTGAATATCAGCCCTCGGCAGTTTCGCCAGAACGACTTCGTGGAGCGGGTGGAGCACAGCCTCAAGCAGCATCAACTGCCGTTCAGCCTGCTGAAGCTGGAAATCACCGAGGGCATCGTGATCCAGAACCTGGACGACACCATCAGCAAAATGCGCCGCCTGAAAAAACTCGGCGTGAGCTTTGCCATGGATGACTTCGGCACCGGTTACTCGTCGCTCACCTACCTCAAGCGTCTGCCGGTGGATGCGCTGAAGATCGACCAATCCTTCGTGCGTGACGCCACCCATGACCCCAACGACGCCGAAATCATCCGCGCCATCGTGGCCATGGCCCGCAGCTTGAACCTGGAGGTGATTGCCGAAGGTGTGGAAACCCAGGACCAACTGGCCTTCCTGCAGGGCCTGGGCTGCCATCTGTACCAAGGGTATTTGCACAGCCGCCCGCTGCCCATGATCGGGTTCAGGGAGCGCTTGATCGCGGGAGAAGGCCGGGCTTAAACCAGCTTCAGTGCGTGGCCGTCCTTTCGCATCCAGTGCGAGCCCTTCAGGTTGCGCTTGGCGCCATAGTCATCACGAACGCCCCCTACAACGACCACCGAATGCCCAAAATTCGCCAGCGTGCCTGGCACGCCTGACGCCAGCTCCTCCACAGTGCTGGAGCGAATAGAGGCGTATAGACCAAGCCGGCGTAATGCGTCACCTGGAATCTCACCGTCGCTCAGCGTTTGCAGGGCAGTGCCATAATCGGCGCCGGCGCGGAACTCGTGATTTTCCAACTGTGCGCGCTTGGCGCTTGCCGCATAGAGGAACACGGCATCGTCAATCAGGCCTTTATCCGTGCCACGGAAGCTGGCTGCTGCTCGTGCCACTTCCAGCTCAGTGTGGGTAAGCCGCACCGTGCAGCCGTCGCGCATGGTGATCGTGAAACCTTCCGGGGTTTCAGTGACACGCTTGTAGATTCCCAGAGGGTTCTGCCCGTACTTCATCATCGCCGCCTTGAGCGCCGATACAGTCACACAGTTACCCTCCACGCCCTGGTAGAAACCAGTGAAGATATTGGCAGGTGGAACGCCGATGGGCGCCGCCGGGAACTGCGCCGGCCTGCCATTCGGATCGACGGGGACATCCGCAGCCAGTTGGTAGCCATAGTCCCTGCCGACCGGTGCTTGCGCACCATTGCGATGCTGGATTCCGCCCACGACCAACGCGCCCGCAGCGTTAAAGGGGCTGATGATGCCGATGCTGTTTGGTTCTCGCAGCTTTTCGGGTGGCACAAACCGCAAAAAGCCGATCAGCCCCATCCCCTTCAAGACCCTGTAAAGATGTTCTCCGCGCAAGGTGCTCGATAACGCTGTATCAAACTGAGTATTGCCTTCAAGTTGCTTACGCTTGGTAAAGGCTGCCAGCATAAAATTGGCATCAGCGCTCATTTGCGCGGCAGCACCGTTGAACTGCGAGGCTTCGGTGGTGCACGCCAGCTCTTGCTTTGAAAACTTCACTTCAAAACCATCTTTCATGGTGACGTTGTAACCCTCCTCCGTGGCTTCGACTTTTTCAAACATGTCGGAGGGCGACCGGCCAAACCTGAGCATCATCATCTTGATAACGGCGACATGGCTGCTCAGGTCGCGAGTTTCGCCAAAGCTTCGTGACCGCGCATCGAAACCTTGCAAAACCTCTGCGGCCGTGGGGTGGATACGGGTCGTGGGCGGGTTGACCCGCGGCGTGACAACCCGAGGAGCAGGCATTAGCCCGATGACAGCGCTGTACGGACGCTCATTGAAATGGGGGACATCAAAAGCCTGGAGACGGGAGATGGGCTTGTCCGAGCAGTTCGATAACTGCGCAGTCACAGGGTTCACACGAACGGAAGCTACAGCTGCAAACGGGCTCATATCATTAACTCTTTATGTAATAGTTGGAGGAATTCGTGACAAGACATTCGGGCCAGACAGAACTATCAGACCAATGCAATGGCCGTTCCGTCTGTAGGCCGGCGTCCCTTACGGCCGTAGATCTCCTCGGCCCCATCCACAACAGCAACTGAGTGGTCGCGTCTGTTGACAATGCCGATCAACGATTTATCAGCGAAGTCACGTACCGAAACGCGCTTCATATAGTCCTTTAATCCCAGACGCTTGAGGCCTTCTCCCGGGTTTCTCCCGTCCTCATCCTCCCCGTCGTTCAGACTTCTTATGGCGGCATTGAAACTTCTACTCGCCCATCCATCGTTATTCTCCATTTGCGCACGCTTGGCAGAACACGCATACAGGAAGTGCGCATCCTTGAGCATGTCCGGATCAGTCATCCCGATAAAGTTGGAGCCGCGGATAGCCCTGGTCAGTTCGGCGCGTGTCAATGTCAATTCGAAACCATCACGCATAACAACCTTATGACCGTCGGAAACCCTCTCAACAGATTTATAGATGTCCGCTGGTCGTTGACCAAACTTCGCCATGGCGGCCTTGATCGCCGAGACAGTGACGCAGTTACGCTCCCTTCCCTGGCGAAAGCCGTTCCAGATGTTGTTGGGCTTTACACCATTGCGCTGGGTGAGAAGCTCGGAAATGGGCTCGCCTTGCCTATCGACAGTTTTAGTATCGGGAACCGGAGTTACACGGGGCTGTGGTGCGGACGCGCTACTGTTTATCGAGTCAGGGGAAAGCCTGTCTGCGCGCAGAGGGGTGTGCAACGGGTTGAAGAACTGCGTGAACAGGCCCGCCAGCATACTCATCAACGCCGCGGGACTTACGTCATTCCCGAAGTTCACAGGCCGTGTATCAGCGCAGGCGTTGTCGTGGCAGGCAGCATCCGGCAACGCACGCACCGAATACTCTGAGGTTCGCCTTGGCTCAATGGCTGGCAGGTGACTGTCTTTCAGAAACCTATTAACACCGTCCATGGACGGGAATAGTTGGAGCGTGTTATTCGTCGACACTGACGATTGATTAAGCTGTAGGTAATCGGGATCCATCGACACGAACTGATGGGTCGATACATTAGTCATATTTTTACCCCGTAAAGCGTGCCCAACTCTCGCATCGGAGGAGGACACGACTTTTAATCGTTGAGTGATAAAGCAACGGCGAGCACTTCAAGCTCGCTAGGTTCGTGGAACTTAACGCGAATGAGTTCCGAAAAGTCGCAACTCACATAAGGAAATCATATGTCCTCGAGAGATTCTTGCTTATGGACTTTTTACGAACAGCCGAGGCCAAACGTGAGTTATTCGCCGCCAAGGATCCACATCCCCAGTAACAACCGAGGAAAAACAGACATTATGAAAACAATAAACTTTTTCAACTCACACAAACCGCGTTAATTGACGCGCACGCGACTACTTGAACAACAGCTCTCTGCCATCAACGCATTAACACTTCGTAGCAGTCGCTCCCGACGCTCATGCTTACTTGCATATACCCCGTCATAACAAAACGCCTCCCCCAACCCTACCCATACTGGAACGACACTGAATATCGTGTCGTTAGGGTCCGGCCTGATATTTCAGACAAAAAAAAGGCGCCTTTCGGCGCCCGTTACTGCAATCGATGAAACACTTATATATGTAGACCTAACGTTGCACAGCGGCCCACTGTTCACACTGGCCAGGCATCCCCAGCAAACGTCCGACCTGCTCAAGATCGGTCTCCCTACGCATCAGGGTAAATAACTCCACCGCTTCAGGGTAGTTACGGGTAAGCATTGCCAGCCACTGCTTCAAACGCCCCGGCGCCTGACGCTCCGTCAGTTGCGCCACCGACTGGGACCAGAAGTCCTGGAGCATGGGTTGCATCTCTGCCCAAGTCATCTCGACCACTTCTTCACCCGCCCGCGCCGCTGCGATTTGCCGCGCCAGGTCAGGACGCGCCACCAGCCCCCGCCCGAGCATGATGTCTTCGACGCCACTGATTTCCCGGCAGCGTCGCCAGTCTTCGACGCTCCAGATGTCCCCGTTGGCATATACCGGCACCTTGACCACGTCCTGCACCCGCGGGATCCATTCCCAGTGAGCCGGCGGCTTGTAGCCGTCAACCTTGGTGCGCGCATGCACCACGATATGCGCCGCGCCACCTTCGGCCAGGGCCGTGGCGCAGACCAGGGCGCCGTCCGGGCTGTCGAAGCCCAGGCGCATCTTGGCAGTGACCGGGATGTGGGCCGGTACGGCGCGACGTACGTGCTCGACGATCTGGTTGAGCAACTCCGGCTCCTTGAGCAGCACCGCACCGCCACGGGACTTGTTGACGGTCTTGGCCGGGCAGCCGAAGTTGAGGTCAATGACTTGCGAACCCAGCTCACAGGCCAGGGCGGCGTTTTCCGCCAGGCACACCGGGTCGGAGCCAAGCAGTTGCACACGCAGCGGCACGCCGGCAGCGGTGTGGGCACCGTGCAGGAGTTCCGGGGCGAGCTTGTGGAAATACGCCGGGGTGAGCAGGCGGTCGTTGACGCGGATGAACTCGGTCACGCACCAGTCAATCCCGCCGACACGGGTCAGCACGTCCCGCAGGATGTTGTCGACCAACCCCTCCATGGGCGCCAAAGCAATTTGCATGGAAAACACTCAACAAAAATCGTGGCGCAGTTTACTGGGTTTCCCACAGCAACCGTTAACCCCCTGTCAGGGCGGGGCCATAACCGTCGAGGAATTCGGCAGGCATGCGCTTGGGCTTGCCGGTGGACAGTTCGATGCAGACAAACGTGGTTTGGGCACGCAGCAAGGTGACACCGTCGCGGGGGCGCAGCAGCTGGAAGCGCCGGGTCATCTTCAGGCGCTGGTCCCAGTCGACGATCCAGGTGGCCAGTTGCAACTCGTCGCCTTCATAGCCGGCGGCCAGGTAGTCGATCTCGTGCCGCACCACGGCCATGGCGCGGTCCAGGCGGCGATACTCGGTAAGGTCCAGGCCCAGGCGCTGGGAATGACGCCAGGCACAGCGCTCCAGCCAGGACACGTACACCGCATTGTTGGCGTGCCCCAGTCCGTCGATGTCTTCAGGGGCGACCTGCAGATCGATGATAAACGGCGTTGCCAAATCCCAGCCCATGCCTTGCTCCCAGTCGATTAATGTCGGCGGGGAGAGTGTATCAGGCGGTTTGCCGCTCCTGTAGACGACGACCGGCCAGCAGCGCCAGCACACCGTCGATCACACGCGGATCGGCCAGCACTTTCTGGTGACCACCTTGCTCCAGGCGCAGCAGACGGCTGTCGAACCAGGCTTCGTGGATAGCCTGAGACGCTTTGACCGGAACGAAGGTATCGTCTTCGGCGTGCACGATCAGGCCGGGTATATTCATCTGGTAGTGAGCCACGTCCAAATGCTTGAGCGGCATGCCGAAGGTCAACTCGACCTCCTGGATAAACGCCGAACGTGCCCGCGCCGGCAAACCGACCATCCGGGTAAAGCCACGCAGCACATCTAGAAACCGCGACGGCGCAGCGATACTCACCAACGCCTCGGTGCGCAACCCCAACTGCACCGCCAGCATCGCACTGGCGCCGCCCATGGAATGGCCGATCACCGCATGCAGCGGCGGCAACTCGGCGGCAGCCTCGAGCATGGCGCGGGCAAACAGCAACACATGGGCTTCACGTCCCGGTGAACGCCCGTGGGCAGGACCATCCAGGGCAATCACCGAGTAACCGTTATCGACCAACGCGGTGATCAGACTGGCAAACTGTGTGGGCCGGCCTTCCCAACCGTGCATCAGCAGCACCGCAGGCCCCTGGCCCCAACGCAGCGCAGACAAACCGAAGCGCAAGGTGATGCGCTCCGATTGCGCCAGCAACGGCAGCTCCCAGTCGCGGGGCGGCAAGTCGCGTGGCGTCATGAAGGCTCGACGCATCCTGTTGGCCACCGTTTGCGGTGCCAGGTGGCCGAGCGTGCCATTGAAGCGACGAATCCAGGTCAGCGTACCCATCATGCAAGCCCTCTTCTAGCGCACAGCCGATTTGGCGGCGCGCAGCACTCGGTCAGACAACTCACCCGGCCCCAAGGCGCGTGCCAGGGACAGGCCACCGATCATCAGCGCCATGTCAGCCAGGGCCTTGTCAGTGTCCTCGGGACTGGCGGCCAATTGGGCCGCCATCAACTCGCAATGCTCATTCAACGCCTGACGGAATGCTTCCGGCAAACGGCTCATCTCGCCCACGGTCGCCGGAATCGGGCAGGCCTGGGTGGTTGAATCACGGTGTTTGCGCGACAGGTAGAACGCCGCCACCAAGGCCCTGCGTTCTTCTCCGGTCAACTGCGAGTCCATGTCATCGATCGACGCGCGACGCTTGGCCAGCAACTGAGTGAAGGCCTCCAGCATTAACGCGTCCTTGCTGTCAAAGTGGGCGTAGAACCCCCCAACGGTCAGCCCCGCTGCCCCCATGACTTCCCCCACACTCGGCTCGGCCGGGCCACGCTGGATCAACGCAGCACTGGCGGCTTGCAGAATACGTTCGCGGGTTTGCGCTTTTTTATCGCTCATCATTGCCTCCGATGTTCATGGGTTGAATATTATTACCATAATAATATTTCGCAAGCGACAGGCATGACCGTTGGTCAGGAGAGAAAAGTGGAATCAAACAAGGAGTTGGCCAAACGCCAGACAAACAAAAGGGCCATTCAATAATTGAATGACCCTTAAAAATCCCGCAGAGCGGGTAATCGTGGCGTCCCCTAGGGGACTCGAACCCCTGTTACCGCCGTGAAAGGGCGGTGTCCTAGGCCACTAGACGAAGGGGACACAAACCTTCTATACAACTGATCAGCGCTGAGAACTGATCGATTCAAGGACGGTGTGGCCAGACCTCGAACCTGTAAATTGGTGGAGCTAAACGGGATCGAACCGTTGACCTCTTGCATGCCATGCAAGCGCTCTCCCAGCTGAGCTATAGCCCCGGATTTTTCGTCTCGCGACGCAGCAGACCTTTCGAGCTGCTTGTTGAAGCTGGCGTCCCCTAGGGGACTCGAACCCCTGTTACCGCCGTGAAAGGGCGGTGTCCTAGGCCACTAGACGAAGGGGACAAAACCTTCTGTACATCTGATCAGCGCTGAGAACTGATCAATTCAAGGACGGTGTGGCCAGACCTTGAACCTGTAAATTGGTGGAGCTAAACGGGATCGAACCGTTGACCTCTTGCATGCCATGCAAGCGCTCTCCCAGCTGAGCTATAGCCCCTCATCGGTGAGGACGGGGCGAATCTTAATGGCGGTTTGGAAACGTGTCAAATTTATTTTCAACAATTTTCAAAATTTTTTGCCGGGATAACAATCACTTACCGGCGAAACCCCGGAAAACCGGGGTTTTGTCGTTTCAACCGTGTGCTCAGGCGATGGCGCCCAGCAGCTTTTCCCACTCTTTGTTTTCTTTCTTCGACACACCACCAAGCAAATCAAGGGCTTGGCGCAGACGGAAACGCGTCAGGTCCGGGCCGAGGATTTCCATCGCATCGAGTACCGACACCGAACTGGCCTGCCCGGTGATCGCGGCAAACATCAGTGGCATGGCATCGCGCAGTTTCAATTCCAGAGACTCCACCACCGCCTGGATCGTCGCGGTGATCGCATCCTTCTCCCACTGGCGCAGGCTTTCCAGCTTCCACAGGATCAACTGCATCAGCTGGCGAACCTGGTCGCCCGAGAGCTTCTTGGATTCGAACAGCTTGGGATCCGGGTTAACGCCCCCGGCAAAGAAGAAACTGGCCAGCGGCGCGACCTGGCTGAACGTCTCCACCCTGCCCTGCACCAGCGGCGCGATCTTCATCATGTACTCAGGGTTCAACGCCCACTGCTGCACGCGGCTGGCGAACTCTTCGACCGGCAGGTCACGCAGCCACTGGCCGTTGAGCCACGACAGCTTCTCGATGTCGAAGATCGGCCCGCCCAGGGACACGCGGGACAGGTCGAAGTTGTCGACCATTTCCTGCAGCGAGAACTTCTCGCGCTCGTCCGGCATCGACCAGCCCATGCGGCCCAGGTAGTTGAGCATCGCTTCAGGCATGAAGCCCATGCGCTCGTAGAACGTCACCGAGGTCGGGTTCTTGCGCTTGGACAGCTTGCTCTTGTCCGGGTTACGCAGCAGCGGCATGTAGCACAGCTGCGGTTGTTCCCAGCCAAAGTATTCGTAGAGCAGGATCAACTTCGGCGCCGACGGCAGCCATTCTTCGCCGCGCAATACGTGGGTGATGCCCATCAAGTGGTCGTCGACCACGTTGGCCAGGAAGTACGTCGGCAGGCCGTCGGTCTTCATCAGCACCTGCATGTCCATGCGGTCCCACGGGATCTCGACGTCACCGCGCAGCATGTCCGGCACCACGCACACGCCTTCGCTTGGCACTTTCATGCGGATCACATGCGGTTCGCCAGCAGCCAGACGACGGGCCACCTCTTCTTTCGACAGCAGCAGCGCGCGGCCATCGTAGCGCGGGGTTTCACCGCGGGCTTGTTGCTCGGCGCGCATCTGGTCCAGCTCTTCTGCGGTGCAGAAGCAGGGAAACGCATGGCCCATGTCGACCAGTTGCTGGGTGTACTGCTTGTAGATGTCGCTGCGCTCGCTCTGGCGATACGGGCCGTGCGGGCCGCCGACGTCCGGGCCTTCCGCCCAGGTAATGCCCAGCCAGCGCAGGGCATCGAAAATCTGCTGTTCCGACTCACGGGTGGAGCGCAGTTGGTCGGTGTCTTCGATCCGCAGGATGAATTCACCGCCGTGCTGCTTGGCAAAGCAGTAGTTGAACAAGGCGATGTAAGCAGTGCCGACGTGGGGATCCCCAGTTGGCGATGGCGCGATGCGCGTGCGGACGGTGGTCATGGCAGGTCTCGAATGGGCGATATAACTGAAAATTGAAACAAGGGGCGAATGGTAACAGCCCCAGGTGGTTGGGCTCCAGCGCAAGGCTATGACAGCCCCAACCTGAGCCGGCTTGCCGGCGATGAGGCCCTTGAGCCATGCGGTGCTTTTGAGGGACGCCATCGCCGGCAAGCCGGCTCCAGGTGTGGGCAGGGATTCAAACAGCCAGCAACCGCTCACGCAACTTGCCAATCTCATCCCGTGTCTGCGCCGCCGCCTCGAACTCCAGGTCCCGCGCCAACTGGTACATCTTCTCTTCCAGTTGCCGAATCCGCTTGGTGATCTCGCTCGGCGAGCGCAATTCGTTCTCGTACTTGGCGCTTTCCTCGGCGGCCTTGGCCATGCCCTTGCGCTTCTTGCTGCGCGAGCCCGGCACGGTGGCGCCTTCCATGATGTCGGCGACATCCTTGAACACGCCCTTGGGCGTGATGCCATTTTCCAGGTTGAACGCGATCTGCTTGTCGCGCCGGCGCTGGGTCTCGCCAATCGCGCGCTCCATGGAGCCGGTGATGCGGTCCGCGTAGAGAATCGCCCGGCCATTGAGGTTACGTGCAGCCCGACCGATGGTCTGGATCAGCGAACGCTCGGAGCGCAGGAAGCCTTCTTTGTCGGCATCGAGGATCGCCACCAGCGACACTTCGGGCATGTCCAGGCCTTCGCGCAGCAGGTTGATCCCCACCAGCACATCAAAGGTACCCAGGCGCAGGTCGCGGATGATTTCCACACGCTCCACGGTGTCGATGTCCGAGTGCAGGTAGCGCACGCGCACGCCGTGATCAGCCAGGTAGTCGGTCAAGTCTTCGGACATGCGCTTGGTCAGCGTGGTGACCAGCACTCGCTCTTCCAGGGCGACGCGCTTGGTGATCTCCGAGAGCAAGTCGTCGACCTGGGTCAGCGCCGGGCGGATTTCGATTTCCGGGTCCACCAGGCCGGTCGGGCGCACCAGTTGCTCGATCACGCGACCGGCATGCTCGGCCTCGTAGTTGCCCGGCGTGGCAGAGACAAAAATGGTCTGCGGGCTGATGGCTTCCCACTCGTCAAAGCGCATCGGCCGGTTATCCAGCGCCGACGGCAGGCGAAAACCATATTCCACCAGCGTCTCTTTACGCGAGCGGTCGCCCTTATACATCGCGCCGACCTGCGGCACGCTGACGTGGGATTCGTCGATCACCAGCAACGCGTCGGGCGGCAGGTAATCGTAAAGGGTCGGCGGCGGAGCGCCGGACTCGCGGCCCGACAGGTAGCGCGAGTAGTTTTCGATACCGTTGCAGTAGCCCAGTTCCAGGATCATCTCCAGGTCAAAGCGGGTGCGCTGTTCCAGACGCTGGGCTTCCACCAGCTTGTTGTTCGAACGCAGGTACTCCAGGCGCTCGGCCAACTCGACCTTGATGCCCTCGATGGCGCCCATCAGGGTTTCGCGTGGCGTTACGTAGTGGCTCTTCGGGTAGAAAGTGAAGCGCGGCAACTTGCGGATCACCTCGCCGGTCAGCGGGTCGAAGGCTGACAGACTCTCGACTTCATCGTCGAACAGTTCGATGCGGATCGCTTCCAGGTCCGATTCCGCCGGGTAGATGTCGATGACATCGCCGCGCACGCGGAAGGTGGCACGGGCGAAGTCCATGTCGTTGCGGGTGTACTGCAGGCTCGTCAACCGGCGCAGCAGTTCGCGCTGGTCGAGTTTGTCGCCGCGATCGACGTGCAGCACCATCTTCAGGTAGGTTTCCGGGCTGCCCAGGCCGTAGATGCACGACACCGTGGTGACGATGATCGCGTCCTTGCGCTCCAGCAACGCCTTGGTCGCCGACAGCCGCATCTGCTCGATATGGTCGTTGATCGACGCATCCTTCTCGATAAAGGTATCGGAGGACGGCACGTAGGCTTCGGGCTGGTAGTAATCGTAGTAAGAAACGAAGTACTCCACCGCGTTGTTCGGGAAGAACGCCTTGAACTCGCCATAGAGCTGCGCGGCCAGGGTCTTGTTCGGCGCCAGCACCAGGGTGGGCCGATTGATCTGCGCGATCACGTTGGCGATGCTGAAGGTCTTGCCCGAACCGGTCACCCCGAGCAGCGTCTGGTGGGCCAGGCCGGCTTCAATGCCTTCGACCATCTGGCGAATGGCTTCTGGCTGATCGCCAGCGGGTTCAAAGCGGGTGACGAGTTGGAAATCCGACATAACGTACCTCGTGTAGTCACCCCCAGACTGTAGACCCGTCGAGGACGAAATAGACCACCACCCGCGAAGATTCAACAAAGCGGGCCGTAGGAAAAAACCATGATAGCCATAGAAGTGGTGGCGAATGTGACGGGTTTCAAGGCAATCGTCCTACCTGCCGTCCAGGATCAATGTTGCAATAAGACTAACGGTCGGCAAATAAACCGAAAAACTTGGCCGAAAAGCCATTTCGGCTGTCGCCCTTGGCGGTGATGGCCTCTATACTAGCTCCCCGTTTGTGCACCGCTCTAGTGCATTCGGCTGGAGCGCGACACGTCCCTCCATTCCCCCATAGAGCTGCCGCAAAAATGAGCCTGTTCTCCGCTGTCGAAATGGCACCACGCGATCCTATCCTGGGCCTCAACGAAGCATTCAACGCCGACACACGAACCACCAAGGTCAACCTTGGCGTGGGCGTTTACTGCAACGAGGAGGGGAAGATTCCACTCTTGCGTGCCGTTGCCGAAGCGGAAGCCATTCGCGTGGCGCAACACGCCGCCCGTGGGTACTTGCCGATCGACGGCATCGCGGCCTACGACAAGGCCGTGCAGACCCTACTGTTCGGTACCGAGTCGCCGCTGCTCGCAGCCAGCCGCGTGGTTACCGTGCAGGCGGTGGGTGGCACTGGCGCGCTGAAGATCGGCGCCGACTTCCTCAAGCAGTTGCTGCCTGACGCCGTGGTTGCCATCAGCGACCCCAGCTGGGAAAACCACCGTGCCCTGTTCGAAACCGCCGGTTTCCCGGTGCAGAACTACCGCTACTACGACGCCGCCACCCACGACGTGAATCGTGCCGGCCTGCTCGAAGACCTCAATGCCCTGCCGCCGCAGTCCATCGTGGTGCTGCACGCCTGCTGCCACAACCCGACCGGCGTCGACCTGAGCCCGGCCGACTGGCAGAACGTGCTGGACGTGGTCAAGGCCAAGAACCTGGTGCCGTTCCTCGACATGGCCTACCAGGGCTTTGGCGACGGCATCCACGAAGATGCCGCCGCGGTGCGCCTGTTCGCTGAATCGGGCCTGACCTTCTTTGTGTCCAGTTCGTTCTCCAAGTCGTTCTCCCTGTACGGCGAGCGCGTGGGCGCACTGTCGATCGTCAGCGAGTCCAAGGAAGAAAGCGCGCGCATCCTGTCCCAGGTCAAGCGCGTGATCCGCACCAACTACTCCAACCCGCCGACCCACGGCGCAGCCATCGTCGCCGCCGTGCTGAACAACCCTGAGCTGCGCGCCCAGTGGGAAGCCGAACTGGCTGAAATGCGCCTGCGCATCCGTGGCATGCGCGAGCAGATGGTGGCTGAACTGGCCAAGGCTGCGCCGGGCCACGACTTCAGCTTCGTCGGCCGCCAGCGCGGGATGTTCTCCTACTCCGGCCTGACCGTTGAACAAGTCACCCGCTTGCGCAGCGAGTTTGGCATCTATGCGCTGGATACCGGGCGTATCTGTGTGGCGGCGCTGAACCAGTCGAACATCGGTGCGGTCACAAAGGCGATTGTTCAGGTGCTGTAAGCCTTGAGCAGATAACGAGGGGGAAGCCATTAATGGGCTTCCCCTTTTTTATTAGTGTATCCCGTCCTGAATCAGGTTTACCCCTGTTTCAGGACTAGACAGTGAACACTGAACCTGTGGTGAGCGAGCGTGCTCGCGCTGGGCTGCGCAGCAGCCCCAACCCTGCCACCTTGAACTTCCTGACGAAACGCGGTGCCTGAACAAGGGGCCGCTGCGCGCCCCAGCGCGAGCAAGCTCGCTCACCACAACAATCGCATCGCCTGCAAAAAATTCACTGGGCGCAACGCGCAGCCCCTAGACTGAACCCTGACTGCCCCTTTGCTGTGAGAGCCCTATGAGAAACGACGACCTGGACCTGCGCGCCGACCGCGACGAACTGCATGACTATGCCCCACGCGCACCACAACCCAAGCGCCAGAAGAGCCTGGTGCTGCAAGTGGCGCTCGGCGTGTTCCTCGGTGGACTTGCGCTGTGGCTGGTGCAGTTGGGCGCGACCGCAATCATGGCCAAACTGGCCATGGGCACCCTGCAATTCGGCGGCTGAAAACGATCAAAATGTGGGGGCTGGCTTGCCTGCGATAGCATCAACCAATTTTGCCTGATACACCGAGGTGCCAGCATCGCAGGCAAGCCAGCTCCCACATTTGAATTACTGCGCTACCAGATCGCGTTCCTCCAACAACTTCACAAAACTGTTCAAGCTCTGTGACACCGTCCCCCGCCGCCAGATCAGCCAGGTATTCAAGATCCGGAAGTTATCCGCCAGCGGCCACACGCTCACTGCCGCGAACCCAGGCATGTTCTCCAGCATGCTGCGCGGCATCAGCGCCAACCCCGCCCCGGCGCTGACGCAGGCGAGCATGCCGTGATAGGACTCGATCTCGAAGATCTTGCCAGGCACCGCACCATCCTGTGAAAACCAGCGCTCAAAGTGGTGCCGGTACGAACAGTTGGAGCGAAAGGTGTAGATGTTCTCGCCATTCACATCCTGCCCCCGGGTGATCGGCGCGTGATGCAGCGGCGCAATCACCACCATTTCCTCTTCAAACACCGCCACGCCTTCCAGGGTGGAATGCAGCACCGGTCCGTCGACAAACGCCGCCGTCAGCCGACCCGACAACACGCCTTCGATCATGGTGCCCGAGGGGCCAGTGCTCAGGTCCAGCTCGACCTTGGTGTGCTTCTGGTTGTACGCCGCCAGCAACGCCGGGATGCGCAC
This sequence comes from Pseudomonas sp. CHM02, assembly GCF_000612585.1. GTDB lineage: Bacteria > Pseudomonadota > Gammaproteobacteria > Pseudomonadales > Pseudomonadaceae > Aquipseudomonas. The sequence goes on from NZ_JFCA01000020.1 coordinate 86,517, forward strand.
GGCCGCGGTACTTTCCAGCGAACCGAGGGCAAACGCGCCCTGGGGCTCCTCCCCCGCCACTGTCGCGCGGGCTTCCTGCACCAGGTCGAGGATGCGCCGCGCATAGCCGAGGAAATTCCACCCCGCCGGTGACAGGCGCAAGCGGCTTTTCTCGCGGATGAACAATTCCACGCCCAGGTCCTGCTCCAGTTGCTTGATACGCGTGGTCAGGTTCGACGGCACCCGATGAATCAACTGCGCGGCGGCGCTGATGCTGCCTTGCTCGGCAACGGCCTTGAAGATTTCCAGCTGCACCAGGTCCAATTCATTCTCCAATCGTGAATGCATTGCTTAATATTATTCAGTTTCCAGAAAAGATACAGCCCCGTACGCTGAACCCAACTTAACCATTCAGCAGGACGGTGCCATGAACACAACCACCCACGCCCTTTCGATCAACCCGGCCAACGGCGGGACGGTCGGCAGCTACGCCTACGAAACCGAGCAGCAACTGGACGCCGCCCTCGACCGCGCCACCCGCGCCTTCCGCATCTGGCGCCGCCAGCCGGTAAGCCAGCGCGCCGAATTGCTGCTGGCCCTGGCCTCCGTCCTGCGCGAACAAGCCGAGGACATGGCGCAGACGATCACTCTGGAAATGGGTAAACCCATCGCCCAGGCGCGTGCCGAAATCGAAAAATGCGCGCAACTGAGCGAATGGTACGCCGCCCACGGCCCGGCCATGCTCGCCCCGGAACCGACGCTGGTGGAGAACGGCAGCGCCCAGATCGAATACCGCCCGCTGGGCCCGGTCTTCGCCGTGATGCCGTGGAACTTCCCGGTGTGGCAAGTACTGCGCGGCGCCGTGCCGACCATGCTGGCCGGCAACACGTACGTGCTCAAACATGCACCGAACGTGATGGGCAGCGCTTACCTGATCCGGCAGGCGTTCCAGAAAGCCGGCTTCGCCGAAGGCCTGTTTGAAGTGGTCAACGTGACCAACGACGGCGTGTCCAAAGCCATCGCCGATCCGCGCATCGCCGCCGTCACCCTCACCGGCAGTGTGCGTGCCGGTATCGCCATCGGCTCCCAGGCCGGCGCCGCGCTGAAAAAATGCGTGCTGGAACTGGGCGGCTCCGACCCATTCATCGTGCTCAACGACGCCGACCTCGACGCCGCCGTGCAAGCCGCACTGATCGGCCGCTTCCAGAACAGCGGCCAGGTCTGCGCCGCCGCCAAGCGCCTGATCATCGAAGCCGGTGTGGTCGAAGCCTTCACCGCTAAATTCCTGGAGGCCAGCCGTGCCCTGGTGATGGGCGACCCGACTTCAGCCGCCACCTACATCGGCCCGATGGCGCGCTTCGACCTGCGCGACGAGCTGCACGGCCAGGTCCAGGCCACCCTGGAAGAAGGTGCCACCCTGCTGCTCGGCGGCAACAAAGTACCCGGCGCCGGCAACTACTACGCGCCGACCATCCTGGCCAACGTCACCGACCAGATGACCTCGTTCAAACAGGAACTGTTCGGTCCCGTGGCCTCGATCATCACCGCCCGCGACGCCGACCACGCCGTGGCCCTGGCGAATGACAGCGAGTTCGGCCTCACCGCCAGCATCTTCACCACCGACGCGGCGAAGGCACGCGACATCGCCAACCAGCTGGAAACCGGCGGCATCTTCGTCAATGCCTTCAGCGTCTCCGACCCCCGGGTGGCGTTTGGCGGGATCAAGAAGAGCGGTTTCGGGCGTGAGTTGTCGCACTTCGGCGTGCGGGAGTTCTGCAACGCACAGACGGTGTGGCTGGATCGCAAGTAAGCTGGCAATGACGGCTTGACCGGAATGTCTCAGCAGCGGATATGCCGGCGCACACACTGCACCAGCCCGTCCAGCGCCTTCGACTTCACCGGCGCCAGCACACAGACCGTGTGCTCGCGCTGGTCCTCCTTCACTGTCAGGGTGTAATGCACCTGGCCCGGATTACCGGGCGCGGGTGCAGTGCTTTGCGGCAACTGGAAGAAGTCGCACTTGTCGACCAGCCGCCGCAGCTCCTGCTGGTCCTGCTCAGGCAAGGTGTCCAGTTCCACCGTCTGCGACTTGGCCAGGCCTGGAAAGAACCCAGGCCCGCCGTTTTCCTTCAGCGAAATTCGCATGGTTGTTCCTCACGTCAGACAGAAATGCCGACCGCTTTCCACCCCTCCTTGACCGCCTTCTGCTCATCCTTGTTCGCACCATACAGGCGACCGGCAACATCATAGGTAATGCGCGCAAAGCGCAAAAAGCCGGAGTTGGGCCGCAGCCGCGCATCGCGCAGCGCGTCGTACCAGATGCGCCCGGCGCGCTCCCAGGCAAACCCGCCCAGTTTGGTTGCCACTTGGTAGAACGCATGGTTGGGAATACCGGAATTGATATGCACCCCGCCATTGTCCTCGTAGGTCTGCACAAAATCATCCATGTGCCCCGGCTGAGGGTCCTTGCCCAGCAGCTTGTCGTCAAACGCGGTGCCGGGGGCTTTCATCGAGCGCAGGGCGGTGCCTTTGATCCTCTTGGTGAACAGCCCTTTGCCGATCAGCCAATCGGCGTCTTCCGCGCTTTGCTTCAAGGCATATTGCTTGATCAACGAGCCGAACACGTCCGACAGCGATTCGTTCAACGCCCCGGATTGGTTGAAATACATCAGCTTGGCCTCGTCCTCGGTGACGCCATGGGCCAACTCATGACCGATCACGTCGAGGGCGACCGTGAAGCGGTTGAACAACTGCGCGTCTCCATCCCCGAACACCATCTGGGTCGAGTTCCAGAACGCGTTGTTGTAGTTCTGGCCAAAATGCACGGTGGCGTCCAATGCCATGCCGGCATCGTCGATAGAGTTGCGGTCGAAGACCTCATCGAAAAAATCGAAGGTGGCGCCCAAGCCATCGTAGGCCTCGTCCACTGCCGGATCACCGCTGGCGGGCTGCCCTTCGCCACGCACCAGCGTGCCCGGCAAGCTGTCGGTGCCCTCGGCACTGTAGATCGATCGCCGCTTGTCGGCCCCCATGGCCAGGGCCATATGCGCCGGCCCTTTGGCCGGCACGGCGACCATCCGTAGCGAGCGGAACGTTGTGTCCTTGGCGCGGGTGCGCAGCGCGACCTCCCGTTGCGCTTTGTCGCCGTTGCGCGCGATCTGGTCGAGCATATAGGGCGGTATCAGGCAGAAAATCGGATGGCGATGTTGCTGACGAACACACATTGGCTGGCTCCATTTGGCATGTGACAACGTCCGAGTAATCGATTCAGGATAGACCCAGGGGGTTAACGCGCATCATCAATTGTCATTAACCTATGTTGCAGTCGTGTTTATCCAAGGAGGACTTACCGATGCCCGCACGCAAAGCGAAGATCGACCTTTCGTACCGCCCCAGGCTCGCCGACCTGCGCCCTTTGATCGCCCCGAGCCCCACGCTGCTGGAGGCACGGGCTGCAACGCCGCGCGTCACACCCGCCAAAGACCTGAAGGACCGGCGCGGCTACGCTGAAGACTTTCTCGGCAGCTTCGCGGTGCCCTGGCCCACGGTCGAAGAGGCCTTGGCAGATGATGCACAGACGCGTCTGGACTACACGCACTTCTCAATCACGATGTCCCGCTCGAAGCGCCTCGCGCTGTACGTGGGCGTCAACGTCGACGGCGGCCAGCACGTGGACATCATCCGCAGCAACGACACCTGGGCCTACGACGGCCGCCTGCCCACGGACGCCCAGGTGGGCGAAGCGCTCTATGCCAGCAACGGCCTGGACCGCGGCCACCTGGTCCGCCGCCAAGACCCCAACTGGGGCGACGCGGCGCAAACCGCCAACCTCGACACTTTCCATTTCACCAACTGTTCGCCGCAGATGAGCGGGTTCAACCAGAAGACCTGGCTGGAGCTCGAAGACTATATCCTCGACAACACCCAGCGCTGGAAAGCCCGGGCCACCGTGTTCAGCGGCCCGGTATTCGCCGACGACGACCGCGTGTACCGAGGCGTGCAGATCCCCAAGGCGTTCTGGAAAGTGGTTGCCTACCTCAGCGATGACGGCAAGCCTTCGGCCAGCGCCTACATGATCGATCAGAACCGCGAGCTGGGCCAACTCGACCTGGTGTTCGGCCAACTCAGGACCTACCAGCGCAGCGTGATCCAGATAGAACGCCTGACCGGCATCCGTTTCGCCAACCTGGCCGACTACGACGGTTTCAGCAACGAAGAACGCGCTACCGGCACGCGGATTGAAGCCGTGATCCAGGGTCCCGAGGACATTCGTCTCTGAGCGATCAGGCCCTGGGCTATTTCGCCTCGCACGAATCAACTACCATACCGCGCCGGTTCCCAAACGGGACTAATAGGGAATCCGAAGCGCGGTCCCCCCGCGTCAATCGGAACTGCCCCCGCAACTGTAGGTGCTGAGCCTGCTCCTCGATGCCACTGGATCATGTCCGGGAAGGCTGGAGCGTGGCGACGACGCATCAGTCAGGAGACCTGCCGGCTCAAACTCAATCACTGACCGGCGGGGTGTCCGGGAAGGACATTCTTGCCTGTCTCTCGCACAGCGCTCGAGGGTGTATTTGCGAACCGTACCTCCCCAGTTCCACGTACGGTTCACTCGGAGATCGCCCCATGCTGCCACGCGTTACCGCCCTGCTCACCGGCATTGGCTTCTGTGCCCTGGCCCACGCCGCGCCTACCCACTACCCGCTGACAGTGGAAAACTGCGGCAGCACCCTCACCTTCCAGCAAGCCCCTGCCCGCAGCGTGACCATCGGCCAGGCCGCCACCGAGATGCTGTATGCCCTGGGCGTGGGCGACAAAGTGGTGGGCACCTCGCTGTGGTTCAACAGCGTGTTGCCAGCGTACAAGGAACAGAACGACCGCATCGAGCGCCTGGCCAACAATGAGCCGAGCTTCGAAGCCGTGATCGCCAAGCGTCCGCAACTGGTGGCCGCCGAGCTGGAATGGGTGGTCGGGCCGCAAGGCGTGGTCGGCACGCGTGAGCAATTCCATGAACTGAAGATCCCCACCTACCTGCTGCCCTCCGACTGCGAAGGCAAGGACAACCTGGTCGGCGCCGACGGCACGCGGCTGGAGCCGTTCCGCACCGAGACAATCTATAAGAGCATCAGCCAGCTGGCGCAGATTTTCGACGTCCAGGATCGCGGCCAGCAGTTGAACGACGAACTCAAGGCACGCCTGGCCAAGTCCGTCGCCACCGTGCAGGGCAAAGGCCTCAAGCACGCCAGCGCGCTGGTGTGGTTTTCCAGTTCGGAGATGGCCAGCGACCCTTATGTGGCCGGCCACAAGGGTATTCCCGAATTCATCCTGCAAACCCTCGGCCTGTCCAACGTGGTGCAGTCCGATGAAGAGTGGCCCGCCGTCGGCTGGGAAACCATTGCCAAGGCCAACCCGACCTTCCTGGTGATCGCGCGCATGGACCGCCGCCGGTACCCCGCCGACGACCATGAAAAGAAACTGGCCTTTCTGCGCAGCGACCCGGTGACCCGCAACATGGACGCGGTGAAGAACAACCGCATCATCATCCTCGACGCCCTGGCGTTGCAGGCCAGCATCCGCATGTTCGACGGCCTTGAACAACTGGCCACGGCCATCGACGGCTACGACCTGCCGAAATGATCCGCACCTTGCTCGCCCTGGCTCTGCTCCTGGCCGCCGTACTCGCCGGCGTCGCCATCGGCGAAACTGCGATCTCGCCGTCCGTCGTGCTCCAGGTACTGGCCAACAAACTGTGGGCGGCCGGTTATGTACTGGACCCCATCGATGAGGGCGTGGTGTGGAACTACCGCCTCACCCGCGCCCTGGTCGCCGCCGCGTGCGGTGCGGGGCTGGCGACGTGCGGGGTGATCCTGCAGTCGCTGTTGCGCAACCCATTGGCCGATCCGTACCTGCTGGGCATCAGCGCCGGCGCTTCGACCGGCGCGGTATTGGTGGCGCTGATGGGCGTGGGCGGCGGGTTGATTTCGTTGTCGGCTGGCGCATTCGTCGGCGCGATGGCGGCCTTTGCGCTGGTGATCCTGTTGGCGCGTGCCAGCGGTTCGGCCAGCGGCACCGGCCAGATCATCCTCGCGGGCATTGCCGGCTCACAGTTGTTCAATGCGCTCACCGCGTTCCTGATCACCAAGTCGGCCAGTTCCGAACAGGCCCGCGGCATCATGTTCTGGCTGCTGGGCAACCTCAGCGGCGTGCGCTGGCCCTCGGTAGGGTTGGCGGTGCCGGTGGCGGTCGCCGGCTTGGCCGTGTGCCTGTGGCACCGTCGGGCGCTGGATGCATTTACCTTTGGCAGCGACTCGGCGGCGTCCCTCGGTATCCCGGTGCGCCGCGTGCAGTTCGTGCTGGTGGGTTGCGCGGCCCTGGTGACGGCAGTGATGGTGTCGATTGTCGGCTCCATTGGCTTTGTCGGGCTGGTGATTCCCCACGCCGTGCGTCTGCTGCTCGGAACCGGGCATTCACGCCTGCTGCCGGCGAGCGCCTTGGGTGGTGCGCTGTTTTTGATTGCAGCGGACGTGCTGTCACGCACCTTGATCAAGGGCCAGGTGATTCCGGTCGGTGTGGTCACTGCGCTGGTCGGCGCGCCGGTGTTTGCACTGATCCTGATCGGCCGGAGGAATGCGCGATGAGCGTACTGAGCTGTCACGGCCTGGGCTTCAAGGTGCGTGAGGTCGAGTTGCTGCGCGATATTCATCTGGACGTTCAGCGGGGTGAAACCCTGGGGATTGTCGGGCCGAACGGCTCCGGCAAGTCCACTTTGCTCAAGCTGCTCGCCGGCCTGCGCACCCCGGCAGCCGGCGACGTGTTACTGGGCGGCCAACGCCTGGGCACGCTGTCGCGCCGTGCCATCGCCCAGCAACTGGCGGTGGTGGAACAGCAGGCCGACACCGACGACGCCATCCGCGTGTTCGACGCCGTGGCGCTGGGCCGTACGCCGTGGCTGTCGGCACTGAGCCCCTGGTCCAGCGAAGACGACGCCATCGTGAAGCAGGCCTTGCATGACGTCGACGCCACCCACCTGAGCCAGCGCGCCTGGCGCAGCCTCTCGGGCGGTGAGCGCCAACGGGTGCACATCGCCCGTGCGTTGGCGCAACGGCCGCAGATCCTGTTGCTGGATGAGCCGACCAATCACCTGGATATCCAGCATCAACTGGGGATCTTGAAGGGTGTGCAGGGCTTGCCTGTCACCACCTTGATTGCCCTGCACGACCTCAACCAGGCACTGACCTGTGACCGCCTGGCGGTGCTGGATCACGGGCGGCTGGTGGCGCTGGGTAAACCGCTGGAAGTGCTGACGCCGCCGCGGTTGCAGGAGACCTTTGGGGTGCAGGCGCATTACCTGACGGACCCGTTTGATGGGGCGCAGATACTGCGGCTACGCCCGAACTGATCAGGGCTCCTACTGTTGAGTTTTCAAGTTCCCAATCCATTCGCGCGTTCATAACGAAGATAGCCATTGGAATCTGCCCCCACACTCACAAACCCTGCGCGCTCATACATCAGCCGGGCCGGGTTGTCGGGGCGCACGCTCAGGCCCAGGTGAGTGCAGCCACTGCCCTGCGCCGCTACCCCATACGCGTCCAGCAATACCCGACCTATCCCCCGGCGCCGGTACGCTTCGCTGACGCTAATCGTGTAAAGCTCGGCGAAACCTTCCTCGGGTTTCCATAACGAATAACCGACGAACTCACCGTCCAGCATCGCGACCGTCATTCGCTCGAAGTTGTCGACCCACAGAGCGAGGTTGGGCTCCAGATGCGAGCGCCACCCAGCCTCATGAGCGGGTTCCCATTGCTGGATGTAAGCCAGTTCCCCTCGGTAGATTAACGGAAGGTCGGTCACAATCGCCGGGCGTAACGTCAGTGCGTTCAGGGGCACGTTTTTTCCTTGGCTTTCGATTGAAAGGCGAGAGATTACTCGGACGCTGGAAGATTGAGTACTTCCCCGTTCACTCGCTGGCTTATCCACTCGCGGCTACAGGCAAGCACTTCCTTCCCCATCACCACCGGAAAATGAATAAACCCGTGCGCCGCCTCCGGCAACAGATACGCCTCAGCGCCGGGCCACCGCTCGGCAATCAACAGCGTGTCATCCTTCAACGGGTCCCGTTCACCCACAAACATCAACGCCGGCGGCAGGCCCTCGAAGTCGCCATACAACGGTGACAGCGCAGGCCGCCGGCGCTCATCATCGCTCAGCCCCGGCGTCAGCATGCGCAGCGCCTCGACCATGCCCGGCCCGTCCAGCAGCAACGTTTCCGCCCCCGCAGCGCGTACGCTCGGGGTACCGGTCAAGTCGTAGACGCCGTAATACAACACCGCCCCGCTCACGCGCTTGAGCAATTGCGGCCATTGCTTCAACGCCAGCAACATCGCTGCCGCCAGGTGCCCGCCGGCCGATTCGCCGACGACGAACACCGGCAGGCCGGCAAACTCATCGGCAGTGAGCAACCAACGCGCCGCCGCCAGGCAGTCGTCCATCAACCCTTCGACCGGCGTGTCGACCACCAGCCGATAATCCACCGACACCACCGCCACGTCGCAGGCGTTGACCATGCCCAGGTTGAGGTCGTCATCCATCTGCGCATTGCCGATCACCCAACCGCCGCCGTGGATATCCAGCACCACGCCCTTGGGCTTGCCGCTCGGCCGCAAGATGCGTACGGGGACTGAGTCGACTATTTTGCATTCCGCCAGTGGCGCTTTCTTGATCTTTTGACTGACCCGCAACAACGCCTGGATCAAACGCGGCGTAACGCGATTGCGGATTTTAAAGCGCGGCATCCAGGCGAGCTTTTGGTTGAAGCGACGCATCTCGGCCAGTTCTGGCTCACTGGCGGGCCAGGGTTTATGCGCCATTAACGGTTATTCCGCAGGATCGAGAAGTTCAGCGCCGCCGCCACGCACAGCCACGCCAAGTACGGGAACAGGATCAAACCGGTGATCAGGTCCAGGCGCACCGCCAGTATGACCATCGCCGCCACGGTCACCCACAGCGCCGCAATTATCACCATCCCGGCAAGGACGCGATGGGCGCCGAAAAACACCGGTGTCCACAGCGTGTTCAACGCAATCTGCGCCGCCCACAGCGCCAGCACCATTTGGCTGCCGGGGATAAGGCTGAGGCGATAACCGGCCCAGGCCAGCAACAGGTAGATGACGGTCCACGCCACCGGGAACAGCCAGTTGGGCGGGGTGAAGCTGGGCTTGACGAGGGATTCGTACCAGGCACCGGGCTTGAAGAGCATGCCGGTACTGGCGGCGGCGACGCAGGCGAGCAGGAAGATAAAGAAGGTCATGAGCGGTCCTTGGCTGTGCATTTCAAGCTTGGACGTGTTGTACGCGGGTAAAAGTTCACTGCCGATCTACCGGTGGGCACTGGCAGTGCGGGGCATCTTTATCGCCTGACCTAGCGCTTTCGCAGCCTCGCTAAAGCTCGACAGCTCCCACAGGGGGGCTGCTGGGCTGCTGCAATCCAGCGTGTCTAAACATGGGTTTCAGCCGTGACCACGATCAACTGTGGGAGCTGTCGAGCCCCAGCGAGGCTGCGAAGGGATCGCCACGCCCTACCGACCCACACCGTGCAGGCATCACCGCCACACTCACGCTAGTCAGGCGCCACAATCCTCAACCAGGGCCACCGCGCCTGATAACTGCTGGCCTTGCGCGCAAACAGCTCCCGCTCCGGATGCAGTGGGTTGATGCGCAACACCCCCTGCTCCACATCCTCCAGACCATAGGGCGCATACACCTCGCCCGTCGCGATCTCCAAACCAATGCACGTGCCCGCCACCAGGTAACGGTCAATTCCTTGCTTGGCCGTGTGCAACTGCGAATAAGGCCGCCCAAACCGCTGACCGTACCAAAGGTGAACCCGCGCCTGGTTCTTCACTTCAACGTTTACGCCCAGGTCCCGGAACAGCACCTCGGCGGAGCGAATCACCGCGTCCTCAGCCTCGTAGGACAGGTCTGTATCGAAGTAGAAAACGTCGTAGTCCTTTATGCCCTGTTCAGCAGGCAGGTTCGACTGATGATTCCACACCGCCTGGAACAGGCAGCCCGCCGTAAGGAAGCACTGCTCCACCCCGAGGTCAGGCAGACGCGCAGTGATCTCGGCGTTGATGGGGTTGGCCATGGCCAGGTCGAGCAGGGTTTCTGCAGTTAATGTCATGTGCACTCCTTTGCGACAAAACCAGGCGGCTGCCTTCAGTTGACCCCAGGATAGATAGCACCTATTGAACGGTGAAATCAGCCCTTCAACTCACCCGCACGATGAGTTGCCGCATCATCGTAAACCACATAGAGCGACTCGGCGATCTGGCTTTTGATCGCCTTGGTGGCCTCAAGGCCCAGCACAAAACCTTCGGCCTTGCCGCCGGCGCGATTGAGTTCTTCGTGAGTGGACGCGCCGGTGATGGCGTCGAGGAGTTTGGTGGCGTGAGGGCCTACGCCTTTAGGAAGGCTGATCTGGTCAATGGACATGGGCGATACCTTGCAAGAGAGAAATCGGTAGCGCGTGAAACCACTGCCGGGCAGGCATGGTAGACCGGTTTGCAAAGAAACGGGCTGGTTTTGGCGTTGGCACCGGCAGCGACGCCTGCAACGGGCGTACGCCCCATCATGAGAAGGGCTAACGTTTCAGTGAATTCAATTCAGTTCCGCTCATGTTAAAGCCCTGCCTAAAATGCACCCCACTTAAGACAGGTTATCGACCGCTGAACAAGCACCTGAATACTCAATACGTTCAGGCTCTATCGCGGCAATCAGGGTGTGGGATCACAATGAACAAAGAGTTTGCATTTACGGTCAAGAGCATTCGTTTCGACGAGCACTACCACCCCGCCGAAAATACGCGCATCACGACCAACTTTGCTAACTTGGCAAGGGGAGCGAGCCGTCAAGAAAACTTGCGCAACACATTAAGGATGATTGACAACCGCTTCAATGCCTTGGCCCATTGGGACAACCCCAAGGGTGATCGTTATACGGTCGAACTTGAAATCATTTCCGTCGAAATGGACATTTCTGCTCATCGCAGTGGCCACGCCATTCCTTTGATTGAAATATTGAAAACCAACATTGTCGATCGAAAAACCAATGAACGCGTGGAAGGCATTGTCGGCAATAACTTTTCCTCTTACGTACGCGACTACGACTTCAGCGTGCGCTTGCTGGAGCACAACAAGGACCAACCCCACTTCAGCACGCCCGCTGACTTTGGCGAGTTGCACGGTAAATTATTCAAGAGCTTCGTCAATTCGAGCACTTACAAAGAGCACTTCAATAAGCCGCCTGTCATCTGCCTGAGTGTGTCGAGTGCCAAGACCTACCATCGCACTGAAAAACTGCACCCTGTACTGGGCGTTGAATACCAGCAAGATGAATATTCCCTGACGGATGAATACTTCAACAAGATGGGGCTGAAGGTCCGCTATTTCATGCCTGCCAATAGCGTTGCGCCCCTGGCTTTTTATTTTTCCGGCGATTTGCTCAGCGACTACACCACGCTTGAGCTGATCAGCACCATCAGCACCATGGACACCTTCCAAAAGATTTACCGCCCGGAGATCTACAACGCGAATTCTGCAGCGGGAAAATCCTATCAACCCAGCCTGCAACACCAGGACTATTCACTGACGCGGATTGTTTATGACCGCGAAGAGCGCAGCCGACTGGCCATTGAACAGGGCAAGTTTGTTGAAGAAAACTTCATCAAACCCTACCAGTCGGTGCTGGAGCAATGGTCTGCCAACCACGCGCGTTGATTCATTTAAAAGACAAGGTCACCCTTAATGAAAAAGCTATTGCCTACTTCAACCGCCGGCAGCTTGCCTAAACCGTCCTGGCTGGCACAACCCGAGACACTCTGGTCACCTTGGAAACTGCAAGAAAACGAGTTGATTGAGGGCAAACAGGATGCCCTGCGTTTGTCACTGCAAGAACAACAACACGCTGGCATCGATATCGTCAGTGATGGTGAACAAACGCGCCAACACTTCGTCACCACCTTTATCGAGCACCTCAGCGGCGTTGATTTCGAGAAGCGCGAAACCGTCAGGATCCGTGATCGCTATGATGCGAGCGTGCCGACGGTGGTGGGTGCAGTCGCTCGCCAAAAGCCGGTATTTGTCGAAGATGCCAAGTTCCTGCGTCAGCAAACCACGCACCCCATAAAGTGGGCGCTGCCAGGTCCGATGACCATGATCGATACGCTGTATGACAACCACTACAAAAGTCGCGAAAAACTGGCCTGGGAATTCGCCAAGATCCTCAATGAAGAAGCCAGGGAGCTGGAAGCGGCGGGCGTCGATATTATCCAATTCGACGAGCCGGCCTTTAACGTGTTCTTTGATGAGGTGAATGACTGGGGCGTTGCCACCCTGGAACGGGCAATCGAAGGCCTCAAGTGTGAAACGGCCGTGCACATCTGCTACGGCTACGGCATCAAGGCCAATACCGATTGGAAAAAGACGCTGGGATCAGAGTGGCGCCAATACGAAGAGGCGTTCCCCAAGCTGCAAAAATCCAGCATCGACATCGTCTCGCTGGAATGCCACAACTCCCATGTGCCCATGGAGCTCATCGAACTCATTCGCGGTAAAAAAGTGATGGTGGGTGCCATCGACGTGGCCAACCATGCTATCGAGACCCCCGAGGAAGTCGCCAATACCCTGCGTAAAGCCCTGCGGTTCGTGGATGCCGACAAGCTCTATCCCTGCACGAACTGTGGCATGGCTCCCCTGCCCCGCCATGTTGCGAGAGGCAAGCTGAACGCGTTGAGTGCAGGCGCTGAAATCATCCGCCGAGAACTGTCGAACTGATGCCCACCCCGTCACGTCCTGGTACGGCCATCGAGCCCTTGAGCTTTCGCGAAGCGCTCGGGCACTACGCCTCTGGCATCACGGTAATTACATCGCACATTGATGGCGAGCCGATTGGCTTCACCTGCCAGTCGTTCTACAGCGTGTCGATGAGCCCACCGTTGGTGTCGTTCAGCGTCATGGCCGATTCCGCCAGCTACCCCAAGATCCGCCAGGCCGGTCGATTCGCCGTCAACATCCTCTCGGGCGAGCAGGTCAAGATCTCCAACCAGTTCGCGCGGCGTGGCACCGACAAGTGGCACGACGTCGACTGGCAGGCATCGCCGCTGGGCAACCCGATCATCGCCGGCAGCCTGCATTGGCTGGATTGCGAGATTCACGCGGAACACGCTGCGGGGGATCACCTGATCGTGATTGGGGAAGTGAAAGCGCTGAACCTGCAAGAAGCGACGGCGACCCAACCCTTGCTGTATTTCAAAGGGCAGTATTGCAACCTCGCCGCGCCTGACGCGGTATGAGCCTGTACCCGCGCCGCCCTCGCCAGGGGCGGCCGCCCGTAAAGGGGACAGGCCTATTTACCCCTGGAACAGGCCACACGCCCCATCGATCAATGCCTACAACATTGCCCTAAAAGTACTGCATAGCGCTTAGTATGGAACGCCTCTGCGATCAACCCGAGGTCATCCGCCATGCCACGCATTGTCCGAATCCACGCCTACGGCGACGCCAGCGTCTTGAAACTCGAAGACATCGACGTACCCGCCCCCGCCGCCGATGAAGTGCAAATAGACGTCAAAGCCTTCGGCCTCAACCGCGCCGAAGTGATGTTCCGCAACCATGCCTACCTGCAAGAAGCCGAGTTCCCCAGCCGCCTGGGCTACGAAGCCGCCGGCGTAGTGGTGGCTGTCGGCACAGACGTCAGCGACCTTCAGGTGGGCGATGCCGTCAGTGTGATCCCGCCGCTCGACATCGCCCGATGGGGCACCTACGGCGAAGTCGCCAACGTGCCCGCCTACCTCACCGTCAAGCACCCGCAGAACCTCAGCTTCGTCCAAGCCGCCGCGTCCTGGATGCAATACGTCACCGCCTGGGGCGCGCTGGTGGACCAGGCCAAACTGACTCAGGGCGACGTGGTACTGGTCACCGCCGCCTCCAGCAGCGTCGGCCTCGCCGCCTTCCAGATCGCCCGCAGCGTCGGCGCCATCGCCATTGCAGTCACCCGCACCCACGCGAAAAAACAGGCCCTGCTCGACGCCGGCGCCGCCCATGTCATCGTCAGCGATGAAGAAGACCTGGTCGAACGCGTGATGCAGTTAACTGAAGGCAACGGCGCCCGCGTGGTCTTCGACCCGATTGGCGGGCCAGGCTTTGAAACCCTCACCCAGAGCATGGCCAAGGGCGGGATTCTGCTCGAGTACGGTGCATTGAGCCCGGCGCCAACGCCGTTTCCGTTGTTCACCGTGCTGGGCAAATGCCTGACGCTCAAGGGCTACCTCTACGCCGAAATCGTTGCCGACCCGGCGGCGTTGGCGCGGGCCAAGTCGTTCATTCTGGAGGGGCTGGCTTCGGGTGCGTTGTCGCCGGTTATTGCCAAGACGTTTACGTTGGAGCAGGTGCAGGAAGCGCATCGTTTTCTAGAGGCTAACCAGCAGGTGGGGAAGATTGTGGTGACAGTGTGACGGTATTCAGAATCCGCCGGCTCGTGCGCTGGGGTGGCCGAACCCGGGGTTGCCCGGTCGCTGAATTTCTCGGTGATCGGGTTTAGTAGCCCGGGGCGGTTATCTAAATGTGCATGAGCGTCATCAGTGAGACATCGCGTCCATGCTTGATGGCCGCTGCCCTGCACGACGCTGACGTCCCCGCCGTGCAGGTGGACCGCTGCGTGCGCTTCGACTCGGAAGAGGCGTGCTACTCGCAGCACGGCGGCGATTGGCGTGTGCGCCTGGCTCGTCAGCCCTGAACAACCCGCTCCGCCAGGGCCAGGCAACTGGTCAGCCCCGGTGATTCGATACCGAACAGGTTCACCAGCCCCGGTACACCGTGCTCGGCGGGTGTACTGATGACAAAGTCCGCCGCCGGGTCCTGTGGGCCGCTGATTTTCGGACGGATGCCGCTGTAGGCCGGTTGCAGGCTGGCGTCGGGCAGGTCGGGCCAGTAGCGCCGCACGGCGGCGTAGAAACTGTCGCCGCGCCGCGGGTCGACTGGGTAGTCGATGCGGTCTACCCATTCCACGTCCGGGCCGAAGCGCGCCTGGCCGCCGAGGTCGAGGGTCATGTGCACGCCCAGGCCGGCGCGCTCTGGCGCGGGGTACACCAGGTGCCGAAAGGGTGCGCGGGCGCTCAGGCTGAAATAGCTGCCTTTGCATAGATAGGCGTTGGGCACATGGGCTGGGTCGAGGCCGACGATGCGCTGGGCAACGTCGACCGCCGACAACCCGGCGCAGTTGATCAGGCGCCGGCAGGTCAGGCTCATCGGCTCGGCGCCGCCCATGTCCAGACTGAAGCCGGCCTCGATCACCCGCGCCGCGAGCAGCGGCGTGCGCAGTACCAGCGTCGCCCCCGCTGCCTCGGCGTCACCCAGCAGGGCCAGCATCAAGCCGTGGGAGTCAATGATGCCGGTGGACGGCGACCACAGCGCGGCGACGCACGACAACGCCGGCTCCAGCGCTCGCGCCTGGGCGGCATCGAGCCATTGCAGGTCATCCACGCCGTTGCGCCGGCCCTGCTCCAGCAAACGCTGCAAGCCTTCGACCTGGGTCGCATCGGTGGCGACGATCAGTTTGCCGAGGCGCTGGTATTCCACGCCGTGACTGTCGCAATAGGCATACAGCCGTTGCTTGCCCTCGACGCACAGCTGCGCCTTGAGGCTCCCATCCGGGTAGTAGAGGCCGGCGTGAATCACCTCGGAGTTGCGCGAGCTGACCCCGACGCCAATCCCCGCGCCCGCCTCCACCACCAGCACCTCATGACCGGCCTGGGCCAGGGCACGCGCCACTGCCAGGCCGACCACGCCGGCCCCGACCACCACACACTCGATATCGACGCTCACCCGCACCTCGCTTGTCGAAAGGGTTGACCGGCCCGGATCACGCCAGGCCCCGCTCGCGATAATCGATGAGGCTGGAGAACAGCGCCAGCAACACCGCCATGACCACGAAGAAGATCAGCACCAGGAAGTACGAACCGGTGAACTGCACGATCAAGCCGATCAGGATCGGTACGATGACGCCGGCCATATTCCCGCAGAAATTCATGGTACCGGCCAGTACGCCGGTTTTCGAGGTGCCGCCGAGAATCGACGGAATGCACCAGTACATGCCGCACCAGCGAATGAAGAACATCGCCACGCAGAGCAAGCCGATCGCCATGTTGGCCTGCGCCGCATACGCCGTGGCGAGCATGCACAACGCCGCCACCAGCGCCGAACCGCAGAACATGCTGCGCATCACCAGGTTCGGCGAAGCACCGCTGGATTTCCATTTGTCGCCGATGTAGCCGCCGATCAGTTCACCGACAAAACCACACATGAAAATCAGGAAGGTCGCGCCGCCCATGCTGGCGATGTTCAGGCCATGAGTCTGGTGCAGGTAGCTGGGCATCCAGGTCAGCAGGCCGTAGAACACGCTGAGGATGCAGCAATAGCCGGCGAACATGGCCAGTACCGAGCGATCCTTGAGCAGTTCGCGCAGCTTGACGCTGGTGACCGCGCCCGGTTGCACGGCGGCAGCGTTGGCTTCGGTGATGTGCGCCAGTTCGGCGGCGTTGACCCCTGGGTGTTCGCTGGGGTGGTTGCGGATGTATTTCCACGCCAGCACGCCGGCGAGCATGGTGCCGACGCCAGCGATCACAAAGGCGATGCGCCAGGAGTCGAACCAGCCGATCAGCCCGGCGATGATGATCGCGCCAAATGCGCTGCCCAACGGCGCGCCACCATCCACCAGCACTGCGCCGCGCCCGCGCTCGTTCGGCGTCAGCCAGGCGCCGTTGAGCTTGGCCCCGGCGGGCATGATCGGCGACTCGGCGACGCCCAGGCCCATGCGGGTGATCAACAGGGTGATCCAGTTATGCGCACCGGCAGCCAGGGCTTGGAATGCGCCCCAGGCGACGGTGGCGATCACGATCACGCGGCGGGTCTGGAAGCGATCCAGCAGCATGCCGCCGGGAATCTGCATCAACGCGTAGGACCAGAAAAACGCACTGAGCATCAGGCCTTCAAGGGCCGGCGGGATCTGGAACTCGCTGGAAATCAGCGGCAATGCCACCGACAACGACGCACGGTCGATGTAGTTGATCGCGGTGAGTAACAGCATGATCAGGAAGATCCGCCAGCGCACGGTAGTCGGGCGTTGGCTCAGGGAGGTGGCGCGGTTGGGCGCTGCCAGGGGCAGTTGTTCTGCACTCGGGTTATTCATGGGGGCCGCTCTTATTGTTGTGGGGTCACGCGGCCTCACTCTAATCAAGCGCCTGGGCAGTGAATAATGAAGGGATCTGATAGGGGGATCACCGCACGTCATCCCCCGCGTCGATCAGAACGTGCCGGGGTAGCTGCCGCCGTCCAGCAGCAGGTTTTGCCCGGTGACAAACCCGGCGTGGATGCTGCACAGGAACGCGCAGTAGGCCCCGAATTCGTCCGCCTGGCCGAAGCGCTGGGCCGGTACGTTTTTGCGGCGTTGCGCCGCGAGGGTGTCCACCGGGGTGCCGCTGGCGTCGGCGGCCGCGCTCAAGGTTTTGTGCAGGCGTTCGGTCTCGAATGGCCCTGGCAACAGGTTGTTGATGGTCACGTTATTGCCGGCCAGCCGAGGCTGCCGCGCCAGCCCGGCGATGAAGCCGGTGAGACCGCTGCGCGCACCGTTGGACAGGCCGAGGGTATCGATCGGCGCCTTGACCGCGCCGGAGGTGATGTTCACCACGCGTCCAAAACCGCGTTCGGCCATGCCATCCACGCACGCCTTGATCAGTTCGATGGGCGTGAGCATGTTGGCGTCCAGGGCACGGATCCAGTCGTCACGCTGCCAATCGCGGAAATCCCCCGGTGGCGGGCCGCCCGCGTTGTTCACCAGGATGTCCACCTGCGGGCAGGCGGCGAGTACCTGTCGGCGCACGGCCGGGTCGCTGATATCGCCGGCCACGGTACGCACGTCTATGCCGGGCGCCAACTCGCGCAATTGCCCGGCGGCGGCCTGCAAGGCCTCGTCGCCACGAGCGTTGATCACCAGGTTCACCCCTTCCTGCGCCAGTGCCCGCGCACAGCCCAGGCCCAAGCCCTTGCTGGCGGCACAGACGATGGCCCAGCGTCCCGAAATACCCAGATCCATGACGTTGCTCCTGCTCAATGCGTGGCAGAGAAACCGCTACGTTACCACCGCACGCGCCCCACCCGGGGGATGACAATGGCTCATCGGTGGATCAGCTCTTTTCATTATCGACACCCCGCGCCGCTTATTACTGTGACTCCACCTCCCTGCCGCTCTGCCCCACCCAGCGCAGGTCGAGTCCAGACAAATAAGAATCGGAGTTGCCCATGCACGCGTTCCAGTTTTACTTCCCCACCACCCTCAAGAGCGGCAACGGCCTGGTGCGCCAGTCCGGCACGCTGCTCAAGCCCCATGTGCGCAACAAGCTGCTGGTGGTCACCGACCAGGGCCTGATCGATTCCGGCGTGCTGGAGAGCTTTTTTGCATCCTTGGCCGACAGCGCCATCGGCTACGAAGTGTTCGCCGGCGTTGAGCCCAACCCCACCACCCTGGTGCTCGACCGTGCGGTGGCGTTTCTCAAGGAACATGAGTGTGACGCGGTGATCGGCGTCGGCGGCGGCAGCAGCATCGACACCGCCAAGGGCGTGGCGGCGATGGCGACCAACCCGGGCAATATTCTCGACTACGAAGGCTACGACAAACTGCTGCACCCGCCGCTGCCGATCTTCGCGATCCCCACCACCTCGGGCACCGGCAGCGAATGCACGGCGTCGACTGTGTTCACCAACACCGAAACCCTGTTCAAGACGGTGATCATCAGCCCGGCGCTGTTCCCCAAGCTGGCGATCCTCGACGCGGAACTGACCCTCAAGCTGCCGGCGTCGATCACCGCCGCCACCGGCATGGACGCCCTGACCCACGCCATCGAATCCTACGTGTCCAAGCAAGCCAACCCGATCAGCCAGGCCCTGGCGCTGCAAGCGATCAAGATGATCTGCACGCACTTGCCCAAGGCGTTCTTCACCGGCTCCGACCTGCATGCGCGGGAACAGATGCTGCTGGCCTCGTTCCTCGCCGGGGTGGCGTTCGCGCAATCGAAACTGGGCAACGTCCACGCCATCTCGCACACCTTCGGCGGCGTGTTCAACATCCCCCACGGCATCGCCAACGCAACCCTGCTGCCCTATGTCATCGACTTCAACCTGGCCGCCTGCCCCGAGCTGTTTCGCGATATCGCCCTGGCCATGGGTGAGAACGTCGACGGCCTGAACCTGCACCAGGCCGGGCACAAAGTCGCCGAGCACGTGATGGCACTGAACAAGGCCATCGGCATCCCCGCGACCATCAAGGAACTGGGCGTGGACCTCGACTACATGCCGCAGATGGTCCGCGACTCGATGCGCAGCGGCAACGTGCTGGTCAACCCACGCCTGACCACCGCCGCCGACATCGAGCGAATCATCAGCAACGCCTGGCACGGCGTGCACTGACCTCCCCTTTCCCTGCAAGAGAGACTGCCCATGTTTTATGAAATGCGTACCTACACCGTCCAGATCGGCAAGATGCAAACCTACCTCAAGCACTTCGAGGAAAACGGCCTGCCGGTGATCTCGCGCTACGCCACGCTGGTGGGCTGGTGGTACACCGAAATCGGCGAGCTGAACCAGGTGATCCACATCTGGGCCTACCCAAGCCTGGATGAGCGCATCGAGAAACGCGCTGCGCTTTACCAGGACCCCGACTGGCTGAACGGCTTCGTGCCCGTCGCCTTCCCGATGCTGGAGAAAATGGAATCGAAACTGCTGATTCCGGCGAATTTTTCACCGATCAAATAAAGGACATTTCCATGTGCGATCACAATTCCAACAACAATCACGCACCCGACGTCAAAGCCCTGCTCGAAGGCCTCCCCAGCAACTGGGGCAAGTGGGGGCCCGACGATGAAGTCGGCGCCCTCAACTACCTGCAAAGCGCGCAGATATTGCGCGGCATCGCCAGCGTGCGCCAAGGCAAGACCTTCACCCTGCAGGTGCAGATCGGCCATCCCAAGGGTGAACCCCTGTGGCCCGGACGGCGCCCGTCGATGCGCGTCAACGTGCTGGACAAAGGCCACTTCCTGGCCGGCAAGGCCCACTTCGACGGGCATGTGGAATACGCCGACGATGTGATCTTCATGCACTTGCAGGGCTCGACCCAATACGACGCCCTCGGCCACGTTTGGCACGACAACAAGCTGTGGAACGGCTATGACGCCATGAGCACCATCGGTGGCATGGACAAGGCCAGCATCCTGCCGATCGCCGAACGTGGCGTAGTCGGGCGTGCAGTGCTGATCGACATGGCCCGCCACCGTGGCAAAAGCGTGCTGGACAAGGGCGAGACCTTCAACCATCTGGACCTGATGGCCGCCGCCAAGGCACAGGGCGTGGAGATTGAAAAACGCGACATCCTGATCATCCGCACCGGCTGGATCGGCTCGTTCTACGAGCGCGAGCCGGAGGAGTTCTACCAGGACTTCGCCGAGCCGGGCCTGACCTTCAGCCGCGAGCTGGTGGAATGGTTCCACCAGATGGAAATCCCCAACCTGGTCACCGACACCATGGCCAACGAGGTCGCGGTGGACCCGCAGTCCGGGGTGTTGATCCCACTGCACAACGCGCTGATGCGCAACCTCGGCGTGGCCTTCACCGAGGTGGTGATCCTCGATGAACTGGCCAGGGACTGCGCGGAAGACGGGCAGTGGCAATTCCTCTACACCGCGGCGCCGTTGAAGATTGTCGGTGGCAGTGGTGCGCCGGTGAATCCTATCGTGATCAAGTAACCGACTCATCTCCTGTGGGAGCAGGCTTGCCCGCCCCACAGGGATAACGAGTTGGGCTAGACCACCAGGTGCCCGTTCAACGCTTCGATCAACATACTCGCCGCCGGCGACAAGTCGGCGCCCACACGGCTGATCACACCATACGGCTCGATCAGTGCCCGCAACGACACCGGCAGTTTCACCAGCAGTTCGAACTGCTCGCAGAAATTCGCCACTTCCGCCGGGATCACCGCCAGCAGCGACGGGTCTTGTTGCACCAGCAGGATGGTCGCGAACGTCGACGAGGTTTCCAGCGGGTAGCGCGGCACTTCCATCCCCGCCTCGTGCAACTCGCGCTCCAGCGCCTGGCGCATGGGCATGTCCTTGGGGTAGACCACCCAGCGGTAATCACTGAGCTGGGTCAGCGCCACCGACTCGGCGCGGGCCAGCGGATGCTCCTGGCTGGCAACCACCGCCAGCGGTTCCTCGCTCAATTCGATGCAGTCATACGCCGACGAGCGCTGGGCCACGCTGGTGCGACAGATCGCCAGGTCGAGCCGGCCCTGATCGAGCAGGCTCAACAGGGTGGCGCTGGTGTTCTCGACGATTTCCACCGACAGCTGCGGCTGCTTGAGGCGCAGCTCGGTCAGCGCACGGGTCAGCAGCGGCACCGCGCCCATGATCACCCCCACCGACAAGCGTCCGCCCTGGCCCTGCATGATGCTCAGCATCTCCTCGCGCAAGTGCTCCACGTCGCTGTAGATCAACCGCGCGTAACGGATCATGCAACGCCCCATCTCATTGGCCACCAACCCCTTCGGCTGGCGCTCGAACAGCGGCATGCCGAGCAGCGACTCGACTTCATGCAGGGCCTTGGTGGCACCGGACTGGGAAATCGCAATTTGCTCGGCGGCCTTGTGCAGGGAGCCTCGATCATCGAGGGCGATCAACAAGCGCAGTTGCTTGAGACGCAAGCGGGCAGCAATGCTGCCCAGGGAGGGGATCAGCTCATTCATGGTCACTCTCGGTGTACTGACGATAGAGCCCACGCCGCCCTGGGGCCGCGTGGGCGGGACCTCAGCCCAGGGGCAAGCGGCTCCACTGGCCATCGACCAGGCGCTGGATACCCAGGGGGTTACGGTTTTGCAGCGCTTCGGGCAGGCATGCGTCCGGGTAGTTCTGGTAGCAGACCGGCCGCAGGAAACGATCGATGGCCAGGGTGCCCACGGAGGTGCCACGGGCATCGGAAGTGGCCGGGTACGGGCCGCCATGGACCATGGCGTCGCTGACTTCGACACCGGTGGGGTAACCGTTGAGCAGCAGCCGACCGACCTTGTCTTCCAGCACCGGCAATACCGGGGCGAAGCGCTGCAGGTCAGTCGGCTCGGCGATCAGGGTCGCGGTGAGTTGCCCGTGCAGGCTGTGCAGCACCGCCAGCAGTTGCGCCGCGTCCGCGACTTCCACCACCACCGTGGCCGGACCGAAGATCTCTTCCTGCAGCAACGGGTCGCCGTCCAGCAACAGGTTCACATCGGCCTGGAACAGTTGCGGTCGGGCCTGGTTGCCTTCCTGCGCCTGGCCGGCCAGATGGCGGATGCCTGAATGGCCGGCAATATGTGCCAGGCCACGGCTGTAGCTGCGCAAGGTGCCAGCGTTTAGCATGGTCTGCGGCGTTGCCTGGCCCATGGTCGCGGCGAATTCGGCGATGAAGGCGCTGAACTCGGGCGAGCGCAAACCGATCACCAGGCCGGGGCTGGTGCAGAACTGGCCCACGCCCTGATTGACCGAGGCGCTCAGCTCGGCAGCGAGGGTGGTGCCGCGCTGCTGCAAGGCTTCGGGCAGCAGGATCACCGGGTTGATGCTCGACATCTCGGCGAACACCGGAATCGGCTGCGCACGTGCCGCCGCCAGATCGAACAACGCCCGGCCGCCCTTGAGCGAACCGGTGAACCCCACAGCCTTGATACCCTCGGCCTTGACCAGCGCCTGGCCAACACCGGCGCCGAAAATCATGTTGAACACCCCGGATGGCATCCCCGTGCGCTGAGCCGCCCGCAGAATGGCGCTGGCCACACGATCGGCGGTGGCCATGTGACCGCTGTGGGCCTTGAACACCACAGGGCAACCGGCGGCCAGCGCCGAGGCGGTGTCGCCGCCGGCGGTGGAAAACGCCAAGGGGAAATTGCTCGCGCCAAACACCGCCACCGGGCCAACGCCGATACGGTACTGACGCAGATCGACGCGGGGCAGCGGCTGGCGCTGCGGCAAGGCCTGGTCGATGCGCGCACCGAGAAAGTCGCCGCGACGCAGCACGTGGGCGAACAGGCGCAATTGCCCGGTGGTGCGGCTGCGCTCGCCACGAATCCGCGCCTCCGGCAACGCGGTTTCCTGGCCGATCAAGGCAATGAAGTCATCGCCCAGGTCATCGATCTCCTCGGCAATCGCGTCGAGGAACTCACTGCGACGCAGCGGCGACAGCTGGCGAAACGGCGCAAACGCGCGGGTCGCTGCCTCCACGGCGAGCTGCACTTCACGCTCATCGGCTTGAAGGAACACGTAAGGCAGCGGCTGGCCGCTGCGGGCATCGATACTCTGAAGGGGCTGCTGGCCAAGGGCGCTGCGCTGGCCGTCGATGAATTGCTGGCCCAGGATGTCGGACATCAATAACTCCCTCGCCTGCGGCTCGCAGGCGATTACCAAGAAAAAGGGATACGCGCGAAGCGCACGGGCCACTCTAGACGGCCAGGTCTTGGGCAAACAAATGACAGCAATGGGCCAGGGGATGAGCGTTTGTCATCCCCGTGCAAGGTAGTCAGTGCGTGGGGCAAGAAACAGGCGGTTGCGGGCAAATCACTCGTTCTGAAAAATCATCAATGACGCGCCGCTAGAGGCCGTCGCTCAATTCCGTGATAATGCCCACCCTCCCGCCTCGATACGGAAATCCCGCTCAATGAAGTTGCCCGCGTCCGCCGTCGTCCTCGCCTCAGCCTTACTGCTGCCTTCCCTCGTCCACGCCGACGACGCCGCACTGGTCGACACGCTCAAGGCCTTCACTCGCTGTGACGCCAGCTTCTTCAGCAGCCTGAACACCCACCGTGACGCCTGGCAGGCCTATGCGCCGCTCAAGCAGGAAAAGGACTTCTCCTGGATCGCGGTGCGGGAACGCACCGACCGCAAGGCCAACGCAGTGCCCGTGAGCGCGCCGGCCATCGCCGGGTTGAAGCTGCTGTCTTACAACGATGAAGTCGCCGACCTCGGCCCGCTGGGCCTTTACTATTACTGGGGCTTTATTGTCGATGGCGGTGTCGATGAGGTGGCCAAGCGCTTCGCGGCACTGCTCGACCAGCCTGGGGCGCTGCAAAAAGGCGACGGCGAATACACGCGCAGCGAGCTGAAGGTCGGCAACGCTTGGCAGGGGATCAAGCCCATGCCGGGCAAGGCGCCTGGCCTGCGCAACGTGGAGCGGGTGCTGATCGTGGAGCCGGAAGGCAAGCTCGGCACGCAATCGCGCGTGAGTTGCTCGGTGCAGGGTGGCGTCAACGCCGGGCTGCTGGCGCTGTTGCGGCCTGACATTGCGCCGGTTGACTACCCGCGCACGGTGGTCGAAACCAGTCTCGGCGACGTCGCCGTACCGCCCAACGTGCTCCAGCGCCTCGACGCGCCGCTGTTGCGGCCCCGGTTCAAGACGTTGAGCTACTCGTACCTGTCCAAGAATGGCGATGGCAAGGACGCGCCGATAACGGTCACGTTCAAGACCGAGGGCGGTTTGCTGGTGAAGAACGAAGCCTACGGCCGCGCCTTCAATGTGGATCGCCTGATGTTGGCGGACCTGATCCAGCTGAAGTCGAAAATGAACGGCGTGGGCGAAGGCCAGGTCCTGCAAACCCGCGACGCCGAACTGAAGATCCCCACCCACTGGACCCCAGGCCAGACCCTGAGTGCCCACCTGAAAATGGCCTATGTGCCCTTCAAGCCCACCGACAAACCCACCGAAACGACGCTGACCTGCACGGTGGGCGAGCGCTTCCCGGCCAGCCAGGTGTTTGCTTCGTTGACGGGGGATGCTATTCGGCTGGCCTGCGAGCAGGACGACTATACGTCCAGTCGCGCCTTTATCGAGGACCTGGGCGTCGCGTTGACGTTGGAGTCGACGTCGAGCCAGACGCACTATGTGAATGAATTCACGGCAGTCGACGTGGTGCGCTAACGTGTCGCTTCCCAACTAAGCCTCTCACGCGAGTATCAACCTTGGAACGATATGAATCGCTGGTCATCGGCCTGGGTGCCATGGGCGCCGCCACCGTGTACCAACTGGCGAAAGCCGGTGTAAAGGTCGCCGGCATCGACCGTCATCACCCGCCCCACACGTTTGGCTCCAGCCATGGCGACACACGGATCACGCGGCTGTCGGTGGGTGAAGGCGCGCAGTACGTGCCCATCGTGCGCAATTCGCACCGGATCTGGCGAGAGCTGGAGGCACTGTCGGGGGAGGCGTTGTTCGAGCAGTCGGGGTTGCTGGTGCTGACCTCCCGCGAGGACTTCGACCCCAGCGATGCAACCGACTTCACCTTGCGCACCATTGGCCTGGCGCAAACCCACGGCATCGAACACGAAGTGTTGGACGCCACGCAGATTCGCCAGCGTTTTCCCCAATTTGCCCAGGTGGCTGACAGCGCCATCGGTTACTACGAGCCCGGCGGCGGTTTCGTGCGGCCCGAGCGTTGCATCGAGGTGCAACTGCGCCTGGCCGAACAACAAGGCGCGACGCTGTACAAGGGTGAGACCGTAACCCACATCAGCTCGGATGAGCACGGTGTGACGGTGACCACCGACCAGCGCACCTTGCAGGCGGACAAGCTGGTGGTGAGTGCCGGCAATTGGGCGGGCGGGCTGCTGGGGGCGCCGTTTGATCAACTGCTCAAGGTGTATCGCCAACAGCTGTTCTGGTTCGAACTGGAACCGGGGGCAGAGCTGGAAGGCGTATCGCCCACGTTCATCTTCACCCATGGCCCGGGCGAAGGTCATACCCATTACGGTTTCCCCGCGCTGCCCGGCGAGGGCTGCCTGAAGGTGGCCACGGCGCAGTACCACACCGCCTCCACGCCGGAGACACTGGACCGCACGGTCTCGCCGGCACAGGAGCGAGAAATGTACGCGCAACAGGTGCAGGGGCGTATCGCCGGGCTGACGGCCAAGGTGGTCAAGTCGGCGGTGTGCGCCTACACCGTGACGCCAGACCACCATTTCATTATCGACACGCACCCTACGTTGCAGCACACCCTGGTGGTGTCGCCGTGTTCGGGGCATGGCTTCAAGCATTCGGCGGCACTGGGTGAGGCGTTTGCGCAGTGGTGCATACGGGGCACGAGCGAGCTGGACCTGTCGTCGTTTTCGTTGCAGCGTTTCGACGGGGTTAGCGGTTGAAAGCGCATTTTTTGTGGTGAGCGGGCTTGCCCCGGTTCAACCCGAAAACCGCGATTTTCTTCCTGGCCTTCCTGCCGCAATTCGTGCACCCGGAATCCGGATCATCGCTGGTGCAATTCGCGGTGCTGGGCCTGATCTTTTCCGGGCTCAGTGCGGTGTACACCAGCGTGCTGGCGCTCGCTATCCGCCCCTTGAGTCGTGGGATCAAAGGGTTTTCCAGGCTGCGCCGCTGGGAAGGCAAAATCATTGGCACGCTGTTTATGGGCCTGGGCCTGAAAGTCGCCCTGCAACAACGCTAAAGCATGACGTTGCCAAGCCTTTCACTTGGCAAACGCATACTCCCCACCCTGCTCCACCGCCTTGCGATACGCAGGCCGCGCCTGGAATTTTGCCACCCAGGCTGCCAGGTTCGGGTAGGCCTGCAGCTTACCCTGGGCCTTGGCGATTTCGCCGATGAAACTCATCTGGATATCCGCACCGCTCAGTTCATCGCCCACCAGGTACGGCGTCTGCCCCAGCACGTCGTTGAGGTAACCCAGGTAGTTGGCGACTTCCGATTCGATGCGCGGGTGCAACGGCGCACCGGCATCACCGAGGCGACCGACGTAGAGGTTGAGCATCAACGGCAACATGGCCGAGCCTTCGGCGAAGTGCAGCCATTGCACGTACTTGTCGTAGGTGGCGCTGGCAGGGTCCGGTTGCAGGCGGCCCTGGCCGTGGCGGCGGATCAGGTAATCGATGATGGCGGCGGACTCGATCAGGACCAGGCCGCCGTCTTCGATCACCGGGGATTTGCCCAGCGGGTTGATCGCCTTGAGTTCCGGCGGTGCGAGGTTGGTCTTCGGGTCGCGCTGGTAGCGCTTGATCTCGTAGGGCAGGCCGAGTTCTTCAAGCAACCACAGGATGCGTTGCGAGCGTGAGTTGTTGAGGTGGTGAACGATGATCATGGTGTGCTCCGCCAGGTAAACGTGGGATGTATGAAAGAGACTACGCCGTCGCGATGGAGTGCCGTGTGTTAATTCACAACCATCGCCCACAACGATGCCCCCACGCCCGTGATGCTCTCCCCCGCGATCAACCCCGCGGCTGCGGTAATCGCAAAGCGTTCGGTGAGGCGCGGCCAGCGGCAGCTCACCAGCCAAGTGAGGATCGCGCCCAGGGCCATCATCAGCGAGACCGAGGCCGGCAGTACAAAGGCCAGGCCCAAGGCGGCGGCACTTGGCAGGTACCGCGCACGATGGGCAGGCAAGGTACTGTCGAGAATGCCCAGCAGCACGCCGACCAGGCCGCCGATGGCAATTGCCCAGCGGATGCTGGTCGACAATGAATCCAGCCCATGGGTCAGGGTTTGCGCCACGGCTTTCCAGGTGGCGACTGCCGGCGCCGGCCACTCTTCGGTGAGCAGCATGGATTGCGGGTCGGGGATCAGTGCCAGGTAGGCGAACACACCGACGATGCTGCCGATGAAGATCCCCAGGATCTGCGCGATCACTTGCTTGTGCGGCGTGGCGCCAATGGCCTTGCCCACTTTGAAGTCATTCATCAGGTCCGTGCACTGCCCGGCCGAGCCGCCGGCGGTATTGGCGCTCATCAGGTTGATCGGCACTTGCCCCGGCGCAACAATGCCGAAGCTCAGTTGGGACAGTTGCCCGATGGCGCCGATGGGCGGAATGCCGGTGGCGCCCACCACGCGCGCGGCGACGGCGGCCAGGCAGATCGCCAATGGGATGGTCAGCAACGCCATCCACAGGTTGATGCCGAACAGCAGCGCCTGCAGGCTCACCACCAGCACGATCGACAGCGCGAAACCGGCGACCGGCCCGGGCTTGGGCACCGTCCAGGTCGAGCCACCACTGGATTGGGTTGACCGGTACAGCGCCCACAAACGAATCGCCAGCGACGCCAGGGTGGAGCACACCATCAGGCTCACGCCCGGCCACAGCAACCACTCCACCAGCGCCGCGAACTGCGGGCCGCTGCTGTCCGCGGGCAAGCTCACCAGATGTTGTGCCAACAACCAGGGGCCCAGGCCACCCCACGCGAGCAAGGCGCCGAGCAGCAGGGTCAGGCCCACGCGAATGCCGATGATACCGCCGAAGCCCACCAGCAACAGCGAAGGGTCGGCGGTGAAGGTCAGGCGCTCCAACTGAGCGCTGGGCGACCAGCGCGGGAAGGCCCACATAAAAGTATCGACCCACTTGACCAGCCCGGAGAGCAACGCGGCGCTGAGCAGCACCTTCAAGCGCGTCGCGGCTTCGCGCCCATGGTTGTAGATGTGCAGCAAGGTTTCCAGGGTGGCCATACCCTCGGGGAATTTCAGCGCCTTGTCATTCAGCAACGAGGGCCGTAGATACCAGGCGATCCAGATGCCCAGGAAACTCACCGAGAACACCCAGGCAATCATGGGGACAGCGTCCAACTGGTTGCCCGTCAGCAAGGTATAGGCCGGGATCGGCGCTACCAGTCCGCCGGAAATGATTGAAGCGGCGGCCGAGGCGACGGTCTGGTTGATGTTGCTTTCATGCAAGGTCCACGGCAGGTGGTCGGTGGAACGCTTGGCCACTCCTTGAAAGATGGCATAGCCGATCAACAGCGCGATGATCGACATGTTGAACGACCAACCGATTTTCAACCCGGCGTAGACATTGGACGGTGTGAGCAGGATGCCGAGGACACTGCCGGTGATGACGGCGCGCAGACTGAGTTCGCGGGTGACGGGGCCGTGCGGGAGGGTCGTTGGCGGGGCTGAAGTCATGCGGAGTCCTTTCGGCGACGAAACAGGGCGACCTAGTAAGTGAGCCCTGTAGAAGCCGAAGGTTCCTGTGGTGAGCGGGCTTGCCCCGGTACAAACCGGGGACATCGTTTACATATCTAACCGGGGACATGGTTTACAGGTTAATACGCATGATCAGGAGGTAACTGATCATGCAC